>NZ_JBHTFN010000065.1:0-119187 GCF_042666195.1 Bradyrhizobium sp. GCM10028915
CCGGAATGGTGGGCGACATCATTTCGGAACGGGTGGGCGACTTCAAATCGGAATGGTGGGCGAGATCATCTCGGAATCCTGGGCGACATCGATCGGAATCCGCAACCTTTGCCTTCTTCATGCCGATCCGCTTGGCGAGCTTCATGCCCCAGGTCTTTAGAGAAGACCATTTTTTGGTTCGATAAAGAAGGACAGTGGCGGCCTCGAACAAGTAAGTTCGGAGAAGCCGGTCGCCCCATCGAGATATCTTTCCGTTGGTGTCGGTTTCGCCGGATTGGCTACGTCGCGGCGTAAGGCCGAGGTAAGCGCCGACTGTCGACGCCGATCGGAAGCGCGAGGGATCATCGATCGTGTGGCGGAACGTTAGGGCCGTGACGACGCCGACACCCGGGACCGTCATCAGTCGCCGCGTCGTCTCGTCCAGCTTCGCCAACTGGCGGACCTCGTTGTCGAACTTTTCCTGTTCTTGACAGATGTTCTCATGGATCGAGAGCAGCGGCGATATCACGTTGAGGAGTAAATGATCAGCGCCTAAGAGTTCGCTGACCTGGTTGCGGAACTGTTGGCCGATCGCGCGATCGGAATAGTAATCCACATTCCTTGATCAAGCTGCGAATCTGGTTCTCGATGTCTCGGCGCATGGACACTAGCCGAGATCTGGCGACAAGGATCGCTCGGATCTTTTGGCTTTCCTCACTTTTGACCTTGACCTCTCGATACCATCCCACTCGCACCAGTTCGGCAAGGCCTCGCGCATCATTCTGATCGCTCTTGTTCATACGGACCGACAAAGCTGCGTGCGCATGCCGAGCGTCGATGCAGACCACCGGAAGCTCAACCCTGCGGAGTTCATGCCATAGCCAACTCGCCATCGCACCCGTCTCGAAGCCGATACGCTCGGCTTGAGTCGCATGTTTGCGAAGCAGGTCGGTCAAGGCACCAGGATTAGACTTGGCTTTTCCTTCGAAGATTACTTGGCCAGTCTCGTCGACAACGCATACAGCGGTTTCTCTCTGTGAGACGTCCAGCCCGACGTACTGCTTCATGGGAGCTCCTTCGAATCAGGTGATTGCGAGGGCTCGACAATAACGCGGCTTGCATGCCACGAGCGCCGACCGCAATTACGTCATCGTATGCAAATCGGAAACCTGGCGAGAGCCTACGATATACGCCGGATCTGAAACGCACCACGCCAACGGCGGCGTGACTGCTTCTCGCCAGTTAATTTTGCGCTTTGCGTTGGAGCAATTGTTGACCTTCATTGACGGCGTCCATAACGCCGCCGCCGACCATCATGTCGAGCATCAACATGAGATCGGATAAATCGGCATACTGAATAAAGGGCGGACCCGCCCGGCGGGTAACGACAGGGCTTTCCGGCCTATGCCGGTTTTTCGCCCATTGTTGCGTGAATGCGCTGCTTAGGTTTGCGACGCCGGATGCTGGGGTAATTCTCACAAAGTCGAAGCCCTTATATGCCGCCGTGTCCCTGTTCATGGCATGGCTTAGTATAAGGCCATCGATATTCTCACCCGGAAACGCCCTCTTGTATGCCGGGCGATAGGCCTTGTACGCGATGTGAACCCATACCTGCCGCCGGGCGTGGAGAATGCCAACGTTGGTTGATCGCTGATCGGAAGAAGAGGAGCAATATCGGCCGGCTAGGGTGACGAGGAGGGCGCTTCTCAAACCCGGGCCTGATACAACCCGCTCCACAGCGCCAACGTAATTGCGGATGGCGTCCTCATCGAGGGCGGCGATCGGAACGTGAAGACATTCGGGCAAAGCCCATCGGGTGAGGGCTATGTCTTTCGCGATGTCGTCGATGAGCAATGCCATAGGTGCCCGTTCGAAGCAGTATACCGCCACTCTTCTCGCGGCTGAACGGATTCTGATCGTAAAATGCCTCGTACCTGGAGGTGAGCTTAGCCTTGGGATCCGACAATCTTGTTGCCGGACAGCACGAACGTCTTGGAGTTGACGTCACTGTCTAGAGAACCCTTCTTTTTGGCCCGCACGAGGGTCGAATGTTCCAAGCTTTGTCCGCTCGAGGTGTCGCTATCCGAAGCATACTTCTTGGCGACCTTGACGAATTCCTCCGCCACGCGGTCTGCCTTCTGAGCCGGCTTAGCGACTGAATCGACGCCCTTTGACGGAGAATCGATGGGTTCCCAATCGTCCATAGAGCCGCTGAAAATATCAGATTTTCCGGCCATTTTGCGACCTCCGATCCACTGGATCAAGTTGCCATTATATAGTGTTTCACCAGCCTAGTCCAAGGCAGGTAAATTGTCTGAGAATCTTGTTTTCGATCGCAAGTTCTTCGATTTTCGTGCGGCCATGAGGCATGCCGCGAATGTAGTCTATTTTTGCCTGGAACAGGGCCTCAGCCGGCCGCTTTCCGAGGGATATCTGCCTCCAGAACGCCGAATGCATCGGGGCTCCAAAATAGTCCAAATTCCCCTCAACAGGGGAATAATGCGCCCCCGTGCAGCCCACAAACGCCGAGGCTCCTCCAGCAAGGAATGAAAGTGCGATCGATTGAGCCGGCGTGACGACTTGGAGCGGATCGCCAGCGCGGTACACGGACGCCCGCGTACGAACGGTCAATGCACCCCAACAGCAACCGGCGAAAATGACGGCTCCGCAAGGGTCAGGAACGTTACCGACCGTCATCGCCTCAAGCATACCCCCTTGAGTCTCGCCCCAAAACCGAGAGGCGTCGGTATCCGAACCGTGGAGCATCAGGTAAATGAGCTTCGCCGACAGGCTACCCGAAACAATGGCCTCCGAGTGAACCTCCCGCGAGGTTAGCATCGTTTCCGGACCAGGAAGTCCGGTGTACACGTTATCGGCGAAGGGCCGCACGAAATTGCGGAGCCCGAACCGGCTCAAGGACGGCGAAACGCCCCCATTGCCCGTCAATGCCACGTCGACGATCCTTGCCGTGTGTCCGTCCGGAATTCGGGAAACGGGAACGTCGGCCAGACGGTCTCCATCAAGATCGCCATAAATCTGGTCGCTCCAGACAATGAAGTTGTCCGGATCGTTCTGGGCGCTTGGTCCGATGCTGTTGCGCAGACTAGGAGGAAGCGTATCGAACCGCTCGGAGGGAACGACATCATAGCCGCCCAGAATCACGACGCCTTTGACCGGCACGTTTTGCGCAGCGCGACGGATCGCGTCGAGCGGGGCAGCCAGCCCGTCGAGATCAACGATGGTTTGGCGGGACGAGGTGATCGTCGCGATCGCACCCGTCGCCTCCGATTTTCCAATGTTATCGGCGAGGCGCCTGGAATTCGTGACAAACAGAAGCGCTGGAAGATCCCTACCCCCGGCTAGTTGGTTTTTTTTAACATCGCTCACGGGTTTTGGCGGCTCCTTAATGTCGGGTTCGCCCGGCTCGATCTCGATCGTAATCGTGACTTTCGTCTTCTGATGGGGGATTTTGGCGGTAACCTCAACCTCACCGGAGGTCGTCGTCCTGACCACGGATACCGGGCCTGGGGGACGACGGGGCGCTTCCGAAACTGCAGGAACTGGTGATGGCACCTCGGACGATCCCTCCTCCTCCGGCATGACATCCTTGGCGTTCGGCGATGAATCGTTCAGCTCTCCGTCGTCCACGCCGATTTTCAGCTTCGAGCCGGCGAATGACACTGTTATGCGCCCGTTCCGGTCGGTCCGCGCCCAATGGTAAGTGTCGGTAATACTCTCGAGAAATTTGAGGACGCCCGGATCTGGATGCTTGGGATCTCCCCTGCCAGTCGAAATTCCGAATGCCTGAGCATCCTTGAACGCTGTCAGCACATTCTCGTCAAACCCATTGTAGGACGCATGGTGCGGAAGCTTGACGAACTGATACGGGCCGGCAGCCTTGATCGTCTCCAATAGCGCCGTCATCGAATCGTCGAGGCCTGATACCTCGGCCACGGCCAATTGCATATCGCCGGTGAGCAGCACTTTCTGATTGTCCGTCCCGAGCGTCAGTACGATGCTCTGGTCATTCAAGGCGGCACCGGGACCCACCCTATCGAGGTATTGCCGTAGGTCGTCCGTCAAACCTACGGTGGGAGGCGCGGAGTTGGACAGAAGCGCACGATAGATCGCAACCGCGTCCACAGCCGCGTCGCTGGCGCGGATACCGTCCGCGGCCTTGCGCACTTTCTTCTTGAGTCCGACGAGCTCGTCGCGGCATACGGTGAGGTGCTCATTCGTCGGCCCCAGGACTGAGAGGCCGAAATCGGAGAACGCCTTTTCGATCTGTTTCACTTTCGCAGACGGACCCGTGTACCGAACGATCTTGGTACCGTCGGTCTTAAGCTTGGACAACATGGCGGAATAGTTGTCGGAGAGTTTGACGGCGTCGGTCAGGAATTGGTCCAGTGCGGGGCCGTCGAGGTCGGGCTGCGGCTCTTCGCACATCGCGGCCACAACCTTTGCAGTCTCTGCGTCCAGCGAGGCATCCTCGCCATCTGTCGGGAATCCCATTTTCTCGTCGGCGACCAGGGCCCATTCGAACTCGACCGTTCCGTCCTGCACCATCTTCGGGAGGCAGCCGATGTGGTCCGAGTGGCAGTGCGTCACTACGAGTAGATCAATCTTGAAGGGCGGTTTCCCCAACACCTTGGTTATCTGTTGAGGGATGGACGGTGTTGTGTCGCTTGGTTGCCAATCCCCCGGATGGGCACCGTCGATTAAGATCCGGCGATCACCCTCGACCGCAAGAATGCAGTCACCATAGATCTTCGAACCCATGTCAAAGAGATACAATTTCATTGGCTGGCCCCAGCAAAAAAATAATGTCTGCAAAAACGACGGTTCGAAAAGCCGCTGAGTTGTATCCTATGACAACTACTACTGATCTCCAAGAGATATTAAAACTGTCATGTGCAAGCGGCCTGTGATGCGCCGGTCGGAACCAAAAAATTCACGTGGGTAGAGAATGGTCGAAGGCTCTCAGGAATCAGCGCAGGGGGACCACTTGGACGGCTCACCGAATACCGGCCAAGGACCTGTATCGTTGCTCTTCAAACCAGTCCCGCATTCCCTTCCCCCACAGTCCAAAGGAACCGGGCGTGGTGTCTGCGATGGAGAGGCGCCAGGATCGTTGTTCGTCTGGCAGCGCAGCAAGGTGCGCCTGGAAGCCTGATTTGAGGCGAACTTGCTGCTGGATGGCCGCAAAGCCTTCGACAGGAAACAGCCCAACCGATTTCGGGAGCTCCGCGACGATCGCTTCGGCTTCGGCGTTGTAAGAGACGCAGTCCGCGGCTTCGCTACGAATGTCGCCGTCCGGATCCGTGAGAACGGTGATTGCCGTTCGAACCGGCGCCTGCATGGCCAACACGCATGCTGCGGCACGGCGTTCTTCGCGCGTGCCCCGTAACATCAGCTCGAGCCGTGATCGGGTGAGTGGCAGCAGTTCAATCCGGCCGAGCAGGCTCGTGTAGAAAGCGTCGCTATGGCCGATACGTGCGCTAAGCTCGTCGGCGAGTTTACTCGTCCCCGCCAAGCGAGCATAGTCCGCGTAGACTTTCGAAGCTCGATGGAGTTGGCGTCCAGCAAGGACGTGAACAGACCCTTCCGGTCCCCCCAGATGGTCAGCAGCTCCAGC
Organism: Bradyrhizobium sp. GCM10028915; assembly: GCF_042666195.1. Taxonomy (NCBI): domain Bacteria; kingdom Pseudomonadati; phylum Pseudomonadota; class Alphaproteobacteria; order Hyphomicrobiales; family Nitrobacteraceae; genus Bradyrhizobium; species Bradyrhizobium sp. GCM10028915. The sequence goes on from NZ_JBHTFN010000065.1 coordinate 5,615, forward strand.
ATAGCCACCCGAAGCGAGGAGTCCGACGATAGTTCGATCGCTCCCCTTACACGCTCCACATCCTGATCTATCGATCGTGCGATCAAGGGAACCAATTCGGCAAACAGTGCGACGCCACCCGACGGAGCAAACAAACCGTCGACATCCTGGGGCGCGCGACCTTGCTGCTCCACAGTGAGGCGGATCAGTCCAGGAATATTATTCCAACGGATTTGAAGCCGCGCTCCGGGGCAGTGACGCGCTATCGCCAACGCCGCGGGCAAGACCTCGGACGCTTGCTTCGAACGAAGCACATCGCTCCAGGACGGATCACATGGAAATGTGGGAAGATGTGCCTGAAGCAGCAGGCGTCGCCACAGTTCGACCTTCGGATTCGAAGCAGCGGGGGCTTCCGACAACCCCGCCCAGACGGCATAACCCGCTATCGAAGCTGCGTCTCGGTACTGACTTCTCGCAATCAGGCTAAGAAGAAAGCCATGGTCGAGGCGGCATCCAACGCGCACGGCTGTGTCGACGACCAACGTCGGAGATGGTCGGGTGCCGGGGACATCGGCTACTCGGCGGAGATAGCGCTCGATATCCGGCGTGCAGATGCCTTGCAGGCGACGGAGGATGTCCGAATGGTCGAGGCCAGTCCCTCCGCCTGATAGATCCGTCAAGGCCCGGTCCACAGCACGCCGGGGATCAAGGCGGAACAACCCTCGCAATGCGGCCAGCCTGATCTCGGCTCTTTGATCAAGCGTCCAACGTACGAGGAGCGGTACCTGCTCGGCGCCCACGATTTCGGTCAGAAGCAACCGGGCACCGAGCTGCGTTTCGAACGGTATGTCCCGGCGCGCCAGCAAGTCTTGTGTCAGTTTGGAGGCAGATTCGATATCTCCGGCGGCGACCCGCTGCGAGGCTGCGACGAGAGGATCCAGTCGGTCCGCCACCAGCGGTGCCACCGGTTTTCCAATCGGAGCCACGAGTGGAAGTTGCCGGTTGGCTCGCGGGCCGAGCCGTTCGGAGCCGTATGCGTAGGTCCAAATATGCTGGGGGTATCCGGGAAGGGGATAGTGCGGATGACCGCGATAGGCGACCAGACGTCCTCCTTCTTCGTCAACGTACTCGGTCGCATCGATGATGCCATACCATGACACCAAGCAGAAGAAGATCAGCGCCAACACCGTCAAAAGACTTCTGGCGACTATTCTTCTCAATTGGCGTGGCGAGTATCGCGCCGTGGCGAAACGCACGGACTCCAGAGTCTGGCCGCGCATCACGAAGACCAAGGGATCACTGGTGTAGGTGCCGGCGAAGACCATGTCTTGCGGCGGAAGGTTGGCTTCCGCGCGTTTTTCCGCGATGCCGGCATTCAGCCCCTCGATGAGATCGGAGAAATAGATGGCGCCGTCGCCGCGACCGACCACGCGACGTCCCTCCAGAATTTCGACAAGCGACGTTGAGAAGTGGGTTCCAAACCCGTCGGCCGTTTCCCAAGAACGCTGACCGGCGCGTGCGGAAGCCAACACCAGGCGGAATTCCCCCGATCGGAGCGAACGGAATGCCGCAGGTGCATGCTCGGCAGCCGCGGCGCTGAAACAGCAATCAAGAAGCAGGAGAATGCCCCGGCACTGTGCCGCCTCGATTAGCTCTCCGATATCACCTCCCGAGACCGCGGAACCGGCTAGATCGCCTTCCTTCGTATCGGCCGTGCACAGGTAGAAATTATCGGCAGCCGCGATGCCATGACCGCCAAAATAGATGACAATCGTATCGTCTGCCGAGGAAGCCTCGAACAGCGATCGCAGATGGCTCAGCACCGCCGACCGAGTACAGGTCAGACCGATCAACGCGGGTCCGGCTCTGTCCAGCGGAACGCCGCACCCGTCGTCGCGTCGTAGCGCCTCGATCAGGGCTCCCGCTTCCCGCTCCGGCGTCGGCAACGGCGGCAACCAATTGTCAGCAACGCGGCCCACGCCGATCGCTACGGCGCGAACCGTACTGCCAAAGCTTGCGGCTGTTTTTCTTGCTAGAACCAAGACGTGAGAAAGCCTCGACGAGCAGGCGTGAGCGGAGCGTCTTGACCCGGCACCTGTCCTCGGGCGATGGGGGGCGCGCCCCCACCGCCTACTGCGCTGGTGGCACCGGCGGCGGAACAATAGACAAGAAATCCGTTGATTACGCCGACGAGATACGGCATCGGACCGGCGCCGTCGCTCGCAACCACGCCGGCAAGGACGATGATCTGGGCGACCAGCAACCCAAGCCATTTGGGGTTGAAGTTGAAGGCCGTCTGAAGGCCGTTGCAGATGACGAAAGTCGCGCCCGTCGCTCCGCTCAAGGTCAACATGCTTTGAACGGTGAAAAATTCGTTAGGCATTTGCACGACTGTATATCCTCCAAACAATCAAACTCGCACGGTAAGGCATCATCTGTTCGCTTTGAGGGAAACGATTCGACCATTGACGGGGAAGCCAACAACTGCTCGCTCGACATTCAGGCGCAGTCTCCTTCCCGATTCCACGATAGCCAACGCGATCACGACGATGCATGCGGAGCGCGCCAACCATCGCGACGATCAAAACTGTCCCAGTTTTTCCGAGAGGCAAGCGAAGCTCGACGCATGAGCGTACGGCCGAGAAGGTGCATTATGACCGTCCCGGACTGGGGCAAAGCGGGCAATCCGGGCCTACCGCATCGATGTCAGTAGGACTGCTGAAGTGATCATGGCCAAGATCGAAAAGCGCCCGATCGACGCCCATCTTATTTCCATTCTTGTCGCAATCAGCCAAAAACAATTCGAGCTTGTTCTTGCCTTCGCTGGTTTGTGAATTTTCGAGTATCTTGAAGAAGGCGTAGATCGCTCGTACGTCGTACAGTTTCATGCCTTTGCGGGGGGAACCTGCCACGTCTCTCTCCTTTACTCCAAAGCCATTGCTGTCAGTTCGGGCTTAGTCTAGAGGCCCGGGCCCACACGTCCGATACCTGTTCCTAGTTTCGTCAGGGCGTCTTGGGTGTTGAAATCGCGCTGCCGATCGAGGGCAGCCGACGCCGCAGCCTTTTGGCCGACATATCCCGGTGCAATGATGCGTCCATATTCGTCGAATTGAGGCAGGCCCTTGGTGTTAGGCGGGAGACGCAACAGGATGAGGATCGTGTGAAGGTCCTGACGGCTGTTGTCGATGTTCAAGGAGGCACTGGAGGGCACGAACCGTCCAGTAACTGGATCGATCGCCGTCGAGGGATCAACATTTCCAGTGAATTTGGTGGTGAACGTCAGGGTATCGGTCATCTGCGCGGTGGTGTAATTGGCATCGTCACCGGCAAGATTTCCCCACTGATTGGCAAGCAGGAAGCTATTCACCAGGGAGTCGATCCTGAGTAAGCCTGTTGCGGGATAGAGCGCGTTGACTTGCTGCGGCATGCCATCGCAAGTCTCCTCCTTCATCAACCGCGCCAAACTGTCGAAGCTGTCATAGGCCCTGAAATGCCGTTTGACTTCACGCGTCCGATCGTTTTTGGCGACAAGCCCGATGCTGTCGTTGCCGGCAAACAGTTTCTTCACAAGCGTAACATTGACACCCGCGGTATTCACTTCGGTCGTGTCAATCGTAAAATCGTAGCTGACGGACGTGTCCTTGTAGAAAAGCAAAGGCGCCCTGATCTTCGTATCGGTAATCTGGTCCCACTTGACCTCGTGGAAGTGAGCGGGTTGCTGCTCCAGCCATGCAGCAGTTTGGTATCCGGTCATTCCACGATACACGACACGATCTTTGCCCGTGGCGATCAAGGCAACGATCACTCGGCGGATGGCATCGCGGGTCTGACACCGGATGACCGAGGCGATTCGGTCGCTGTCAAAAGAAGTAGTGTCCTCGGGGAGCGGATAAATCGAGCACGCGCCACAGCAAAGCGTGGATAGGAGGGCAATGCGGGCGATCCATTGCATAAAGGCCTCTTTGCAATTGTTCAAATGTGTCCAAATTTCCGGATGTCATAAATAGCCGCTAGCGGCAACGACCGTCGCGGCTGCTCCGCGCGACCATCTTGTTCTTTCCAACGCGAAGTGCGGTTAAGTGTTGTTGAACGGCGTTTGTCGAAGAACGTTGAATCGACACCTTCACCCAAGCGTCATTGTCGAAAGGCCCGCAGAATTCAGTATTTAGTGCAAAGCTTCCTTCCTCGAATTCATATCGATCTCTTATCCAACGAGCGTCATTGAGACGATGATCAATGCCCGCGGAGCAATCGCTGCAAACCGCCTTCGTCCGCGCACAATCGTGGTACGCACTTGAATCGATTGGTAGTATCCTAGTTGTCACATTACTGAAAGTTGATCAACGCGTCAATTGACACCACCGAAGGACTTCTGAGGCCCTCCGGAGTCGCTTGCTCCGCCGACCACACATACACGAAGCCCCGGCGAAGCGGCCCGTAGGCCGAGCCCCTCCGCGTCGGCCCGCCGCAATCGTACGGAGCCGAGCCGCATCGTGGTCCGCACCTCCCTCTCCACATTCGCCTACTCCGTCCTGATTCCCAATCTGCAGGCCTTTTCCGCCGCAATGAATGAGTGATCGTTGACGTCATCAGCTCGCTGTCGCCGCCAACCTCATCCTACGATATCCTGATCACAAGGGATCTTATGATGGTCGAGCCGGCAGACGGCTGGGAGATCTACAACGAGCAGCTTGTGTGCGTAAGCACTCCAACCCACGTTGACGGCAAGAGCCTGTCAATCGTCCGCTCGATGCCCATTCTGAATATCACGTCCAGACCTGACATATTGCCGACCTGGCTGCGGGCGATGAACATGAAGTCTCAGGACATCAGATCTGGCGCGCGTTACGATCACAATTATTTGGCCCCGCCGGAAGTGATCACCGGAAAATGCCTCTGGCCGCGCCAGAAATCACCATAAGCGATCTTGTACGGGAGAGCCTGTTACGCGTCATGCCTGGCTCGCGCACGCGAGCGGCATGCATTATCGCGCCTATGCGGTGGACAGGACCGAGAATCCCGAAATTGCACGGGCCTTTTGCCACTGGCTTGTGCGGCTTTGCAAGAAATATGCACTTTTGAAAGCAGCCTATGACCTGTGGGGTAGGTCCAGCTTAGATTGTGACGTCGTCGCTCGGAGCCGAACGATCTCGCTGTCATGCCAAGCCAAGGCGGTGGCAAGCCGCTTGTCTGGCAGCGCGGCCTCACGTTCGAGCAGCAGCGCGAGCCATTCGGCGTGGCCGAGGCTTGCGCCGTCGCCGGTTGCTTCGGTGTCGGCGAAGGCTTTGGCCCTTCCGTGGAGGCCGAGTGCGTTGAGGCGGTCGAGGGTCGAATGGCTTCTAGGTAAGAGAATGCGAAATCTGCGACGCGGCCAGCCTTTGGCGTTGAGCTTCCTAGGGCCGCAGGCCAGACAGGCGTGCGCAGGGGCGCATCGCCTCAAGGGAAAATGGCACCCGGACAGCGTGAGCATAGGGACCTGAAGGGGCACGCGGGTCCGAGTGCAGCGACGAGACCGGTTCATAAAATCCCGGCCACGATCGGAAGCCCCGGCCTGGATGAAGACCGGTTTTCCTATCTAGCGCTTTCGACCTGTTTTCGAAGCAGGTGGTGCCCACTTGCGGCGATATGGCGTGTTCCGGAACGACTATACCGTTGCAGCGCTACGGGGAGCACTACGTCCTGAGACCGCCGCACGGCATGTTCTCGGGCGCCGTTCAGGCAATCGCATAAGGGTTCGATACCCGGGATGGACCGCCCCTACAATGAGTTCGCAGATGAGGGCATCGCTGCCAGGTAGCGTCGATCTAGGAGTGATTTGGGGGGACGACCCTCCTCATTGAATCAATTCGAACCGGAATTGGTTTTTCTGGCAATTAGCCCGAGCGAATATTCCGGCTGGTTACAAATTGGACTCCGATTTCCGAGCCGTCCAGTCGAATCAACTTGCATCGCCGGTAAGCTAATCCGACGGTTGAAAGCAGCAGGAAGAACTGGCGAGCTTTGAGCACGTCTGTAGATCCATCAATTCGAAGGCGTGCTCCGGTGTCGGAAACGTCGATGAGAATGCAATCGCGCCGCCACGTGCCGTCTAGACCTAAAAGGGTTGCCCGGTACTCGTGCTCGAAGTGAACGCGCTTTGATTTTCGCTTATCCCATCCGGACATCTAATGGCTTCCAGTCCAGATCGGGCGAAGCGGAGTCAAATTGCTCCTCATCTGGCCTCGCATCTGCAATCAAATGAAAATGACAACTACCAAGAGGCAAAATATCTGTCGGCTTGATACGATAGCAAAGATACTGAAAGCGGACGCGGCTCTCGCGGCCACTTTCCGAAGATGGTTCGTGCGGGCTCAGGCGACGTAGTTGGAGAAGCTCCGGGACAACAGCGATTAAGGTCCTACAAAGATGGCAACACGACCGACCAACTCACTTTACGTGAAGACGAGCGGAAGCAGAGTTGCGCAACTCCAGCTCCCGACAGCACCAGAAGCTGCTGCTGACAAGATCAACAATGCCTATGAACTCAATTTTGGTGAGGAGTAGAGATCAGGTAATCCTCGGTTCGCCGGCTCATCATGAAAGATTATTCAAATACGGCGCACAATTCCTGCTGGTCTCCCGATGGGCCGCTGGTTTCCAGCAGGATCAGCGAGCAGTGCGCCGCATTCCCGCACCGTTCAACCCTGTGGCGCGTAAGGGGACGCGATCGCCAATCGGCAGTAGAGTAGAGCACCTGCGTTCAGATGCAGAGCAGGACTGTCGAACGCGGAGACGTCTTGGGCGCGGCACAATCGCGACGCGAAGCCCATTTGGCTTCGTAAACAACCAGGCTGATGCCGCCCAATTTGAGCGCCGATAGCGACTACTCACTTTCGATCGCCCTCTGTGCGCAATGGACGCCTCTACAGTAGTCTAGGCACGGGCGAAAGATCATAGGTCTGAAATCGTTTTTGACTTCACAAGTGGCGAGTCCGGCTTTTGATTCTGGCGGTCCCCAAGTAAGGGCTTTTATCTCGAACAGGGTTTGAGGTAACTTCAAGAGGCCGCTGTCCCCCGCCAGCGGTGTCTTAGCCTCGTCGGGAGAGTTCGTCCGATGCCAATCCAAGTATGGGCTCTCGCCACGTCAATTGGTTGGACATTGGTCGTGGCGGCGATCCTGCTCTGCTTGATCTTCAGCCCTGGCTAATCCGGCGCCTTACGAGGGGCGAGACGCCTAACCGTCGTGATTGCGCAGCCGTGTCCACCGGAGGCCGGGTGACTGGGGTGGGCAAGAGTACTCAGAAGCGCCACGCGGAATTGGAAAAGCCGCGGAGGAAAAATCATCTTTTGCCGGAGCCTCGAAAGAGCACCTCTAACGTGAGGTGATGCCAGCAGCAGCAGCGACTACGCGGCTGCTGCCGATCGCGAGCAGCGACCGACCGTGGTCGACATCGACATCGATATTGGCATGCCGACCGCGGGGATGTTGATGTTGATGTTGATGTTGATGTTGATGTTGATGCTGCTGTTTGCGTCGAAAACGACAAGTCGATGGTCGGCGGCAATCTCTGACTGATCCGCCGAACAGCATGGTTACGCAGGCGGCCAGCGCGGAACCTGCGAGCGGCGCCTGATTCCATATCTCATGCCGTCAATGGCGCTTTCCACCGCATGAAGCGCCGCTCCAGTGCCTCCAGAATGGCATTGAACACCAGCCCGATGACCGTCATGCTGAGGATGCCGAAATACATTTGCGGAATCAGGAAGCTGTACTGGCTATTGATGATGAGATAGCCGAGGCCGGCCTTGGCGCCGACCATTTCGGACGCAACCAGCACCAGCATGGCCGACGCGCTGGCCAGACGAATACCGACGAAGATAGTGGGAAGCGCAGCCGGCAGGATGACCTTGCGAAACAGCTGCTGCGGGGTTGCACCCATGGTCCGCGCCGACTTGATCAGCAACGGATCGACCTGTTTCACCGCGGCAACGGTGTTGAGCAGCAGCGGCCACGCGCAGCTATAGACCACCATCGTGATCTTCGACGTTTCGCCGATTCCGAGCAGCAGGATGAAGACCGGCAGCAGCGCAAGCGGCGCGGTGTTGCGGCAGATCTCGATGAACTGGTTCACGAGATTGCCGAGACGCGCATACCAACCGACGGCCACGCCAAGCGGGACGATCAAGGCGACAGAAATCAGAAATCCGCTCAGGGCACGCAGCAGGCTGGCGGAGACGTCATCATAGAGCTCGCCGGTTTGCGCAAGCTGCCAGCCGGCCGCGATCACCTCCGAGAAGGGTGGCAGGAACACGGGATCGATCAGCCCGAGCCGCGGCGCCACCTCCCATGCCGCCAACAGGGCAATCAGCAGCAATGAGCGGTGCCCGAAGGCAGCCAGCCCGCGGGCCGCGGCGCGGATTCGGCCGACCGCCGGCGATGCCGGGCCTTCCACGCTGGTGAGCGGCTCTCGGCGCCCGTGTGCAAGCTCCAGCAGCGTCAACATCTCGAGACTAGACATGGACGCCCCCTTCCACTTTGCGATCGGCTCGTGCGAAAGCGCCGGCGGTCAATTGCCCTTGCTGCGCTCTCAAGACTTCCTCGCGTAACAGACTCCAGACCTCGTGGCGCACGCGGCCGAATTCAGGCAGCGAGCGCACGTCGTCGGCCTCGCTGCGCAGCACGTCCGGAATGTCGATGATCCGCTTGATCCGGCCCGGACGCGACGTCATCACCGCCACGCGCTGGCCGAGCACGATGGCCTCGTCGATGCCGTGGGTGATGAAGACGATTGTCTTGCCGGTGGCGCGCCAGATCCGCAGCAGCTCGCCCTGCAGCGTCTCGCGCGTCTGGGCGTCCAGCGCGGCGAACGGCTCGTCCATCAGCAGCACTTCCGGATCGTAAGCGAGGCTTCGCGCGATCGCGACGCGCTGCTTCATGCCGCCGGAGAGCTCATGCGGGTAGCGGTCGGCAAAGCCGGACAGCCCGACCAGGTCGAGGAAATGCCGCGCGATGTCGAGCCGCTGCTTGGCCTTGAACCCGGCGATATCGAGACCGAACTCAACGTTCTGCGCGGCGGTGCGCCAGGGAAACAGCGCATACTGCTGGAACACGATGCCGCGGTCGCGAGCGGGTCCGGCAATCGGCCGGCCATCGAGCAGAATCCGGCCGTTGGTCGGCAGCGTGAGCCCGCCCAGCAGATCGAGCAATGTGGATTTCCCGCAGCCGCTTGGGCCAACCAGGGCCAAGAATTCGCCGGAGCGAACATCGAGCGTGATGTCCTCCAGAGCGATGAAGTAGCGGCCTGGTGCGCCTCCCTCCCCGCGCAGGACGAACTCCTTGCGGACATGCTCGAAACGGATCTTGACGGAAATCATCGGGCCTCCGCCGTTTTTCCGGGACGAAAATAGTTGAACGCATTGGTGTAGGTGTCGGAAGCCTTGACCTGACCCGGCTTGAACAGGCCGTCCTTCACCAGCCAGTCGATCCATACCAGGATTTCGCTGTCCGAGATCAAGCCGCCCTTGGATGCAACACCGGTGCTCTTCCAGTATTTGATCGAGGAGGCATCCTCGTTGCGCTTGCGCTCGGCGATGATCTTGTCGAACCGGGCCCGCACCTCTTCCGGCGGTGTGGTCTGGGCCCATTCGATGGCCCGCGAAATCCCCTCCACCAGCTTACGCGAGGCATTGGGATTATCCTTGATGAATTTGTCCCGCAGGACATAGGCACCGCCGGTGAACTGGCCGAACAGATCGGTGTCGACAAAGAGCGAGCGGATGCCACCCCGTTCCAGCGCCTTGTCGCGCAGGACACCGCCCAGCGCGCTGACCTCGACCTGGCCCTGGCGCAACGCTTGCTCGCCGCTGACTGGCGGGATCGCCACCAGCGTGACCTGCCTGGCTTCACCAGCGCTGAGGCCGGACCTAGCCAGGTACTCGCGCAGCACGAACTCCAAATGTGCGCCCAGCGTGTTGACCGCGACCTTCCTGCCGATCAGGTCATGCGCGGTCTTCGGGCTGTCGCCCTTCACGAAGTAGCCGTAATAGGTGTTGGCATCGGAGCCGTAGTAGCCGACCACCGCCTTGACTGGCGCCTTCGCCGCGATCAACTTGAGGATCGCCCCATAGAACGCGCCGCCGATGACGATATCGCCGGTGACGACGGTCTGGATGTCCTGCGGCCCGCTGATGGTGTTGCCGACCCATTTGAGCTTGAGCGGGGCGAGATAGCCAAGGTCCTCGGCCAGCTCGATAAACGTCACCTGCCCGGCCGATCCCTGGTAGCGGATCTCGGTCTTCTCGAGCGGCGGTTCGGCGAATGCCGGGGCCGTGAGGCCGAGCGCCACGGCGCCCGCCAACAAAACCCGCAACGTGTTGCGGGTGGCCTGTCCCAACCCGGCGCGCCTTGCGGGAAGCAATCGAAATATAGCGTTCATCATTGTGACTCTCGTGAGCTGATCAGGATCAAGCGGCTTTGGCGGTCTGGGGCTTGGATGTCTTGACGCGCGTCACACTGCGGCGACCGTCGACGCTGAGCGGTACATCGCCATCGATGGTGGCCCGGCGCACAACGCGGTGCTGGTCGCCATAGTCGTTGACCGCGTAATGTTGCGTGGCGCGATTGTCCCAGATCGCAACGTCGCCGGCCTCCCAGCTCCAACGAACGGTGTTTTCCGGCGCCGTGATATGCGACTGGAACAGGTCGAACAGCTTCTGGCCGTCGGATTTCGGCAGGCCAACGAAGCGCTGCACGAAATTGCCGAGCACGAGCGTGCGCTCGCCTGTCTCGGGATGGACGCGCACCACCGGATGCTCGGTCTCAAAGATCGTTCCGGTGAACACCTCGTCGAAGTGCTTCTTGTCCGCCTCGGTTGCCCGCGTCTTCACGGCATAATCATAGGCGTTGCTGTGAACGGCCCACAGTTCGTCGGCGAGCTTGCGCAGGGGCGCCGGCAGGTCGAGATAGGCAGCTGCCGTGTTCGACCAGACGGTGTCGCCGCCGTAGGGTGGAATCACCACGCCGCGCAGCACCGAGATTTTCGGATAGGCGTCGACGAAGGTGACATCCGTATGCCATTGGTCGGCGCGGCCACCGCCTCGGCCCGAGTCCAGCTCCAGGATCGACGACGTGCCCTTGATCGCGCCGACCGTCGGATGGGGCACCAGCTCGCCGAGTCTGATGGCAAAGCGCTCCTGTTCGGCATCGTCGAGATGTCCCTGGTCCCGGAAGAAGATGACCTTGTGTTCGAGCAGCACTTGGTTGATGGCACGGATGGTCTCGTCCGAAAGCTCGCCCGACAGTTTGATGTTCCTGATCTCGGCGCCAAGCCTGGCCGCACGCTTGACGATGTCGGCGCGCGGAATGACGTTATCAATTGTTGTCGTGTTGCTCATGGTCGTGCTCTCGTCACTGCGATCCCCGTGGACAACGCTCCGCCATGCGCCGGTCGCGGAAACGACGGCGGAGATAGATGAAATCATTTCTGGCTAGGGGCCCTACTCGGCCGCAACGTGCTCCGGCAGACGGCCCGAACCGGGACATCGGTCACTGCGATCGAATTGGAGCATGATGAAACGACCTCGCGTTGAGGTCCTGAATGGTACGAGCGATCGATCGTCAGTCAATGAAACAAAACCAGCTTTGTTTTCGGCGAGAGGCAACGAACGCTTCATTAGCAATGCTGACACTGAAAGATTTGCAATGATGACTGCCTGCCCGGCTGCAAGAGCGGCGCAATTTGACGCGACGCAACGCACTTCTCGTCCGGTGACGCGATATAATCGTTACAACCGCCGCCGTTCCTCGTGGTGACGCCTGCTCTCGTCTTTAATTGGCGCTCTGCTCGCAAGCTTAGTGCCTGCATCCACCTCAACAATGCAAATTCATTTCATCGACATCAGCGCGACTGCAGACGTAGAGTCTCGCGTGCTACAGCTTCCAATGCACGCGGATCTCACAAATGAGCGAACGACGGCAGCTTTCACTCAACTTCTTCATTTATCCAGACGGCCATCACGAGGCGGCCTGGCGTCACCGGAGTTCGGCAGCCAATCGCATCCTCGACGTCACCTATTACCAGGAGCTGGCGCAGCGCGCTGAAGCGCACAAGTTCGACGCGGTCTTCTTCGCCGACGGCCCGGCGCTGGCGGACAATGTCCGCTATGCGCAACGGTTTCGACTTGAGCCGATCACCCTGCTCACCGCGATCGCGTCCGCTACCAGTCGGATCGGCCTGATCGCGACCGCATCGACGACTTATACTGAGCCCTACAACCTGGCGCGGCTGTTCGCCTCGCTGGATCACATCAGTAGCGGTCGGGCCGGCTGGAACATCGTGACAACGAGCACGCCGCAGGCCGCGCAAAACTTTGGCTTGCCCGAGCATCCTCCGCATCACGAACGCTATGAGCGGGCGCGGGAGTATCTGGACGTCATCACGCGGCTTTGGGACAGTTGGGAGGACGACGCGCTCATCAACGACCCGATCTCGGGTGTTTTCGCCGACACCGGCAAGATCCACGCAATCAATCACGTCGGAAAGCATTTCCGCGTGCGTGGGCCGCTCAACATCTCAAGGACGCCGCAGGGACGACCGGTCTATGTCCAGGCCGGCTCTTCCGACGACGGACGCGCCTTTGCGGCACGTTTCGCAGAGGCGATCTTCACCGCGCATCAGACACTGGCGAGCGCCCAGGAATTCTATGCCGACATCAAGCGTCAGGCGCGCGCCTTCGACCGCAGTCCCGATCAAATCAAGATTCTGCCCGGCATCAGTCCTTTCATAGCCAGCACGCAGATCGAGGCCGATCGGCTGCAGGACGAGTTCAACGAGCTGATCCAGCCCGAGTATTCGCTGACCCAGCTGCGCCAGATGATCGGTCTCGACCTCTCCGGGTTTGACCTCGATGGCGCCTTTCCCCGCCATCTGATCGATACCGAGGGCGCCCACGGCGCTGCCAGCCGCTTCAAGCTGGTGATCGACATCGTCGATCGCGAGAAGCCGACGATTCGTCAGCTCGTGCAGCGCCTGGCCGGCGCCCGCGGCCATTGGGTGATTGCCGGACCGCCGGAAAAGATCGCCGACAACATCCAGACTTGGTTCGAGAATGGCGCGGCCGACGGTTTCAACGTCATGCCGCCCTGGTTGCCCGGCGGGTTCGACATCTTGGCCGAGCAGGTCGTGCCCATTCTGCGCAAGCGCGGCCTGTTCCGTCACGACTACACGGGCACAACGCTGCGCGATCATTACGGCCTGAGCCGGCCGGCCAGCATCTTCTCCAACGCCATTCAGGCGATCGCATAGTTCGCCTGTCGCAAGAGAAGCCTAACCGGATTGCCTTTATTGGGCCGCTGGACGGCTAAGACGCGAAACCAACCTGCGGAGTCTTCGAAATGCGCTGCGCTTTGGGAAGCTGGTTTTGGCGATGCACGAGCTTCGCAACGAGAGCGGCTGGTTCGCCGCACTGGCCTCGGTGGTGTAGGAGCGCGGGCTCAGCCGCTGCGAGTGTAGGATCGACGTGCGGCTCGACACGCCTTCCCAAAGATCAGCCGTGGTGGTGCGTCGGATTGCGCCTTTTCTGCTCGGCATGTGGCGCCGCAGGATCTGTCATCAAACATCGCACTGAAACTCGTCACCGAACGCCCGTTTGCCAATCCGGAAGTCGCCGCCGCCCGCCATCTCCTTCAGCTGGCGTCGGTCATCGAGCCGGTACAGGACGGCCGTGCCCGCATCGAGAAGATCAACTATCCTTTCCTCTACCCACTTAAGGAAACCGGCGCAGAGTTCGGCGCGCCGGCATGAGGTGCGCTGTAGAGAAGGGCGAGCTGCATGAGAGCGGCACATACGTTCGGCTGTAGACGCCCGCCGAGGATCTGCTCCGTGAGTAGAGGAGCGTGAAGGACAACCACGCCGCGAGAGACGCGCAGAGGCAAATTCCAAAATAAGGCAATACAAGGCGCATCGGGCTTCCCTCCGAAACGCAAATGTTGATCATCATCTCATGCGCGGACGACGACCACCAGGAATCAGGGGTTGCAATCCCGCGCCTTCCGGCAAGCTGGGAGGCGCGTTCCCAGCGGAACATAATGTCCGATAGTCACGTTTCGGTTCCCGCGAATTTCAGCTTGCAACTGAGAAAAGGTTAGCGCTAGATTTTCCGAACCGGGGCTGGCTGCATATTTCACTTGGATATTTAACCCGGCTTTTTTGACCATGCGCGGGCCGCAGCGATTTAACCTCCGCTGCGGCCTTCGTACGTACGGTTACACCCGCTAGCGCGGATCGGTGAACCTCTTTCTCAGCTTGCACGCAGTCTTTTCCCACCCCGGCGAAATCCTCCTGAAACATGCGGGGCGATAGTGGCAGCATCGAACACGGGGATGCCAACATGCTAGTCCTGATGAACCTGATCTGGCGGCGCCTTGCTTATACGATGCTCGGCGGTATGCGGTCCAAGCTCGTCCGGCAGTAGGGTAGAGGGGCTGTCCGCCTGGGGGGCCACCACATGCCCAAGCAGATCAGCCCTGTGGTCCTGGCTGCGTGCGCGATCGCATTCAGCAGGGCAACGCTGGTTGCGTCGCAATAAAAAGGGAAAACCCGCCGCCTCGTGAGACGGCGGGTCTCTATGCCCATGCGCACCGCGGTACTTGTCACCAGGCCGCGATGGCGGCTTTTGTACCTGTTAGGTATTGCCGGCAGGTTACCGGCTCGCTGTGCGTCTGCCGCTCTCCCGCTGTTCGGTGGCGCGCTGAAGGCAGAACGACTCCAAGGAGTCCGATAGGCCGGTCGGCAGCGCGCCGGACCCTTCTCTAGGTTTAGAGCGGGGGCGGTAGCTACGTCCCGCCACCGGGAGGGACCCGTGACCGCTATTCGGCTATCGAAGGCATTGCGTGAAACGGTCGACAAATGGGCTGGCAAGCAGGAGGATCAGTCCGGCCGTTCCGAAGCCATTCGCCGAAGTCGGGATCGGGCTGAAGGCGAAGGCAGAATAAACGCATTCAACGGTCGAGGGGATGGACCATGAAGCGACTATTCGGACTTATCGCACTGCTCATTGCGGCTGGCGCGTTTGCTCAAACCGCTCCGCCGAAAGCCGCCAAAAAGCCGCCTGTTCAGGTCAAGCCGCAGGCGCCAATGGGATGCAAGCCCGTCGGCACGGTCAGGGGACCAAGATTTGGGCCGGCGATTGTACAGCGCCCTCAGATCTCAGGGGCAGCGCACCAGCCGCCGAACCCACGGCGCCAGCAGAACCGCCCGGAGCGCCCGCTAAACAATAGCGGGCTTCCTTTCCCGTTCCGTCCGCGCCGAGCGGGCGAACTTGCCATCGTCTGCTCTGAGGACGATATTCGGATTATCTAAGGTAACTTCCGGCAGCTTACAGGCTCATTTCGATGGAGGCTGCGATGCTCGCATTGGAATTGCCGCACTGGTTGATTGTTGCTGGCAGCGCGCTGGTGATGGCTGGACTTGTAGGCCTAGGGCTTACCCGAAACAAACAGGTTGAGAGTGATCCCCTTATGCTTCCGGGGGACGTAAGTTCATCGAGATCTGAAAGGGCCGATCCATCGGGGCCCTCGGGCACCAGGGATTCAGGCTAAAACCCCATCCCTCGGAGCGCATCCGCGCGCAGGGAACATTTGGCCTCCCGCCGAGTCCCTATCGGGACGTGCTTGTGAGGCGACCAATGGAGAAAGCGGTTGCCTACGCGATCTCAATCGGAATTGTCGGCTTCGGCGCCTGGGGCCTCGTTGCCGGCCGCTCCTCGAGCGCACCCATTTTCTGGTCATGCGTCGCTCTCGTCGCCATTGCAGTCGGCATCTGGAGCGTTTGCAGCGACAGCTAAAGCACGTTGCGGGCGATCATGGACCTGACGGCAACCGAGCGCGATTTCCTGAGCCGTCTGGCTTCGCAATTCTGGACCAGCCCGCCGTTGTTTGACCATGAGCTCGTCGGCCGGTTGGTCGAGCTGGGACTCGTCGAGGCCGAACTGCTGGCATCGGGCGAAGTCGCGTACAGCATTACCGCGGCCGGCCGAGTTACTTTGTCCTGATCGTGTGCCGCGTGTGTGCTCAGGAGGCGGGCTCTGTTATTTGTGAAAATGGCTCAAAATTGGCGGCGTGTCCGTCACGCTTCATCCGAACGCGCCTCCATTGCCAAGGCTTTCTTCAAACGGAGAATACCCCGCCCTTCCGAGAGCGAAGGGTTTTGATTCTGCTTCGTTCGTATCGGCGTAATCTCCTAACTGGGACGCCGGAGGCGCGTTCCGTCTGTGAATACACCCCGACGTTTTCTAGAACCGCGAACGCCTTTGAAGGTTGCATTTCTGCGAACGCTTCTCGAACAGTGCACGAACAGGATGTGATAAAAGAGAACGGCCCTCGGGACCATTACGGAATCTCGCTCCTGCTTCGGCTCGGTCCAATGCTGTGCGGCTTGTTGAGGACGAACTCGCGGTTGCCGAAAGCCGCCTCAGCGTATTGATCAATCGCGACCTGGATGGCCTCGATGTGCGCCCTGCACCATCCTTCACGGGTCGAGAGCCGCCGCGTCTGTTCGAGCGACTTCAGGAAGTCAGGGGCGTCCTGCATGTCGGAAACGTACTTAGGCCGCTCGGCTACTTCCTGCCTCCTATAAGGGGCCCCCAACGCACAGAGCTGGGGCTTGGAAGCAAAAACGCCGCCTGCTCAATGAGCGCAGGCGGCGGCTTTCCAGCCCCGGGAGGGTGACGCGCAAAATCCCGATAGGGTCCAGGCTATCACGATTTGTGCGAAGGATTTATTAAGCGTCCTCGGTCGCCACTGCGGCGCGTACCGTCTCAGGCTTCAAGTAATTTTTCCTTCCAAAAATCAGCTGCGAGTGCGCCTAGGAAAAAAGGCCGCCGAGCTGAGGGAAACGAAACGTTGCCGCCGACGTCTTCTGCATCTTTGGACAGGAATTCGTTTGCAAGCCAACAATCCGAAAGAACCCAGCAAGCAGGTTCTCCATGCGGAACGCCTCTCCTACACAATCAGCAACATGCAGGCGTCCCGCACATTGAAGACCATGGCCGAACAGCGGCTGATGACCTTGAGCACTCGGAATTGTCGGCTTGCAATCGGAAGGCTCAGCAAAACCTCCGCTTCAAAACAATGGTGGTCCCGCAGCTGGCAACGTGCGCGCGATTGTCGGCAGTAAGCATGCTTGGAATCCGTCGCAGTCGCAATTGCCGTTCAAGCAAACTGCCGCTGGCCCACCAAACCGTCGTGTTATGGATCAATGTTCGGCTGAAGCGGAAACGCTTCGTGAGCTGGCACTTCCTCAGTCACTACGTTGAAGCGCACAAGTTTCGTTGGTCCAAACGAAGTTGAGATAGCGACGTCAGCCGCGTCCCTACCACGCGCAATTACGACACGACCGATGCGAGGCTGATTATGCCGAGCGTCGAAAGTGTACCAATCCCCGCCGATGTACGCTTCAAACCATGAGCTGAAATCCATCGGCGCCGGATCCGGCGGAACTCCGATATCGCCCAAGTAGCCCGTGCAGTAACGTGATGGAATGTTCATGCATCGACACAAAGCGACAGCGAGATGAGCGAAGTCTCGACAGACGCCCACTCGTTCTTGGTTACCTTCAAAAGCGGTGCGATCGCTTCGGGCAAAGTGGTAGCCGAACTGAATGCAGTCGTGCACATAATCGCAAATGGCTTGAACCCGCTGCCAGCCTCCGTTCATCTGCCCGAACGTGGACCAAGCAAAATCTGTCAGCTTTTGCGTATCGCAGTAACGGCTGCCCAACAGATATATTAAGGAGTCGTCTGGCAACTCGTGCAGCGGGACCTGAGTAGCATTGGGTGCGACTGCATCGGGCAGACCACTGTCCTCGATGATGAACTCGTTCCGAATCTCGATCAGCCCGCTCGGCGCGACTAGCCGCGTACAAATACGTACCGAAAACATCTCTGTTGTACAATCGGTGCCACGCGGATGGCATGGTCCGTCAAGATCTCTGACGCGCGGGACAGATGGACGGTGAGCATAAGCACCATCGGAACGTCCTGGAGGCACTCGAACACGATTTTATAGCCTGCCCGAATCTTCAAAGCCGTGTCCTTACCCGTCTGCGTTTACTGTGGCAGACAAAGCCCACTGGCCCTTGTTTGTTCCGGGATCTTCTCAGGTATGCTGCTGAAATGAACGGCATTCGTGGTCGAACAAATCCATTTCCACGTGCGGCCTGCGATCAGGACCGGGTCTTATATTGTAGTCCAGAGCGCATTCGATGATCGTTTACACCGTCCACCACAGCACCGTTTATCGCTACCGTAGGTCCGTAGGGCTTGGCCAGCATCAAATACTCTTTCGTCCGAGAGACAGTTTTGATCAGCGGCTACTGGACTGCAAACTTGAGGTAAGCCCGGACCCGGTCGAAATCCGCTGGATACACGACGTATTCGGTAACTGCCTCACGCTGGTTGACTTCAACACCTTGGCAGAGGTGCTCGAGTTTGAAACGACCATCCGTCTTGAGCATACGCCAGAGAAAGCGCCAGACTTTCGGATCGAGGAATACGCTCGGGAGCATCCTTTCGCTTATGACGGCAATGAACTGCCGGATCTGGCCCCATACATCCGTCGCCATTATCCAGACGATACAGCCGTTCGCAGGGCTTGCCTTGTGCATCGTCGAAGAGTTCGACGCTTCGAGCCCCGCTGAGTCAGCGCGACTTTCGACGGCGCTTGTGCAGTCAGCTCAACGAGCCCATCTTGTCCGATGGGGTTACTCCTACGTTTTCGATCTCTTCCGCTTCCACATGACCCTAACCGGTCGCGTTCTCGCCGATACTCAGCCCAAGGTACGGCAGGAGTTGGATGCGGTCTTCGCACCCTTGTTCCTCGACGAATAAGGGCTGGATAGTCGGACAGCCGACGATCGAATTCTCTCGCTCGTCGGGCGGCAAAATCGGCTCTTGGACGGCAACACACGAGATACAACGCCGCGATTGCGCTTGAATTCGGCGTTTGGGCGATCGTTTTTGATGAATTCCACAGTATCGATTGTGCAAAGTTGCGATCCTGTTAAGCGCAGAGCTGCCCCACGTTAGAAAGACATTCGAGGCCGTTGCCCGGATCCGAGTACGGTCTTCCCGCGTTGGGGGAAACCTGTGGCCGGAGCGTAAGTGATGCAGTGTCGCGCCGGTGCGCGACACCACGAATCGAGGGTCTCTTTTTGAACGTGCATCTCGGCGAGCCTCGTATATTTGGCGAAGCCAATTGGTTGGCAAGCACTAGCCGCCGACATGTAAGCCGGGAGGTCTCGCTGGGAGCCACATACTTCGCGCCACTTCTCGGCATTCTCCGATAATCGACGGAAGTAAGCGCGTGAGGCCCAACACATTGTCCCTGTCTTTGAACCTTGTCAGCGCGAACGAGCTTTGAGCAGGGTCCTAACATTCGACGGCACCGCATTTGGCTAAGCAAGCAACGCGAGGGAGAAATGGCTCTGCTGAGAGCCAGGAGCTGGTGCGGCGATTAACGTTGGAGATCAGGTCCCTCAACGTCTGTCTGGAGGATTTTCTTCACGTCCGAGCCGAGGCACTCGGCATTAGTGGAACACAATTGGCGATCTTGATGGCGGTGATGGACTTAGACAAGGATGGCGGTGCTCCGGCCGGAGTGGTCGCAAAACTGATGAAAGTCGACCCGTCCTTCATCACGCTTCATTCGAAGGCGCTGGAGAAAGTCGGATTTGTGCGACGCAAGACCGGTATCAGGGATGCTCGGGTAGTCCAGCTCTCGCTAACGGACAAAGCCCGCAAGCGTCTTGCGGACATCGCTGCACAACAGGAAGAACTGGATCAGTTCGTTTTCGGTGAGCTTGGCATCGAGGAAACGATGAGCCTGTCGAGCCGACTTGCTGGGCTCAGGAAGCGGCTGGAGAGAGCTCGCCTGAAAGCCGAACTGGACACCGGTGGGGCGTCAGACCGAGGGAGGGGTCGACGTTAGAAGGGAGGCGCTTTGGACGATCAACGGTTGCTTGAATGCGTGGCCCGCATGCCCTCATGTGAAGCACCACCATCGTGAGGAGCACATCGGTTCCTCGCGCCGGTCGGCGAGTCCCAGCGGTGACAGGCTAAAGTTACCATTTGTGGATCGGGAGCTAGTCGATTTGGGCGACCAATACGGGTTCAGTATGAGGCCAGAGTTCTCTGCGGAGCTCCAGATTTCTGGCTTCTCCAACCTGTTACACGCGGTCAGCCGCTAAGCCTTTGTGGAATCAC
The DNA here is from genome assembly GCF_042666195.1 of Bradyrhizobium sp. GCM10028915. NCBI lineage: Bacteria > Pseudomonadati > Pseudomonadota > Alphaproteobacteria > Hyphomicrobiales > Nitrobacteraceae > Bradyrhizobium > Bradyrhizobium sp. GCM10028915. The sequence goes on from NZ_JBHTFN010000065.1 coordinate 25,832, forward strand.
AAAGCTCTTGCAGACCGCGACAAAGTCCGTCGGCCAAGCCGTCTACGAAGCTGTTTGCCATTGACCAAGATCAAAACATCAATTCTAGATTTTCTATCCTCTCAAGTCTGAACGGAGGTTAAAGGTCTCATGCGCAACCTTCCCTTTATCTGTGTGCTTGCACTTTCCATCCTCATCGGGTTTGGATCGCCATTGACCGCCGCTCCGCGGGGTCGTTTTTTCATTCCACCGGCTCGGCAGGACGTTTATTGCCTCCAGGGACGTATCTGGGGATATCCAGGCAATTGCCAGTTCTCGACCTATGACCAGTGCATGGCCACTGCCTCCGGTACCCTAGCCTATTGCGGGATGAATCCGATCTATGCATTCCAGCAACAAGGAGGGCACCCGCGCTGATGCGTGATCGCCAACTGTGGTCGAGACATCAGTCTTTGCGCCTATAAATCGACCCGCCCTGCTGGTTAAGCGTTGGGCTTCCGCCTGGTTGGACGTCCTCGCTCGAAGACGCTCGCGTCCTCAGTTGCCCTGGGGACGCCAAGCACAACGATCGGAACGGGATGGCTCATCGGCCTCACGCGCAATTGGGCAATCTTGTCGCACCGGCACCGGCCTCAATCCTCGACCAAATCCGACCGCCGGTTTCGGGGCATCCTGTCGCGGCAAGCGCCGCCAGGCTCTCGGAGGCGCCAAGAACCACATGGTTGTCATGCCGGACGCCGATATGGACCACGCGGTCGATGCTCTGAAAACCCTGACGGCTAAGGTCCGCGCCCTGAACGTCGGTCCTGGCACTAGTCCCGAAATGGGGCCGCTAGCAACAAAGCCACATCTCGATAAGGTCCGAGGCTACATCGACGCGGACGTAGAAGAATGTGCAACGCTGATCGAAAGCGTCCCTGTTCGGCGATCACCACATGCATGGCCCCGAGGGCGTTCGCTTCTACACCAAGCGCAAGACGATCATGACCCCATGGCCGATGGGATCCGCGCCGGCGCCGAATTCCTCATGCCGACGATGAGCTGATCTTTTGAAGGAGAAGGGCGTGGACGGTCCCACGGCCTTCCCACGTAGCGGATCTCCAGAACCGCCGATATAGCGCTCGGGCGCAGGTTTCTGTGAACTTTGCTCGATCGTTGTGGGAAGATCGTCGATCAAAAACCTGGTCGTGGCAAAGGCGCGTGCAATACCCAGGCGCTGCTTCAAATCACCCCAGAATAAGCCACTTATATCGTCGTGAAATGAAGTATTCCATACGTAGCCTACTGACGAGGCAGGAAAGCCAGACCATGTTTCTCCTCAACCAACACATCGACCACCGCGCTCCCATCGATGCCTCGGACGCCGACGCGGTGAGCGTCGAAGCCGCTCGCGAGGTCGAGCGGTTTCTCAAGCATCGCGATGGCCACAAGGAAACCCCTCTTATTTCTTTGCCAGGCGTTGCCCGCGAGATTGGAGTGGGTTCGATCCATCTAAAGGACGAAGCCCAACGTCTCGGACTTGGGAGTTTCAAAGCCTTGGGAGGTTCCTATGCTGTGATCCGTCTGGTGCTCGAGGAAGCAAATCGGCAGCTCGGTCGCGATGTTGATGTGTCCGAGCTTCACACACCTGAAGTGAGTTCCGTGGCAAAAGGTATGACGGTCTCTTGTGCTACGGATGGCAACCATGGCAGATCAGTTGCTCAAGGCGCCCAGCTCGTTGGTGCAAAATGCGCCATCTTCGTTCATTCAGGCGTCAGCAACGAGCGCGTCGCCGCCATCGCCGGCTTTGGCGCGCAGATGATCCGCGTTGACGGCAACTATGACGATTCTGTCGTCCAAGCATCGCGAGTTGCGGCTCAAGAAGGTTGGATCACAGTGTCTGACACGTCTTGGCCTGGCTATGAGCGGATCCCGCGATTCGTGATGCAGGGATATACCGCCCTTGTGAGCGAAGCACTACGACAGTTGCCGGAGCCGCCGACGCACGTCTTCATCCAGGCAGGCGTCGGTGGGATCGCCGCGGCCGTTGCTGGACATCTATCAATTCTGTTCGGCGACGTCCGCCCGTTCTTCACAGTTGTCGATCCCTCGCGGGCAGCATGCCTCTTCGAAAGCGCTCGGGCCGGGCACCCTGTCAAGGTAGATCATGGACAATCAACAGTGATGGCGATGCTCGAATGCTACGAGCCTTCGCTCGTCGCTTGGCGCATTCTTTCACGCACAGCGGATGCTTTTATGACTGTCGACGACGAGGACGCAATCAGCGTGATGAAACTTCTGGCAAATCCGACGGATGGCGATCCCGCCGTCGTTGCAGGCGAAAGTGGTGGTGTTGGCCTTGCAACTTTGCTGAAGACTGCTGCTGACCCGACCTTGCGTGGTAAGATTGGTCTTGGACCCAATGCACGGGTCTTCTTGATCAACACCGAGGGTGCGACAGATCCTCTCCTCTACGAACAGCTCGTCAATGCGACGCCAGCGCAAGTGACCGCGAAGAACAATAAGCCGGTCAAGAACGGCTCAACAGATGGGGCGAGCTCGTGAGCCTTTCGTTAGTCATCCGATCCGCAGGCCCGGGGAGACTGGCCAGCATTCGGCCCTGACGGAAGGCTCATCGCCGCGCAGACGCCGGCCCCTGCGTGGCGCAGGGCGTCGTGTCCCTTTGAGCTGGGCACGCGGATCAGCTCACTCAGAATGAGGGGTTTGAGATGCGCCGGTGCTCTCTGACTTGTCGGCCGGACTCAAACCCCGCGCTACAAACCTCATCGCGAATTAATCGAGCGCTGGCAAATCGACGCTCACGCAACTTTTGCAGAAGACGCATCCAGGATGCCGCAGCCTAGTGCGCGTTGCCGCCGTGGATTTAACCGCGATCTCCCCGCAGCATTACGTTTCGCACGTTGACTGGCTAAGTCGTGTAACGGCAACTTGAGGCGTGGGCCAATCTCTGCAAACCCGGCCTTCAGGTACAATGCTGAGTTCGGGCTACGACTCCATATGGGTTGCCTCGGCGCCCCCACTTCAAGCTGGCCCCAGCCTTTTGCCGTGCCCAGGCCCACCGCAGCCTCGATGAGACGCATCGCAACCCCAGACGATCGCTGATCCGGCACCACGTAGAGTTCGGTGATAATACCGTACGCTCCGCCCGCAAAAAGGGCGGCGCTTTCCGACAACATGATGAGACCGACCGGGCGTGCCTCCGTGAAGGCCAGAAACCCATAGACGCGCTCTTTCATGGCCAGGAGGTCGACAACAAGCTGGCTATCTAGTCTGCCCTGCTTTTGTCCGCCCTCAAGTTCGGCAAGTAGGGCAGCAACCATGTGAGTCACCGTTGTGGCGTCATCGATAGAGACTTCACGCGTGGTCACCATGTCATATCCTCTTCCAAGTTTAACCAACATACGATCTGGTCCAGCGGCGGCATCAGGAGCCGCCGCAGCACCCGATCCAAACAGATATGCCGCACGGTTGAAGGTCAGATGACGCCTTAGTTCACATCGAGGTGATAGCGTCTTTGTGTCGCTCCTGGCTAAGTTAAGCTATCTCAGGATTCGAAGGAGTAACTTGTCGAACATCGTGATGGTCGCACGGAGCAGACTCTTCCTCTTTGGACTTGCGTGTCGCCCCACATCAGGTGCTTCGTGTTCATGCTCGGACGTTACAGAGAGCGAGGATGACCGCTTGCGAAAAGGCTCACGGATCTGGTTCTACGCTCCGCCTCGTAGAAAGTTCGAGCGGCAGGCCGACCAGCGATTTGTCGGATCCAGTCCCGAGCAATCACATTCGACGGTCCCATCGCAAGGGCTGCGCGCGTCGCAGAACGAACGCTCATCAAGCCGCGGTAATAACTGAATTACTCACCTTGTCGAAGATGTTGTTGGGCATCACGAGCGTCCCCGACCTCCTTCTTGCCTGAGATCAATGCTCTCAGAGAATCGTGGCACGCGCGAGTCCAAGGCACACTGTTTTTGATAGTGTTTAGATAATTCGCTTTTCTAATTTCTCATCGGACGCGCCATTTGTTGCCGCGCGATGAAGAACATCACGGACGCCCGACGAACGCGTGCAACTTGGTCGTTGAGCGCGGGATTGAGGCCGGCTTCTCTCGTGTTCTCCGAATAGACAACGTCCCGTCCTGATGAGCCGGGTTCACGGCCTGCCATCGCATTGTAGTTAAATGCGTTATGAGAGCATCGTCGGGCTGCGTCGCGCGAGATCGTTTTTGTCGTTCACTTTGCATCACTTTACGATCTGTTTGTTTGGAAGACCTCTTCTAATGCTTGCGGACACGCGTTACAGCGTGAGCCGGTCGCGGCATTTCGGCAGCTGAGGTCACAAGCGGTGGGCTTCTGGATTTCAAAATCAGGAAGTGCTGCCGACGAAGGTGCCGAGCGGCTATGCGCGCCTGCCACTCCTGCCGGCGCGTAAACGGCAAGGATGAGGCAGACGTCTGAGGTGATCTACGTCAATTGCGGTTCCTACTGCCCGAAACGGCTCAGGCGCGATACCGCCTTCATCATTGCACCGGCTAGCATGAACGACGGCTTAGTGGACTCGGGATTGCTCCACTCTGCGCCGCCGTGACATTCCGCCATCAAAGCGTATGGGCGTTCCTTTGCAGCGGCGCCGTCGGAACGATGTGAACGACGTGATAGCCGTTGTCGTGCAGGTACCGTAGGAAGGCGGGCATCATCGCGGCGGTATGTGCCTTGGCGTCGTGAAAAAGAATGATCCCCTTCCCCTCGGCATTCAGCCGGCTGGTGATGAGCTTCAGCTCCTGGTCTGGCGTCATTTCCTCCCAGTCGCTGGCCCACAGGTCCGCTCCGAACACGACGATGCCCCGAGACTGGAGTAGCTCGAGCGTCTTAGGGGTCGAGTCGAAATACGGAAAGCGGAAGAACGGCGTCGAGGGCGCCATCGTCGATACGCCATGGAGCGCCGTTTCGTCGGCCGCAATCCCACGCTCAATGTCCTCTTTTGCCTTCTCGAAGCTGATCTTCGACGCCATCGAATGCGACCAAGTGTGGTGCGCCATGGTGTGGCCTTGCGCAGCGGCGCGCCGCACGAGCTCGGGAAATTGGGCCGACGACTTGCCGACCAGGAAGAACGTGGCTCGAACGCACTCCTGCGCGAGCGCCGCCAGCACCTCTTCTGTGTACGGCGGCTGGGGCCCGTCGTCGAAGGTCAGCACAACTTCGTGGTCGGCCAAGGGCAGCGTCTGGCGAAAGCTCTTCAGTCCGACCCGCGGATATGTCTTGGCGTCAACGACGAGCACGCGCGAGGTCCTGAGCGCGTCCTTACGCGGGCAGTCGGCCGCGCCCGCAGCCGTGACGCCGGCAAGCACCGCCGTCGCGGCGCTCACGAGGAGCAAGGTCCATCCGTGCAGACATCTGCCATCAAGGTCGTGTCCGGACGGGTGTCTGGTTGCGGCCTTAAACAAGATAGTCCTGCCGTCCTGGCTGGAGTTGCATCACCATGCCGATGGCTTCAGCCACCTCGTTTTCCATTCCGGACTAGCTGATCCGTCGCAGTGGACCTGTGCTCGTATCGGGCTACTTCGCTCCCGAGCGCATCAGATTGTCTGCAGCCAGATCATTTGCTGCGTCGTCCAATTGGAATTGATTTAGCAGGCCATTGTACTTTGCCGGCCTCCACAAACGTCGGCTCGTCCAATGGTCACGTTCGCCTCTACACAGTAGCCATATGGCGATATTGATTAATGCAATGGCGAGGCACTGACGCCGGAATTCCGCGTTCCGATGCCGTTTGTCGGGGATTTCACCCACGACTGTCGGCTTGGGCCGATGGCGCTCCAGCGACCGACAATTACAGCGACTGACCGGCAATACCGTCACCTTCATGAGGCGACGATCTTCCTCGCAGAGGACATGATATCAATCGAACCGCTTAGAAACGGCGGCTTTGCCGCGGAGCCACCAATGCTGCAGAACGCCTACTGGATGCCGACGTTCAGCGTCCTTTCTCCGCAGCACGACCATCGGCTCACAATTCATATGCTCGATGTCGATCGTTCCTCGTCGTCGGATGCAGCGCCTAAGTGAAGGCAAAGACGAGCAGGCTCGAGCAGAGCAGCGCGAGCCCGGCCGCGGTCAGTGCCAGGAAGCTACCGGAAACAAGGTCATGATTGCGCATGAAATACCCTCGATTGCACCGCAGAAGAGAGAGCAGCAATCGCTGCGTTACGTGCTTGACCGGGCAGCACATAAATTCATATTCAAAACCAGCGCATTATTCCTGCTGTTGTTAGGAGGGAAAGCAAGCGTGGGTACGGCTCGCACCGCCGTCTTGCGGCCGAGATAAAGAAACCGCGCATGAGAACCGCAGGAGTGTTCAGCGCTTCCGCGTTTGCAGCTCTAAGGGGCTCGGTCCGATTGAACAACTAGCATTTACACGCCGATCCGAGAGCAGATGGGCAACTTGGCTTCGGAAGAAAGGTCAAAAATTCAGGCGTGGAGAGCTTGCGACGTTGACGCGGCGATTTAAGCCGCTTGAACCCTGCACAGGTAGCTGTCTAGTTCGTGCTTCAGCCGAGAGCTTTCCTCAGATAGCAGTTCGGCAGACATCAGCACCTGCATCGAAGCCCCTCCGGTTTCCTTTGCACGGTTGGTGACTTCATCGGCGCTCGCTGCCACCTGGGTCGTCCTGGCCGCCGCTTCCTGCAAATTGAACGCGATACTCTTGCTGGTTGCCTCCTGTTCCCCGATCGATTCGACCACGGTCATGGCGATGTCCGAGATGCGGCCAATGATGACGCCAATTTCGGTAAGCGCGCCGACCGACTCTGTCGTCGCGGCCTGAATGCCACCAATGTGCTCGCTGATCTCAACAGTCGCGCGAGCGGTTTGCGTCGCGAGCGATTTCACTTCCTGGGCGACAACCGCGAAACCTCTGCCACGATCGCCGGCGCGCGCGGCTTCAATGGTCGCATTCAGCGCGAGCAAATTGGTTTGACGCGCGATCGCGGCGATAAGCTGGACCACGCTGCCGATCCGCTCCGCCGCGGCCGTCAAATTAACCATGCGCTGGTCGCTGAGTTCGGCCTTGCGAACCGCTTCGCGCGCCATATTGGCCACTTCTTCGACCCGCCGGCCCATATCGGCGATGGTTGCCGCCATTTCGCCCGTCGCGGCTGCGACACGTTGAACGTTTTCAGACGCATCCTCCGATGAGGAGGCGACCTCGATGGAGAGTTGCCGGCTGTGATCAGCCGAACTGGTAAGGCTGCGTGCGGAGACTTCAAGTTTTGTGGAGGCGGACGAGACAGTGTCGATCACCTTGCCTACGGCGGCTTCGAATTCGCCGGCGAGCCGAGCGATATCGGCCTTCCGCTGCTCGGCTGCGGTACGATCATGTTCGGCCTTTGCGTCGAGCTCTGCTTGCGCCTTCTCGCGAGCTCTCAGCTTGAACATTTCGACTGCCTCGGCCATCTCGCCAAGCTCATCCTTTCGGCCAAGGCCCGGGAGAACCACATCGAACCGACCGTCGCCGAGCTGGCGCATGGCTGCCGTCATCGAAGCGACCGTTTTGGCAATGCGCTGGCCGAACAGTAACGCGAGCAGGCCAACGACCATCGTTGCAAGCCCGATTACCCAGATCAGCTTCCGCCGAATTTCTTCAGCTCGCATTTCCGCAGCCCGCGAACGCGCGTCAGCGGCAGCCACGATCTTCACGAGCGGCGGGCGGATACGGTCGTAGATCTGTGCGAGATCGTCGACCTGGTCGCTCAGCCCTTGCTGCGTCACCATGAACGACATAAAACTCGACTTGTATGCGCGGATCAGCTCGAGGATCTGGGACTTCAGCTCTGCGGGTAGGCCGCCCTGAGCGAGCGCGGTTTCGAATTCCACCTCCCGGTCCGCCAGTTGATCGCCATATTTGTCTTCGCCGCGCAGCATGAAATCTTTCTCGTGCCGGCGTATCATCAGCATCAAGATCGTGAGGCGTGGCTGGTTCAGCTCTGCCAGCCGTTGCTCGACGGTGTGCACGGCCTTGCGCAGCTTGCCCTGAAATCCGTCCTCTTCGTTGAAGCCGAGGTTGCGTTGCGCTGCCACGAGGTTATGAAAGCGCGTTGCATACAGACCGATCACCGGCCGCAGGGAGGTCACCTGCTTCAGCGGGTCATCCTCCGGCAACCCCGTCACAAATGCTTCGACGCGACTCAAGTCTGCGAGCTGCTGCTCATAATTGTCCGCATACTTCTTGATCGACACTTCACTGGGCTTGCGCAGGAAGTCGCTCGCGATTTGTCGTGACTCGAGGAAGCTTTGCGACAACGATACGACATCGGCTTTGAATTGGTTGCTGTCGTTCGAAGCGCTCTGGACGAGGCTCGCGTAATTCAGGGCGGCGGCGCAGATTGCACCGGTGACGAGGACCCCGGAAATCCCGAGTAGTGCCATTTGGCCGCGCAATCCAATGCGTGCGCCACGGCAGCCCTTTGATTGCCCGAAACTCCTCATAGCCATTTTACTCATGTTACCCCTTCAATAAGTTTTTGCCCCAGCGCAGTGCTGGTTGTCGCGAGTGCGACGGGCGCATTTCTATATGGAGCTAAACGGGAGAGGACTTCACTCGGTCGATGACAACCTGCCAATTAAATTACATTGATTTCGAAATCCTGAACTCGCAGTGTAGGTGAAGCACTATTGCTCGGCGTCGTGGCGAGCGAACTTTCCCCGACGAGGGTTGCGCCGCGATGATAGGGAGCGAAGCTCGCTGGGCAAAAATGGTCCGAGACGCGCTACATAGCCTTGAGGACACGTTGCAGATCTATCAAAGGGAAATCAATTTACAGGCCGATGAGATGCGAAGTGCCAGAACAGGTCGGTAGTAGCTCTCGGCGTGCGACACGTTGATCATTTTTTGCATAAAAGATGCGAAACATGCGCGAAGAACGCCGCCAAGCGGCGCTCAATTCGGTTATCCGATCACTCATGCGCGGGATCAGCGACGATTGAAGCGCTCGCCACGGTGATTCTCTCACAAGCTTGGAGCTCTCGATGAGTGATCCATCTGCTCATCTCGATGCTCCTTCAATGGCCCCTTGGGACATTTTCCTCCCTGACTTCGCCGCGCGTAATCTTCGCGCGGCCTTTTTCCGCATCCAACAAGGTGCCGGTCGATATGCAGGATTCAGCGGGTCTTAAACGGAAAAAACGGGCGGAACGCTGTTAGGACAAAAGGCCACGCCCCGGTCGCCTCATCGAGGCTCCCTTTTTAAGTTCAGGCGACCAAGTCAAGTATGCAGTGAATCTCTCCTCGTCCATCTCGCGCCCATTCTGTCGACGCTATGGCCCGTAGATGACCTCGACAGATCGACTGTCTGCGAACGCCACAGCGCTTCGCCGTGAACGCGCGATCGCCCTCCCATTAGCCAAACCGAGCGTTTCGAGTGTCGCCCGCCGCTGCCGACGGTCAGTGCTGACGTCTCATCCATAATGGGACCGGATCGAGTGGCGTGCGATAGACCTCGGCGTTCTCGGGGCTGGTGACCCGAACCGCACAGCCTTTGGCCTTCAGGTCCGGATGTACAATAGACAGTTCGATCGCGAGCTGGTCCGCTCGGTCGGAGGCAACCTCGATGTTTTCGAGAATGAGACCGCCTTGATTCCTGTACTCCTCGTCAATCACAAGATCAAAAGAGTAGTACGGCATCCGAAGGCCTCCCATTTGATCGGATTCGTCCCTTGGGGCGCATCCTTACCTCCACTCAGGCTTCGTCAGATGGTCGTCGGTATGAGAGATCACTAGGAGCCGCATCGATGCTACCGACAAGAAAGTCGGTTTTCAGGTGTCGGCTTATCAGCATCAAACACTTATCGGCTTCCTAAAAGCGAAATTCGCCAATCATGGCCCTCGCATCGGCGAAGATCTGCGCCAGCTCAGCAGAATGCAGAGTTTTTCCGTGCGGTCATGGCGTTGATTTTGAGCCAACGCCGCAAGGCAGGAGATCGCCAAGATGGCCATGTCACGCTTAAGCTCAGCATCGGTGCGGCCTCGTCCAGATAGCTCACCAGGATCTTCAGAACTGTGATCTGGAAATTCAACTGAGCGACAACATCATGTTGTCTAGGCCTACCTCCACATGGTCGGTCTTTCGGAAAGGGCCTCGCGGCCGATCTGTTTGAGGCGGTCGGGCGTCGTCTCACCTCTGATGGCGGCTTCCAGAATCTTCGAGGCGACGTAAGTGCGGGCGCCGGTATCATACGGGGAAAGGCTCTCGCAGACCTCGTCGAGGATCGCGAGCAGAAGTGCGTTGGTAGCGGCATCCAACATTTGGAGATCTTCCCCATCCCTAGTGAGGAAGATAATGCACATTTCGCGTTTCGCGGTTCAAGTGTGTTTGATCGGGTAAGAAATCTGCGACTGCCGCGCCCCGCCACGGAGCGGTCTCCATCTTCTCTTTCTACTTCTCCCAACACACGTTTCTCGGCTTGTGCCGGTGTTCGATTGGGGCTGTCCAGCCTCGATCGCGCTCACGTTTCGATGGACTTTACCGCATCGATGACGCACTTGTTCTGGTTGGCGAAATCGCCGTGGCCGCCATCTTCATCGCCTGAGATGGGCGGCTAATACGTCTGTCATACCGTTCCGCGAGGTCCAGCAGTCTCTTTCTGATGAAGGGGTCTGCCTTGTCCGCTAGATCGCGAATAATCCGAGCCCGGTCTCTCAGAAACTGTTCGTCCACGAAAACACCCTTTCATTGCAAACTTCAGTATTCTGAGACTATTCAGTCGTTTAGTTGTGAGTCGCGCTAAGGAGTCTGCAACGACAGTATCACGTTGTCGATCAGACGCGTCGAGCCGACATAGGCTGCGGCGCATAGTGCAGCGGTACGCCGCAGAGGACTCTCGGCGGGCTTGAGCGTATCAGCGTCGACAAGCTCAAGGTACTGCAGGCGATCGACCGTATTCAACTGCTCCTTTGCGATCGCAATCAGCTGTTCCAAGTCGCGCTCTCCTGAGTGAAACTTATCCGCTGCGGCGAACAGCCCACGGCTGATGGCAAGAGCGCGCCGACGTTCTTCCTCGCTTAGATGGCGGTTGCGACTGCTCATCGCGAGCCCGGACGGTTCCCGGACGGTTTGTACGGTGACGATCTTAATTGGAAGGTTGAGGTCAATTGCCATGCGGCGCAGCACCGCGCATTGCTGAAAATCCTTTTGTCCAAAAAACGCGACATCCGGCTGCACCATGTTGAATAGCTTGCCAACGACAGTCGCCACCCCACGAAAATGCCCAGGCCTGAAAGCTCCGCACATTGGTTTTGCGAGCTCGCCCGGTTCGACGAAGGTCTCAAATTGAGTCGGATAGATCTCCTGTATATCCGGCGCAAAGACGATCGCAACGCCGGCATCGCACACAGCTCTTGATCGCGCAGGAAGTCGCGCGGATAGGTGCTGAGATCCTCATTTGGCCCGAACTGAGTGGGATTGACGAAGATGCTAACTACGGTGACGTCGCATTGCGTCCGGCTGGCCGCGACCAGCGCCAGATGGCCGTCGTGTAGATAGCCCATCGTCGGCACAAGTCCGACGCGTTTATCGGCGCTGCGAACCCTTGCGAGCGCGCGACGAAGCTCTGCGACCGTCGTCATCGTTTGCATGTTGTGCTTTACATCAGGTTGGATTGGAGGGTGACCAGTTCGCGACCGTGTCGCGAAGGCCTTCAGGAAGCCGATAGGACTCTTGCGATGTAGGGAATGCACCGTTGCGGACATCGGCCGCCCAACGCGACAGGGCCTCCTGTAACAACTGGAAACCATTGGCATAGGCACGAACAAATTTGGGGCGATGACCTTCAGTCAATCCCAGCACATCGTGAAAGACGAGCACTTGGCCTGAGCAGCCAGGACCCGCACCGATTCCAATGGTCGGTATCCTCAGGGATTCGGTCGCTCGCGCCGCGAGCTCACCCGGAATACCCTCCAGGACGAGAGCGAAACAGCCGGCCTCCTGTAGACGGTGGGCGTCAGCGAGCAGGCGCAAGGCGTCATCGGCCTTCCGGCCCTGCACCTTGAACCCACCCATGACATTGACGCTCTGCGGAGTCAGGCCGAGATGGCCCATCACAGGAATTTCGCAATCGACCAGGGCGCGCACTATTTCGACGCGCTTGGCTCCGCCCTCGAGCTTGACAGCGTCGGCGCCACGCTGCAAAAAACCGCCGGCGTTGCGTATCGTCTCCGCTGGACTGAGATGGAAGCTAAGAAAGGGCATATCGGCCACGAGCAAGGCACGAGGCTTTGTGCGTACAACGGCTTCGAGGTGATGGTTCATCATCGCCATGCTCACCGGCAACGTATCATCGAATCCAAGACAGACGTTGGCGACGCTATCCCCGACAAGGATGACATCCATGATCGGATCGGCGATGCGTGCTGTAACCGCGTCGTAAGCGGTGGTCATCGCGATACGACGCCCCTCCTCCTTCCACCCCTGCAGGACCGGAATCGTGACGCGTTCAACAGGCGGCTCTGAAATGTGGCTCATCTTAGATCCCGATCCACCCCCGCATGCTTGGAGTCGGCGCTTCCTTGGGAAGGCGAGAGGAAGCTGTCAATGGGGAGATGACAAAAGGAAATTACCTCTCCAGGTCACGGACAGACGCATCAAAACCTCCAATGATCGCGCGATCATCAAATAAGAACTTCTCAGCCGTTCTTCCTCATGCGGAGCGGCTTTGGGTCACGCTGACGCACACCGCGCGACTCAGCCCAGCTTAAGCCGAGGGAGTTCGCTCAGCCGCGGACGGCTCGTCGGCATGCGCGGCTGTGTTGATCCATGACATCGAGGCCGCCCCAACCTGAAACCAGAACGAAGCCGCACCCAGCAAGACTGCAAGCCCAAGAGGAACGAGATCTTTCGTGTCGGAATTAGAATCGGCACGCGCTGTAAGGTAGGGGAAGGCGATATCCATTAAGTGGCAGCGTCGGTAGCAATCGTAGTTGCAATATTCTCTCCGCGTTACCACCTCTCGCACGTAACCCGGACCTAAGGACCGAGAACACTCGGCGCAGGTTCTGTCGCCGCGCGGGGTCCTTAGATTCACGAGTATAAATTTCATAGCGTGGGCTCGTTGAGCCATGTATTAAGCCGCTCGCAACCAGCGAAACCATTGATGGTCGGCCTCTCGCCGGGCCTTGAAGCGGTCGACGCATCTCTTGGAGCAAAGGGCCGTTCGCCAGCAGTAGTAACGGATCAGCCCGAACCTTCCACCGCATATCGCGCAGCACCTTACTGAATCGTGGTGCGAACTATGGGAGCTGTTGCGCATTCCTCGCCTCCTGTTGGCATTACGTGGATAGCCCCCTTTTCTTCGCTGCAGCACCATGCCCGCACGTGAAGTGCGACGCTGGCGATGCCTAGTCTCGCGGCATGTACGGACACCGGGCGCAAGAGTTTGAGCTCCGAATTGCGCCTCCTTGGCGAAGCGGCCCGCTCCATCGCAGGGGTGCTTCGCCGGCAAAGTCTTAATTGTTGACTGTAACGATATTTCGATCTTGATTAATGCAATGAGTCGCGCGTTGACGTTTAAATCCCGCGTGCGCGCGGCTTTGCTCAACGGAATTCAACTGGCGCCGACGGGCACGTACAGCAATTCATCGGTAGCTATCAGTGCCACCTCTTTGCCTTTACGCGGTTAAAGGTCGGCAATCCGACACCCGCCGGTCGAACCTGGGGTTCCCGCTCGCTAAACGCGCCAAGCCCGCCTTAAGCTAGCGCATCGGCGGCATCTCTGATGCCGACGTAGATTTCATCAAGATCTGCCCCTGTGACGCAATATGGTGGCATTACATAGATGGTATTGCCGAGCGGCCGCCGCAGCAGATTTCGGCCTTTAAAGAAAGCCTGAAGTTTCGGACCGACGCCCGCGAGATAGCCTGCATCCTTGGTTTTCAGATCGAGTGCTGTAATCGTGCCTGTCCGCCGGACGTTTGCAAAACGCGAGTCGGCGCGGAATGGCTCAATTGCCTGCTCTTGCATTGTGGCGACCGACGCCATGCGTTGGCGAGATTCCGGATCTTGCCAGAGATCCAGGTTGCCGCGGCGCAGGCCACTGGATTTGCCGTATATGAACTCGAATGAAAGAACGTACGCGTCCGATCTTTCGAATAATGCGCGTCGAAAATATCCGCGCGGCAGAGTGTCGCCGCGAGCGGAAGTGCCCCTCCCGTGAGGCCTTTCGAATAGCAGGCGATATCGGGCGTGACATTGGCCTGCTGGCAGGCGAATAATGTTCCGGTGCGACCCCAGCCCGTCATGACCTCGTCGGCAATGAACAGGGCGTCCGAGGCCTCGCAGATCCGCTTCATCTCTCTCAGGACCGAGGCTGGATACATCAGCATTCCGCCCGCCCCCAATATCAAAGGCTCCACAATAAAGGCGGCTGGCATTTCGTTTCGACATGCAGACTCGAGCGCATCGAGCGTCGCCGGTTCATGACCTCTCACCGGGAACGGGATTGAGGTAACATCGAACAGCACGGGCCCGTACGCGGCGTTGAACACGCCACGGGCACGCACCGACCGACATCGCTCCAACCGTATCGCCGTGGTAGGAGTTTTGCATCACGACAATGCGTATGCGCTGTTTACCGATATTATGCCAATAGCCGAGTGCCATTTTTAGGGCTACTTCCACACTGGCCGAGCCACTGTCGGAGAAGAAGACGTAATCAAGACCAGGGGGTGCGAGTTTCAAAAGCACCGTCGCAACCTCCTCAGCCGGATCGTGGGTGTAGCCGGCAAAGATGATCTGGTTGAGCTTGCCTGCCTGGTTCTGAATGGCGCTCACGATATGTGGATGGCAATGACCATGGGTCACGACCCACCAGGATGAGATTGCATCTAAGATACGGCGACCATCCGCGGTGTGGAGATAGGCACCATCACCCCGTACAGTCTTTGTCATCTCGTCGTGAAGTGCATGTTGTGTGAACGGATGCCAGATTGGCGACCTCGTCTTTGGCATCATCGCTTGAAATCATCAGCACGGAATGAGGTTTTGAACGCGGCCTGCAGCGTGTCCGCCGTGAGAGGCGAGAGCCAGGGTAATCGCCCTAACCAACGCACCCGCCCGATCTCGCGAATTGCAGTCTGAGTCTCAGCATTTCTTTCGCCAATAAATGCAATCCCAAGAATGGGGATCTCGCGCTTTCGCAGAGCCTCTATCGACAGCAGCGAGTGATTGATGGTGCCCAGCGCTGTGCTCGCGCAAAGCACGACTGGAAGCCGCCATCGCTTGAAGACGTCAGCATAGAGTGTTCCGCCACTCAGCGGCACCATGAGGCCGCCAGCGCCCTCAATCACTAACGGTCGCTCCCCGGTGTCTGGCACATCGAGTGAATCTGGGTCGATGCGAATCCCGTCAATTTCGGCGGAATGATGGGGCGAAGCGGGCGTCTGAAGGCGATAACGCTCCGGCACGATGCGATCGGAAGAGAGATTGCCCAGTCGCGCGACGAGTTCAGTATCGGTCTCTCCTTCGAGGCCGGCCTGAATCGGCTTCCAATAGCTCGCGCCAAGGAGGTCGGCGAGCCCCGCAGAAAACACCGTCTTCCCGATCCCGGTATCTGTGCCCGTGACCACGATCTGCTGCCTCATCGAGCTTCACCTCTGGTCTCCTCGAACAGAGCATCGAGCATTGCACGCACGTCATCCTCCCCAGCGTTGAGCGTCAGTGAAATTCGCAAACGGACTGTGCCCGCCGGCACGGTTGGCGGCCGGATTCCGCGGATATCGAGGCCGCGAGCCTGCAGTGCGGAGGCGAGCCGCATCGCACGTGCGTTGTTGCCAACGATATGCGGCACGATCTGTGAGGCCGAAGGGCTTTGCCAACCGCGCAAACCGATCTCCCATGCGTGAACGCGACCAGTCTGGCCAGACGCTACTGCCGCTCAGGTTCTCCTTGCAGGATGAAGAGTGCCTCCCTTACGGCAACCGCCATCAGCGGTGAGGGCGCAGTGGCGAAGATAAAGGGACGGCAGCGATTGATCATGAAGTCGCGCAGCACGGCGGAGACAGTGACAAGCGCACCAGCTGCGCCCAGCGCTTTGCCGCAGGTATGAACGACCAGGAGATTTTCGCGCCCTTCATAGGGGGCGATGAGCCCCCGTCCCCGCTCGCCGTAAACGCCTGTGGCATGAGCCTCATCCACCATCAAGAACGCGTCGTACCGGTCCGCGATCGCGACCAAGTCTTCGAGCGGTGCGAAATCGCCATCCATGCTGTAGAGACTTTCGACCACGATCCAGACGCGACCCGTTCCGCCCTCGGCCCGCCAGTCACGAATTATGTCTTCGATCGATTGGGGATCATTATGGGCGCTTATCCGAAACTCGGCACGGCCAGCGCGCGCGCCTTCATGAATACTGGCGTGCACCAGAGGATCGAGAACAAGCAGATCGCCCCGCTGCGGCAGCGTTGTCAGGACGGCAAAATTTGCGACATAACCGCCACCAACGAATAGCGCCGTCTCAGCCCGAAAGAACTGAGCCGCTTCTTGTTCGAGAGTTTCGTGTTCCTCCCAATTGCCGCGCAGAAGCCGCGACCCGCCGGCTCCGATCGGCGTGTCGGCCTCGAGCGCAGCGGAAACGGCCTTTTTCATCCGCGGCGCGCTCGCGAGCGCCAGATAATCGTTCGACGTAAAATCGATGCCCGCGCGCGGCTCGAGGCCACGCAGCCTGTTGTCTTGCTTCGAGGCATGCAAGGCCGCGACATAGTCGCCAACTTTGGCCATCTGGATTGAATTCATTCTTCACTCGCAAAGTAGCGGTCGATCTCGCGAACGTTCTGATGGCCGCAAAGAACAAAGCTTCGGCTTCGGGCCCTTAACCTTCAACCTGACAAGATGCGATTTGCTCCGTCAACCACCACAACGCGCGGCCTGAAGATTTTTGCTTCCGCCTCATCAAATGACGCAAATGCAACGATAATACTTTTGTCGCCGTGCATCGCGAGTCGCGCGGCCGCACCATTCAGGCCAATGATGCCCGACCTCGCGGGCGCTTCGATCACATAGGTGGCGATGCGCGCTCCGGTCTCGATGTTGTAGATTCCCGCGCGTTCGTTGATCAAAATCCGGCCGGGTCAATCAACGTACGATCAATCGATATCGAGCCAACATAGTGCAGATCGGCTTCGGTTACCGAGGCGCGATGGATTTTGCCTTTCATCAACGTAATCTGCATTTCTCACCTAAGCTGGAGTTTGCGCACGGCGTGCCCGCTGGTCTGTTTCACTCAGGCAAGCCCGGACCTGATGCCGAGCCGGTCCAGCAAATTCGCGTCGCGGTCGCGCTGCGGGTTTTTGGTGGTCAACAGCACGTCGCCGATGAAGATCGAATTCGCGCCGGCCAAAAAGCACAGCGCCTGCAGCTCATCGGTCATATACTGCCGTCCGGCGGACAACCGCACCACGCTCTTCGGCATCATGATTCGGGCGGTCGCAACCAGGCGCACTAGCGCGATCGGATCGGGACGCTCCGCGGTGTCATTGACCGGCACGCCCTTGACCTCGTTCCACAAGTTGATCGGCACGCTTTCCGGATGCTTACCGAGATTGGCGAGCAGCACGAGCATGCCGAGCCGGTCCTCGAGGAGCTCGCCCATACCGATAATGCCTCCGCAGCAGACCTTGATGCCGGCCTCGCGCACATGCGAAAGTGTGTCGATGCGATCCTGCAAGGTGCGGGTGGTGATGATCTTGCCGTAGAACTCCGGCGACGTGTCGACGTTGTGGTTATAGAAGTCGAGCCCGGCATCGGAGAGCCGTGCGGCCTGCTTCGGCGTCAGCATGCCGAGTGTGACGCAGGTTTCCATGCCAAGATCTTTGACCGCGCTGACCATGTCACAGACCTGATCGAGATCGCGGTCCTTTGGACTGCGCCAGGCCGCGGCCATGCAGAAGCGGGTCGCGCCGGCGTCCATGGCGGCTTGCGCGGTGGCGACCACATCGGCGCGATCCATCAATCGGGTCGCTTTCAGGCCGGTGTCGTAATGCGCGCTCTGCGAACAGTAACCGCAGTCTTCCGGACAGCCGCCGGTCTTGATGCTGAGCAGGCTTGCTGTTTCGACGTGACTTGGATCGAAGTTCTTGCGATGAGCGCTCTGCGCCTGAAACATCAGGTCGGCAAACCGCAGGCCATAGAGCGCT
Source organism: Bradyrhizobium sp. GCM10028915 (assembly GCF_042666195.1). Classification (NCBI taxonomy): domain Bacteria; kingdom Pseudomonadati; phylum Pseudomonadota; class Alphaproteobacteria; order Hyphomicrobiales; family Nitrobacteraceae; genus Bradyrhizobium; species Bradyrhizobium sp. GCM10028915. The sequence goes on from NZ_JBHTFN010000065.1 coordinate 43,985, forward strand.
TCGGCCTCGGCGCGCTGCCAGTCATGGCGGACCGGCGCGCAATTGCGCCCGTCATTCCGTTCCACTCCGACGGCAGGAACCATAAGTCTCGCCTTTCCCAATGATAGATTATCCCGGCGATTATCTATCCTGTGGCCGCCCGTTCCTGCCTGCTTTGCCTCTTCGACATTAAACATAACCGTATGCCAACGCCAAAAGACCGCGAAAGTCTGCAGGGATTGCAGAAATTCTGCAAAACGAGCGGGCTTATGCCGATCATCGACGGAGCGGTAATGATAGATAATCTATGATGACTGACGAGAACACGACGGTTGCGGTGCGCATTGCGGAGTCAATCGGTGAGCGCATCATCAACGGCGCGCTGCAGCCAGACGCCCCACTCCGGCAGGATCATGTCGCGCGGGAATTCAATTCCAGCCACGTCCCGGTGCGCGAGGCTTTTTGGCAACTGGAGGCCCGACATCTTGTCGTCACTGTGCCCCGTCGCGGTGTGAGGGTTGCCCCGCTCGACACCAATTCAGTGAAGGAGATCGCCGAGATGCGTGCTGCGCTCGAAGTGGTCGCGTTGCGCAATGCAGCTCCAAAACTCACATCGGCCCATTTGGCACGGATCGAGCTCGCCCTGATTGAGGGAGACAATGCCCTGACGATTCAGGAGTTTGAGACGGCCAACCGCGGCTTTCACCACGGGCTGGTGGCGCCTTGCGCGATGCCGCGCCTACTCGCGAGCCTTGACGGACTACAACTCGCAAATTCACGATTAGCGTTCGCGATCGCGCGAAATGCCGGCTGGCGACCTCGGTCCAACCAAGACCACCGCCTGATTCTGCGGGCACTTCGAGCGCGCAACGTTGATCAAGCCTGCAACCTGCTGGCACGGCACATTCAAACGATCGAGCGCCTTGCCATTCCCGCTTCCTGAGCAGAATTAAGATCGGATGAGCTTCTTTGAAAACAGCAGACAATCGCAAGGGCGTCAAACCAGCGACCGCTTTGGCGAGCGTTGCGGCGGCCTCGATCCTAAGGTAGTTATGCGATCTACTTCCGATATCACCAACGGCCATCCATGATTCGTCACATCGTCTTGTTCACCGCCAAGGATAGGGTCCATATCGACCAAATCGTCGAAGGCCTATCGGTGCTCACCACAATCCCACATGCACGCCGGCTCGAGGTTGCTCGCAATCGCAAGTCCGACCAGCTCGGCAATGATGTCGACGTTGTGGTCTATGGTGAGTTCGACAACGAGACGGAACTCGCAGCTTACAAGGCGCATGATCTGTACCAGGAATCGATCAGACGGGTACGACCGCTCCGGGAGCTGCGGTTCGCGGCTGACTACAATGTATCAACGGATGCGCGTTTGGCCTCAATGGCAGCGAAGAGCCAAGTTACTCGGCGCACTGTGTCCACTGGCGGGGGTTGACCTGACGATCGATCTCAAGAGCTTGCGGGTCCCAGACGGGCGTCGCTCTCGTTGGGGTCGGGATCACAATCGGAGCACGCCTCATAACATGCCCGTCGGTGACTGACAGGCCCATGCACGTCCGCGAGCTGCAGTGGATTGAGCCGGTCACAGCGATGCGATGTCTCGCGCATCGAGCACACCTCACGTTTTTCGACGGCGCAGCAAGGCATGAGTTGCTCGGGTGCTACTCATATCTGACCTGCGACCCGTTCAGCACCTATATCGTCGCGGACGGACAAGCGAGTTGCAACGGAGAGGCTCTCGAGGGCGATCCATGGGAAGTCCTTCGCACCCTGCTCGCCAAGTATCCGCAAGAGCATCGTCCTGATCTCCCGCCGTTCCAGGGAGGCGCGGCCGGCTTCCTTGCTTACGATCTGAACAGGACTCTGGAGCGATTGTCGGTGCCGACGATTCCCGGTCAGCGTTTACCCCAATCCATCCTCCATTTCTATGACGTGGTCATCAGCTACGACCACCGTGATGATAGATGCTGGGTCGTTTCCACCGGATGGCCGGAACAGGATCCCGCACGTCGCGCCGAACGCGCAGGCCGTCGCGCCGACGAGTTTGCAGCAGCATTGCTTGCGGGCCCAAAGACGTCGGGGAGCAACTCCCCCGGCCGAGATGCCGCATGGCATTCGAACTTCAGCCGTGAGGCCTACATTGCGGCGGTCCGGCGCGTCATCGACTTGATTCTGGCCGGAGAGGTCTTCCAGGCTAACATTGCGCAGCGCTTCAGCGCCCGCCTGTCGACCTCATTTGATCCTCTTGCCTTCTACTGCCAGCTACGGTCATTGAACCCGGCACCCTTTGCAGCCCTCCTGCGCTACGGCAAACTCACCATTGCATCGAGCTCGCCGGAACGATTCCTGAGGCTTGACGGACGACAGGTCGAAACGCGCCCCATCAAAGGCACGATCGCGCGTTCTGCTGATTCCAAGGAAGACCAGCGTCGCGCTGAACTCCTAGTCGCGTCCGAAAAGGACCGTGCCGAGAATACTATGATCGTCGACCTCATGCGCAACGATCTGTCGCGCGTTTGCACTCCACATTCGATTGACGTTCCAGTGCTGTGCGGCCTCGAATCCTATGCCTCAGTGCACCACCTCGTATCGATCGTTACGGGCGAACTTGCAGGAGACCAAGACGCCGTTACGCTACTTCGAGCTTGCTTTCCCGGCGGCTCCGTTACCGGGGCGCCAAAGGTGCGATCGATGGAAATTATTTCGGAAATCGAGCGGGTGGCGCGAGAGGTCTACTGCGGGGCAATCGGCTTCATCGGCTTCAACGGCCAGATGGATACGAATATTGCGATACGCACCGTAACGATCGACAATGATATGGCCGTGTTTCATGCGGGTGGCGGCGTGACAGCGATGTCGGATCCAGAGGCCGAATACGAAGAGACGCTCGCCAAGGCGCAGCGAATCTTTGACGCGTTTCGTGCTGAAACATCTGGTGAATTTTGATTGTCATCATCGACAACTACGACTCCTTCGTCTTCAACATTGCGCGGTACTTCCGCAAGCTTGGCGAAGCAACGAAAGTCATCCGGAACGACGAGGTCAGCGTAAGCGATGTTGCCGGCCTCAAGCCGCGCGCAGTAGTCATTTCCCCTGGCCCCTGCACTCCAATGGAGGCCGGAATATCCACCGCCGTCGTTCGGCACCTTTCGGGACGCGTTCCAATTCTCGGCATCTGTCTCGGACATCAGTGCATCGGAAGCGTTTTCGGCGGACGCATTGCGCGTGCACGTCGCCCCATGCACGGCCGGTCCTCGTACGTTACGCATGAGGGCCGTGGGCTCTTCAAAGAACTCCCGTCCCCACTTTGCGCTGGACGCTACCATTCCCTTGTTGTTGAGCTCGATTCATGCTCGCCGCATCTCGGGGTCACAGCGCGTTCTGACGAAGGCGAGATTATGGCTCTCGCACATCGTTCTCACCCAACCTATGGCGTGCAATTTCATCCGGAATCGATACTATCGCAACAAGGTCACGTGCTGCTTATGAACTTCTTGCAGCTCGCGGAGACGTCCTGATCGTGAGGACTGAGGGCTGTGTTGCGCTCGCAGTCGCCTCGCTTGGTCAAAACGAAATGAGGCCTTTCAGCCAGTTTTGATGGAGCGAGGCAGAGGGCTTACGATCTGCGCGAGCCGCCAATCTTTTTCCTTCAGCGAGGTCCCCATCCGTATTGCCGGAACGCGTAGGTTGGGTTCATCCCACAATAGGCGTCTGTGCCTGATGCGGTCATCGAGCATTGGCTATAAGTCAAGAATTGGCAATTGCCCGGATATCCCCAGGTGCGCCCCCGTAAGCAATAAAGGTCTGGTGGAGCCGCTGGCATGTATATGGCACGATCCCGCGGAGATGCGACCGAATCCTGTGCCGCACCAACGAGAATGGGAATTCCGAGCCCAAGAATTAAGAGGGGATGGCGCATGAGGCATCTTGCTCCTTCGAATCTTGCGAGAGGATAATGGATTGGAATTGGTTGTTTTGATCTTCGTCAAGCCGCAACTGCTCCGGGGTGATCCGTCGGGTGATCACATTGCACACGCCAGCGGATTACATCATGGCCGCATGGCGCTCAAGATACGAGGCCGGGCGCTGCAATTCTGCAGAAGTACCCTAAAAGCGCATGATACCGACGCGAATCTCTTCTAATATGGTTGAATCCAAACAGAGGTCAGATGGTTAGTCGCTGCGGTTGCGCGCGACGGTCTGTGGAATAAATGGCGAATCAAGCAAACCGCTAAATTGTCTGACGGCCGACGAAGACGGTCATCCGACGGTTCGCTTTTTCATCCCAGGGAGCATGATGCATAATGGGAGTTCAGTGCCCGCCTGATCGCCTGGATATCAAGAGCAACGTCAAGCTCTGAGCGGTTCATGAGACCACCGGTTCGTCTGGAACGTGGCCGGGGTCGAAAGTGACAGAGCAGAGAGCGTCGATCCCTCGTCGATGTCACAGCTCGCGTTCTCCAGACCACGTCTTGTGGAGACAATCGCAGCGGTTCATCCAGAATGCGGTATCTCACCAAGGCGCGCCTCGGCGTGCGCTTTTTCAGCGCGCGACTGCGGCACAACGCAAAAAATCTGCGCTGTGATGCTGTAGTGTGATTGTTGTTCAGCGTTCAGCGCACCTCAGCGACGGATGCGAATGAGATCGATTGTGTTGGTCGAGCTCCCGAGGTTCTCCAATTGCGAGAAGGCGGAAATAGTCAGAATTCTGCACGCGAAATTGCAGGGTCCGCCAAAAAGGCTTTTGTTGCTTATAATGCTTCACGGTCGGGCGAGTGCCTCTATCTTTAAATCGATCCGCATGACCGAGATTGACTTGCCGGATGCCTGCCTAGAAGCGAAGCCTTGGCGTCTTCGTTTCGGCGAATGGGCTCTGTCGAGGCAGGCGCGGCAGCAGCTGACATGACCGAGGTACAAAAGCTTGAGACGCTTGGCGGCGATGGCATCACAGCGCCGCTTCGCATTGCTACTTTTCGCCGCGTCTGGCTCGCGGGTCTTCTCTCAAATATGGGCGCTCTGATTCGGAGCGTCGGCGCCGCTTGGGCGATGACGCAGATGACGTCGTCGGCCGATATGGTCGCGCTGGTTCAGACTGCGCTTACGCTTCCGGTTATGTTTATGGCAATGCCTGCGGGCGCGATCGCCGACATGCATGATCGCCGAATCGTGTCCCTTGTTTCTCTGGGAATTGCATTCGCCGGTGCCACTGCGCTGACCACACTTGCTTGGCTCGACATGGTTACGCCGATGCTATTGCTGGCCTTGTGCTTCGTGGTCGGGAGCGGCGTGGCGCTAATGGATCCAACGTGGCAATCGTCGATAAGTGAGCAGGTGCCACCCGATGCACTGCCTGCTGCCGTCGCGCTGAACGGCATGAGTTACAATATCGCGCGCAGCGTAGGACCCGCGCTCGGCGGCATCGTTGTTGCTACCGCTGGTGCTGTGGCGTCCTTTGCACTAAACGCGCTGTTATATCTTCCGCTCATGGGGGCGCTGTTTGCATGGAACCGCGTGGCGCAGCCTTCGCGGCTGCCCCGCGAAAAATTCAATCGCGCCATTATCTCAGGGGTGCGATACATCACGAATTCTCCGGCCATAAAAATCGTCTTAGTCCGCTCCATGGTGACCGGACTAATAGGCGGCTCGATCATCGCGTTGATGCCTATTGTGGCGCGAGATCTTCTGCATGGCGGCGCGCAGACCTATGGCCTTCTGCTGAGCGCTTTCGGCTTCGGCGCGGTAATTGGTGCATTCTACATTCCCGAAATGCGCAAGCGGCTAACTGGTGAGGCGGCCATCCGGGCCTGCTCGCTGTCGATGGGTGGCGCCCTCCTCGCTGCGGCCCTGAGCCAGGACTCTATCTTGACCGCGGTTGCACTGGTTCTGGCGGGGGCCGTGTGGACGATGGCTTGGGTGCTGTTCAACGTCGGTGTGCAGCTATCGGCGCCGCGCTGGGTTGCGGGTCGCTCCCTGGCAGCCTATCAGGCGGCCGGATCAGGAGGGGTCGCCATCGGTAGCTGGGGCTGGGGCAGCCTGGCTGATGCCGCCGGTGTGGAAGCGGCGCTCCTGATCTCCGCCGTCTTGATGCTGCTCTCGCCTTTGCTAGGGCTTTGGCTACCCATGCCGCGCGTTGGTGCGCGCGGTGAAGAGCCCGAGCTGCTTGAGGATCCCGACGTGAAGTTGGCGCTGACCGGAAGGAGCGGCCCTTTGGTAGTCGAGATCGAATATCGAGTTGCGCAGGAGAATGCGAGGGCGTTCCACAATGCCATGCAGGCTGTCCAGCTGTTCCGGCAGCGCAATGGTGCGTATGGCTGGTCGATCGCGCGCGACATTGCCGATCCGACGTCCTGGACGGAGCGCTATCACTGCCCCACTTGGTTCGACTACCTGCGCCAGCGTAACCGCGCGACGCGATCGGAGCGCGCGCTGGAGCGAGAGGCGGCAGCTTTTCACGTCGGTCCCGATCCTGTTCGGGTTCGCCGCATGCTGGAGCGGCCCTTCGGCTCAGTGCGCTGGAAGGAAGAGATCCCGGATGCGTCCGAGAACGATGTGTTGCTGCATGAGAGTAATCCCGGTAGGAGCCGCTAGCTGCGGGTTCCGGGAAACCGCCGGGTGCGGCACTGTCATGCAGCGCTCGTCATTCGTCAGAGCACGACAAGGTGCGGCTATCACCCAAACGTTCTCTTCTGAGGAAGGCGCCCTTGTTCGCATTCCACGCGCGCTCTGTGGCAGTTTCTGAGATTCCTCAGATGGACAGCGACAATCACGAGCGTGGGAGTGACAGATGCTGTGACCCGCCTACCGTGGGAAGTTCACTGTCAGCCTCGACGGCGAGATTCTCCAGCGGGTCTCTGCTTGGCGGGAGACTTCGACTGAAATCGAGTGCGGCATTCCTCCGTGTTCTCTTTGTCGAGTTGGCGGCCGCTCAGACACTACCGACCGGCCGCCTCGCAGTGTGAGCTGCCGATCGGGCCTGTAGCTCAATGGTTAGAGCCGGCCGCTCATAACGGTCTGGTTGCAGGTTCGAGTCCTGCCGGGCCCACCAATACTTTCAAGGGCTTGGCCCGGCTTTGTGCGCTTGGCCTTTTCGTCAACCAACGAAACAACCAATCCTACGTTCTTGCTCGGTGCGGAGTGCGTTCCAATCGCGTTCGCAGCGCCCCGCAAGTGGTCGGGGTGGTGATGGCCATAAGTGTCGCGAAGGGTCTTCTCGCTCATGCCAAGAAAGCCGGCAGCTTCCCACATGGGCGCCGCACGCTGCATTAGCCAGGTCGCGGCGGTATGGCGAAGTGTGTGTGGCGTAACGTTCCCGGTGGACACATCAAGGCCAGCAATTCGGACCCCCGACGCAAAGCCGGTCTTGACCGACGCCACAGGCCGGCCATTCCATTCCACGAAGTAGCTCCTTGCAATGCCGAGCCGGGCCCACCTTCTAAGGTGAGCAAGCAGCCCGTCCGGCAACGGAACTGGCGTCTGACGTTTTGTGCTGGCTCGCTTGCCGATCGCGAGCCGATTGAAGATACCGCTTTCCAGATCAACGAAGGACTTTCCTGCCGCACGAAATGGAGAAGCGGTCGCTATCGCGCCAGCACGCGTTCCCGTATAGAGGCCAATCAAAGCGAACCGCGCCACGTGTCTCAGAGGCCGCTTGTCAGTCTCAATCTTCCGCCCCTTGAAAGGTCCGACGTGAACCGTTTGCGTCTCACGATAACGCCAACACGCCCAAAGAAACTTTGCGGCCTCATTGCGAGACAGCCACCGCTCACGCGGCAAGCCCTTTTCCGGCAAAACCACGCGAACAATTCCGCGGTGAAAGCCTTCCTTGGCGTGATGATTGATGGCGGCACGAAGGTCTTCTAGATCACGGCGCGCGCCACCATTGCTACCACGCGATTTAGTATATGCCCGGCAATTGGCACCGTTGACCTCCGAAAGTCTTTTGCCGCCCCACCATTTATTAAGACGCGCTATCCGTTCGTCGAAATTCGATTTGTTCGCCTGAGTTTCGCGACGGTCATCGTCATAAACAGAAAGCACGTCCGCAACGTCGATGTCCTCAATATCCTGGAGGCGCCGTGCCGGGGTGTACTTCTCGCCGATGTAAGCGGCTAAGCGCTCTTGCGCCGGTCTATCCTCGCCTGCAAAGCATCCCGTGGCGATATGCTCCCGACCGTCGACGATGATCCACGTTCCCTTCGCAGTGAGCTTGCCGTCTTTGCGGCGCTCCCTTCGCCACCACAGGTGCGGCCCTCTGCTCTGACGCGGCATAGCTTCCTCATTTCCTCGACAGCGCGGAGACTCGTAAAATCTTTGTTGGCGATACCTCGACTACTAGTCGGCCAGCCTTCGCTTCCCGTCGCAGTCCGCTTTCCGTCATACCGCCGAGCGGGAAAGCGTATGCGACCACGTCCTTAAGCCGCAACGGGACATCGGGGCCGATGTTGTCGTTGGCTGGACTCTGTAATGGACTTACGGACATGAATTCCTCAATATTGACAGCAAGATATACACGACATTTTGTCGGATTTCAATTGTGTTTCCACTGGAGGCGATCAACTTGCGCGACTTTTCATTACTCGCAGCACAGATCCGAGCCGCACGGGGGCTGCTGGGGTGGTCGCAAGCTTACTTAGCTAAAGGCTGCAAGATTCATCGTGCCACGCTGGTTGATTTAGAGTCCGGCAAACGAGAGCCGCACGAAGCAACGCTAAGTGTGCTTATGAGCGAACTCACTGCAGCCGGTATCGTTTTCACTGATATGGGCGTGCAGTTTAGAAAGTGGCCACAAAGGGCGTATGTGCCGACAGGATTAAAGCCTAACAAACGATAAAACCATTGACGCCTACTGTGGGTTGCAGCACATCTGCGCCCGCGTGATTCAAAGGGGGGCATAATGAACGCAGACAGATTGCTTGAATTATCGGACTTCTTGATAGGCTTGGACAGAGAATTAGAAGTACAATCTGGCCTTGAAAAGCTAGTCCGCGATCTAGACCAAGTCATAAGTAACCCCGGTCACGCCCCTTCCCAAACTCAGTTTGCTCAAGCGTTCGAACAATTCCGTTTGACCTGGGCCGCCATGGCAAGTTGGTTTTCGCCAACGCAAGTAAAACTCATTTCCGAAATACGTGGCGCACCATTTTTCATTGACGACGTTCCATCACAACTAGATGAGATTGTGAGAGGGAACAGCATCACACCAGCAGTAGTCAGAAGCGAAATCGAAACGTTCAGAACTCAGCGTGAGCAATACCTTACGACTCTAATCTCGCTTCGTGACAGCCTCAAGCACGTTGGCATTGAGACGTATAAGCTCGACGCTGACACCGCCGAGATAGGCTTGCTCTTACCTCGCGATCTATTCGACAACGAGCTAGGCGGGCTCGTCAAAGAACTACGCACGATCAATCGTATAATGAGAGCATTCTCTGAGGCCGCTCTAGGCAAGCCTGAGCCGGTCGAAGTTCATCAAATCTCAACAAGCGACCCAATTTTCTTCTTCGGTCTTGATCCTGCAACGATCGCGTTGTTGGCGGGCGCAGTAACTTGGGCTCTGAAGACTTGGAAAGATGTCGAAGAGATTAGGAAAATCAGGACCGAGACACAAAAGGTCAAGAGCTTTAGTAAGGAGGAAATTGAAGAGATATTTGACAGCAAAATTCAGAAAGAAGTTCGAATTGCTATCGATCAGAAGGTTGATGAGATCATCCCCGCCAAAGACGGTGCAGGTCGTCACCATGAGCAGCGGAGCGACATGGCTTGGGCACTAGAATCGATTCTCGGAAGGATCGAGCGCGGGATGACGGTTGAGCTTCGCTTCTTGCCTCCAAAGGAGGGAGAACCGATCGCCGAACAAGCAGCTAGCTTCGAGACTCTAAAGGCAACTGTTCCGCAACTGCAGTTTCCCGAGCCCGACAAAATCCCGGTACTTGCGCTACCGCCTTCCGATCCCCCGAGCGAACAACCGAGAACGTGAATAACCTTCAGATGCCTACGGCGCGAAATCAAAAATGTCATCATCGAACGGCGTGCTATTTGCTGCATCAAGCTTATCAAACGCCCTGTCTACCGCTCTCCTGTCCCAGATGGTCCGCCCGTAAGTCCGCTTTGGCGCGGGCATGTCGCCGGCCGCAACCATCTTATCCCAAATCGAGTGCGAGACTCCGACGTAGGCTGCCGCACGTACTCGCGACAGCCCACGCGGCCAATAGGGATGATCCCGATCGTCCATGCTATGCAGGCTCAACGCTCAGAACTCCGCTTAACTCCACTATGAAGGCACGAGACGGCTGCGGCCCGGCACGCAACTCTAGAATCACGCCGCTTGCTCCTAGTCTTTCGGCATCCGCCATGTGTTGTGCTGCAGTCGTCTGATCGATGTACCCGGCTTCGACCAGACTGGCCAACAGAACCTCGTTCGCAACCAACTGCGCGGTGATGACTTGCATTCTCGGTTTCCCCATGCCGGAATCGGCATGGGATACGTTGATCGAAGAAAAGTCGCCGAACAAGATCCGAGATGTCGCTGAAATCGCTAATCTGCATGGCGCTTCTTGTCGCTAATTCGGCTTCAGCGAGTCGCAATGTGCCAACTCAGTTGCGCAACTGTGAGAAACGTTGGCGATCAGCGCAAAACAAAATCCATAAAAGAAGGCCACAAGCCCAGAGAACATCTTGCCTCAATCTCAGCCTGTGTGACAATAGGCGACTCAACCGAGAAAGAGGCAATGACGGACCAGCCACAAGAGCCGCCGTTCGAACAGGTGAAATGGGCACACGAGCAGCAGATCGAGGAGCGAAAGTGGACGCACGAACTGAAGCGCGACGATGCCAAGCGGGCACATGACAGCAACCGGGACTTTCATACCGAGATCAACAAAGAGACTGTATCGGCATCAAATCTTACGCTGCGAACCCTCGTAATAATCAACGGCGGCGCAGCGATCGGGGTGCTTACCTTCCTCGGGGGCGTGGCTTCGAAGATAAATCTCGACTTCGCCCATGTCGGTGTCGTGGCAGGCTCAATAAAATGGTTTGCCTTTGGAGTGGCGCTCGCTGTTTCAGGCATGGCATTAGCCTATCTCGCTCATTTCACCATGGCTGGGATCGCTTCCTCAAAAAGCAAGAACTGGGAGCACCCCTACGTTACAGACGGCCCAAAAACGAAATATTGGAAGCGCGCAAATCATGCGTTTCACTGCGCTGCCGTATTTGCTGCTATTTCCTCTTTGATTCTGTTCCTGATTGGAATGTTCACGACCAGCAATGCTATAACTCACATGCTAGTAAAGTGAATTGATAGATCGAAAGATGGGCCGCCCCGTTCCCCCTCGGATCGAGTTTCGGATGGCGCGAGTAAACGATTGCGGGTGGGGAAGCGCAACATCCATGGTTGGGTCGGTATAGCATGGCACTTCCTGTATCAACGGAGACCGATCGCACGGTTTACCTGCGGAGTATCGTACAGAATACCGATCCGGAGGAGATAATGACCACCTGGTCTAAGCCCAGCGATGAAGATTACGCACTCTTTGGCCGCATTATTCATATCTACAGCGCCATCGATTTCGTACTCCGTTATGCCCTCGACATAATGGATCGCGGCGGAATGCTGGAAGCACCTTGGGCAGGCAAGACGGCGAAGCTGAGCACCTACAAGGCCATGAAAGCGCTCCGCTCGCCCCCCTTCTGGGAAGACAGCGACAAAGGCGCATTTGACGCGGTAGATCACCATAGGCGCACCCGGAACCTCGTGGCTCATTTCCTCGCCCGTCGCTTCCCCACTGAGGATGCCTTTATCTTCATGACCATGAGTGCCGCAGACTTCGAACAGGTTTACGGGATGCTGCCAGAGGCTGACAGCATGCTCTACGGCGTGACGGATGCGGGAGCCCTGAGAGACAGTATCCCCTTTCTCCTTGAGCTAAACCGCTGGTGTGCCAATCTTCCGGCAGCTTTAGCAAAGGTCTGAAGGGCTAGAGCCCTCAATCATTTGCGCCGCTTGCCCCGGCACATAACCATTCACCTCAGCCACGACATTGCGAAGACTCTCAACCGCGGCGCCTGTCTGCCTCTGCTGCTGCGTATCCGCGATCAGAAGCGCAGGAAGCCACCTGTCCGAACAATCGAAGGTGTCAACCGGCTGGCCAGTGTTCGGATGCAAGCCCGCGACGTGAACCCACTTCGGGCAGTTGTGCTTCGAGACACCGTCGAAGCAGGATGTTTTGAACGCGGTGTATGGGCATTTGATTTTTTTATCAGGCAGCATTGTTTTTAGCCTCCAATTCCCATGAATCGATTAGGTGTTGAAATGGTGAGATGTCCGTAATGGCTTCATTGGCCTTCACCTTCTCAGGGGAATTTACGAATTCAATTTCGCCGTGGTCGCCGTACCACTGGACAGCATTAATGTGATCGCACGAAGAGCAATCAACCGACTCAGATTGGCCTTCCACGCTTACCCGGTTCTCGCCCGGGAATATTACAATTCGCATCCGCTAGTCCTTGCTACAAATAATTAAGTCAACGAATTGGATATCAATATTGTACGCGTGCGCGTGGGCGCCATCGCCGCCAGCGCTGCCGGTACTCGTTGTCGCATTACCCGCGACTGCCGTCGCGCCGCCCGGAGAGTTATAAGCAGCCCCGGTGTTAAGGGCGCCTGCGTGGCTATGCGAAGACATCGTGGCTTGCGTGATGGTGGTGTTGCCAACGACCCTCGCACTGTTCAGAGCAGCAGAGAAAGCATTCGTAGCACGTTTAGCATTAGTGTCTGTGACCGTGGCCAGGGAGTTGCTTGCATCGGCAAGCTTGTTGAGTTTTCCGGTCTGTTCGTCGATACCGGTAGAAGTGGCGCTGATGGTTAGACGCCTGACAACTTCGTTAGCCAACTTGTTTGTCCTGATATACGGCACGCAAGATCAATTTTTCGCGGTGCTTTGAAATGACTGTATGAAGTCCGACACCGTATCCGATCGCAAAGTCATCGCGATGCCGCTTGGGAATAACTATTAGAGCGTCCGCTAGGGAGCGCTTGGTATCTGCGGCAAGTTGCTCGCACTGAGTATCGTCGAATCCATTTGGAAACCGTTCTACGAGCGTGCCGGCTATCTCGCCGCCATATTTTTCGCCGGCAGCGTACTGCCAATAGGCAGCAGCAGCGGCTTGCTTGGGGGTCATGATAAATCCTTTGCGCCGAGCGCGTGCGCGGCGAAATCTCTTGCGAATAATGAGGTTGTCCACAGGAAGGCCCTGTGAATAGCTGGGATAAGGTTCCGCTATTTGCAGTTGCACGCCGGGAAACGTGTTCCACTGATCGTGACGAATCGGGGAGAACCGCCAGCTTGCGACTGGCGGCCCCGATTTGCCCGCGCAACCCTTCCGGACTGCGGGCCAAACGCTGATGTTAGCAGCAACAGCAGTACATTCGGTAAGTCCCGAGAGGTCAAGTCCGGCCTTTGACTGACGGAGACTGATCTTGGCTTTGTATAAAGAGGAAAAGTACCTAAAACCGAGTAACGACACGTCGTTCGACAACGATCACCCACCGGGCAATGCAGCGCCCTTTGCTGGCATTTATCGATGTATGGGCTGTCATCGGGAAATCGGAATCGCATCGGGCCACACATTGCCTCCGCAAATCCATCACTCCCATACGTCGGCACAAGGCACAATTCGCTGGCGCATGATCGTTTGGGCGGACCACAACGCGAAGTGAGTTGCCGACGAAAAGAGGAGGTCCGGTTGAACCGGGCTTCCAATCTCGATCAGAAATACTTTTTGGAGGGGTCTTCGCCAGTCGACTCGTCGTCCGGCATGGACACCTTACTTGAATCGGTCGGCGTAGCCCCGAGTTGCCCTAGGCAAATTCGCAAAAGATTGTAGCCAGAAACTGGAAGTTCTTCCCCAACGATAATGCGGCCCTGCATTTCTGCGGCGATCGAAACGAATGCGCGGTGGCTCCGGTTGAGCCATGGAAGGTCCCTCGCGAACGTATTCCATGCTTCAATCTGGCCCTTCCCCTTCATCCATTTCGGTGGCGAGCCAAGAGGTTGCGTGACCACCGGTTCGCGTCTCAGCTTGAACCGCTTCGGGTCATGAGCGGTTCGGCCGGTGGCGGCGGCCTTCATGAGCGGTGTTCGTGCTCGTGGCATCGATTGTATCCCTGATTTTGAAAAAGTTTGAATTGCGGGAGTGCGTACGGACGACCTGGTCGGGGAAAGCCCCTACGAGCCCCCACCTCTTTTGGGTCCCCCTACTCCTAGGCATAACCTGCGGCGCGCCCCTGTCGGGAGCCCGTTAAACCAGACAGGGAACGCAGCCGCGCAAGCCGAGCTAGTGAAACAGGCTCGCTCTTGCTTGCCGTTGCAACCGTTCGGTTTCTTCCGTCTGGGCTCGATTGGACTCCTCTAGAGTAGGACACTTTGTGGCGGGCCTCCCTATGTCTGGCCCTGTGCCTGCCGAGAACGTTTCCGCCCTTCCATCCAACGCATCCAATCGTCCACGTAGTGACTCAATGCGTGACGTGTTCTTCTCGCGTTGCGTCTTGATGTTGTGCAGCCCGCTATCGATCTTGAACGGAGTAGTTTTGACGCTTTCCTTGAGAGAAGGGCTATGGTTCGCGTCGATTAAGCGAGCGAAGGCTTGATCGCATGCGCCAGCCGCCACGAGTGAGCATTCTCGCAACTCTGCACTTTCAATGAAGATTACCTTGTGACTTCCAACGGTCTCCGTTCGCTCTTTCGTTCGAGTGATGCCAACCGACACGCAAGCTTGTCTGCCACTCTCAACTTTGCGTTTGATGTCGTCAGCATACCGCTTGTTGTCGAGCGGAAACCGGAATGCCAATCCCTCGTCCGTTTCGGCAAACTCCAATCCGCTGACTGTTGAGCAGACAACTTGCGTGGGATCATGGGCTAACCAAACCTCAGTACGGGCGCCGCTGGCGAAGTGTCCATCGAAAGCGCCCTTCTCAAATACAAGAATCTCCCCGGTCTTCGTTGCAATAGGTTCTTCGGTTAGGACTGCCAGACCCTCGACGCAGAGCCGCGGCTCGTCCACGTCACATGCGGAGGACGGCGCCTCTCTAAAATATCGCGCGTACTTACGAACCATCCGATCATGAACGGATGTGTCTATGCCAATTAGATGGTTCAACGAACGGCTTCCGGAATCTGATTCATTGTAATGTGACCGTGTTCGCGCATTTCCTTAAAGGCCCAATGGTATGTGGCGCTTGCGTCTTTTGGGTGTCCCAGCGCGGTAGGCCAGATGGGCCGAAGGTAGCTCGTACTTGCGCCAGTTGCCTCCACCGCATCAAGGAAGTCGACATAGGCCGTATGCGCCTTGTGAAGCGCAGTGAGCTTAGTTGCGATATCCACTACCAACTCGCTGTGCTCCGGCGCCAACGCCTCACACAGCTTCTTCGAAGCAATTGCCTTCTCTCGCTGCAGAGCACCGTCGAATGCTGCCGAGGCTTTAACCCGGGCCTCAATTTGAGCGCGCAAGTTGGCGAGCCGTTCCGGGTCAGCCAACACTTCGGTTTCCGGAGCCTCTCCGCGCATCACCCTAAAACGGTTTTGTTCGACATTGCCAGACTGTGCAACGCCATCGCGAATGCGCTGGCTAATGACGATCGCCTCGGACCTCATTGCCGCGATTTCTGCATAGTTGCGGGCGTGGTCGGCCTGCGCGACCGCCTGCGGCGGATGAAGGCTGTTTAGATCGGGGAGTTTCACTTGATGATTCCGATATCGAAATTGATTGCTGAAATGATTCTGTTGACGTTGATTACTATCGTGGCCTCTTCCAAGAGGGCAGATGCATCCTCCTCCGGCTTCACGTTCACTACGGATGCCTTGCGCGAAGGTGAAAGCACGATCCACGTTGTTCCGATCGGGAATGGCTGACCGAGTGGCCGGCCGTGCTGAGGTGTGTCGGTGAACTTCTCGGCTAGCGAAACGGCTAAGTTGGCTGGAATACCTGTCAGCGACGCCCTGTAGGCGATAGCCAGCTTCACGAGAGTGCGCATGCCGAACCGACGTGGCTTGCCTCGTCCGTCGCCGGGGAAGTCATCGGGCGCAAGGCCGAACAGTTTCCTATCGGCCCAATGCTCAAACGTCGACTCGGGAATCGTAATAGCCTTCAGGACTTCTTTCTTTTTGAAGGTCCGGTTGGCCGGTCTGTTGGCCATCAACGGCCTCCTGTGTTTGGGGTTATCAATACTTCAAAAAATACACAGCCCGCGCGGTGACACGGGCTGTAAGTCAATTTGAGAATTGAAGTAGGGAAGCGTCGAAACGCCAATCCATACTTTCAATATAACACGCTAGTCGGTGGGGGGTGTAGACACCCACGGTTCAGCCAGTCTCACCGGCCCGCAGGCCTGATTCAGGTAAGACTTCCCGCGTTGCGGGCGAGGGACGGCCGGACGCGACACTGTGAACGTCCCAATCATCGGCCATACGTCTCGGGGAGACTCGCCGTTCCGCTCAATGCGATCCAACTTATCGTAGAATCGGGTGAGCTGGCGTAGGGCTGCCAAGATCATCGCTTGACCGGCCGCGCTTGCCTGCCCGCGGTCCTTGCGTCCTTGGTCGAAACCAAGCATTTGGGCGTTCCAGCAATCGACCATGACGCGCTTTAGGACTCTGAACCCATCACCCAGAAAATCTTCAGCGCGAGCTATCACCTGACGGGCGTGGATATATCGCTCGGTGGGACGCTTTACTGTCGGGTCATCCGCGAATGGATCGTACAGCGGCTCGCCTTGCGCAATCGCCAGATGTATTCGGAATAGCTCCGCGTTAGTCCAATTTCTCCCGTTTTCAAATTCATTGCCGCCCAATTCTTGGCGGTCTGCCATATCCTTCAGCGGATAGGGCAGTGGTTTGTTTTCGTTTGCGACAGGCGGGAGTCGGCCGTTGTCGCAGACATTTGCTATGGTCTCGACAGGCAGCGGCTTGTTAGAGCGAAAGTTGACGCGGGGGCTCGTTCGCTTACCGTCCAGCGAGACAACGTTGTGATCCCGCTGCCTTGGCGCTGGCGCCGCAATCAATGAGCCCCTGCGCCAGAGCATCGTTGAGGGTGCGCGTTCCGGAAGCGATTTTGGCCTGTGACGCAGCCGCGGTGTCAAGGCTCTGCTGCAAGACCTTAGGCCGACGCAGCGAGATGGTCCGCATCGTGCGAATGCACTAGCTTCGATACAGCATTTGGCGGTAATTTTACGCGAGCACCGGATGCCTCCCTCCTGTTATTGGGACGGCGCCTTAGAAGCTGCGCATGCGTGGCGAGAGCATGCAGAGAAGTGACGACGGCGGCAAAAAGGGCACTGAAGCCAACCCAAGCCAGCGGACTGGACAGAGTTGAAAAACTACAGTCCTTGGCAATCCCTTTCGTCCGTTCTTTCCGGGTGGCCTAGAAAACACCCACCCTATAGGTATCTAAGTAGCAGGAAAAGCGCCCGCCGAAGAGTAGGCAGGATGATCGGATGAAAGATTATATCTTATGATATATTATTGATATTATTGCTTTTTCCTCGAAAACTTTCGTCCGTTTTGGCTTACTACAAAAGCCGGACGAAACGGACGAAAGGGTTTTTGCAAGAACCTTTTGGCTACCGACGAAAGCCCCCGATCGGATGAAAGATCGGACGAAAGGTTAGGCCGGGTAGTACCGCGCCTGCGGTCTACCCTTCGTCGCTGTGATCTTCGTTTCGATCCGGCCAGCCAAAACCATGTCAGACAGCAGCTCTTCGCGTCGCTTGCGATCGATGCTGGCGCAACGGTCGGCTATCCTACCCGTGGTGATGCCTTCTGACCCGGCCCGTTTGATGTGGCCGAAGATTCGATTGCGATCCGCCTCGCGTTGGTTGTCGGAAATACGATCAGCCGTCTCTTCAATCATCGTGCAGGTCGATAACCAAGCCAGTTGCACCGCCCATTTCATTGCAGGGCCGGTGATGTCCTCGTGCCGGCCAGCCACCGAGACGGTTAGCGCTAGCTTGATTGCGTGTTCGGCGGCGCGATTCAGGATCGGTGCAGTTCCTTTAGTCGGCCGGGTCGCTTCAATGACCGCCTGAAACCCTTCCAGTTCGGCCGCTGCATCAACCGAATAGCGAACCGTAACCGGCTTGCCGGCTGAACTGCCGTGATCGTTGTGCGACAGATTACCTGCACTACGGCCAGCCATAGCCAACGCCTGTACGGCCTCGATAAGTGTCTTGGGAACATCATCTACGCTGCGGCTTGGCTCTACGCGGTTTGGCTTCGGCCCGGTCACATTGAACAGCATGAACCGTGGCAGCAAGCCGTCTGCAGTGTTCAGCGAACTCACCGACGCCCAGAAATCGTCTGGGGTCGACGTGCCGTAGATGCAGAGATTCGGATTGTGAATCTTCTGTGGCGCCTCTTTCGCGTACGCCGCTCCCTCAAAAAACGTGGATGCACTTGTGAACATTTCAAGCAGATCGCTTCGAATGAGCACGCTGTGAATCCCGGCCCGAGGATCGTTTATCTGCCGCATCATGCCGCCGAATTCATCTACCATGCACAGGCACGATGGCTTAGCTAGCACTGAACTCCGCAGCGCGCTCGCTGACATGAAACGGTTCGGGCCTGAGAACCTGTCCAAACCCGCCGCGGTAATGAGCCGCTTCAACTGGGTCCTGGCATGATCCTTACCGTAGCCAGAGTCCGCCAGAGCTACCGTATAAAAATTAGTCCGGAGATCGGTCTGACTGGCGAAGCGTCTCCCAAGCAGCGCGCCGACGAATGGAAGCACCGCAGACAGCGCAAGCTCGCGAGAAGGGCGGCTAGACGAGGATACTATCCAGTCAATGAGTTCGCTAACCACACCACCGGGGTTGGTAAGCTCGCTAAGGTCGTCACCGCTCGTGGGAGCCTGATCCGGTTCTTCATTGTCGTTATCCGCCACAACGGCTGGAAAATATCGCGACCACACTTCGCTTCTGGGAATGATGGTGTCGCGCCCTTGGTGGAAGATGCTGCTTACATCCGTCCGGTTATCCTCATTCACCTTGTGCAGTTCTACTTCGCGATCAAGTAATTCTCTGCATCGGTGATAAGGCAGCATATTCGCCGAGTTCAGATGCCCGAGCTGTAAAGCTGCATGGCAAGCGTCTGCTAAGCCGGGGCCTTTCCACAACGAAATAATTGTTCGGGCAGCTAGTTCGCCATGCTCTCGAATGCGTTCACTGGCGCTCTTCTCTGCGGCCATTATGCTGCACCCGTTTCAACACCGCGGGTCAGATTGGCTTGCAGGCTGTCGAGCCATGCGGAGAAATCCGGGGGATCCGTACGAAAGCAGACATCACGGTTCGTCTCGCTGATAGCGGCAAGGCAAGCCGGACTGGTAACGAGCGGCGCGAGTCGATTCCAAGCGTCATCGGAGATATGGATTGCGGCCTCCAACTCCAAAAGTCGTCGTGACGCCTTTGCGTTTCGGTCGTCATGACCGTAGCGCTTGGCGTTTTTACCGCGCCAGCCTGAGGAGATTCGAAACTGATTTGAGAGAGTGGACTCAAAATTAGATTTGTTGTGAAAAAACATTGTACTTTCTGCTTGTGGTAGTGAGCCGCGCAATTGCGGAAGCCTCGTCATAAATGGAAGCCCGCCGATAACGCGACGGGCGCCCTAAAATCAATTCTGCACGTCGGCTGCGAGCATGCCGAAGTATGTGTCAAAGTCAGGCGCGGACCTCTGCCCAGCAATGATGTCGGCATTCAAGTGCATGACGGCCAACTGCAGTTTAGGTGCGAACGGTTCGTAGAGCGGTGCGATGCGCGCCCAATGGCCGTCAGACACATTGTCTTCTGCCGTGCGTACGATCTGATTGAGCCGGCCGGCTGTCTCGGTGTTTCTTGGGTCTGCGGTAAGCAGCTTGGTCGAGGCGGCAGTAAGGGTTGAGGTAAGGTATTTGATAAAGTCGAGCTTGTTAGACATAGTATCCTTGAATGACCGGGCAATTCCGGTGTTGGAGCACGCGAAAAGCCGCCGCGTGCGTTGCGGAGAGCAAAATGGCTCGGTTAGGTAATCAATTGGTCGTGGGGCAATGCCCGCACTGTGGAGTAGCCAATCCTGTTCTGAACAAGTTCTGGCAAAGTCAAACCCCTCTGCCCCGAGCTACTCCCGGCCCGGCAAGCGTGTGGGCCGTTTTTGCCTGCACAAGCTGTGGAAGTGCCGTGTTGGCGAAGGGCGCTCCGAATCAGCAAGAATCTAATCCAGAGATCGTCGAAGTAATCCCTGCGCCAAAAACCGCTCACGCGGATATTCCGGAGCCAGCACGCACATTTCTACAGCAAGCCTTCGGAACACTGCATGCACCAGATGCCGCGGCAGTCATGGCCGGCAGCGCGGTTGACGGAATGCTGAAGGCCAAAGGCTATGTAGACGGCTCGCTGTACGCACGCATTGATGCCGCTGTTGGGGGGCACGCTTTGACTACGGAAATGGGCGACTGGGCGCACGAGGTTAGGCTTGGGTCTAATCGTCCGCGCCACGCAGATGCGGAGAAGCCGCATGTCTCTCCTGAAGAGGCAAGACAGTCGGTCGAGTTTGCGGAGGCTCTAGGCTTCTTCCTCTTCGTTCTTTCCAAGCGTGTTGAGCGAGGCGTCCAGGCTGCCAAAACGGCTTCTACCTCGTGAGCAGAGGCCGCCTCGGTGGCGGCCTTAGACCTGTCGGATAGGAATTAGGGGGCGTTATGTGCGGGCGGTGGGTGCCTTGGGCTGGGGCGCTGCTCCCATTCGTCCTGACATTTGCGTACGCATATTGGTGGTCCAATCTCCGGCAGCGCGCGGCGCAAACGGATGGCTCTGCGGTAGGTTTACTTATCTTCGTTAGTAGCGCTCTCGGCGGACTTATCGTTGCAAGCAAGCTATGCCATTAATCTGTACCGATCGATGCTCCAACCAATCAATAACCAATACTACGGCGCAACCAAACGCGAACAAACACGGTCAGTCGTCACTGGATTCATCTACGTTTTCAGTATCCTTCGGGCGCCCCTTCCCGCTCATAACGGTCTGGTTGCAGGTTCGAGTCCTGCCGGGCCCACCAGAGCTTTCAACCACTTAGCTCGAGATCCGCGGTCATTGGCAATCGACCGCCTCAGCTACCGCCACAGATATGTGCCCCATCTGTTCAACCGCGCCGCCGCGAGGTGAGAACGATGAGGCGGACTCTGAAGATCGCTGCGGCCCTCGCCGTCGGCGCCGGCGCCATTTGGCTCGGCCTTGCCATCTACAACGCCAAGCCCCTGAAATGCATCTCCTACCTGGACGGCTGGTGCATCAAGAAGACCGTGGATCGATAGGAGAACCAAATGAGCGGAAGAGAAATCAATCGGTGCTACATCCAGGACGTACAATTTGAGATGCTGGTGCACGACCCTGGGCAGCCGGCGGAACCCTGCATTGTTGTTCAGGGCACGACGGAGCACGTCTATTTGCCGGTAAGTAAGCTCCAATGGTTTGACTGGAAAATCATCTGCCAGTTGCACAACAACGAAGGCCAGATCGGCGCTCCGACTGAGCGGATCAAGCGGCTGGACTCGATCGTTCCGCAGAGTATCGACATCACGCGCACGGGCGACGGCAAGGTCGCCGTGATCGTCGACTACGGCCACCCGACACAGCAGGTCTTAACGCTGGAGCCGGAGGTCGCTTCCGGGCTTGGGACCAGCCTGGTTGCTGCCGGGGCAGATCCGTCAACGCCTTCGACGAAGCACTAGACCGGATGACGGGCAGATTGACCGGTCCTGAGCGCGTCGCGGGACGCGCAGTGCTCTTTGTAGCCCACGCGCAGCCCACGGAGACGGCGGCACTCACGGATAGCGAAGCTAACCGACCTTCATAAAGCGGGGGTCTCGGAAGGCACCAGCATCGGTCAACACGCCATGGCCGGCAAGGGGCAAGAGAAATTCCAGTTGGTCGCGATTGCGCGCGGCGCGGCTTCGAGGCACCATTTCCACAGGCTGCGGAAGCGGCGGAAGCTTCGGAAATCGACGATCAAGCAGTTGCTCTACCGTCGCGATCTGAATCCTCGGCAACTTTCCGTGGGCTGACTTAGGCACAAAGCCTGCGCCCGACGCATCGGCCTGCATAGATCTCGTCGGCTCCGCAAGCGTCACTAGAATGCCCATGTTGGCCCCTTCACGCTGAACGACGCCCGACAATTCTCTGACCATCACAGGCGAGACATGGTCCCCGCCTTTTACCGAAAGAATGATGCGGCCCATCCCATACGGGCCATTTGCAAAATAGATATTTGCATCAATGCCTCGATCGGCCCCCTTCTTCGATTCATAGGTTTGCGCACCAAGAAGCCATGCCGCCCACCACTGGAATTGGTACTTGTCACGACGGGCGAGATCGTGCGCGCCTGCTACATCGGTAGGGCGGCCATAGACGCCATAGTTGCACCCCACGTAGCGGGCGAGCCGCTTTTCAATAAGCGTAATTGCATAATGCGTCACGTCGATGCCAAGCCACCGGCGGCCAAGCTTCTCTGCCGCTTCGACACTCGTTCCGCAACCGCAGAACGGATCCAGAATGGTAGCGCCGGGCTCTGTTGTTGAATTGATTATGCGCTCCAGGAGGCTCAATGGCTTTTGGGTCGGGTATCCCAACCGCTCTTGGGCCTGCGAATTAATTGGAGATATATCATCCCAAAGAGTATCTACCGTCTCGCCCGGGAGCTCGTCTAAAAATCTCTTGCGCTGCAGTCGTTTTGTTTTGGAGTCCGGGAAGTGAACTCGTCCCTCGGCGTCCATCTTCTTCATCGTCTCCGGCGAGACCGCCCAACCTTTTTCCGGTGGCTCAAACCCTTTATACGCGTACTTCAAGTTTGGGCGCATGGAAGGGCTAGTCAGATTGTCCAACCTAAAGCGACGGCCGGACGCATCAACATGCGTGAACTTTGAGGCTATATAGTCGGGGTTATTGGGCCGGTATTGACGTTCAAAAACGCTCTCCGACGATCGGGCGTAAAACAGAATGACGTCATGGCTCACGCCAAACCGTATTGCGGCGTTGTTTGTTTCGCCACGCCCTGCCTTGCGCTTCCAGATGACCTCATTCCGGAAGCAGTCGTGGCCAAAAATGGAATCGAGGATTAATTTCAGATAATGGCTGGCCGTGGGGTCGCAGTGGAGGAACAAGGAGCCCTTATGCGAAAGCGTTCGGTGCATCTCCTGGAGCCTGATGGTCATCATGGCGAGATAGGCCATCATCCCACTTTCGCCTAGCCATGTGCGCAAGGCGCTTAATAGAACAGCGGTCTCTCCGCCGCCCTTCTCAACCTCATGATAGGCAAGGGACGCGGCTTCTCCCCATCCCCACGTATCGCGGAAGGCTTCTGCCTGCGCCTCCGACGAGCGGCCCCCCTGATCCCCGAACAGTACGTTATAGTTGGCGTTCGAATTGAACGGCGGGTCTAGGTAAATCAGATCAACCGATTCGTCTTTCACGTGCTCTCGAAGCATCGTGAGATTGTCGCCAAAATAGAGCTTATTCGCCGGTACTCTTGCCACGTTGAACCCCCGCCCTCACACGGGAGCGAAGCTTCCAGCACAACCCCACAAGGTTCCCCTAACCATCCGGAATGATTCTTGGGATGGTAACTAGCGAGTAAATTACAGGGGGCCCCATCGTCGACGGCTCCGAGTCACGCAATCGCTATCCCGGCCTCAGCGCTGGACCGGGGGCCCTTCTCCGGCCGTCCGAACGCCGCTGATAGCCGTTCGAACAGCAGCGTGCAGATCGCCGCCCGCAACTGGACGGCCTGCCGGTTGGGCTGCGCTTGGCGCATGAGGGCCAGCAAGTCGACATCGTCGAAAGCCTCGATCCAACGAAGCCCCAGGTCTGCCCATGCAGGCTGCGCCGCGATGAGGTCCGACACGGCCCAGATGATCGGTGCTTTGAGAGCCCGTTCATTGCCCGACGATTCGGTGATCGTCCGCAGGACCAAAGTCAGGTGGCCGGGCCCGTGCGCATCGAAAATAGCTGAGATCGTGGCGCCGGCGCACGTTCGATTATTGCCTGGACCGACGGTCGTCGGCACAATCTCGATGCCCATGTCCTGGCGGATGGAGTCCGCGCAAATCGGCATGATGCGGGCATAACTAGCCCTGATGGTTGGAAAGCGCCAGACGGTCGGTTGCGCCGCTGCTGTTGAGATTGGCCTGAGGATGAGCGACCGGTACCCCTTTGGGGTAGTTATGTTTTACGATAGCCTCCGCGCGAAGGAATCGCGATGGCTTCATTCGAGTCCGACATATTAATCCTCTGCAAGACCTACCCCTCCCCGAGTGGGAAGCACGTCGAGACGTCTTGCGTGGCCGGCATGCTACCCGATGGGTCTCTGATACGGCTGTTCCCCGTGCCGTTTCGACTGATCGACGGATCTCAGCAATTCAAAAAATGGCAATGGGTTCGCGCGCGCATCGATCGAGCTCGCGCCGATCGCAGACCGGAAAGTCACAAACTGTTTGTCGACACTGTCCGCTTTCTGGGTGAACCGTTGCCAACCGCGGCAAAGTGGAAAGCCAGGCGGGAATGGACTGACAAATTCAAGGTCTTCGATGATTTCGCAAATCTAGATGCTCATCGCGCATCCGCCGGAACGACCTTGGGGATCGTGCGACCCCGGACAGTCGGGTCCATTGAAATCACACCGGTCGCACATCCGGAGTGGACCAATGAGGAAAGAGCTAAATTGCTACAGAGCCAGCACCAGGGTGGGCTATTTGACGAAACAGATGCAAAAACTCTGACTACCCTCAGGAAGTTGCCTTTCGACTTCCACTATCATTACGTCTGCACAGTGGGTGGCGTCGATCGCGAATATAGGCACAAGATCGTCGATTGGGAGGCAGGCGCCTTGTATTGGAATTGTTTTTTCCGGCATGGCAGTGCTTGGGAAAAGCCCTTCAGAGACCAACTTGCGGTCA
Organism: Bradyrhizobium sp. GCM10028915; assembly: GCF_042666195.1. NCBI lineage: Bacteria > Pseudomonadati > Pseudomonadota > Alphaproteobacteria > Hyphomicrobiales > Nitrobacteraceae > Bradyrhizobium > Bradyrhizobium sp. GCM10028915. The sequence goes on from NZ_JBHTFN010000065.1 coordinate 68,942, forward strand.
AGCTGCCTGCTGCCGATTTGATGTTCCTAATGGGGACGATCCACCGGTTCCCAGAACAGTGGCTCATCGTCAGTCTGATCTATCCGCCTAGGCGGCCGATCGAACAGACGGACCAGCCATCGCTTTTTGACCTGTGAGGTGCACTACGGTGAATCCGCCGACGGCGGCGGCGGCCTCGGCAACGAATTTGCGATGGCAACGTTCGAAGTCAGCCTCGAAGCACACCAAGCAGGCGCGGCCCTGCTTCGCAATGCTCACAATGTCGGCGACGTCCTCGCGACGCCCCTTCAGATGCGCCAAGAAGCCCACGCTATAAGCAGACCAATCGCCATCAACCTTATAGCGATCCCGAACAGGTTTTGGACATCCGACCCCGGCTGCATGAACGTAAAGTATGCCGGCCTTCTCGAGGTAGGCGGAAAACGACTTTTTCGAGAAGCCGTGCTTTCGCGACAATGGGTTCGCGCGCACATCAACCACCGTTCGAGTGCCCGAAGCTTTAAGCCGTTCAATGAACGCCTGAATAGTAAGGCCTTCATAGCCGAACGTTTGAAGATATATTGCCATTACGGTTGTTTGCTCTACTCGATCAAGAATCTCAAGAAAATGATTACATTTCGTTACGGCCTCGTCAGACGAGATCGCACCACTTCGGCAGATTTGCCGCCAAGGACGGCTGAGGTCCACCTTCGGTATGTACGGCCCCCGGCGCCCCTCCCGACGCAGTGACAACCCCCAGCGCTTTGCCGTCGGCGCCGATAATCGGAGAGCCAGACATCCCTCCTCTGATGCCGAACCATGCTCCGCGCAACCATAGGGGACCACCCGAGCTGAGGACCTCGCACGCCTGCCCAGCCGCAGTCGAGGGAAAGCAGGTAGGCCGCTTTTTCATCCTCTCGCGCCTTGCTGGCACGGATAGGCTCGACACCTTCGACAAGCTCATCGTACGCAAATGCTTCTTCCGCAAGAGCCTGATTGTCGACCGAGCCTAGAACGGCAATGTCGCCAATTGGATCGACGAACAGGCATTCAGCCCAGATCGTGCGGCCCTCCCCGAGAGCTCCCATCAATTCTGGATAGGTCCGCTCCCCGGTAAAGCTGATCGCTGCACTAGGTGGAAACTTGGGCAAGCAATGCGCGGGGTGACAACGAGTCGGCGCGCCAACCGCTCCTGTGTCTCAACAACAAAGCCTCGACCGTCACCCACTGCCACTACTGCAGCGGTCAACAACTCAAGATTCAGCATCGCTCTTCCCAGTCGCTCGTGATCCATGTGAGGCATCGGCTGATGCCCCTCAGCCATTCCTCGCGCGCGATCTCCGGAGCCTTTCCCGACCAGGCCCACGCTTCAACGGGTAACGCAGAAACGTAGTCCAATTGCCGGCGGAGATCTTCGGCGGTTGGCGTCGCGGCGAACAGGACACTCTGCAGCGCAAAATGCATTGCGGCTCGGCTCTGTTCGTCATCCGGTGCCGCACATTGTCGGCCGGTGGCGCGGTGCACGTCAATCGCTACCTCAACCGGCAGGTTGGCGCGGAAGACATGCGCGAATGCGTTGGCAGCCTCCGCTGTTGCTTGCTCAGCCACGGCGGAGTCCCTCGATCAATGGCAGTTCGACCGACGCCTGATATATCCCAACGACGCGTCCGACGAGAGCCTGCCGGAACTGCTCCTCGCGCCGCGGGCCGTCGACCATGCAGCCGCGGGGGATGGACAAGATAGCCCCCGGTGCGGCCGCGCGGGCGGCCTTTGCGACTTCCTGATCGTAGTCGCGCCGTCGCAAGCTGCGGGTCCACCAGCCGATGTAGTGGCCAATTTCGGAATTGAACCCCGGCCGGCAGAAGGCTTGCACGATGTCGGTGCCGCCGCTCATCCACCGGATCAGGTAAAGCTCGCCGTGTTGCGGGTCGGTATCGCTAGTATCGACGACGGCAAACTCACCTGGGCGCAGGTGCGGCGCGCTTTCGCTGTTGCCGACCAACTGCAAAATGCAGCTGGCAGGGACCTGATCGAACACCATCAGCGCTCGATATTCTGGAATGTGAAGGGGCTGGGTGCTCATGCCTCGCCCCCTTCTGAAAGGACGCGGCAGATGTCGCCGATGATGCCAGGCCCCATGATGATCGAGGCAAAATCTTGTGCTCTCTCGTCTCCCGATCGCATCCAAGCGTCATAAGCCTGGGCTTTGATCGTGATCCCTTCCGGGGTCAGGGCTGGTACGGTGGCAATGCGCCTTGCCAGCTTCTCCATCGCGTAGCAGGCTAAATCGTGCGCGCCGGAAGCCATGGTGTAGCCGCTTTGCTCGTCGGCGGCGTGAAGCTCGGCGTCGTATCGCTCTGCGAGGGGGAGCCGTTGCCTGAGGTAATCCCGGCCGGCCCGCTCCTCTTCGTCGAGCTCATCTTCATCGAGATCAGCCCACTCCTGCAGCCCGAGGCGCAGGTAGTTGGCGGTGTGATGCGATCGCTGGCCACGGTTAGGATCGGACGGCCACACAAGCTTGCCGTCCTGATCAGTTTCCTGCTCGCTGTCGGCCAGGTTGCGGCTGTAGCGGGTGACTAGCAACGCCTCCGGCAAATCAGGCCGCAGTCGATCGTAAGCGGCGCGCGCGGCCGTTTTGGCCGCTTTGCGGTGCTGGCAGATTCTATCCAGGTTCTCCATTCTGCGACCAAGGAGGATCAGCGTCGGATCTTCAGCGGCTTTCAGCTTACCCGCGGCCAGGACAGCCGGAGCGGCAGCAGCGACAGCCGAGCTGGCTGCGATTCGGAAGATGGCGAGGCGGCGTGTGATCATGGCAAATCCCCCACGTTGATGGTGTCGATCCGCATGTGGCCAGAAAGGTCTTCGTTGGATGAAAGTTGCGCGGTGGCGGTGACGGCCTGCTCGTTTTTTGCAGACGCACGTTCCCGTTGGCGCGCGGTGTTTACCGCGTTGCGCATGTCGCTCTCTCAATGTGAGGGGGTGATGAAGAACTCTCGCTTGCAGCCGAGCGGTATGGTTCCGCCCTCGCCCAACTGGTCGCGATCGAAGGAAAGCCTACGGTTGCTCCACCTCCTTTCGGGCCGACCAGCCGAACAGCTGGGGCCAGAGCGGGTCGAAGTGCTCGCACAGCGCTTCAAAAGCGGCGCGTGCTGCGCTCTCGACCAGCTCGACATGCAGGCGCGGCCACACCGCTGTGGCCTGCACCTGCGGCGTCCAGTGGCTCGATGAAAAGCCGTTGCGCGCGCCATCGAGCGTCTCGTGGAAATAGCCCTCGCACTGGCCGACGGTACCAAACCGAAGGGAGAGGATCCCGATCTGCCGCTGCTGCTCGAGCGACAGGCGGTCCCAAGCGGCGCCGGCATCGAAGTTGGCGAGCTCGTGGAAACTCGGGAGGCGGTCGGAAAGCGGGATCTCGTCCCAGCTAATTCCGCAGGCTGGCGGATTATCTCCGGCACCCTCTCGGCGCACGCCGATGTTCGTGTGGGCGTTCCAGACCGCCGTGCGCCGCCGCGCGCCCTTGGTGAGCGATACCTCGACCTTGCCCCGCGGCGTGCGCGCGCCGGCGCTCACGCTGAGCACGGTTTCGTTGGAGCCGGTGACATCGCCCTTGAGAAGTAGGCGAGCCGGGACCTTGATCAGCGATGAGGTCTTCATGGATTGCAGCGGTGCGTGCATCGATCAACCCTCCACCACGCGGCAGCCGACCTTGCGGACGAGTTCGGTGCGGGCCTTGGCCTTGTCGGCCCAGCCGCCCTTGACGCGCTTCACCTGCACGCCATTCCAAACATGAGCGAGGTTTGCGTCGCCGGTCTCGGTGACCCGGTAGAACTGGTTGGCGCTGGTTTCGATGATCGTCATTGAGGCCTCCCCTTATGCCCAACGCTGCGCGGGGAGCTCGAAAGCCGGCGCCATGCCAGTGCGCCCGACACGGGCCTCAGCGAAGCCGCTGCGCATCTCGAGCGCGAGGTCGCGGATAGCTGTAGGGGCGGTTGACGTGGTGAGCGCGTCCCCGGCACGACAGTTCGTCGGCATAGTCCGCCTTCGCGCGGGCGTGCGCCTCGGTCATGATCTTGGCTCGAAGTGCGTTCGCCTGCTGGGCGCGCGCGGTGACGATGCGAACCGGCACCTTGAGTACTGGCAGGCTCGCGCGGCCGGTCGTCTCATCGGAAAGGGTGGGGAGGATGGCGGCGGCAGTCATTTGGGTTGGCTCCCGATAGACCCTGTTTAATTCACTGTATAACGGTAACCACAACAACCTATTGCGGTCAACGGTTGACTGTGAAATATTCACAGTCTAACCACAAAATTATCCACTGTAGAGGTTAGGCGCACATGCGAAGGGCAATTGAATGTTGACGACGGGAAACCAGCTGAGGGCCGCAAGGGCCCTTGCGGGGATGGATCAAGCGTCGCTTGCCGCTGCAGCGAACATCAGCCCCAACACGGTAAGTGCGATGGAAAAGCGCGGCGCCGAAATGCTGACCAGCGGCCTCGATACGATCAGGGCAATCATGACGGCGTTGGAAGCGGCTGGAATCGAGTTCTTGAACCACGGCCAGCCAGGCGTGAGGCTGAGGGCGAAATCGACCGGTTAGCCGATTGCCATGCTGATCTTCATCCGCAGTTCCTTGAGGACGGTCGAAGCCGTCATCGAATGAAATTCGATCCGGTTAGGTTCGATCCACATTGTCTCTGCGATTGCCGTTCTCCATTCAGGCAAGTTGGCCTCGTGCACTTTGAAGGCCGTCGCTATCGTGCGGGCGCTGCCCCATGTCTGTTGCTGTGGCATTGCGAGGAGCTTCAGATTTTGCGGGTGGAAGCCAAAACCCAGAAAAATGATCATTGCCGCTGCTTCCAGTGAAGCCGCGAGCTGGTCGGTATCGTGAAGCGACTGGCTTTCGGTGAAGGTCCTTATTCGGCTCGTGAGATCGAGGGAAACGGAAGAGTTTGCATCGGCGCCGAATTGCAGGAACGACTTCGAGTTCGGCAGGACCGAACCGAGCGTGCCATAAGGCCGCAATATATTGAGGCCGGCGACTGTGCTTGCCGCCTCATCAGTTGGAACTCCGATCCTCCTAAGGGACCAAAAAAGATAGTGCTCGATGCATCGATCGTAATTGAAGTTGATGATCGTGAGCCGCTTGAACGCGTTCGGGATGTCAGCAAGCCGATGGTTCGCGATCGCCAGGGAAAATAGCTGCTCAATCCAACCGTCTCTCCCGGCCGTTGGTGACGGTTCACCACGATCCGGTTTTATCTTCAGATCGCTGGCCGCCTCTGCCGCCAGGATACGGCGCATGATGCAAGCTTTGCCAAGCTCAACGGCCTCAGGAAAATCACTCAGCTGATAGAGTGCATCATCCACGGAGACAGCAGAGCCAATTGCTGCTGCAAGTTTATGTCCGGCCGACGTATAGAGATCAAGCTTTGAACGATCGCCGTGGAACTTTCGATAGATCACATGCTCGAAAAGATCGGCATCGCCGCGCGTTGGTCGGTTCACGTAGTGAGCAAACATGAAGTCGGTATCGCCGGCGATCTTTTCTGCCAACGTGCCACCTAGTGGCAGGCCGTAAACATCGTGACTGGCGCCGGCCCCTACAACGATCACCAAAGGTTTGTTGAACATTGCGGCGCTCCGTTGCGGAATTCAATGGCGGTTCTTCAGCCAATAGATCAGGGACGCTTTCGGCTGAGCCGTGGCGGGCAGCGTTTCATTGAACGTCGTTATATGTCATTCGGCTTGCAATATTGGCTCTGACGCAATTTTGGTGCAGCACTGGTCATGTGGCGCCGATTAGTCGAGCCTGCAGCAAGTCGAGCTTGGCGCGTCCGTACATTTGGCGCTTGACCAGTTTGAGCTTGGTGATCTGGCCTTCGGTCTGGCCGTTGGACCAGGACGTCGTGATCGCTGCGCTGACGGCGGCCTTGTCCTTGATGACGCCATTGGCGAAAGACATGACGAGGCTTGCGCATGCTCGTTTCAACCATGGTTCAAGCTCTCCGTGGGCCTTCTTGCGGATCATCGCATGGAAAGTGGCTATGATCTCTCGAGCTTCCACCAGGAGAGGAACGCCTTGCTCAATCGCCGCAATGGTGACGGTCTCTGACTTTGATAGCGTATCGCGGCCATTGGTCATCAGGCGGGCGATCGTTCTCGCGGATGGTACCCGCTGCAGGCTCTGAGCATCGGGCGTTTCGGCACGCCGACGGCGTGTCGCCCATTCGGCAACGACTCGCACCGAGCCTCTAAATCCCTGCGCCTTGAGGCGACGCCAAAGGTCGGCGCCATTACAATGGCCAGCGGCCCACTGAACTTCGAGCCATGGCAGGTAGTGCTCGAGCGAGCTCTCGCGCACCCTGAACACGTCGGATCGCTGACCTCGCAATACCCTGCGGATGAGGCCCCGCGGTGAGCCGTACGATCTCCTTTATGGAGACGCCCGTCTCAGCCTGTTTGAGAATTGCCGCGTTGGTGTCTTCTCGCCGAAGATAGCCCTCATATTGAATGCGCTCGGCGGCGGTCAACAAGTTGGGATTTATGGTGGCGGAGCCGACCGCGATCCGGACCTGGCACATGGATTTGCGAACCGCATCCAGGAAGGCGTGGCTGGCGTTCTCCATGAGGTGCCAACGGTCGGCCACCTGGGTGGCGTGCGGGAGTGCCTTGGCCACAGCAAGGGCATAGCCACCGCCGCGGTCGCGCGCGACCACAGCGATTTGTGGCTGCCCCGCGAGCCAGGCCTGCGCAGTGGCTGGCTCTCTGTCGGGTAAGAGAGTGATCGGTCGTCGCCGCTCGAGGTCACAGATAATCGTTCCGTACCGCTGATTGCGCCGCCAGGCCCAATCGTCGATGCCGATAACGCTCGGCGCAGCAAAGGGCGGACACCCGCGCTTTCTAACCACCCGAAGCAATGTGTCGTTGCTCACGGGCAGCATAAGTCGACGGGCAAAACTCGCCGCCGGGCGGCCACCCAAGGCAAGGCCAAGGTGATGGACGATCAGATCGAGCCGAGTCGTTCGCCGCGCCCACGGTGCCAGAGCGCCGTCGTCGAAGCGCTCAGTGAAAATACGCCGACCGCACAGAACAGTAACGCAGCGGAAGCGGCGCGCCACGACCACCAGGCGAACCTGCCGCCCCGCCAGCGGCAGGTCATTTAGGCGCCTCTGATATCGGCTATGGATCCGCCCAGAACTGGTCCCGCAGCTGGGACAGAGACTCGTCCCCCTCGTGGCGCGTATGGTGATCACGGTCGTAGCGCCATCACAAAAAGCGCTTTCCACGTCAAATCCGCGAGGGACCAAGGCCGACGGACGTAGGGCTCGCTGCATCATATTGATTCCTTTGTGAAACCAACGCGAGCCGACGCTTGAACTTCATCAAAAGTGATGGTGTGGAACGGCCCTTCGAACCGGCATCAAAAGTGCCTAACGTGGTCGCGTAGAGAGGCGCCACAAACGAAGGACCGTTCCATGGAGAAGATTATCACAGTGGGTTTGGATTTGGCCAAGTCGATCTTTCAAGTTCACGGCATCGCCGAAAACGGGAAAGTCTTGGTTCGTCGCACATTGCGGCGATCGCAGGTTCTGCCCTTCTTTGGAGGCCTGTGCGAGTGCCCATCACTGGGCACGCGAGATAGCGGCGTTGGGCCACTCTGTCCGCATGATGCCGCCAGCCTACGTGAAGCCTTACGTCAAACGAAACAAGACCGACGCGGCGGATGCTGAAGCCATTTGTGAGGCGGTCAACCGCCCGACAATGCGGTTCGTGCCCGTGAAGACTGCCGAACAACAAGCAGCCAGCATGATTTTGCGAACGCGAGAGATGCTGATGAAGCAGCGCAGCCAGACTGCAAATGCCCTGCGTGCCCATATGGCCGAATTGGGCATTATCGCTGGCACAGGCATGGCAAGCATCGCAAAACTCCTGGTGCTTCTCCGGGACGAAAAAGACAATAGGATTCCCGGCGCCGCCCGCTTTGCCCTGATCCTATTCGCTGAACAGATTGAGCTGCTTACAACCCGCATAGAGAAGCTCGACAGAGAGATTTTGGTTGCCGTCAGAAAGGACCCTGATGCAAGGCGTCTGATGAGCATTCCGGGTGTCGGTCCTCTCATCGCCGCTACCGTTCGGACATCCGTCGTGGATGCTCGCGATTTTGCGACTGCACGAGATTTTGCGGCTTGGACGGGGCTCACACCGAGGGCACAGTCGAGCGGCGGGAAAGAAAGGCTCGGCGCGATATCAAAGCGCGGAAATCGGCAACTACGGACGCTCCTGATCGTTGGTGCGACCTCTATCATCAAGCTTGCTAAACGAGGCTTGAAAGTCCCACTCTGGATTCGGACCATGCTGCAAAGACGGCCGGTCAAGGTCGTATCGGTCGCGCTCGCTAATAAGATTGCGCGCACGATCTGGGCCTTGCTGGTCAGAGGCGGCAACTATCAGGCGCCGGCCGCAATGCTGAAATCCTAATCTCAAGAGCTCTCCGGCGGAAGAAGAACGCTGCCGAGGAGGCAAGGTGCAAATCTGGATGAACCCCGAATGACGTCATTCCCGGTAGCAATCAGACCGCCTGACTCACTGCGCTTCGAGCGCGAGAAATTGATTGGGCGATTGCTTCCGCGGATATCATCGTGGCCAGCGGCCAGGCGCCGCGTTCACAGGCCGAACATATGACCGCACCGTCATCCCTTGTTCAACCAGAGAAAGATCTTGCAGCCCGGGCCGTTCCACATATGAGTCAGAGCCAAATTTGCAAGCCGATTGACACGCGAAAAACCGGCGTGCGCTGCCGGATTGATGATAGAAGTAGTCGCTAATGGCGTTGAATTAGGCAGGCAAAAGCATGGACTACTACGAAACTGTTATGACGCATTACTTGCGATCTGATCGAGCGATGTTTCTCAATACGGAATGTTGCATTCAGCTAAACGAGGGCGCCAATCCCGATACCAGCGGTCTGCATTGGTACTGTGACGCAGTCGGCGTAGATTTTAGAGACAAGACAATATTCCTTTGTGAGATATCTTACAGCAAAGGGCTCCCGAGCTTGACGAAGCGGCTAAGGGGATGGCACGACGATTGGGATAAGGTCTGCAGCGCGATAACGCGCGACTCTCATCTCAATAAGGACTGGCCTGTTCGGCCTTGGCTTTTCATTCCGGAGCAATTCGTGCCGCTGCTTTTGCCACGCTTAGATGAAATTAGCCTCGGCAAGCCACTTAAGTTCTCTCCCCGAATTACCACGCTGGAGATGATTCAGCCTTGGCAATATCAATCGTGGAATCGAACGGGCGAATTAGCTAAACCGAGTACGGTACCCGAGCCAATGCGAACTTGATGAGCCGCTACTGGCGGCGTTTCCAACCAAATCAATAACCAATACTACGGCGCAACCAAACACGAACAAACGCCATCACTCGTCCTCGAATTCCCCGGCATTTTCAGCCTGTTTCGAGGACCCCTTCCCGCTCATAACGGTCTGGTTGCAGGTTCGAGTCCTGCCGGGCCCACTAATATCTTCAAGGATGTGCGGACACTTTGAAAACGACTCGATTTCCGCTTTAAGAACGACTCGATTTCGTTTTGAAAACGACTCGACCTCCCTGCAGGACCATTTCTTCCCAAACAGGCGGGCCGACTACTGCACGATAATTGCGAACGCAAAATGCAGGAGTTCAAGGCGTGATTTCTCGTCCGCAAGTGCAACAAGGTATCTCAACATCTTTCGCTGGGCGCTCCCGGACAACATTGAACTGCGACTTTGCTGGCCCGCAGCATTCTGTTGGCGACCGCATTGGCCGTCGCAGGGCCGGGCTGCGCTCGCACACCTACTTGAGCTGCGCGTGTAGCGAAACATTATCGAGTTCACCTTCCCACCAGGACACAAACACCGCGGCAATACCGTTCCCGATGATGTTGGTAAGCGCACGCACCTCGCTCATGAACTTATCTATCGAGAATACGATCGCAATGCCAGGGACAAGTTCAGGACTGACCACAGTCAAGGTCGCGGCCAGGGTGACAAAGCCGGCACCGGTGACACCGCTTGCGCCTTTCGAGGTGAGCATCGCCACAATGAGTATCGTGAGCTGCTGGCCGAAATTGAGATCGACCCCGAGCGCTTGCGCGATGAACAAGGTCGCCAACGTCATGTAAATGTTCGTCCCATCCAAATTGAAAGAGTATCCTGTCGGCACCACCAGGCCAACGACCGCCTTCGAACAGCCGAGCCGTTCCAGTTTTTCCATTAACTGCGGCAGCGCGCTTTCGGATGACGATGTTCCGAGCACGATCAGCAGCTCATCCTTGATGTACCTGATGAACTTTAGAATAGAAAAGCCTACCAAGCGCGCGATCAGGCCAAGCACAATGATCACGAAGAGCCCGGCTGTCACATAAAACAGGGCAACCAATCCGAGGAGCTTACCGAGCGCGGACGGTCCGAATTCGCCGATAGTGTAGGCCATGGCGCCGAACGCCCCGATTGGCGCTGCCTTCATTACGATCCTAATGACTCCAAACACCGCTTGTGCAGCATCGTCAACCAGACCGCGCATCCGCTCACCTCCCTCCCCAAGCGCCATCAGCGAGAACCCGAATAGGATGGCAAACAGTAGCACCTGGAGCACGTCACCTCGGGCCAAGGCGCCAACTACACTATCCGGAATGATATTGAGGAGGAAATCGACCGTCTTCTGCGATTCCGCCGTCTTGACGTAGTTGGCTACGGCCGCGGCATCCCCCTTGGGAGCGAGCCCATGACCGACCTGAGCGAGATTGCCCATCAAAAGACCCAGGATGAGCGCGAAGGTTGATACGATCTCGAAGTAAAGTAGCGCCTTGACGCCGACTCGGCCGACCTTTCGAGCATCCTGAACATGCGAAATTCCGGAGACAACAGTGCAGAAGATGATCGGCGCGATCACCATCTTGATCAGCTTGATGAACCCATCACCAAGCGCTTTGATCCAGCTACTCGTCCCCACAGCGGGCCATAGCCAGCCAACGAGAATGCCAATCAGGATCGCTATGAGTACCTGGACGTAAAGCACTTTGTACCAGGGCCCAGATTTCCGGAACAGGGCGGCGGCTTTGACAGAGCGGCGCTGGCGCTGATTGTACATCATGCTCGACCCGGCGCCGTGCTCGCAAAGAGGGCGCTCAATGAAGGTACAGCTTCGCTCAGTGTTCCTTCACTGGCGGGCGCAGGGGAATCTGACGGCTCCGAACAGCACAGTCCAGAGCCACGGACTGGCGGCTCTCCCGAATCGGCTTGCTGGCCAAGCGGAACGAAGTTCTGAACCGCTTCCGACAGCAGCGATAGAAACTTGAGAAAGCTTCTTTGAGAGCTGGAAAGCATCAGCGTCACCACCCATTTCTATCTTTTTAGTTGTTCGAAGATGCCATCCAGCATCTTCTAGGACGCCAATCTTAGCAGCCGCCGGCCACTCTTCACTTCAGCAGGCACTCTCGCCGCTATCGCGTCGGAGCGCGACCAACCTTGAGGAAACATTCGCCCTAGAACTTATGGTGGTGCGGCCTCGCCTGCGTTCACCGGCTCGTGCCTCCTGTCCTCACTTCATGTGAATGCCCGACATTCCCAAGAGGCTCCGATTTCGATCGCAAAACCACGAGGCCGAAAAGACATGCCAAGCAGCATTGCTCACGCTGCCTCCCTTGGCGATCTCGGTTCCGGTTTTTCGAGAGCCGTGTTTTGCGGGGCTGAACAGCACTCCTCGGCAGAGAGCTTCTCACTCCTGTAGCTCGCCAAAGCCTGGAGAGAGCACTGCATGACGTCCCGTTTCGCTAGATCAGAGGCAGGCGCTGCATCCAGCCACTTAAGCGCCACCTCGACCAATTCAATCGCGCGGTCCCGCTTACCGGTCTCGTAATAGTACTGAGCGACCGCCCCATACGACAGGAACTTCGCGCCGTCGCTGCCTCGGGGCGGATTCGCCGCCAGGATGTGTTCGGAGAGCTCCTTGCCCATGGCAAAGCGCTCCGCATGTGGAAAATCGGAGTAGTCTTTCGCGGGGTCGAACAGTTGGCGAATCGCGACGCTCATCCAAACCACGGACTTCTTCTCGATCGCGTCGCGAACTAATTGGCGCAACACCGGCAGGCCAGCCCCCAGGTCGCGTATCTTGTGAAGCAACAATTCCGCGTGAAGCCCACGGAAGGTGACCTCGTCCGGCATCGCCGCGAGGGCCTCCTGGATAGCTGAAAGGGCTGTCCGCCAATCCTTTCTCTTCATGGCGGGCTCAAGTCTGGCAAAGATCGGCTCCACCAGAGCTCTCTTCTGCGATAGTTCACGCTTTCTGCGTCGGCCCATGTTTATCCTTTCCGCATCCAGCGCTTTGGCTTCGTCGCTCATTGCCCAGGATCCGTTCAGAACTTTGGGCAAGGCATGATCGAGCTGCGTCGGATGGCCAATAAAGGCGATGCGGCCGTCACGGTCAACGACGAATGACGTGGGAATCCCGACAGAAAAGCTGGGATCCATCCAAAGCTTGTTCATTTCTCCGGCGCAGTCCAATGCGATCGCGAAGTTCAGATTTGGGAGGCTCTTCGTCAACCAGGCGTCCAGGCTGGCTCGCGCTTCATCCGCCGTCGAAGCTTGTTCGCGAGCCGCGATGCCCACCACCTCAACTCCATTGCTCCTGTGTTTGTCTTGCAGGACCACCAAATTTGGCATCGAGGCGATACATGGCCCGCACCACGTCGCCCAAAATTCGAGGATATATACTTTCCCACGTTTGAACTTTCTAACCGGCTGGCCGCGTAGCCAGTTCTCCACTTTGATCGAGGGGGCCCGCGAACCCACGCTCAGCAGGTTCGCCGCACCGACTTGACTTGCGCTCTCAGTCAGACTGGTCATTGCTCAAATTCGCTTTACCTGGCTCTGCGGAGAAAATAGCAAGTCGCATGCCAGCCAGCGCTCATTGAAATTACGCATTTTTTGTATCATTTCTGTCGAGCTTGCGACGCATGTCGCATATCCGACCAGCTGCTTGGAGCTTCTCAGGCAATCAGTCGGTCGGAGGTTCTTGACGCGCCTGTTGAGCGACGAGGAGGAAAGTCAGGCAGCGCAAGGTCGAGTTCACCCATCCACGTCCTGATCGGCTTCCAGGACGACCATTTCGGCGCTCGCGATCACGACGTGAACTGACCTGCTTTGGCCTCGACTTGCGCTTGAGTGCGATCTGAGATTTCCAATTTAACTTTTTGAGCCAAGGGGATTGTGGGATAGTGTCCTTCCTTTGCCGGCGATTGCTCGAGAATTCACCCCGTCCCGTACTGGACGAGAAAAGCCCACCCGAAATGCAGAAGTTGAGCACCGGCTCATTCCGATCGATGGCCGCGTAAACAAAACGTCCATAAGCGGCCCGATCCAGAAAGCGCTCAAGAGCCGCCTGGGCGACGAGGCTCTCGCGCATCCCCGGGCGGTCAGTCGCGGCTTCAAGTCGCTGGAAAATGCTGTCTGAACCTTGAATCGTTATCTTTCTGGTCCGCTGAGCTTCGCTTGGGCTCAGCTGCGCGTCCACCTCAGCTTCATTCCGACTTGAGCTCGGTTTTTTCCGGCGCTCGCCGCCACTCTGCATACTCCAGCTTGCTTATCTCTGCGACTGCACACCGCCCGCACTTGCTCGCGTGGTCTGGGGTCCGGTCGAAACGGATGGATCGCCCTGCGATGCCGCATGACAAAAGGGCCGAAAAACCGCATGCCGCGTCAACCGCGGGGACATCCTGTGTCGCAGTCTGGCGTACCGAACGAAAGAAACGGCGGACTTCACCGCGCCAGACCTCTCGTAGTCTCTTGTTCCTCTAGACAGTCAGGTCGCCGACAGACGAGCGATTTCGCGGATGGTGCCTGCACCCTTGCTTGAAATCGGCAAAGTTGCCAGCCCAAAAACAGGCGCAGGCGCAATCTAGATGGCGCGCTCGCGCCGTGATCGCGCGAACGGGAACTGACCGGCGTCGTTCCTGTGGGAGTGATGCGCCTCATACCAAGCGCACCAGCTCACGCGCGCGACCGAATACACCGCGCCTCGCCGCGGTCCTGCATACAACCCAACGTGCGACAGGACTTACATAAGAATGGGCAGAGCTACGCGTGACAATCGCGATGTCCTAGTCCCGCTCGTCGAGGTGAAGGTCGAGGCGCCGACCGGCCAGGACGACACTGTATCCAACACCTTTTTTTCGGGGCTAGTGCCGCTCGAAAATATAGCTTTCGTTCTCGAGGCGTATGTCGAGCGATCTCACGACTGTTTGCCATCACTTAAGCGCGGTGGGTGCCGGCCCGGTGAAACCTGACTTCAAGCGACTGGGCGAGACGAAGAGGCCTTTAAGCGAAGCCAAGGATAACCTCGAAAAGTGTCTGGCCGATTTGGAAAGAATCGGCTCACGCTCGCGAAAGCGAGGGTTCGAGGTGGTCGGCTGCCAGCTAGGCACCAGGCAAAACCACCTACTTCTTCGAATGGCAACGAGAGTGGTGGCACGTCGGCGACCTAAACTTTATACAAGAGGACGCCGCTTTCCTGATCATACCTGAGGAGTCTCATGGTGCGGCTCGGATCTTCTTTGATGACGCCGAGAGGGAATATATCGGACCCAACTACAAGTGCTCGTTCATCGATCCGTATTGGGATTTTCAAAAATTGAAAACTACACTCAAGGCGCCATAGCAAACTAGAAGGAGAACACTTCTTCAACGTCCAAGAGCCTGTAAATCCCCGTTCGCCCTTGGGGAACTAAGTCGATCATGTTGTTCAACTTGGCGCGAAGCCTTGGCACGAAGACGTCCAGTCGAACGTGCTTATCACCTTTCTCTCTACGCAGCACCTCGATGTTGAAGACTTCGCTATCGATAGCATGACCCTCCACCGCACAGAGATGGCGCAGGAAAATGTGTTCGGTTATCGAAAGCCGCTTGGAGATCCCCAAACGATCGGTAATCTGACGATCACCAATCGTGAACATCCAATTCCCGATCCGAAACCTCCGGCCGGAATGCGATTGCTTGGAACGCCTCTCGGTATGCGTTCTTCGCCAGACCGACATTGCCCGGGGTGCGATTGCCATGAAGCCGTAGGATTTTTCGACGTAATCATCTGCTCCATACTCGATGAGAGGTGGCGCCTCCCCGTCAATCGGCAGATTGGAACATACGATGATGCCAGCATTCGTATTGTTGATTACAGCTTTCACGAAAGCTTTGCCCGTTTCCTTGTCGGTCGGCTTTTCCCAGTATTCCGAGATATCAAGGTCAAGGAAATACAAGTCGATATCATCTTTCTCGAGATATTGGCGAGCGCTTGCTACGTCGTTGACCCACTCTATCTTGCAATCAAGCTGCCCAATTTTCGTCAGGGGATTTTTTAACGCCGTTCCAATGCGATCTGCATCAGCCTTATCGTCATCGACGATTAGGATGCGGGGGGCGCGCATCACATCGGCCGGACCGGAAGGACTCCTGCCTGCGAGATCGGTAGGCTTTTTGGTCGAAGCCATCACTCGGTCAGCCGCCCCTGCATCAGCATCGACAACAGAAAGCACGGCATGATCGCGATCTCCGGCTTGTGCCCAACGTGCAGCAAAACCGTGGAGAACGTGATTACCGTCAAGAAGGCGATCAACATCTTTCAAGATGGCTCGTCCGCAGTCATAGCGACCTCCACAATTAGGGCACATGGCCCACATACCCTACATAACGCACAATTTCCTACCTGAGATTGGTAAACGAAACACTAAGCTGCCGGCGCATCGAGGACATGAGCAAGCGGCAAGCGTGCGGCTATCGAAGTCGGTTGAGGACGTCGTTGTACGCGACACCCAGCGAGAAGCGCATCAAGGTCGGCAGGACGCTCGGAGTCGAAGCGAAATTGCGCGTGCCAATCGAGTTTTGTCCGATGAACATTGCAATGGGGTTGTCGGTGAACTGATCCCCCATGAAAGACGATGAGCGAACCGCGCCCGAGTCAACGGTGAAACTGCTCATCGCGATGCCGTAGAGATAGGTGAGGTCGCCCGTGCCCTACTAGCCGACTTGCTCCAGCGGTTTAGAAAAGTCGGAAGCCAGTAGGGCGGAACATTCGTACACAAGGCCAGCGCGGTCCCACTCCTGTTCTGGACCATCATCGAGAAGACGCCTCGCAAGTCCGACCGTAGCGCTGGCGCCCGGATATTTATCCAGCCGCCTCCCGAGCATGGGAGAGCATGACGACGCCGCTCCCTTGCATAGCATTTCCAACTATTGAAATTCACGACTTGCTGCATGAAGTCGTGCACTCTTGACTGCGGCAAAGTGCACTCCCAGTCGGCACTTCGCGCGGCCGATCCCGATGCACGTCGATGATGATGACATGGCCCTCGGGGCGGCGGCAACGGCCTCACATTTCGTAGGAAGGCTGCCATTCAACTCATTTCGAAAGAGCTTGAATCGTACATAGCGTCCTATTGTAAGCTTTCGATCGCAGTTGCGCCTCCGTTGTGCCATTGCGAAGACAGTTATCGCGGATGTGTCGGCTTATGGACAATACCGCCGATGGCATGAGTGATGCTTGTTCGAATAAGCGAGAGGTTAGATCGCCGCGGTCGACGGACGTGCACTCGGCAGCCGCCAGGTCCTGCTGGACTGGGGCGCTAAGGTGAGTGAGCCGTCGGCGCTGTCTCATCTATCGCGGCCGCGGCTTGCGACCGTGCCGTGTCGCAGGGATGGGCGACGAACCGGGAATGATGCATGAGCGAACCGAGATGAGGGATGCAACGCGAGGGTGCCCCTCAAGACCTCTTTGTTCCTAATAGCGGAGCGCGGAATTGGATAATATACAATCGATGACTGCACAGGAGCTGCGCTCTGCAATTAGTGGCGGCAGGGTCTTGGAGGTAACCACGACAACCGGCTGTGTCGTCGGATGTTCTTATTGCCAGCAGGACAAGTTCGCCGAACGGCAAAGAGCTATATCCGACGTGAAGCATCTTTCTTTGCAAGATTTCAAGCGGTGCCTGGCGCGCGTACCAGCAACTGTGGACATCAGCTTTTCCGGGTATTCGGAGCCTTGGCTCAATCCGGCTTGCACCGAAATGGTTGAGCATGCCTACGCGTGTGGCCATGGAATCCGGATTTTTTCAACTCTGGTAGGAATGAATGGGCGGGATCTAAGACGCTTGCGTGCGTTGCAGTTCCGCGTTTTCCTGGTGCACGTTTTTGATAACGGCACGCATATGGACAGTGCTCTCGTCAGGCGCAACTATGTCGATTTGATGCGCCAACTTGTTGATGCCGGCATTTCGTCACTGCTCTTCATAGTCATGGGCGAGGTGCATCCCGAACTAGTCGACATAATACCTGACGAAGCGCTCGTTCGCTCGCGTCCCCCGCGCAGCAGGCCTGCGAGCGGCGAGCTTAGGATGGTTGAAGCACGACAGCCAATCGTTGGAGCGCTGACATGTCCTGACGAACGGCAATATCGGAATGTTCTTCTCCCAAACGGCGACGTTACTTTCTGCTGCATGGATTTTGAGCGACGGCACGTTCTGGGCAACCTTCTCCGCGACAGACACAAGGATCTCTTCGAAGGGGCGACATTTGGCAAGATTGCCAGTCGCATGAACGGCGCGGACGGTTTTCTACTTTGTCGATCGTGTGAATTCGCCGAGCCACTTTGGTCGGAATGCTCATCCTTGAGAGCAGTTGACCCTGACTGATCGAAACGAATCGGGAGCCCAGGCGAGGACGGCCTTGCCGCTCATCATCACATCAGCCGCGGTGACGACCCCGCCATGAACGAAGGTCGCCATGGCCTGGAGCATTTTGTTGGTCGCCGGCCTCCTGGAAGTCGCTTGGGCAATCGGGCTCAAATACACCGAGGGCTTTACCAAGCTCGTTCCGTCCGTGCTCACGCTCGTGGCCATGGCTGGCAGCGTGATCCTGCTCGGCCTCGCTCTGAAGACGCTGCCCATTGGAACTGCCTATGCGGTTTGGACCGGCATCGGCGCGGTCGGCACCGCGGCGCTCGGCATCATCCTGTTCGGGGAGCCGGCTACCCCGTTTCGCTTTGCCAGCATCGGACTGATCGTGGCCGGCATTGTCGGGCTGAAGCTCGTGTCCTGACGAAAACGTCGAAAGCATTGACCCCCACCAGGTCAGCGCCGCAAGGATCGGAGACTTGCCGCCGTGATTGTCCGGCACAATTGAGCTGGGCGCGTTCCAGCGCACCGCCGAGGGCGCGGCGCCGACAGCGGCCACGGTGATACTGTGGCCGAAGAAAGTCGCCGTGAACGAGATGCCGATGCAGGCCCTCTTGGCCGAGACCTGTTGACCGCGAGCCTCAGTCTCGCAACACGAAAGCACGTGGTGCGGACGATACGCCCGTCGCCAATCGGCGTGCCGACGGCCATTGCTTCTGGCCCGAGGCACCACCTGGAGCGGCACGAACAACTGGGTGCCAAGCTCGCCAATGCGACCAGAACAGTAATGGACCCAGCTATGCCGCTGATGCTCATGGCGGCGGCCAAGAAAGGTCGCTTGCTCAAGTCGTGCGATGCCTGCTCTACGGAGCTGCAGGGGAAAAGGTGCATCACAGAACGATATGACCGGCAGAGCGTCTTCGTTTGCTCCGAACTGGTTCCGACCATCCCGCCTAAGAGTACGAGACCATCCTACTCGTCGCATGATTGGGCGGCAGTGTTGAGGACTTACTCCCGATCGAGCCAGCTCGCTCGTGACTGTCACCTCACGCGGGAGCCGATTGCGGCGTATTCTGGTGTAGGGGCCAGCCATCAAGGATGTGCATTCGCGTCGTCCGAACAGCTGGCTGGTCGACCACCCAACCGAATGCACGCTCGATATAACGAAGGTACG
This sequence comes from Bradyrhizobium sp. GCM10028915, assembly GCF_042666195.1. Taxonomy (NCBI): domain Bacteria; kingdom Pseudomonadati; phylum Pseudomonadota; class Alphaproteobacteria; order Hyphomicrobiales; family Nitrobacteraceae; genus Bradyrhizobium; species Bradyrhizobium sp. GCM10028915. The sequence goes on from NZ_JBHTFN010000065.1 coordinate 87,793, forward strand.
GCAAAGCTGCCCGACCATAAGCCCAGTCCGGCACGATCGGCGGCGCGTTGCGCGGCCCGGTATGGCCCTGTGGAAGATTGCGTCTGATCGAACGCGAGACCATTGCGCACCAACCATTCTCCGACATCCATGCCATCAGCTGAACAGGTCGCAATCGTCCGTCCAGACTCATCCTGCAGCACTGACAGGCAACTGACTTCGCGCTCTGCAATGAAGCCTTCAAGGTCGCGCACGGCCCTGAGGCCACATCGATATGGATTGCCGTTGATATCTCTGCACATTTGGGACTTGTCCGGCGCGTCGATGCCCCAGAGCCGAACGCGAGTCCTGTTGATTTCAACGGTGTCGGTGTTGATGACCTTTGCCCGCCCGGTCAACTGGCCGGCCAACACGATGCTGCACAGTGCGAACATGGTCAACACCACGATCAATCCGGGCATAGCGATCTTCTTTTCCGAACTGCGAACATTCCGGCCGAGCGCAGCAGAGCATAGGCAAGTGGCGAAAGGCGCTCGATCGCAGTGCCCAGAAGGGTGCTAATGTTGAATAAGTAAGCTCGCTCGACAGATGAATCTCCCTGAATGAGCAGCGCAACACCTCCCTCGCGTCCAACCTCGCCCACGATGGTTTGTGACGCGCCTGCTGCGCTGACCGAATGGGGCCATTGCTCCACGTCATTGCGGCAGTCCGCCTCGACTGCATCGCGCACCGGCAGGGCGAAATCCGTCGTGCGCGTACGCTGATTAGCCATCAAGCAAGCGCAGACCGCTGCCCGCAAGTCCGCGTCATACGAATTCCTGATGGCCTTGTCCGAAATGAGCATAAGCTCGCCGCCTTTCTGGCACCGATAGCAGCGAGCACGCGCCGTCCGCGGTCGCTGCTCACGGCAACTAAGGGAAAGTGTATGCATCGCTGGAGCAAAACGGGCGCTCCGAGGGCCATCGTTGTTATCAACGGCAACATGCCTTCTACAGGCGGTTGGCGACGACTCCGCCCGTAGTCACGCCGCCCAACTTGTTTCGCGAGCGCCAGCACAGCCATCTCAACCCCTAGCTGGACCAGGGCCACAAGTGCGTAGGAAACCGCGAACCATGCGATGTTATAAAGATTGGCGGCGCCGAAGCCCGCGCCGTAGAGGGCCCAAAACGTGACGCAGACAACGATACCAGACTGATACGCCGTCGAGAGGGCAAGCGCCTTGCTGTACTGCAGATCGCGATGCGCGGTGTTGGACGGGATGAGCCGATTGGCGAGCGCCTGGATCGCAAACAGCGGCACCAGAAGCGTCGTGGCATTCATACCAAATTGCGGCAGGTCGGCCGGAACAAAGAGTATGTTTTCCAGCAGCAGGCCGAGCGCAAGACCAAAAGCAGCCGCCGCCGCGCCGAACAACAGAAACAGCATCGAGCCGGGGACGAAACGCACCTCGGAGACCCCAACCGCAAAGTGCGGCAGACTCTCGAAGAACATGAACACAAGCGTCGCGGCGATGGCTTGCAGGGCAAATGACAGAGCGCCCCGCTCGCGCATAGTCTCGACCAGAAGCTTGGCGGCGACGCAGCACGTCGCAAGGCCTAGCACGCAGCTTAGCACAAGCTTGGCGCCTGTTACTATTCCCGGTTCGATATGCATGGTCCAGGTCCCTCTTGCCTTTGTACTCGGGCCTTGTGTGGTAGACCGCTCGAAACGGCATTTCAGTTTCCGCACCTCGGTCGACCGCTAACGTCCTGCTTCCGCCATATCGGACCGGGTGTGCACACAGCCTCCGCTCGGTCTGCGGGACTTTGATAGCAACAGCTATGCCACCCCCGCCACCGCGCTTAAGCCTCTGATTGCGCGTTGAAACGTTTCCGTCCCCACAAGGCTCGCCGTGTGAGCTAGCTGACATACTCTGGATGAAATTGAACACACATGGGTGCCCCGTCTTTGCTCAACCTGTGCCGTTTCGAACAATCGTTCTACCTCCCTTCTTGAATTGGAAATCCTGCGGCCGCCGGCGCGAAGACACCCTTTGCACGCGAACTAGCCGAGCGCGGCCGACCGCGCGAGGACCCAAGGGCATTCTCCAGCTGATCGGCGATGCGCTCCTGGTCCAGCAGCGTGTGGCGGGCCGCGCAGCCATTGCCGAGAAGCCCGACGCACTCTGGGGCAAGCCGGCGCTGGAGCGGCTCTATTCGCGGCTGACTGACGAATACGAATTGAAGGAGCGTCTTGAGATGCTCCAGCGCAAACTGCGGGCCATTCCGGACGGCCAACGCCCCGGCGGACATCATCGAGACACGGCGCTCGCTGCGTCTGGAAGGTTATAGTCGTGCTGATCGCGACGAAAGTTGCGATCGGATGCGGTCAGATTATTGCAGCAGCTCAGTGAAGTGCGGCTGGTCACAGCAGGCGAGGCGCTTTCCTGGCCTTTGAGCGGACTCACTAACGTATCAGGCCGGCTAGTTGCGAGGAACACGCTGTTCGGCGCACGCGGCGGCGTGTTTTGGCAAAGCCTTCGCCGTGCTCGTGCACGCGAGGTTCGACGAAATCCCGGTGCGGCTCGCGACCGAGCAAATAGGCGAGGCGACTTCCGGCGCAATTCTCCGGAAAATCGATCAACGATCATGCGTGTATGGCAGACGCGCGGCAGAGCGTTCACCCCGACGATCCAGCGTGATCCGAGAAGACCCTTTGTCAGTTTGCGGCGGACCGCAACTGAGCTTGTCCGCTGTTGCCGAGTAGCTCGCGGAATACTTGCGCTTCCCCCGTCGTTCGCCAGCGCGCGGCCAGTGACGACCGGAACAAGGACGGTCGATTTCACCAGAGCGCCTCGCTAAGAGCGAACGCCTTTCGCCGCGTTGACACATCGCCGCGGCTCGGTCGACGTCGCCTTCGGTGATTTCCCTTGCTTGGCTGCTAGCGAAAGGCTCCGTGATCGAGGAGCGCAGCGCACCGCGCGTGCTACAACTGAACATGAAAGCTCCGAACCGCGGTCCTCGGGTTGACTAAGGGGACGGTCGCCGAGCTATACGCGCTCGGTACTGCCATGGAGCGTGCATGGCAGCTCCGCGTCAGCGATAAACGGACGACAAGGAACTGCGCCGCGAATTTCAAGCGGTTTTGACCTCGCAAGCAGGCGCCGAGATATCCGACGTCCCGGTTGCCTGTAGACATTCCATCTGCAGGGATTGTCCTCAAAGCGCCCTCGCCACTCACGTGCGGGCGGCAACTTCCCCCAAATCCACTTCTGAACAGAACCCGCCATGGCGATGCTTAGCTGGCTCGTTCAGAAGGCCGGCGAGCCTGAGGCCTTCAAGGACACCTTCGAGCCGCTGTTCGCGAACGATTGCGGCGAGCAGCGAAACGGCCTCCTCCCGATGGACGGTGAAGCCGACGTCAGGCGCTCGCTGAACCAAGAGGTCCATCAGGGTGGGAAGTTCAGAAACGTGGTCGCGTAAGGTCGAGACCACATCATTGGCGAGATAGGTCGCCAAATCCCCTTTCGCCGGCGGATCAAAGTCCAACTCGACCGCGGCGCGCTTCTCGATTGCCTCTCGTATCAACTCGCGCTGGCTTCGTGCATTCATCGAGAGCATGAACGCCGCATCCGCGAGCTTCTCGCGCGGCAAGCTTCTCAGTTCGACTATGCGAGCCTGGATGTCGGCAATCGAACTCTCACGCCCTGCATCTGCTCGCCACGCGTTAGCTCCTGCCCTGCTCTTTTGTACCCGAACCATCATCATGCTCTCCGGCGGACGATATATCCCGGCGATAGCGGAATGAAAGTGCAAAGTTGTGTGGTGCATGCGCGCAGTCCGCCTGACGAACGCGGAACCGGCGGTCGCGCGAAGGACTCAGAATGCGCTATTTTCGTGATGCGCTCGTGCTTTTCTCGTCTACAAGGCGCGGGATGGCATGTTGTCGGGTCGTGGCTACGGCCGAGCGAAGGCCTGCTTCCAACATTCCGTCAGTAGGTGATAGGTAGCGAGGCGGTGGCGGCGGGCGGATCACCGCCAACCTTCCAGGGAGGACGAAACCGGCCAGATATTCCGGAAGACAACCAGACCGTGGACCAGATCCGAGACGGACGACGTTGCGTTTGCACCCTTGCTTCGGATCCGCTCGCTTTGGCTATCTTCGGGAATATTATAGCGGAAACCGGAAACTGCGTTTGTCCACCATGCAAGGGCCCGCCGGGTAGATGGAAGATTGGGACACCGGTTGAACGTGACCGGGTTAACGCCGATTTCGCGCGTGATCTCGTTGCATCGCGAGAACGACGTAGCCGCCGTGGCAGGGCTCTCACCTGAAGATTTAACCGAACTTGAATAGGACACCGTAACCGCCGCGTGGGTAGCTCCACTCGATATCACCACTTTCTTCGCAGATCACCCTGCAGGTGCCGCACTCGATACACCCATCGACTGTCACCTCAACATGACCTTTATCGTTGAGCTCGTAGCACCGTGCAGGGCAGGCCTTCAGCATCGACAAGAGCCGCGAGGATGGCGTGGTGTGCGGACGTACCTTGATGTGGGCGCGGCCGGAATCAACGAGATAACGGTTGTAGAATAGTTTATCCTCGACACGTTGGGATGGCTCGCTCGGCATTGTTTCTGGCTCCGTCGTTCGTCATTGTCTTAGGTTTGGATCATCGCCAGGCCCGGGCAATGCGCAGGGCATCGCTAAACAGCCCACTCCAAGACCGGGCCTTGATGAACGAGCTCAGCATCAGCTTCTCTTTCTCGAGCTTTGGTGTGCCGTCGACGCGCACGTAATCCTGCATCGCCTTGGAGAAGAGCTGCGGATATGTGAGAAAGAAGTTCTGCGAGTGGGTATGCATGAGTGCCGGCATATCTTTGTACTTCTTCAGGTCCTTGATCACGAAAGAATCAGTTAGCATTTTCTTGTAAAGCGAAAGATTTTTGGCCGTCATCGGATCTTTTCGCGATCTGATAAGGCAGATCGCTTCCGCCGCGATACGGCCCGACGTCATCGCCAAATTGGACCCCTCGCGATGGATGGCGTTGTTAAGTTGGGCGGCGTCTCCGACGACCACCCAGCCCTCCCCGCAAAGCTGCGGGATTGCCCTGTACCCACCTTCGGGGATCAAGTGCGCGGAATATTCCTTGACCTCCGAACCTTCGATGAGCGGCGCGACGGATGGGTGACGCTTGAAACCCTCGAGCAGGCCGTAAGGCGTCTCGCCGGTACGCTGGAAGTCGGCAACAAGACAGCCAATACCGAGCGAGATGCATTCCTTATTGGAATAGATGAAGCCCATACCGGTCATGCCGCGGGAGATGGTTCCGACTGCTTCGATGACGAGCCCCTCGTCGCCTTTGAGATTGAAGCGAGCGTCGATTGTCTCGCGTGACAAAAAATGCATCTCCTTAACCGCGAGTGCGACCTTGTCCGGTTTCGGCCGCCCTCTTAAGCCCGCGCCCGTCCCGAGCACTCCGTTCACCCCCTCGGCCAGCACGACAACATCTGCATGGATTTCACCCCCATCGCGGTCTGTGCGCACCCCGACGACCCTGCCATGGGAATCCTGGAGGAGCTCGGTCACCGTGGTCTCGCACAGCACGGTAGCGCCGGCGTCGCGGACCTTCTGCGACAACCATTTATCGAACTGGGCGCGGATGATGGTGTAGCGGTTCGGCTTCTCCTCGTTGAAATCATCGGATCGATAGTGAATCCCTGTGTGCGAACGCTCGTCCAGGATCCAGAAGCGTTGCTCGACTAGATGCCGCTCAAGCGGCGCATCTTCTCGGAAATTCGGAATCAGCTTCTCCAGCATGTCGGCATAAAGGATGGCCCCTTGCACGTTCTTCGACCCGGAATACTCGCCGCGTTCCAGCTGCAGCACTTTCAGACCCCGCTCGGCCATTGTAAGCGCCGCCGCGTTCCCGCCCATGCCAGCACCGACGACGATGGCGTCGAATCTTTCCTGAATCATAACAAGCTCCCCTAGCCAGCGATGCGGTCGTGCGAGTGCGGCGATAGCTGCGCGCGGAATGCAGAGGTCAACGCCGGCAACAGTCGAATGGCGTCGGTGACGATGCCGATATGGGCAAAGTCGAAGATCGGAGCGTTCTTGTCAGTGTTGATGGCAACGATGAGGTCGCCGCCCTCCACGCCGACGCGATGCTGGATAGCGCCGGAAATGCCGGCCGCGATATAGAGCTTTGGCCGGATGGTTTTCCCGGTCTGGCCGATTTGTCGGTCGGAGGTGGCCCAGCCCTTCTGGACCAGCGGCCGCGAGCAGCCATATTCGCCGCCAAGCACGTCCGCGAGCTGGTGTACAAGTTGGAAATTTTCAGGCGATCCCAGACCGAGCCCTCCTGCGACGACCACGTCGGCATAGGCAAGGTTGGACTTTGTAGACTCGCGGTCTGGCAGGAAGGACAGGACCTTTGTGACGATATCTTCTTCTACAAGCCCGAGCGGATGCGAGATGACGCGCGAGACGGCGCCTGTCACGCGCTCGGGCATCGGCATCACGCGCGGACGGACGGTTGCCATCTGTGGACGATAGTTGAGTGTGTAGATCGTGCACAACAGCGAGCCGCCAAACGTCGGCCGGGTCGCTGCAAGCGAGCCGTCGGCATCGACATCGAGCTCGGTGCAGTCCGCAGTTAGGCCGGTGAGCAGTGTGGTGGCCACTGAGCCGGCGAGGTCGCGGCCGAGTGTTGTTGCCCCTAGGAGTAGGATTTCCGGCTTATAAGTGTTGACCAGCTCTGATAGGGCCTTGGTATAGGACTGGTTGCGATAATCGGCCAAGAGATTGTCTGCGACGATATAGGCGAGGTCGGCGCCGTAGCAGAAGGATTCGGCGACCGCCTGCTGCGTTGTCTCCCCGACCGGGCCGATGACAACCGCGGCGAGGTCAACATTGAGCTTGTCGGCGAGCCGGCGGCCGGCCCCCATCAGCTCCCATGAGACGGGGTGCACAACCCCGCGTTCCTGCTCGATGAAAACCCAGACGTGCTTATACGGCTTAAATCGCGCGGGCAGCTCCCTCTTGGTCGCCGCGCGACCACCACCCGCGGCCGGAGCTGCACTTTTCGGTGCGGTGCTCATCATCTGTACTCCCATTCGCATTCAGTAGCGGCTCGCCAGGGCAGCATGCTCCGCCTCCAGGTTGGAATTTGCGCTTGAAGATTTCTTCAGTTAAGCGTCGGGCCGCAAGCCGGCCGGCATCCCGTCAGCACCGGCTGGCAGCAGCGCCGGACCGATACAGCCGTTGCTGGACCTTGACGACGAGCCCGGAAGCGTGCGCCTCGGGTTCGTTCCGGATGCGGCATTCTGGGAAGACGGTTTGGTTCCGGGCACTGCTAAGGCACCGACCGGGCCGGTCAGGCGTGCCGATCGATTGGTCCTCCTCATCTTAGAGATGCAACCGAGGTGCAACAGATCGAAGACCTGCGAGGGGCTCGGCTGGTACGATTGTCGGCCGCGTCGTTGCCGGTGGAAGCGCGATCCCATTGCTCCGAGTGCGCTTGTTTCTTGCCGATCATAGCGACAGGCCCGCAACTCCTGGCGAGGACAGGAGGGGCGGCGCTCAAGGCGCCCGGTCAACAGCGCCGCACGGCCGGCGCTGTTGAGCAACGGCTCCCCCCGCGAAACCTCGGCCAGGGATCGGCCAACGGGGGCGCACGAATCAAAGGCACCTTTCAGCTCAGCCAGGTATGCGACGATCGCTTTGGCGTCGCGACGCATTATGGTGCCGGCAGGCAGCGCGCGCGAACCTGCGCGGCGTCAAAAATAAAATCGATGCGGACCAAAACGAGCATGCGCTACTCCAGACTAGCTGAGCATATGTCAGCAATTGTCGTACCAATTGCGCAGGCGATGAAAATTGACCGTTATTTCACAATCTTACTGAAGAACGAGTCGGATTGGCGGCCTCTCACGAGGTCGAAACATTCGAGGCCGTACTGACCCGTGTCCGGAATGCGACAGAAGACACTCATCTGAACCTTGCTGAGCTTTCCTGGCGACGTGTGCGGTCCCGCTGCCGGCGCATGATTGCAGGAGATAGGTACAGCATGCGTACCAGCTTAAAAGGATGGAAATATCAGCGGTGAGTCGTGATTGGCCTCTAACGAGCCGAGGTGCTCAAGCTGCGGATCCGCGAGGCCGCGACTGTAACTTTCCGCTTGAATTCGAAACCATGGCTTGCTGTCAGGCTCTCGGGACCTTCACGGTCCAGAGCACGACATATGAGCTCAATTCAGTCCAACAAATCGAGCTGGACCAATGCTGGATGCTTGTTCGCTTGTGGTGCGGCCGCATCCTTCAGCACCTTGAATACGCGCTGTTCGATCGGGGAGGACGTGACGAAGTCGGCATAGGCGCGCTCAAGCGTGGCCTTGCAACGCGCGGCGATCTCAGGATCAGATGCACCGGTCAACTCCTCGCCTGCGAGATATTGGCCCATGCGACGCAGGATGTGAAGCCGCGCCACATCGACGATTTTCGCATCGTACTCGACGCCGAGGAGTGAAAAAAAATCCTCTGCGGCCGAGGCCTTGTTCAATCGCGCAAGGATCCCATCCGTCGTCATTCTCAACCTCCGTCTCGATCCGCGCCCAGAAACGACCAGGCTGGAATGTTTCAACCCGATCGCGCGACCCGCGTGGCTGATTCGCTGTTGACGAGCGAGCTCTCGTGAATGTCGCGCCAGATCGCCAACACCGTTTCCTGCGCAACCAGACCTTGGTGCTCGATGGCATGCTTGCGGACGGGCGCCGGGATGGTTCCGCTTTGCTCGGCGCCGAAAGAAAGCTGCACGACAGCAGCAAGGTGATCGCGGCAAACCCTGAATGCTTTCCGATCACAATCCGGGAGGAGCGGCGAGCAGCCCCGGGTCTAGCCCTTCGTAGCTGCGCCAGGTCCTTTAACAGCCCGTGGTCGTGGATGCCGGGTGCATTGCTAAAGACATGCTCGTCGACAATCGCCTTGTTGAGCGGGATGGTACGGGGCGCAGCGGCTGCAACGACGACCGCGGCTTTTTCCAGTTCGGATAGCAGTATGCCGGTATCACCGCAACAGAGCTGTCTGGCTGCGACGGCAACTTCCTTCAGCGGCGCATTGTCGGCTCCGCCAGATATCAACCCGCGATCATCAGACGCCGCCTCGGCCTTAGGTCGGGTGCGCGCAATCGTTTGCCCCGGCCTGTTTTCACCCCCCATGCGACAGGTGGCCGAAAGCTCGTAGAACACTCCCGCAATGGCGCCAAAGAGGGTATCAAAAATGAACTCAGCCTTTCAAGCTTGGGACGGCTTGGACGGTGTCATCAAGGCGGCGCAGATGATCCCGCCGACGTCCGGCCATCCGGCTCTCCCCGCTCTCTTCGCCGAAGCAAAGATCAAAATCATTGCATTCCGTGCAGACCGGCGTGGTACACATCACCAGGCCGTCATCTTCGCATAGCATGCGATAGAAGAAGCGCTTCCAGCGCATATTCTTCGTGTTGCGAGCCGCCAGCGGCCCGAAATGGCGCATGAGGACACGGGACAATTCATCCCGCTTCCGCAGGCCGAGATCTTCCCACAAGTGATTAGGCTCCATGGCGCGCCGCGCGATCATCGTCGCGAGCCAGCCGCCAACCTCGCCATGAGTGGAACGTTGCGCAAGCAGGAGGTCGCGTACCATGACTGTCTCGTCAAGAGCCGGTAAGGCGGACTGTTCGCGCCAGGTACAGCTCCTGACCGGGGCGGATGGGAAGTATTGCACCAAGAGCGCATTGAGCTCCTGGTTGGTCAAGCCAGCACGTCCGGGAAGTTGGCCGCGATCCATAGCTGATGTGGCCAGAATGCAAGCGAGCACATGGCGATCGAAATCATCATTGTCGCTGATGTCGACTTCTGCCGGATGGCGCCCGGTCAGAAGCTTGTAGAGCTCACTCGCATCGCGCTGCTCGGCGACGTGAGCTACCGATACGCGAGATGAGATCGTGCCGGCCGTTTTTCCTTGTGTGCCGATCATAACTTTCGCACAGCTTCTGAGTGGACGATGTCGGCCTTCCCGGATCGCGAAGGCCGACAACATGAACTATGCCGAAATAGCGGCAAGCTCGGCAGCGGTCTTGCCGACCTGGCTCTCGTCGACGGGCTTGATGATGCCGTGTTCCATGAGCATATCTTCGAGCTCGTCCATGCTGATTGGGGTGGGGATAGCGCCTTGTCCGGCATTATTGTGGATCTTGGTCGCGAGATTGCGATAGTGATCCGCCTGCTTGGAGTCCGGCGCGTATTCCAGCACCGTCATTCGGCGCAGCTCCGCGTGCTGCACGACATTGTCGCGCGGCACGAAATAGATCAGCCGGCTGCCGAGCTTCTTGGCAAGAGCATCGGCAAGCTCCAGCTCCTTGTCGGTCTGCCGCTCGTTGCAGATGAGGCCGCCGAGACGCACGCCGCCGGAATTCGCATACTTCAGAATACCCTTGGAGATATTGTTGGCGGCATACATCGCCATCATCTCGCCGGACATGACGATGTAGATTTCCTGTGCCTTATTCTCACGGATAGGCATCGCGAAGCCGCCGCAGACGACGTCGCCGAGCACGTCGTAAGAGACGTAGTCGATGTCCTCATAAGCGCCATTCTCTTCCAGAAAGTTGATGGACGTGATCACGCCGCGTCCAGCGCAGCCGACCCCCGGCTCCGGACCACCGGACTCGACGCATCGAATGTCCCTGTAGCCGAGCTTGATGACGTCCTCGATTTCGAGGTCCTCGACGCTGCCGGCATTCGCCGCCAGGCTCAGAATGGTGTCTTGCGCTTTGGCGTGCAGGATGAGGCGAGTCGAGTCCGCTTTGGGATCGCAGCCGACGATCAGAATCCTTTGGCCCAGCTCAGCAAGGGCCGCCAACGTATTTTGCGACGTCGTCGATTTGCCGATGCCACCCTTGCCATAAAACGCGATTTGTCTCAGCGAAGACATGTTGCTCTCCATCAACCGATTACCAATTTTTCGCGCCGAATGCGCGAGCCTGTTTCTCTCGTAGAAACCATGGGCACACGAGTTTCGGGAAGGAGGCCATCGCTCGCCATCAGCGTCGGCGTGCCCTCAGCCCTCGCTCGTTGTTGCTCCATCCAGTTAGCAACTGGCGTGCCATTTCATTCGCACCTGCGTTAAGCCTTTGATTACCCTCAACTAACAGCGTGGCCTCGGACGCCGGCGTGCTGTGGCGGACCGGACAGCCGCAAGGGCTATGACAGAAACCCGACAAAGCCTCTGCGCTCCGATTCCACTACGAGCGCCGGCCAAGGAGCACAAACGGGAAATCCCGCGCCTTCCGCCCGAGACGATTGAGGAGACGACATGTTGCAGATCGGGCTCGAGGACATCGCCACCATCAAAGGCGAATGTTCCACGATGGGCATGGCGGGCACTTGCCGCCAGATCGGGTGGCATATTGCTTGCTCAGTCAGTCGCGGAACGCTGTTCCGTGTAACCCGATGTTGTGAGGACAATATGCTTGGAATTGGAAGTAAGTTGCCGCCGTTCGACATCATAGGCGTGAAGCCCGGCTTTCACCTGCAGGAGGAGGACGGGCAAAGCGCTTTCGAGACGCTGACTGAGAGAAGTTTCCCCGGCAAATGGAAAGTCATCTTCTTTTACCCGAAGGATTTCACATTCGTCTGCCCGACCGAAATCGCCGAGTTTGCCCGCCTGACGAAGGATTTCGCCGATCGCGACGCAATCGTGCTTGGTGGGTCGACCGATAACGAGTTTTGCAAGCTCGCTTGGCGGCGTGACCATAAGGACCTGCACCGTCTATCCATCTGGCAGTTTGCCGACACCAAGGGCACACTGGTCGATGGCCTTGGAGTGCGCTCGCGTGATGGCATCGCACATCGCTATACCTTCATCGTCGATCCTGAGAACACGATCCAGCATGTCTATGCGACTAGCCTCAATGTCGGCCGCAGCCCCACCGACACGTTACGCGTTCTGGATGCGATACAGACTGATGAGCTCTGCCCTTGCAACCGCGAAATCGGCGGCGACACGCTTAAAATTGCCTGAGGCAACATATCGATCGTGCAGTTGGACGAGCGTTTGCGGCCGCGGGAGGTCACGCGCCATCGTTCTTGATGATTTCAGGTGAGACGATGCTGCCGCAAACACTGCTAGCGAGTGCGACCCGCAATTCAGTTCTCTTTACCGGTCATGAACTCTGACGCCGCCGCCGCGAATATCCGCGCGGCAGTCGCGGCGGCGATATCCACGGTCTCGATCACGACGATAAACAGCGTTCACGGCCGCTTTGCTGACCTCACATCATCCCGAACACAAGCGGATGCCGGCGCGGCTGCCCATGAACATACAAACGCTTGTACGCTTCTGCGCCTGCCGGACGCACATCTCCCGCCGGAGTTCCTTATACTTCGTCGTAGGCCGGGACCGCGGTTCTCTTTTGTCTGCGGCTTACCGGCATGCAACTTCAAGGGCGCGATCCAGCGCCCACGAGGTCAGAAACAGGGTACCAATCTCTCCCTCTTGGGGCATTCTAGGTTTCAGTCGCCGCGCCTTGAGAAGGGTGGACGCAGCGGCAGATGGCTTAGCGCGAACGACGTGTGCCTGCCGTCGGTCGACGCGCTCGCACACCGTATTTTCCGGGCCCGGCAAATCTATATTCAGCGCCTAAGCAGCACGTTGCGACGAGCGATTCGCTTGAGTCGCTGATTGAACACGACAATCGGTTGGGTTTAGGTCAAGTAACCGGATCGACGGAGAAGCCGGTCAGCTCGTTCGCCGCGCGACCTAACCGTCGGCGCCGAGCCTGAGACGACCAACTGGCCAGCAATCGCACGCCGCCTGACGGTTTCGATCATCACGCCGGTCGATTTCCGAAGCTGAATCCCATCTCAGCGCTGGTGACCCAAGCCAATCCCCAAGGTAGACGCTTTCTGCCTTAGGGAGCCTTCGGATCGCTTCATAAGCTTTGAAACCCTAGCTACAGGGGTGCGCGCCCTTGAGTGCGCCTTGAGCAGCTTGACCTCATCCTTACTATATTCTTTGCGCTTGGTGCTTTTCGCCACGTGACGTTCTCCGATTTCGCTTTGCGCATTTATCTGCAGCGCCTTGTTTTTGAAAAACGACGCAACTGCTTCCCATTACCATATCAATGACCATCGGCAACTATTCAAGCGGGCTTTTTATCTTCCAGATAAGAACATGAACTACACGCGAATTTGTTCTCTGTCCTTCTGTATCTTTATCCGCGTGACAAACCCGATTCCCGACGCACGTCAGGCGCTTCAACATGGAAGCAAGCTATCGAGACAGGGATGCTCGATTCGGTCCTTCAAAAAACAACTCGAAAGCGCTTCTTGCTTAAATACATCAACTTCACTCACCAAGAAGTTTCGTAGAGCAATATTCAGGCGCCAGTATTGATGGAGTAGCGCTGGATCGGCCAGGACAATCGTGGTGCTCCCGCGCATCATGAACCGCCCTTCACCGCGCGTGTACGGCGTTACCGCGCGAAGAATAAACGTCCTCTCATACGTTCTGGGCTTCTGCGGACCTAGGCCGAGTACTCACAAATGCGAATCCTGCGACGGCTGAGGTTTGCTTCGTCAGCATCGAGCACGGCTTGCTCTTCCTCATTTGACCGCCGCAGTATCCTTGATCGAAGAGGCCACGTAGAGATCGCCAGGCAATTCCATCCTCAGCGAACAAGATGCGAGACCATCGCCTGCCCCGTGCCATGGACCCGATGAACGAGCGAGCGGGCGAGCGATCTGATCGTGATATTTCGCCAGGCCTAGCACGACGGCATGGCAAACAACCCGCGGGCTTAGCGCCCTGTGAGCTGGCACCGGCAGGCGATTGCTTGATCATGACATGGCAGAGCGCTTGGCCAGCACAATGCCGCTGGCGCGCCGCGGATCAACCGTGATCTGTGCACATTGATCTCCGCAGTCGAGTAAATGCAGGTCGAATTGGCCAAACCGGCGGAACGGGGTGTGCGTCATGTCGGAGGCGTCGCAACAAATCCAGGCAAGATGTGGAAATTTCTGCCGGAGCGTCAGGCAGGGCTCAGAGCCTATGTCAATAGCGGCGAGCGTCTGCTCGATCATCGTCAATTCGCCTTGGCGCACCATCCACAAATCCTCATCGCCAGAATAAACGTTCAGGATCGGTATTCAGAACCGTTGTCGCCAAGCCAAGCCGTTGATGGGTCGAATGCCACTCCCAGACGCCCTTACGGTGATCTTTGCGGAACAGCTGCCATGCCGCCCCAGTCCTGTCGTGGCGCAGCAGGGCGACCTCGACGAGGCCGCCCTCCGCATTGATATTGCCTGAGCAACACGGGCTCTCGACCAGATAGCCGCCAGGAACCGCAGTCACCTCTGGCGAGACATATCGGTAGCGCTCGCGCTTCGTGAGTGCGCGCACGATTCGCCATCGATCGAGCTCGTTGGGATGCGCAGGCAAGCCGGAATGATGTCTTCTGATGATTGCCGCGTTCATTCCGCAACCTCCTAGAATGCAGAGATTTCTGCCTCGATGCAGCCAACCACCAGCTGCTTGCCGAAGTCGACCATATAAATGAATAGGTTCGCTTCCGTATGGCGACCGATCTGGACGATCTCACCAACGTGCCCGACGCTGACCAGACACTCTTCCGGCGACGCGTCCGGAAAGGAACCGTCGTTGAGCAGATCTATCGCCGCCTTGACACGTTGGCCTGAGTGGTATCTTGGCAGTCTTGGTTCGATCATCGGGATGCCGCTCCTGGCAAGGAAGGCCCCTCGCCTTCGTGGCTTCGCCTGACTAGATCGAGCTCCTTGCCTTTCATGCCGACGCGATAGCCGGAGCCGAGGAATTCGACCCCATAGATATAAAATTGTTGTAGGAACGTGCCGATCGAGACGACATAGCCAAGCTCACCTTTCTTGACCAGAACCTCACCGATCTCCTTGCCCACGTAGGTGCCGTCGTTGCGGATGGTGCGGTTGGCCCGCACCTTGTCGCCATAATCAAAAAAGGGGGTGTCCGTCAGCTCGACGATCTCACTATCGCGGGCGATGTTGCTCATGCTGTCGTCCCCGTTCCACAGTTCGATACAACGTCTCGCCAACGCCCTGCCTCACGGACCCCCTTATCATTATCCCCGATCAACCGCGTCGATCCCCGCACGGCGGCGCGACTTGCGATCACGGATTGCATGAACCTTTCGAGACTCCGCTGCAGCAGCATCGACGCACGCAACTTGAAATCAAGATGCTCGAGATAATTATCCGTGAGCCCATGGTTGATGTTGAACAAGCGCTCGATGCGGCACGCGGGTCCGTCATCGACGGAGGCATGGTTGAGCCGGCCGCGAGCCGCGTGTTTCAGCGCCATGCGCACAGCCGGCGGAGTCGGCCTGATTACCCCGCAAGTGAGGGCATTGTGGACGTCACCATTCACGGTCCCGTCCTGGGCACAAGCATCCCATAAAAACACCTCGGCGCCGATCTTGTGCGAGGCGAGCCCCACCAGTCTCTGGACAGCTGCATCGGTTCTCGAGTTGCGCGAGACGCAAGCAGCCGCAAGAGCGTTGAACGAGAACAGGACGGCGCACGCCAGGGCCATAGCGGCCAAACTCGGGCTTGCTGGCGCCGAGAGCGCCACTCGGCAGGAAAAAGCTTCTCCGCATCACGTGATCGGGTGCGAACGCGTTGGCTTGGCGCAGGTAGATTTTCGGCACGTCGATAGGATCACCCTGCCGCCCCTGAGATGATGCTAGGCCAGCTCGACACCGCACGACCAACGCAGGAGTCGGTGAGGACGCCCTCGTTTCTCTCGAATGGCGGACTGAAGAACGACTTGAGCATGAATGTCGCCGGTTCAACGATGGCTGCAGGGGACTGGATCGGTGTCGCGGAAGACGCCTCCAGCGAATTCGAACCGCGACGCTCAGGAGAGCGGGCTCCGGGCGGACAGGACGCTGTCCCGCCGACGCCCGCGTATGACTTGGTAGCTGGCGAATAGCTTGGCGACCAGGGCGAGCCTTCCATCCGGTTCGAGAAGGCAACGGCCGCGGCCGCCGGCCGTCAATGCGGAGCATCAACCGCCCGAGTTTCTGAACCCCTAGTGTCGTCATGACATCCATCGTGGCCCTTAAGCAGGCTCCTGGTGACGCGGCAGCGCCGCGTCGAGCACGCATGTATTGTCAACGGGGCAAACCGCCACGCATTGTGGCTCGTCAAAGTAGCCGGCGCACTCGGTGCATTTCTCAGGATCAATCAGGAAAACGCCGGCTCGCTCGGAAATAGCGAGGTTCGGGCATTGCGTTTCGCACGCCGAACAGCCCGTGCATTGCGACGCGATGATCTTGAACGGCATTATTTGAACCCATCCTCAGGCGACGGAAGTCAGCGCGTTGGAGCAGGCCGCCGCATCGACCCTTTCAACGTGATTGATCTTCCCCTCATTGACTTTATCGAGATAGAGTTTGAACCAGGCGGTGAGCGAGCCATCGATGAACTCGTAGGCGTACCGACCGACCGGTTCTATGCCGGCCTTGATCAATTCGGCCTTCGGGCAGCCGCCGATCTTTGACACGAATATGGCGTGGCAATCCTTGATGGCGCCGATGGCGATCTCGAGCTTGCTGTCCTCGCCATGACCACCTTGGCAATAGGAATGGATTGCTCGATGGCCAACGTATTTCGCGCCTGAAGTCGAGAGCTCGTAGACCTGGAACTCCTTGGCATGACCGAAGTGCTGGTTGATCAAGCCCGAGCCCTTGGTTGCAACCGCCACCAGCACCTTGATTTTGCTGGACGCGCTGGCGAGCCGCGCAAGCGCCTCCTGCTTGGCCACAAGGTTCGCGGTGCGCGCCTTCTCAACCTTAGCCTGATACTCCTTCCGGGCCTGCTCGTCGTATTTGATGTCCATCGCCATGATTTTTTCCATGGTGAACTCCGCGCCGCGGTCCTCCCCGAGCAGTCCGACGGCGTCGGCCCGGCACTGGCGACAGTGACGCATCATGTTCATCTCGCTTTCGCAGCTATCCTGCAATGCTGTCACTTCCTGTGCAGTCGGGCCGCGTTGCCCCCTGAGGCCGAAGACGGTCCCATGCTCCGGCGACGATATCAGCGGCATCACGTTATGCAGGAAGGCGCCGCGCGACTTCACGGCTTTGTTAACCTCGACCAGATGCTGATCGTTAATCCCGGGGATCATCACCGAGTTGACCTTGCACAGGACGCCGCGCGCGGTGAGCATCTCCAGCCCTTGGAGCTGTCGATTGCTGAGTATTCTTGCAGCTTCAATGCCGGTGCAGCGCTTGTGGCCGTAAAAGATCCACGGATGGATCTTTGCACCAATTTCGGGATCGATCATGTTGATCGTGATCGTCACGTGGTCGACATTGAGTCTCGCGATTGTGTCGACATGATCGGGTAGCGCAAGGCCGTTCGTCGAGAGGCACAGCTTGAGATCTGGCGCGAGTCTATTGACGAGCTCGAATGTCCTGAATGTCTTGTCCGGGTTCGCGAGCGGATCGCCAGGACCGGCAACGCCGACCACGCTCATCTGAGGGATCGCGGAAGCGACCGCCAGCACCTTCTTGGCGGCCTGCATCGGCGTCAACTTTTCACTGACAATGCCAGGACGCGATTCGTTGGCGCAATCGTACTTACGATTGCAGTAATTGCATTGGATATTGCAGGCGGGTGCGACGGCGACATGCATGCGGGCATAATGGTGGTGCGCCTCCTCGCTGTAACACGGATGGTTCTTCACCTTTTCCCAGATCTCAATTGGCAGATTGGCGATGCCAGCCTGAGATCCGCAGTTTGCCTTACCGCTGCCACCGATCGTACCGCAGCCCTTGTGCGTCGCCATGACTTGCAAGGTCTCGCTGATCTCGCCGCCGCAGGATACCTGGTGTTGCGCTGAAGTACTCATCGTTCCAATTTTCTTCGCAAGCCGAACCCTTTCGGCAAGCATCCCCAGAGTGTTTCTGGAAAGCCAAGAGCAAGTGGCGTGCCATTCCTGCAGAATGAATTTAACAGTTCGCTTTCAAGCACTTAGCTAAGCGCTGGTCGATTGTTAGCTTTACCAATTCATGTTGGAAAGCTGACAGCGATTGCGATCACAACAGCGCTGACACCATTGTTTTGAGGCCCGGCAGGCTGCTCAGCTATGGCTTCGGCAAGCGGCAAGCGGGTGGCGTCGTTTGAAAGTTGATCTTCCGTCAGAATGTGACGCCTAGGCAAAGCACAATCCGCAAAAGACGTTCCGGGCGCTTTGAAGGACAGGTTGATAAGGCGAGCCTAGAAGCAGAGAAAGCAGTCCTGTGACTGACCTATGCCATGGAAGATCACGCGGACCCCCGGCGTGATGTTCCGGAAGGGCATTGTCAACCAGGTGAAGAGAAACGCCCGCTTGCCAGGGTCAGCGATCATCACGAAGGTTGATACTTCTGAGCCTGCGATCTGGGCCGGCGCGCGACTCAAGCATTCAAAGCTGAACCTTATCGAGTCCAGCCATTGGCCCGACGCTGTTAAGACGCGCGGAATGCAACGAGCGGCCTGGCGGTCGCCGAAAAGGGGGAGGTCGCGAAGGCCTCCCCATTAACGCCATTGCGCTGGCCGGATGCCTCGATGCTGCGCCCCGGCCAAGATACTGCCTTTGGCCCGCGCGGCAGCACGATCTTGGTTCCGAACAAGGCTGCATGGGCTGTCGCGTTGACCGGTACGCGCGCACCGCGCCCGCCAAGACTTCCCTGGACATCCCAGTTTGACGACGTCCGTAGACACGGAGCGTTCATTTTTCGGTTGCTTCGCCGCCGCGCTTCTTGGCGTTTATGGTGATTGGTAGGGTGGTGTCGCTCGCCATCTCCGGTAGGTCGAGCACCCAGCCGTTTGCGATTTTAATCCAACCACCCCACAGCGTCTCGTGCTCCCAATCGACGATCGGTTCCTCAAGATCTTTCTTGGGTACATAAATCGAAAGGCCTGTCTCGGGCGAACGACGAATCATAACCTTCATAGGGGCTCTGCAGGTTGCGAACTCTCGCCCGCACGCTCCTGACACGCGCGCCACAAGGCTCTCTGTTTGGAAATAATGTGCGCCAGGACTTGCAGCACACGACCGATCTCATCCGGCGCCGTCTCTCGCGAGAGCGAGAAGCGCACCGCACCGCGCAAAAAGGTCGGTGGTACTCTCATCGCGCGCAGGACATGAGACGGCTCCATCGAGCCGCACGCGCAGGCTGAACCGAGTGAGGTGGCAATTCCGTCACGATTCAGGTGGTGGACGATAGCCTCCGCTTCGAGACGCTCGAAGGCCATGTTAGAGGTATTTGGCAGGCGGTTTTTGATATCACCAAGCACGATGCAACCGCCGAGCGCGAGAATGCCACGCTCCAGCCGGTCGCGAAGCGCGCAAATCTGGATCTGATCTTGTATGACGTGTGCCGCCGCGAGTTCCGCCGCCTTGCCGAGCCCAACAATGCCTGGGACGTTTTCGGTGCCAGCGCGGCGACGCCGCTCCTGCGCGCCGCCGAAGATCAGCGGCCGGAACTTAATGTCATTGCGCACGTACAGCGCGCCAATGCCCTTCGGACCATGCAGCTTGTGGCCGGAGAGCGACAGCATATCGATATCCGTCGTCTTCAGGTCAATTGGAATGCGCCCGACGGCCTGGACTGCATCGGTGTGAAAGAGCGCGCCGACTGAGCGCGCCATCTTGGCGAGGGACTTCACCGGAAAGATCGTACCGGTCTCATTATTGGCCCACATGATCGAGGCGATTGACGTACGCTCCGACAAGGCGTTGCCATAACTCTCGATGTCCAATCGACCGCTTGCATCGACCGGAATGACGTGGATCTTGATTCCTCGTCGGCCCAGCTCCTGGGCAACAGACAGCACGGCCGAATGCTCAACGGCCGTTGTGACGATCTCGTCGCGTCCTTCCTGCACGGCGAGCGCGGACAGGATCGCAGTGTTGTCAGATTCCGTCGCGCCGGAGGTGAAAACGATCTCGTGATCGAATGCCGCGCCAATGAGAGCCTGCACATTTCGGCGCGCCTGCGTCAATGCGGGCGCAACCTCAATGCCAAATGCATGCCCGGAGGACGCATTGCCGAATTGCCCAGAGAAGAACGGCAGCATCGCGGCAACCACCAAGGGATGTGCAGGGGTCGTGGCGTTATTGTCGAGGTAAATCGGCCGCACGGAGAGTTCGCTCTGCACTTAATGCCTCACTTTCGCAGCTCCGGCGAGCGGGATCAGGCGGACAAACTCGCCGAGCCGCTCGATCAGGCGCGCCTGAATGGTCGCGAGCGTCGTGCCCGCAAGCTTGCATACCATGCAAGCGCCAGCGAGCCTGACCATGATCTTATTGCCGTCTATTGCGACGAGCTCACAATCTCCCCCATCACCCTGAGGCTTGGCCGACTCTCATCGAGCACGGCGCGGACAATCCGCTCGCGATCGGCAGGCTCGATAGTCGAACACTGCTTCGTCCGTTCAGCCTTCAGGCCCATGTTCGATGCTCCTTCCATTGCCAATGGCCCCAAGGCGACTCAGCTGAATGATTTGCCGCAGGAACAGCTCGATTTGGCATTTGGGTTATCGAAGCGGAACCCTGATCCTTCGAGGGACACCACGAAATCGATTGTGGTGCCGTTGAGATGCTCCCGGCTTGCGTTGTCGACGAACACTTTTATCCCGCCTTGCTCGAACACTGTCTCATCGGAGCTCGGCTCATGAGCAAGACCCATTTTATATGTGAATCCCTGGCAGCCACCGCCTTCGATCATGATCCGCAAACCGCTAGTCGGCTGCGCAGTCGAGGAGATTGCGGCCTTCAGTGCCTTGATGGCGCTATCTGTCAGGTGGATCATCTCTGGCTCGCTCTCGCTTCTGTCGCAAGGCACAAATCGCAAATCCCATGCCAGTCGAAATGCAGCTGGGATCAGCTTGTTCTGCGGGACCCAGCATTCGATTTGCGACTTGTCGGATTCGCGACAGGCGGGTTTCCAGCATCGCGACGTGATCCAGCCGAGACCTCGTGATGCTGCCAGCACGTAACCATGCACATCGCGCCAAAACGCCGCTTACGCTCTACGTCGCGGCAGACACAGGGGGACGGCAAACAACTTGCATGAAGGTCGCGGACACGTCGCATTGGGCGACGCGTGCACACCACACTTGATGAGGAGCCTTCCATGACCTCGATCGACAACACCGCTCTTGGCCCGCTGGACAAGGAGGGGCGGTTGCTGAATGCGGTGCTTAAGAGCGAAACAACGAAGTCGGGGCGATTTGGATTTCGAGGCGACATCGCGCTGAAGTTCCAAGCCCAGCTTGCCGACGAAAAGCGACCGCCGGACTATTCCATCGAACAAGTTCTTGCAATCGCGCAGGAAGGTGAACCGACCATCCCAGTGCTTGCCGGATATCTGCATTCCTTCGCGTATCTACCCGAGGCCGCGAAGGTGCTGGATGGCGGGCTGAGCCCCAACGGCAGCTATTTCATGTTCTGCAACAACATTGATCTGCTCGCGAAGTACCGCACCAAGATAGGTGACATCACCTTCCGCATTCTGCCTTGCGACGAATCCACTGTGTGGAAAGAAATGATGGACCTCGCCGGCGTCGATAAGAATGACATCAAGAAGCTCGGTACGGCCGGTAGGCTCGATTACTTGCTCGACGCGGCCAAGGACATCGGCGGATCATACAAGGAGATCTCATACGAGGACGGGCTGACTAAAATGGAACCGGTAAAGAACAGAAGCGAAAACCGCCCCGTCTGAGAAAGCGCCTCAAGACCCTCTCTCGCCAGCTCGACGAGTCTGCCGCAAAGAGAGTCACTGCAGCCGCATCCCGTGGGACTGGCTTTGACAAACCCTCGTGATGCACTTCTCGGTCTACGTTTTGGGGATCACGCGGCCGCTCTGCTAGAGCGTTAGCCCACCTGACTGAATCGTTGGGGATTCACAAATCAGCGTTTTGGTGATTCAAGCTACCCGCCGGGACGGGACGCCGGCGGGCATGGCGAAGCCGCTGTCGATGGACCTTCGCGAACGAGTGCTTGGCACCCTTGCGGGCGGCGTCTCCGGCCGGCATGCTGCCGAGCGGTTTGGAGTAAGCGCGGCGAGCGTCAGCCGGTGGCGGATACGCCAGCGGGAGCAAGGGGATGCCCAGCCAACGGCTCAGGGCGGCGATCGCAAGTCCCATCGGATCGATGCCCATCAGACGAGGATTATGGCCTTGCTCAAGGCAACCCCTGACATCACCATCGAGGAATTGCGTGACAGCCTGAGCAAGGAAGGTCTTTCCTTTGGCTATGGGACGATCCGGCGCTTCTTCGAGCGCCACAACATCACGCGCAAAAAACGACCGCCCATGCCACAGAGCAGGATCGCCCGGATGTCTTGACGCGGCGGGAATCCTGGCGTGCGAGCCAAGGCAAGCTCGATCGGGAGCGGCTCGTCTTCATTGATGAGACCTGGGCGTCGACCAACATGGCGCGAACACATGGCCGCTGCCAGCGCGGCGAACGTCTGCGAGCTGCCGTTCCGCACGGCCACTGGAAAACAACAACCTGCGTGGCCGCTTTAACGACGCGCGGTATCATCGCGCCCTGGGTGCTCGATGGCCTATCAACCGTGATGCCTTCGAGACTTACGTGTAGAAAAGGTGCTCATCCCCGAACTTCCGCAAGACGCGATTGTCATCATGGACAACCTCTCCAGCCATAAAGGGCCGCGCATACGCCAGGACCGAAGCCGCCGGCGCAACGCTCCTCTATCTTCCGCCCTACAGCCCCGACCTCAATCCGATCGAGAACGCATTCGCCAAGCTCAAAGCAAATTTGCGAAAGGCCGCCGAACGTACGGTCAATGGTCTCTGGGAAGCTATTGGTCGCATCGTCGACACCTACAGGCCCGCAGAATCCACAAACTACTTCGTGGCCGCAGGGTACTTGCAACCTGATCGGCTAACGCTCTAGCGGTCATTTCAGAGGGCTGATCCACGGTGGTGGATCGTCTTTGGCGTTGCGCTCCAGGCCTTTGCCGGCCTGGCGGCGCTCAGATGTCGCGCGAGGAGCGATCACTATGCTGATGTTCAAGGAACGACCGCCCGGCGATCCGGACGCTCCGCGGCTGGCCGATCTCCGTGCCGCAGAAAGCCGGCGCCATCCGCGAATTCGGGAACATTCCTCCAAGAGGCAATACGCAGTTCCATCCTGATTGCCGCGCCGCAGCGATTACACGATTGACGCGAGCCCCTGATACCAGACGCAATTTCTCCGCAGGGGATGGCGGCCGACGCGGCCTCGCACCATTGAGCCACGTCCCGGGATGTCGCCAAATTTCATTGCGAATGATACCGGCCGCAAACCGCTTCGCAAGCGGTGCATACCCAATGCCGTTACGAACAGGCTCTTTTGTGCGTCTTCTACTGTAGCGATGCCATGCAGTGCGGCGACAGCATCAAGGCGAATACTGCTGTGTGGCGCGTATTCCTCCAATGCAGCCGCAAGCGAGCCGACGGCGCGGCTCACGGATGCACATTCGCATGACAATGTTTTGGTGGGACGAAGAACGCGATGCGCGCCCGTGACGCTGACGCAAGGCATGTCAGGTTACATACCGGGGACCCTATTGGGCGTATGATGTTTTCAACAATTTTTCATGTGCTTAGTGCGCGGAGAGCCTGGCACGATGATTGCTAACTCAATGCAGCGACAAGGTCGCGCAACAACTAACTTTGGAGACAATCATGGTGCTGTGCATGGCGTCCCCGGCTCCTTCGCTCAAAGTCGAGAACTGGCTGCGTGGCGAGCCCCTCACGAACTTCCGGCCAGGGAAAGTGTACATCGTCGAATTTTGGGCAAGTTGGTGCGGCCCATGTGTGGGGGCGATGCCCCATCTCATAGAGCTGCAAGCAAAATACAAAGACGAAGGTCTTGAGATCGTCGGAGTCGCAGCTACGGAACAAGCACCAACGGCGGATGAGGCTCGCACCAAGTTGGACGTATGGTTGACTGAAAAGTTCTCAAATCTGAACTATCGAATCGGGTTCGACAGTACAGGCGAAATGAACAAGCTTTGGATGGATGCCAGCTCTTCTCTTGGGGTTCCGACATCGTTCGTCGTCGACCGTGACGGCCACATTGCCTTTATCGGTCATCCGATCCAACTCGACGACGTCTTGCCGAAAATTATCAATGGCACTTGGCGCGGCAGCTATCAAGCTAAAGCCGCTGATGCGAAACGAATTGCAAAAAACGAACGCATAGCTCGCGAACTCTCAATCCTTCGGACAGTTCGACCGGCGATGGAAGCAAAGGATTGGCAGACAGCGCTCTCAGCGGTCGAAGAAGGCATTGCCGCGATGCCGGACAATCTCCACTTGCGGGAGATCCATGCGGATCTGTTGCTTCACAAAATGCACGACACGGCGACCGGGTTCCAGGTCTTACGCCAACTGGTTCGAGATGCGATTGATAAACAGTCAGAGGCTGTGCGTTGGCTGATTGCCGTGATGACGCAAATCTTTGATCCGGAGAACGATAGGGCCCACCTTCCGCGTGCGGAACGCTTTGCGCTCGGCGGGGATGTGTCGGAACATATCCTCAATTCTGTGCACGCCAGCGACGGCCTCACCGTTTCTTCTTATAGGATGGTCGCTCAGTACTATTACGAGAGTGGTGACGAGCAACGCGCGATCGAGCTGATCGAGCGGGCAATGACATTGCTAGACGATCCGAAAGCAATGCCGAACGAAATGAGGGAAGGTGCGAAAAAGTATCATATGCCGCAGTTGTTGCAAAGCTTGGCCAACTACAGGGGTGAGAAGGTTTGCAGCGGGTCTTGTTCGATTTCGCAGGAAGCGTCTCCTGGACCCAAAGTACAGCCGCAGGAGGAGACATGAAGAGAGATGTTAATCGAAGATGCACGATCGAGCGTAAGTAAGCGCATTCGAAGCGCTCGCGACCAGCAGAACGTCTAGGATCATTTAGGCGATTGCGAACGCAAGTCACAAGGAACGCCTAGCCCACAACAAGCGATGCGACGCTCTGCGGCCCGTCTTTGCTGGGTGTGTCGCGTTACTGCTTGTATTCAAGGGATGCCGCTGGCCGTTTTACATGCTCGATGTTGTAGCTCGAGACTTCAATCGGTTATTCACATCGCGCATTACTCACGCAGTTATGTTCGCCTTGCAGTACTAACGGTCCCCTTCTTCAATGCAAGCAGGCGTGGTGTTCGATCTGCCCGTCTTCTGGTTGCGCAACTGCACATGCTGATCCAGTGCACTATTGGGCTACGATAGACCGAAACAGAACTTCTTGTTCCTGAAATGGAGGTGGGGTTCAGATAGTACTGAAGGCGACTTGAGAATGTCCGTTCTCGAATGCTTCAAACCATTGATCCGTGGCTCTTTAGCATCAATTTTTTGCGACAACGATACCGCATAAGTCGCCGTCATGTTCACGATCACCAAACGCACCACTAAAACCACCGCGGCCTTCGGGGCCCGGAGAGGCGTGCGCGTGTAGTCGTCGACTAGAACGCAATCCACTCTACCGAAGCCCCGCCCTCGTTGGTCCGGGGCTTTTTTGTTGTCTGAATTCTCAAATCAATGGAGGACAAAGTGAGTAACGATCCCGTCGTCGCGATTGTCGGCGTCACCGGTGCGGTGGGCGCGGAATTCATCGCCACCATGGACAAGCGCGGCTTTCGCGTCGGTAAGCTCAAGGCGCTGGCCAGCGCCCGCTCGGCCGGCAAGACGGTGTCGTTCCGTGGGCAAGACGTCGTCATCGAGGAACTGACCGAATGCGCCTTCGAAGGCGTCGACATCGCCCTGTTCTCCGCCGGCGGCAGCATCTCCAAGAAGTACGCGCCGATCGCCGTCAAGGCCGGTGCCGTCGTCGTCGACAACTCCTCCGCCTTCCGCATGGATCCGAACGTGCCGCTGGTGATCCCCGAGATCAACGCGAACCGCATCCGCGACCACAAGGGCATCATCGCCAACCCGAACTGCGCCGCCATCACGGCGCTGGTGCCACTGTGGCCGATCCATCAGAGCAACCGCATCAAGCGCGTGATCATCTCGACCTACCAGGCGGCCTCCGGCGCCGGCGCTGCCGCGATGGACGAGCTGGTCGAGTCCACCCGCGCCAACCTCAACGGGCAGGTTTATACGCCGAAGGTGATGCCGCATCCCTACGCCTTCAACCTCTTCAACCACAACACCGCGATTGCCCCTGACACCGGCTACAACGACGAAGAGGCCAAGGTCATCAACGAAACCCGCAAGATCTTCGAGGACGACAAGATCGCGATCGGCGTCACCTGCGTGCGCGTGCCGGTGCTGCGGGCTCATTGCGAGGCCATCACCTTCGAATGCGAGAAGCCGATCAGCGAGGATCAGGTCCGTGCCATCATGGCGCGAGCGCCCGGCGTCAAGGTCGTCGACGACCGTGCCAAGAACTACTTCCCGATGCCGACCGACGCCTCGGGCCAGGACGACGTCCTGGTCGGCCGCATCCGCAAGGACCTCAGCGACCCCTCCGGGCATTCGATCTCGATGTTCGTGGCGGCGGACCAGCTGCTCAAGGGCGCTGCGCTCAACGCGGTGCAGATTGGAGAGCTGTTGCCGGCCCCGTAATCAGGCGCACGCCGAGCCGACAGGTCTACGCTTAGATGGACGCAAACGCCTCGGGCAGCGTCGTGAACCTCAATCCTTAGAGCGGGCCGCAAACGATACGACGCGCACAGCGGCAACAGTCATCCGTGAGGCAATGGTGAAGAGAAACGGAACTCCACCATGCGTTGGTTTAAGCGCGCAGGATCTCGAATCGGTCGTGCGGGAGTTGAGGACGTCGGTCAGTTTGCCCCCTGGTCGATATCGCACGTCATTGAGAAATTGCGTTAGCTCGCTGACGCCTCCCCGTTCTGCCAGCCAATCTTGCTCAGAAATTCAAAGCCAAGCACATCGAAGCCGGCGCGCTCCTTGTTGTCCTCGCCATACCCGTGTCCGCCGCCGCCGGCTCGTAGAAATAAACTTCATAGCCCATGACCTGGAGCTTTGCCGCTATCTTGCGCGCGTGCCCGGGACGGACGCGATCGTCGCGCAGCGTGGTGGCGATCAGGATTGGCGGATAGGGCTGGCCGCGCTTTGCGTTGTGATAGGCGGAATAAGTCTTCAGCCACTCCCACTGCGCAGGCTTATCGGGATCGCCATATTCCGCGATCCAGCTCGCGCCAGCGAGCAGCTTGCTGTAGCGGCGCATGTCGATAAGCGGGATGGTGCAGAACAGCGCGCCGACGCGTTCCGGGTATCGTCTCAGCATGTTGGTGATGAGGATGCCGCCGTTCGATCCGCCTTGCACCCCGATGCGCTTCGGCTTGGTTACGCCGCGGCGAACAAGATCGGCGGCCACGGCGGCAAAATCATCGTGTGACAGTTTTTTGCCGGCGAGCCGGCCAGCATCGTGCCAACGCGTGCCGAATTCGCCGCCGCCGCGCAAATTGGCCTGCACCGTTGTGCCGCCGCGCTCCAGCCACAGCTTGCCGAGCGACGAATTGTAGCAAGGGCTTCACCGAGAGCCCGAAGCCGCCATAGGCGGTCATGTAGACCGGCGCATCACCTGTCTCCCCAGTGGGACCGGTCTGCACATAAGGAATGCGCGCGCCATCGATCGAGATCGCTCCGTGCTGAGTGACCAGGAGCCCCTCGGACGTGAATGTCTTCGGCGCCGGCCTCAGCACCGTCGGGCTCGCGATGCCTCGCTCGAGCAGCATCAGGGACGGGGGCGTCAGCGGATCCTGGGCACTGGCGAGCGGGTCGCCATTGCTCTCGGACTCATGGGAATCGAAGCGCCTGACCTCGATGACGCCGATCCCGGGAAGTTCGCTCAGCGTCTCGCGACTCTAGGCCGCCGCTGACGGCGTGCAGATCTCGAACCTTGGCCGCAACTCGTCGAGAAGGGAGAGAAGGAGCTTGCCGTCGGGCCCAGAAGAAACCCTGCGAAGCGCGGCGCGGGTCTGGTGCGAGCACCACCGCAAATTGCGGTCGCCGGCGAGGAAGGCCGATAGCGAGATGTCAAGCACGGTGTCCGGCGCGTGCGTCACGCCGCCGATCGTCCAGGCCGAGCGCAGCTTGATCACGAACCAGTCGCGGCGAATCTGCAGCCAGATGTCGGAGGGAAGATCGAGCTTGACGGTTGCCCCATCTTCGGTGCCGAGCCAGACGTCGAAGTTGAAGAAGTCCAGCCGGTCGATGAACCAGACCCGTGGGGTCTCAGCGGTGACGTCGACGTGGCAATAGGCGCTCATGCGATGGGGCGTCGTTTCGAACACCACGCGTGCGCATTCGATCGGCTCGCCGCGTCGCCACGGCCGCACCGTCCGCGCATAGCCCGAACTTGTCACCATGCCCTCGCCAAAGGCGCTGGACAACAGCACGGTATCGGCTTGACCCAGGCTGCGCCGCCCTTGGCTTCCCCCACTACCAACCCGTTGGGCATAAAGCTTTTGGTGTTGCGGTCGAACTCGCGCAAGCTCACGGTGTCGCTGCCGCCGCGCGCCAGGCCCAGGATCACCTGCGCCGCGCCCGGCCGCGAGCTCGACCAGTTCAGGAGCCAGTCTGCGTCCTCCCGGCGGGCGAGCTCGTCGATGTCGAGCAGGGTTTCCCGGGCAGGCTCGCCTTTGCGAAACTCGTCCATCGTGGTCCGCCGCCACAGCCCGCGCGGATTGCCGGCATCCTTCCAGAGATTGGAGAGCAGGCCGCCGCACCGGCTGACATAGGGGATGTAGTCCGGCCGGTCGTAGATCGCCGCGAGCGTGTCACGATCGGGTTCGAAAGCAGGTCCACCGAATTTGTCCAGCGTCAGCCGGTTCTGCTGTTCGACGAATCCGAGCGCACGCTCGCCTTCGATCTGTTCCAACCATAGATAGGATCATCATCTGGAATCGAGGCCGTTGGCCTTTCAATCCGCGACTTCAACGATACACCTTTCTTGACCACGATTCACTCCAAGTTTGGCGCTGACGCGCACTTTCGATAGGGTTCAAGGCTTCGCATTACGAACGTTGCATCACGACTTCTACGTCTACAACCCGACGCCGCGCGAGCTTCGAGGCTCTCGACTGAATGTTGCGCCGCAGTCGCGGCGATTGGTGTTAAGACTTGCGCAACTGGAATGCAGCGGGCGAGCTGCCAGAGGTTCGAAAGGTGCTAACCAAAACGCCCGCCTTCAATAGGGGTTCGAGCTCTCGCCACGGAAGGCCTTTCCATCGCGCGGCTTGCCGGGCAACAAAAACTTCATCAGATCCAATTCGCCGTCGCTCACAAACGCCTAATCTCTCACTCCAGCAGTCTCCGCGGGAAGTGACATGCTCTTCGCGAGCAAACCGACTCCGGCGACGCTAGGGCCCAGATGGAGAATGATGTGGGCTTCTCGCAGCGCCGGACCACCTCGCCCCTAAACGGAACTTTTGGTCTGGGGCCGCCGCTTGTTCTGAGCGGCCCGAGACATAGGTGACACTTTATACTGAGCACAGGAGTTTCACTGTCCGCTTTCGCGGCTCCGCCGCCCGAACTCATTTGAAAAGCTAATTGGGGGCCCCCGGCTTCGAGGCCGGTGGGGCGGTCGTCGACTCGGCTGCTGCCGGTGGAGAGCGGCCGATCATGACAGTGAGCAAGCCCTGGCTCCACAGGCGCTTGGCGGCCGCTTTGGCGTCGTCCAGGGTCACCGCATCGACGACGGCGTTGCGCTTCTCGATGTAGTCGATCGGCAGCTTGTCCTGCTGATATTGCAGCAAAGCCTGCGCAAGCTTCGAGGAGGTGTCGAGCGCCAGCATCTGCGAGCCCTTGAGGTAGGACTTGGCCTCGTCGAGCTCCTTCTGCGTCGGGCCCTCATCGGTGATGCGGCGCACCTCCTTCTCGATCGCATCCATGGTGTCGCCGGCACGGTCGGCGCGGGTGCCGGTGTTGCCGACGAAGATCGCCGAATGCTCCATCCAGAGCAGCGATTCGAACACCGAATAAGCCAGCCCGCGCTTCTCGCGGACCTCACGATGCAGCCGCGAGGACAGGCCGCCGCCGAGGATGTGGTTGACGACATAGGCCGCCATGAAGTTCGGATCGCTGCGCTTCACCCCGGGACCGCCGAAGGTGATCACGGTCTGGGGCACGTCGAGCGTCACGAAGGCGCGTTGCGGTGGCTTGGCGGCCTCGACGTCGGGGACCGGCACGAGATTGGCCTTGGCGGGCAGGCCACCAAACGTGTGGTCGAGCAGCTTGCCGAGGGTTGTCGGATCGACATCACCAACCACTGCGATCTTGAGCGTGTCCTTGGCGAGCACGCGGCCGACATAATCCTTCATGTCGGCAACCGTGATGGTCGGAACGCTGTCGAGGTTGCCGTTGGACTGCCGACCGTAGGGATGATCGCCGAAAGCAACCTCCAGGAATTTGCGGCTCGCGAGCGAGGTCGGGTTGGTGGTCTCGCGGCGCAGGCCTGAGATCACCTGCGAGCGAATGCGTTCGACATCGGCCGTTTCGAAATGCGGCGAGGTCAGCGCGCTCCGCAGCAGGTCGAAGGCCTCGTCCTTGTTGTCGCGCAGCATGCGCAGGCTGCCGCGGAAGGTGTCGCGGGTGGCGCTGAAGGAGAGCTCGATGGCGCGGCGGTCGAGCCGCTCATGGAAGGTCTTGGAATCGAGATCGCCGGAGCCTTCGTCGAGGAGATCGCCGACCAGATTGGCGACGCCCGACTTGTCCTTGGGATCCTGTGCCGAGCCGCCGGCAAAGGAATATTCCATGGCGATCAGCGGCACGGTCGCATCCTGCACGAACCAGGCCTCGATGCCGCCCGGCGAAGTCAAATGCTGGATCTTTGCGGCCGCCTGTGATGGCGAGACGGTAGCGAGCGCGAGTGCCGCGCCGGTGACGACGGAGAATGCAACACGTCGAAGGAAGGGATAGGTCACGAACGCTTCTCCTCGCGCTTGGCGGCGCCGGTATCCTTGATCAGATAGCCCGTCACCGAGCGCTTCTTCTCGAGCCATTTCTGCGCCACGGTCCGGACCTCCTCGGCGGTGACGGCGCGGATGCGGTCGGGCCAGCTCCGGATGTCCTCGATCGACAGGCCCGTGGTCAGTGCGCCGCCATACCAGCGCGCCAGCACCGCCTGGTTGTCCTGGGCGTAGATCGCCTCCGCGATGAGCTGGGTCTTGACCCGCTCGAGATCCTCGGCGCGGATCGGATTCTGCGCGATGTCGGCAATGACGCCATCAATCACCTGCTCGACTTCGGCGAAGCTGACGCCGGATTTGGGCGAAGCCGAGATCGCGAACTGGGTCGGGTCGAGCGAGATGCTCGAATAGCTGGCGCTGGCGGAGACCGCGAGCGGCTTGTCCACCACGAGCGC
>NZ_JBHTFN010000065.1:119367-764337 GCF_042666195.1 Bradyrhizobium sp. GCM10028915
AGCCGGGTTGCTCGACGCGCGGATCGGCCAGGGTCACGGTGCGCGGCGCCGCGGGCTCCGGCTCTTGCGGGCGGACGCGGCGCGCCGGGATCGCGGGCTGGGCCGGGATGGACCCGAAGTTGCGCTCGACCAGCGGGCGGATGTCGGCGGGCTCGACGTCGCCTGCGATCACCAGGATCGCGTTGCTGGGCGCATAGAAGCGACGGTAGAAGGCGAGCGCATCCTCGCGATCGAGCTTCTCGATCTCCTGGTGCCAGCCGATCACCGGCCGGCCGTAGGGATGGTTGAGATAGAGCGCGGCCATGATCTGCTCGTTCAGCCGCGCGTCCGGATTGTTGGCGACGCGCATGTTGAATTCTTCCAGCACGACCTCGCGCTCGGGCCGCACGTTCTCATCCTTCAGGATCAGGCCGGTCATGCGGTCGGCTTCGAAGTCCATCATCCGCGCGAGCTGCTCGCGCGGCACGCGCTGGAAATAGGCGGTGTAATCGAGGGAGGTGAAGGCGTTCTCGTTGCCGCCGATCCGCCCCACGGTCTGCGAGAATTCGCCGGCCGGATGGTTGGCCGTTCCCTTGAACATCAGGTGCTCGAGGAAGTGCGCGAGCCCGGACTTGCCCGACTTCTCGTCGGCGGAGCCAACCTTGTACCAGATCATCTCCGTCACCACCGGTGTGCGGTGATCGACGATCACCACGACTTGCAGGCCATTCTGAAGCGTGAAGCTCGCTGGTCGTTCCCAGCTGTGTGTGATCTGGGCAAGAACGCTCCTGTTCGCAGGAACGCCGCCGGAACTAGGATCCTGACTATTTTCCGCTCGATATTCGACCGCCGGCGCGGTAGGGGTCATCGAGGCCAGGGCAAAAGTGGCCGCGCCAATCAATGTCAGGGACCTGGAATTTTTCATGTGATGGCCTTTGGTCAGTGGAGATCCACGTTCTGCAGCGGACATCGCGACAAAGCAGGTGAGCCGCACGCCGTGGTAAGCAGCGGAGCAAATGTCGGGCCAATCTCGTGACTCTTCTGCGCACCGGCCGGCGCAGTCAGCTGGGCGCAAGCGCGGCGCAAAGCGTGTCTTCTCTTCGAAAGCCAACCCGCACTCTGTTTGGTATCCGCGAAACATGTTGCGAACACGACGTTGCACACACGACAACTCGCTGCCTCGCCGTTGCCCCACTTTTCTGAGCACCCCTGCACGACTTCGTTTCGAAGGGCCTCGAACGGCTGGTCGCAGTGTGCCGAACCAAGGCTATTAGGAAACGATTTCCATGCCTCTTTACCCACACGGCTCTTTCGCGCGTCAGGACACGAGCCCGAACATGTCGAGCAACTGACGATCTAGCTGAGAGGGATCGTCGAGCAGCTCAGCGGCTACACCACAAGAGAATTGGAGCGTGCGCACCAGCTCAGGAATCAGAGTTTCGGGTTTAAGCCGCGGCAGCCGCGCGTGCTTTAGACGGGGTGCGACCCTGTCCACAGTCGATCCGCATTATAGACGATATGGACGCAGTGCCCGCGACCCAGCGGCGGCATAGTCTGCGGTGGGCAACGGCGTCTTTGAAACGTAGATTGATGGCCATCAAGCGAGTAAGCACGGCCCAGTCGCCGTCTTCAAGATAGCTGATCACATGGCCGTAGCCCCGGATGGGTCCGCTTCACTAACAGAGGTCCTGATCTATTAGAAAACGTGCATTTTTTAAGGGTTTGTGAATGGCGAACGAGTGCCTCGCCGGGAAGGCGATTGAGAGGTCCTCCGCAAGAACGGTCTCGTTTGGATGCTTCAGAAGGGAGCGATAGTCCCCGGGAAGAAGGGGCGCTTCAACGACGCTCTCGAAAGCGGCGCGCTATGGACTTGCTGCGACAGTGGACTCCCGAGTGTAATGGACTCACAGCGCCCAAACCTTCTTAGGTGCGTATAGTTTGCCCGCGCGAATATGGCGAGTTGTCGCCTGAACACTTCATCGCTAAAGAGCACTGTCTTCGATTACGCTGAGGGGTGGCGGGCCCGTAAGGTCCGGCTGACTGCGTCGATCGGCAGGCTGAGGAGCGATGGCAGACTGAAGCTTGACCTCGAGGGATTTCCGTACCAGTCGACGGACGAAATGCCGCAACCGAAGCTGCCCTAGCTCATCAACTGCATTCGCCGGCCGGCAACTGCAGCCCGCGTGAGCGCGTCGAGCGCGCTCGTATTGCGATATCTCCCCATACCCATGGAACGGACGAACGGTCAGCTGGACCATGCGAGGTCACGTCCGAGTTGGCAACTGCCGGCTTCACGCAAGTAGGACAGGTTGGATGTTGGCGTTCCCTACCAGCTTGTATCTGACCACTGACTCGTCGACATCGCGGAAGAAAGCTAATTCAAGCAGGTAGTGTGTGGGTCTGACAGTTTGTTGGACACACCCGGGCGCAGGCGCTGCAGCCGATGCAAGCGCCTTCGTCCTTCAACACCATGACTTTTTTTTCGAGCTCATCGTCCTCCTCATCGAGATCGATGATTTCGCCATCCTCGCATAGCCCCTTCAGCGTCATAACCTCGCGGCCGCAAACCTTGTAGCAGCGGCCGCAGCCGATGCACTTCTTGGGATCGATAGAAACCAGGTAGTCCGGCCTCCAATTGCGACCGTCGCGGGTCCTGAATGACATTGGCTTCGGGTCCGTTATGCTTTTTCAAGCGCTTGGAGATGTTGACGCTTGCTTTCGAGCTCGCTGAAGGCAGCGTGGGCGTTGTGGGCCACGCTCAGGATCGAGGGCCAGTTGACCGGCAGCTCCTCGGAGAGGTCGTGGAGGTCCATCTTGGCTTGGGTCGCCTTGGCCGACAGTTTCTTTATTTCCGCTTTCAGGCTTTCAACATCGCTCATGCTTGCCTCAATAATTTGCCACTTCCGGAAACTTACGGATTATCTCAACGCCACTGTTGACGAATTTGTCGCCTTGATCAGCGAGATCAGAGAGATGGCCAAAACCAAAGCGATGTACGTCGCGCAGCTGCTTGCTCACGACAACGAGCCGGCCGCCGATCAAGACGATCCGACCGAACCCTTCGTTGTGCATCTTCAGCATTGGGGAGATCATCACTCCGGTCGCCTTCTCGATCGAGAGCGCAACCGCGTGAAAGAACAGCTCCAGCCGCCATGTCGTCTCGGGGGCGGGATTGCCGACGATCGGCAGCGCACGGCGCTTGCGCTTATCGAGAACGTAGGGTTCGAGCAAATCGAGATCCTCCTTGCCCTCCCAGGCACCGTGGGAGTCCTGGGCGCGCCAGATCTTGACGAGCTCTTTCAGAAATGGCCGCTCCGCCGCCGCGGGGGCTGGAGTGACTTCGGACGTATCTCCCATCCTCGTTCCTTCAGGTTTCGAAATCCACTGTACGTTCCGGGTCTTTGGCGAGCAGCTTCCGCAGCCAGGGCGGCGGCGAGCCCTTCAGCACGGTTTCGAGTTTGACGCAAAGTTCGTCGATGGGCTCTGGTTGCAGCACCTTCATCGGATGGATCTTGCTCGCGACCACTCGTGCAGCACCCGAGCCGCCGATCGCCGCAACATAGAGGATTGCGCAGTCCCTGATCGCCTCGATCTTGGGCGCTAGCTTATCCGCATTGCCGTCTTCCGTGAGGTCACCACCGAACTGGATCGCCTCAATAAACCGATGCCCCTCCGGGCTGACCTCGTAGATCGCGATGTTCTTGGCCCAGCCGAAGTGCGCATCGACATGCTTCAAGTCCTGAGTGGCAAATGCAACTTTCATCCGTGTTGTTTTCTCTCCCTGCTCAATGCAACCGAGGCGAAACGACCTGCAGGCCAGAGTTGGTGAATCGCCAGCTGTCAGGCGTCGGCCGATGGTTGATCTCTCGGTCGGTGATAATGAGATTGGCGATGTCAAAGATCAGGTCGCGCGTGCCGCGATAACCAACCATTGTGAGGTGCGCAGCACCAAGGCGATCGAACATGGGAAAGCCCACCCGGAAGAATGGAACATTGAGTCGCGAAGCCGCCTGGCGACCATGTGAATGGGAAATCAAAAGGTCGCAGTCACGCGTCCTGGCAAGCTCTTCAAGATCCTCCAGATCGCCGATCAGGACGTCCTCGGTCCTGACTCGCTGCAGCACCGGTGAGTTCGTCGTCGTCACCGCAGCG
This sequence comes from Bradyrhizobium sp. GCM10028915, assembly GCF_042666195.1. Taxonomy (NCBI): domain Bacteria; kingdom Pseudomonadati; phylum Pseudomonadota; class Alphaproteobacteria; order Hyphomicrobiales; family Nitrobacteraceae; genus Bradyrhizobium; species Bradyrhizobium sp. GCM10028915. Next base: position 123,499 of record NZ_JBHTFN010000065.1, read on the forward strand.
GTGACCTGCGCCCCCATCTCATGGAGCGAGCTGGAGAGATCAAATAGCAAGTCCGGCTCGGCGCCGATCGCGAGCTTGCGGCCGCCGATATGGAAATGAGCATCCAGCATGGCGTCTGCCAGCTGTCCACGCTGCCGGCGATACTTCGAGGGTACTGACCGGCCAGTGATCTGGCTCAAGAACGCCATAAATTCGTCGTTTGGGATAAGGCCACAGAGCCGCTCGAATAGACGGAACGGCGCGCCTGTCCGCACCTGCATGGTCTCGGCCGCACGGCGCATTTGCGCGCCGATCGCGATAGTGCAGGCCACCTGCCCCATGGTCGCAATTTCGTCCACTCCAATCCCCCCGATCGTAGTCGGCGTGAATTCGTCGGGGATGTGGCCGTCCAGCGAACCTGCAAGGTCCGGCAGGAAGGAGGGCTTGAGACCGAAATCCTCAAAGATCGTGCGAAGCTCGTCGAGGTCGCCGGGCGTGAGGTGGCACCCAGGTAGCACGTTAACGCGGGACGCATCGCGCGGTCTCGCTGGGTCGAACGGAGTCACAAGCACCTCGATCATCCGCGCCACCGTCTTGCCCCAGCCATCCTGCAAGGCATCCTTGAAATCCGGAGTCGAGACGTAGATAAGGGGGAGCTTTTCGAGCTGCGGGTGCTTCTGTCGGATCAACCGGATGAAGGCTTCGACGTCATCGCCGTTGGTTTCGGTGACCCCAGTTGAATTGATGCCAATGATCTCGGGCTCGATGCGATTGTAGATGTTGAGGATTGCCTGTTCGAGATTCTCGTGGCCGCCGAGCACGGTCGCAACCTCGCTCATAGCAGTTGTCTGCATCGGCACGGCTTCATTGAAATGGCGCACGAACAGCGTCAGCCCAAAGGAGGCGCAACCTTGCGGGCCGTGCAAAAGCGGCATCGCGCCGCGCAACCCCATGAAGGCAAACGAGCCGCCGATCGGCTGACTCATCTTGAGCGGATTGACCGAACAGGCTTTCTTCGAGGTAGTGACGATCGCCATGTCCCCTACTCCGCCGCCTGCAATGCCGGCGGCTGGAGATCGGACGGAATGTCCTTACAAGCAATGCACCGCCCGCTGGAACTGGTGCACGGCTTGTTGGGCTCGGCGAGCTTCGGGCCATGCGCCGCAATCGCGCTCTCACCCTCGCTGACCTCAGCTTGATTGGAAAAACTTATCGTCCTGACGCCGTTCCTGCTCGGATCCCGAACTGGATCCGCGGCTTGCGCATGCATCTGGGCAGCCGTCCTTGCCTGAAGATTCCGGTCGAACTCATCCCATGGCGCGGCTTGGCGGAGCTGATCCCATATCGGATTGTAGAGCGCCTTCTCGATCTCCTCCATGAGCTTGAGAATCCCGACATAGCCCATATAGGCGTGGCAGCGCTCCTGGTTGATATCGAGCCACGGCATCGCCGCCTTTAGTGCGACGAATTGCGACTTGCCGCCCGAGAGCATGATATCGGCTTTTGCGTCCTTGAGCATCTTGTAGATCTCGCGAGGCGACATGTCCTCGATCATATGGGCGTCCTGGCCCATTAATTCCTTGATACGTTCCTTGTCCTTCTTGGTCGATTTCTTCACGGACGTGCCGACGATCTCGAGCCCGGCCTCCTGCAAGGCGGCCACCATCGACCAGGATTTAACACCGCCGGTGATGAGAACAACCCTCTTGCCGGCAAAGCGCGGCTTGAAACGTTCAATCGCAGCCCAGGCCTTGGTCTCTTCGCGTGCGATCAGGGCTTGCGTGCGTTCCATCAGCTCAGCCGGCGCGCCACTTTCGATCAGCATGCGCGCGATCTGGCGGAGTGAATCGCTGGTATCCTCAATACCGTAGAAGGAGCCTTCAAAAAACGGGATGCCGTAGCGCTGCCTCATCTTGCGTGCGACGTTGATCATTGCCCTTGAGCAAACCATCATCGCGGCTTTGGCCCGGTGCGAATAAGCGACCTCGCGATACTTGCCGTCCCCCGAGATGCAGGACAGGATCCGGATTCCGAGCTCATCGAGCAGGGGCTTGATCTGCCAAAGCTCGCCGGACAGATTGTATTCACCGATGATGTTGATATCATACGATGTCGTGTAATCCGGCTCTCCGGTACCGATGACGTGCTCCAGCAGTGCTTCGCCAGCAAGCTTGTTACCGAGGTTCTTCGACCCGACAAATCCCGGTGAATTGATGGGAATGACCGGCTTGCCGAATTTGGCGGAGGCCGCCTTGCAGACCATATCGATGTCGTCACCGATCATTGCGGGCACGCATGTCTGGTAGACGAAGATGGCCTGCGGGTTGTATTTCTCTGTGATCTCCTTCACTGCCCTGTACAGCCGCTTCTCGCCGCCGAAGACGATATCGGTCTCGCTCATATCTGTGGTGAAGCTTCTGCGCCACAGATCGGAGCCGGACGAGACCGAACCACGATTGTCCCAGGAATTGCCCTCACAGGCGATTGGACCATGCACAAGATGGGCGACATCGGTGAAGGGCTGCAGCGCGACTTTGGCGCCATCGAAGGCACATCCGCCGGCGGCGCCGCCCGGCTTGAGCTGCTTGGTGCAACCATTCTTACGCTCGACCTTCGACTTGCTCGCGTTCCTGGCGCAGCCCGGTTCGTTAAAGACGTCCTGTATGGTCGTGGGAAGCGAAGTCATGGTGTCTCTCTCGGGGATGTTAACACACCGCAGACCACAAGGATGACCGGCGGAGAACCTGTGATCCCCGCCGCAGCGCCGCTGTTTCTGCGGACGATGAGGCGGGGAGCTCGCCTTAGCGTATGATGTCGAAGCTGTAGTCTGTCTTGCCAACCGAGCTGGTCTTTCGATCGATCTCATCAAAGATCTTGTCGAGAATCTTGACCAGCACATTCATGCTCCCCTGATAGCCCCACACTGGATAACGATGGTGATGATGGCGATCGAAGATGGGAAAGCCGATGCGGATTAGCGGCGTTCCGGTGTCACGCTCGAGATACTTGCCGTAGGTGTTACCGATCAGGAAATCGACCGGCTCTGTGAACAGGAGCGATCGCATGTGCCAGAGATCCTTGCCTGGGAAGGCGCGGCAGTTTTTACCGAAGGGCGAGCTCGCGAACAGCGCCTGCATCTTCAGCTCCCACGCCTTACTCGCGTTCGTCGACAGCACGTGGGTCGGCTCAGCGCCGAGCTCCAGCAGGAATGCGGCCAAACCATAGCAGAGGTCTGGATCGCCGTAGATCGCGAACTTCTTGCCGTGAACATGCGCGCTGGAATCAGCCATTGCGTCTACCAGACGCCCGCGCTCCTGCTCCAGCGCATTTGGAATTGCCTTGTTGGTGATACGCGACAGTGTCATCAGGAAATCGTCCGTGGCGCTGATGCCCAGCGGGTGATTGAAAGCGACGACCTCCTGATCGTGCCCTTTGATGAAGGACAACGTCTTCTCCGTGCAATATTGCTGCATGGAAATGGTTGCCTTGGCGTGGACGGCGTTCGCGGCATCCTTTAATGTGGTGCCCCCATCATACATGCGGAACTCGCCGTCCGTGGGGGTATCGAATACGTCACTGTTATCCGCGAGGATGGTGTAGCCGATGCCCATCAGCTCGAAGATACGCTTTATCTCACGGACATTCCCGACAGTGTAGCCGTCGAAGCCACCGATGAAGTTGATCGTGTTGTTCGCTTTGCGCTCGAGTTTTGGGGCCGTGCCGGCTTTGCCATCCCAGAAATGCTCGAGGATGCCCTTGAGCGTGTTGTCGTAGCCAGTAACGTGGCTGCCGACGAACGCAGGAGTGTGAGCGAATGGTACGTCATAGTCCGCTGGGACTGAACCTTTTTCCTTTGATGTTTTGATGAAGGCATTGAGATCGTCGCCGATGACTTCCGCCATGCAGGTCGTGGCGACCGCGATCATCTTCGGCTTGTACATGTTATAGCTGTTGGCAAGCCCGTCGGTAAGATTGTTAAGCCCGCCGAACACGGCCGCGTCTTCCGTCATGGACGAGGAGACGCACGAGGTCGGCTCCTTGAAGTGCCGTGACAGATGGCTGCGATAATACGCGACGCAGCCCTGTGAGCCGTGGACGAACGGCAGTGTGCGCTCGAACCCGAGGGCGGCGAACACCGCACCCAGCGGCTGGCAAGCCTTCGCCGGATTAACGGTTAGCGCCTCGCGGGCGAAGTTCTTCTCGCGGTACTCGGATGTCTTGGACCATTCTTTGATGCGATCGACGTCGGCGGGATCATGCGGATTCTCAAATAGCGCCTTCTTCTTGGCCAGCATCTGCTGGTATTCGTCTCCCCGGAAAAGCTCAGAGTGGTCGAGTATGTGTTCGGCGTTCTGTGTCATCATGGCACTCTTTGGGTTCTTGCGTTCGTTCTCCTGCCCTTCCCCTCCTCTGCGGAAAGAAACGGCCCGGGGTCGGCCTTCCTATTCAGCTGCCATGAGGCTCGGCTGCGGAGCGTCCTTCCAAGGCGCGGTGGTCTTCCCCCAGATCGGGGAGTTAATCGCCATGTCCATGTCGCGGGCGAAGATCGCGAAGCCGTCATAGCCGTGGTAAGGACCCGAGTAGTCCCAGGAATGCATTTGGCGGAACGGCACGCCCATTTTTTGGAAGACGTATTTTTCCTTGATACCGGAGCCGACCAGGTCTGGCCGGATCTTTTCGACGAAGCGCTCGAATTCGTAGCCGGTGACATCGTCGTAGATCAGCGTGCCATCTTTGACGTAGTGCTGGGCGGTGCGTTGGTAGTCATCGTTATGCCCGAACTCATAGCCCGTGCCGACAACATCCATGCCGAGGTCCTCATAGGCGCCGATGACGTGGCGAGGACGTAAGCCGCCGACGAACAGCATTACCGTCTTGCCTTCAAGCCGCGGCCGGTATTTCGCGGTCACAGCATCGACAAGCGGTTGATATTTCGCGATGACGCGTTCGGCGCCTTGCTTGATCTTGTCATCGAAGAAGCTTGCAATTTTTCGCAGCGACTCCGCGATTTTGGAAGGACCGAAGAAGTTGTACTCGCACCAGGGAATCCCGAATTTTTCTTCCATGTGCCGTGAGATGTAGTTCATCGAGCGATAGCAATGCAGTATGTTGAGCTTTGCCTTCGGCGTCGCCTCCAATTCAGCGAGAGATCCATCCCCGGACCACTGGGCGATGACGCGTAGGCCCATTTCTTCCAGCAGGATTCGTGACGACCATGCGTCGCCGCCGATGTTGTAGTCGCCGATGATCGCAACATCATATGGCGTCGGTTCAAATTTAGGGCTGGTCTCTGGGGCGCTCTTGTCAAAGATCCAATCCCGAACGGCGTCGTTCGCGATGTGATGGCCGAGCGATTGCGACACGCCACGGAAGCCCTCGCACCGCACAGGCACGATGGTTTTGCCGCCATATTCCTTCGACTTTTCTCGGGAGACCGCCTCGATATCGTCACCGATCAAGCCAATCGGACATTCGGACTGAATGGTGATGCCCCTGTTGAGAGGAAATAGCTCCTGGAGCTCATCGATGAGTTTCGTGACCTTTTTATCGCCGCCGAACACGATGTCCTTCTCCTGAAAATCGGAGGTGAACTGCAGTGTCACGAACGTGTCGATGCCGGTCGTCCCGACGTAGTAGTTGCGCCGCGAGCCCCACGAGTACTGACCGCAGCCGACCGGACCGTGGCTGATGTGGATCATGTCCTTGATGGGTCCCCAGACCACGCCCTTGGAGCCCGCATAGGCGCAGCCGCGGATGGTCATCACGCCGGGAATGGACTTGATATTCGACTTGACGCCACAATCCGACTTCCCCGCCTCGTGAACACTGAGATGCTTGGCGCGCCTTTTGGCGGTCTTCTCGGGGTAGACCGTCAACACCTCATCGATTAGCTGCTTGTTGCGCGCCTTGATCTCTGCAACGCTTTGGGTAGGTGCTCGGCTCATACAGGTTTCCTTTTCGATTGTGGTCTCAACAAGAAGCGACGCTTTTGCGGTCGACCGACGGATTTCCGATCCGGCGTTCAGGTAAGCGTGCAATCTGCGTGGGCGGTCCTACCGATCGCAACTTCGCGACGTTCATGCCGCAGCGGTCGTTCACGATCATGTAGCTCATCTCGGCTGAGCGGTTAGGAGCGCCATGTGTGACGCTGTCTATCGATGACCAAGACGCTTCTCGGTGAAGTCATGCCTGCTCTCCAGCGGTTGGTCATATCGGCTTCTTTATTCACTCGCGTGCGATCACGGGGCATGTCCCTGTGCATGGGATGCAAAGGACTAACAGCCGCCTCCTGCGAGGGGTCTGCAACGAGTGTGCCAGCGCCGGTTGAATAAAAAAAGTAACGTTTATAGAGCTAGATAGCTGCCGGATGCGGATTGTTATAAACCTGACCCTGTCTGCCACCAACAAGCGTAGCCGCAACGCCCTGTCTGAAACAAAACAATCGGATACGCTCTGCACCAGCGGCGTGGCTGGAGTCTGGCCGCGCCGACGTCACTCCAATGCGCAGCCTTGCTTCGTACGCGCCGATCCAACGATCGCAAACACCATCCGTTCGAAGCGGATTTCAGCGCGGTTAGATGTGCCCATCGTGCTCGCGATCCCACCCCCAGCAAGAATCGCATCGAGCGCTCCACCACCTGCTGCAGATGTCTCCACAAGAACTCAGTTGCCCAGCAGCAGTCCTCTCCCATTTCCGCATGGTCTCTCGCTCCGACGTTCTTTTATTTGATACTGCGGAGAGGCGCGCTCGGAGGGGCGAACAGCTGACGCCGTGGAGAGCACGTAAGCTGATCAATTCCCAAGCAGCGCGGTAGCTTAAACTCCGCAAACGGTCACCCTGGGCTTGCCCGGATTTGAACTTGCCGGCTACGACACAGGGCGCTTCCGCATCAAACAATCTGCAGCTTTTGCGTTCGGCGTAGTTCGACAAAGGGGAACATCGGATTCTGACGCGTCAGACAGTTTGAGCGAATTCACGGAAAGGCCGGCAGCTTCGCAAGTGTCGGCAGTCGAGATAAGGCAGGTCGAATGCGGACCACTGGTCGATTTATCCTTTCTCGTTCCAGGACAGGATCGAAATTCCTTACGCTTACCTCCGTTGCGTGGTGTATCAATTGCCATTGAAACCAGTTTTGCTAACGCGCTCCGCCGGCCTTTTTGCAGAACAGCGCGCCGATGGTCCACTTGAACGGTATTTTTCTTGCCCAGGTAATTTATGGTAAAAAGGGCCAAGACCTCGGACCGAAGTGCTCAGGTGCGGATTTCACGCATTGCAACGTTCGTAAATTGGTGCATCACCACTGTTCCGGCGGTAATAGCGCTTGGGTTCATGGGACTTGCGCTCAAGGACATACCCATCACGGCGCTGTCGAATGCAAATCCTGAGATTATCCAGGTTGCCATTCTGAGCGTTTATATTTCGTGCTGGGCTTACGGACCAGCATCGACACGAAAATCCAGGGTGGAGTCTATGCGGACGACCCACAGGGAGGACGTGTCCGGACCGGATCAATTGCTGCTGTCGCCTTTCTCGCGGTTGTTTCAGTCATTTTGCGTCCTGAATGAGATGGAGGAGAAGTTCACGTTAGAACCGGCCATCGGGCGTGAGGGATCCCGAAAGCCCAGTGGTCGGCGCCGGCGTTCTTCAAGATGATCAGCTTCGGCTTCCGTGACGGACCCTGTTCGTCGATGCCGCGCTTCGCGAGGAATATGAACGGCTCCACTTCGAAAATCGACGCCGCCACAGATCGGTTACTTGCCGCATTGAAGCTCGAGGGAGGGACGAAGAAAGTATCGCCCAATCGCTCATCTTGAACATCACCGAGCACCGGCAGTTCGGGATCGGACTCATCGCTGCCATCGTCGCGCTTTCCGCTTTGATCCGCATGTCCGTTGGACTGGTTGGAATGATTCCACTTGGTACCTTCTGCCAACCATCATCGCCTTCTAGGTTCGGCATCACTACGCCTGGGGCCATCCTGAACCTCGTCTTTGGCTTGACCGCGCTCAGCTAAATTGATTCTCCGTGTCAGTGCCGATTGTCCTCGAAATCCGCATTGGACGCCATGTCACGGCATTCGGTACTTGGGCTGGCGAAGACTCCAGCCGGGATCCCGCTCTAACGATGTCTGCCCTCTGGATGGAAGATGCCCGTCATGCAAGCGGAGATCATCTCCTCCGAATCGATCGCTCTGCCTCGCGCGCCTTTCGCTTCTGTAGGGACGAGTTGGCTGCTGCACTAAGCCGCCGCGTCGGTTCACGACCTAGCGTTAGACCCGTTAATCTTCCCTTTTGAGCTTCTCGCGCTCCTGCTGAAGCGCTTCGGTCTCTCGGGCGACCTCGCGTCCTTCGCCCAGTTGTTCCTGGAAACGCTGGCGGGCCTCGGCGAGAACAGCGGGGGCGAGGGATTCAGTCAACCGAATCTCGATTGCAGATTGGGCACTGCAGGGTGAGTTCATGGGCCCTTTTGCCGCCGTCGGGTTAGATGTCATGAACCCTCCATTTCGGCAGCTCTTAGGCCCGAATAAACGTGATCCGGCCCCCTTCGCCACGCTTCCGATGTGGCTTTATCTTTATTTCGACGTCCTGATCGAACACCGCCAGCATGCGCAGCAGCTTCTCCACGGAAACCAACTTGAACTGCCCTTGAAGCAGCTTGGAGATGTTGGGCTGCTTCACGCCGACGAGCTTCGCGGCTTCGGTCTGAGTGATCTCCCGCTCCGCCATCAACCGCTTCAGTGTACAATGAGGGCTGCCTTGAGTTGGTACTCGTCCGCGTTCGGGAGGCGGTTGGCGGGCAACTTCTTCCTCGTGCTCATGATCGGCTGCGTTTGTTCCGTGTTGATAGCTTCCGCGTCGCGCAGGCGCTGCCATGCGAGGCCAGATCGTCCCATATGCGGATCGGCGGCCAAAAGAGCTGCTGATCGGACCGCGTGAAGGTCAATTTGAACGCTCTACCGCGCTCGAGTGCCTTCGGAGTTTTGGCTTAACCTGTTGCGGGTGTGCTCGTCTTGGGGGACGGCATATATCGGCCGGGGACCACATATGTGTGTGTGCTTAAGAGTATGGACAGTATTCGTGTGCACGCGCCTGCGGAATTCAGCGTAAGACACGCGTCACTTCCATAGAAGAGATTCTGGCCAGTCTGTGAACTCCAACTCGAAGCTACGTAGGCCGGTGGGTTTTGTCGTGAATTTAAGAGTCTTCCCTGAAAGGTCGGCCAATGAACCAGATGCGAATGTGAAAACTGTCGTGCCGGAAGTTGCGACCCCAATGCCTTGCTCGCCTTCCATGCTAGAGAAGTCGGTCGCCTCGGAGAGTTGCCCAAGTGCAACTCCCTCCAGCGCGTGGTGAAATTCCATGGAGGCCAAGTATGTCCCCTTGTCAGCAGCCCACTCGCTGACCGACACTGCTGTGATCCCCGCGTCGGTCAAGAGACCACCTTCGATCCGGCAGCCATATTGAACGGTGAGAATAATCCGCTCATTCCGAACTCCGGCCGGCTCTCGATCGGCGGCAGTGATCGTGCACGCGTACCGCCTTGTTTCCGCAACCGCCCCCATGCCTAGCCCGATCCACTCGAGAGCGGAACATAGTACAAAAGCGAGAGCGGGTCTTATCATTCGACTGCACCTGATCTGAAAAATCGTTCCCTGCTCTGTACAATCTGACGCTACGGGCGATTCAAGCTCCTTCGATCGCTCTGCCGGATCAACGTTACTCAGGTGACTGCGGTGTCGCAGAAGCGACGCGAGCGGTATCCCCCGGCAGTGCCCTTGGATGGGGCCGGAACGATTTCATTGTCGGTGCGCAGCGGGCAGCACGTCGGTGAACCAAGGCTATGGGCCGAGCTTTTCAGGTCGGCGGCGGCCATGAGAGGCGCGACGGCCCGCGGCGCCGGAGCGCTACATTCCTGACCCAGGCGCAGGCGCTCTGTGAGCGGACGCTATTTAACGCGGAATGCTCCCGCGGCACAGGTCCCAAAATTTTGCTTCACAGTCTCAATGTAAAAGGAAACGTGGCCGAGACGAGCCGTTCAAAGGCAGACTGCCGCTCAAGCAGACGCTCTTCGAGCATCTTACGCTGGAGATCATCTAGCTCGCTTTGAAGCCTTCTGCGACAACGCCAAATGTCATTCCGTACGGATCTGATCTCATTCAAGCGATCGTCAATCGATGCCATCACGGATACCGTATCCAACTTGAACCAGCCATGGACAAGTGCTCAATCACGTCCTTCCTCGCTAAGCCGCCGATAGATCTCAGGACTTGGGCCATCTGCGGACATGATGTCACGATCTCCTCCCAGCGTGTCCTCTTGTATCGGCGTCTTTCAACGCAAGAGCACGAAGTAGCGGTTGCTCCTGCAGAAGTTCAGCTTATTTTGCCCTCACCGCGCAGGATTTCAAAAGCTAGCAGCAGCCCGTGAGTGGGCCGACTAGGTAATCCAACCAACACCCGCCGGATCACGGGTCAGGCCGGTCACCTGTCGAATTGGAGTAACGATCAATCGGACGGTCGCACCGTCACACTCTGGGCAGCCGCGCCTTTCAGACTTGAGCACGGCAATTGCCATGCCAGCGAACCTCAGGTGGAATTGAAACAAGCCATGTTCGGTTCGGAGGCTCGTCCTTTACGAACGAGCCGGGCTTCGCGGCGGCGGCGCGCCAGAGCGGCCCGGATATGAGTCGGAGAGGCTTCAGTCGGCAGGGCTCGGCGAAATCGTGAACGATGCGCACCGCCGGGCGCCTCGGCTCAGTGTCTCGCCCAGCTGCGTAGGTCTTGTTACCGCCGTTCCCGCGTGCGGCCGGCAAGCTGGCAAGCGAACTTCACCACAAGCATCTGCGATCACCTCTAGCCGGGCCTGGCGCCTTGTAGCATCTGTGACACTGAATGTAGTGATCAAACCAAGACATCCGCCTTTGTTTGTTCCTCCGGACCCGTTCTACAACTAAATCAGCAACTTGCATCTCGCGGACGCAACTGGCATCGCAGTTGCTAATTGTCCAACCACACCGTGAGCGCTGAGCGCGGCCAGCGGTGTAAGACGGAGACATCAACTTTGCGGGAGCGTATTGGCCACCCAATCGCTCGATGGAGCACCGATGCGGCCACCGGACAGCTTACTGCTTGCGGCACACTTGTTGTTGTCAGATCGACCTTCACGCCGAACGTTGAGGCGCTAGTCTGATCGACCAACAGAAAGGCCGCGATCTAAGCTCAAAGCGAACTCGCGAATCACATAAGCCCCTCAAGCCCGTGCGTGAACGCCGGCGGCGAGCTCCTCAGAGTCGTACATTTTTGATGCAGCCTCGCTTCAGAGGATCCGCTGCATGCTGCGCCGGACCCTCGAGGAGCGCGTGGCATCGCTTTCGACTGTTTCCTTTTCTAACAATCAGAACTAATGAGGCGGTGTATGAACATGTCGATCCCGGAGCTTCGGGTTGTCGCTGAAGCATCTATTTTAGCTATTGGGCTGCTGATGTCGTCAGGAGCTAACGCCGACGATGATCTGAGAGAAACGCCAAGCAGATCTTCCATCCAATCCCCTCGGTCATTCCTGCGGTAAAAAACAATCCGGTGACGCATGGAAAGGTGGAGCTTGGCAAGATGCTGTTCTTCGATCCGCGGCTATCGGCGAGCGGGGTCATTAGCTGCAATACGTGCCACAATCTCGGCACCGGCGGAGTCGATGCCGGTACGACCTCCGTTGGTCACGGCTGGAAGGTCGGCCTGCGCCGGGCCCCAACTGTCTACAACCAGTGTTCAATGCGGCGCAATTTTGGGACGGACGCGCCGCGGACCTCAAGGCGCAGGCCACCGGCCCGGTGCAGGCGAGTGCCGAAATGAATGCGACTCCAGATCATGTGCTCGGTATCTTGAACTCAATGCCCGGCTATGTCGTCTTGTTCAAGAACGCTTTTCCGAACGAAGCGAGACCGGTCACCTTTGAAAATTTTGCGAAGGCGATCGAGGCTTTTGAAGCGACTCTCATTACACCTGCGGCTCCATTCGATCAGTATCTGGAGGGCAATACACATGCCCTCGATGATCAGCAGAAGTCAGGGTTGGCACTGTTTATGGCGAAGGGATGTTCCTCTTGCCACAATGGTATCAATCTCGGTGGACAGGCCTACTTCCCGTTCGGCGTGATGAAAAAGCCGGACGCAAGCGTGCTTCCGGGCGCCGATAAGGGCCCGTTTGCGGTCACCAGGGCGGTCGGCGACGAATATGTCTTCCGCGCGGCGCCATTGCGAAACGTCGCGTTGCGAGCCCCTTACTTTCATTCGGGACAGGTTTGGAGCCTGAAGCAAGCTGTTGCCCTGATGAGTGAAATCCAGCTCGGCACCAAGCTTAGCGATAGAGAGGAAAACGACATTATCTCATTTCTGAATTCGCTGACCGGTCGGCTGCCTAAGATCGAATATCCGATACTGCCGACGCGCACCAACACGACACCAAAGCCTTCAATAGACAGATAGCCTTAGCAGCACCGGCCTCATTCCCTGCCGAACAGCAACAGATGCGCTCCAAGAACCCGGGGTCCCGCAATGACGCCAAAATGAATGATCCCCTGCTGTCACTGATAAGCAGGCACATAAAAAGCCGCCCGGCCTCAATGCGAGGCCGGGCGAAAGTCACGCGGGAGCGACGCTGCTTTCCGCATCGTTCCAGCTTTCGTCGGTAGGGAGGACTACCGGCGATCGACTTACGACGAGGGCACTCGCCGTCAAACAACAAGAAGCGGATATCGCTCTGCACAACTTAGCGAGCCGCTTGCCTTCCGCTCCTGTCGTAAACTTCAGGACTTGCTCACCACTTGCCAGCTGTCCGGTTGGCACGGGCAGCGCCTTGATGGAGCTGGGATCCATCGCGCAGGCGGTTTGACTGCCGAGCCCTGAAACTCAACCGTCAGTTTGCCGTCACGCGCCAGTATTTTGGCACCGCCGAATACCAGCAAATCTTCCCGAAGACCGCGCGAAGGCGCAAATTAGGTATGAAATTCCGCAAGGGCGGTAAAATAGATTGTTGTGATGGGACGCATCCACGCGATGGATAAATGAAGCGATAGGATGTGGTTCGCGTCGAGCGTAAGTGACTTGGAATATGTCACCTAATCGGTATGGCCGGCATGCGGTCGTCCGCCGGATTCGAGCTTGTCGCCGCTGTATGCGATCGCCTCCGCCGGGGCAAACCGGCATTCGTTGGCGCTGGAAACTTTGAAAGCTCGCAAGGTTATCGCGAGCTCCCAAAGCGCGTTCATCTTATTCACAGATAGGTTGGCGACACGCTCCGTACGATCATGCCTCGGCCCGCAACTCGCGTGCGGCGGCCACCATATTGACGAGCGCGGGACGCACCTCCTCCCATCTTCGAGTTTTCAGTCCGCAGTCGGGATTGATCCAGAGCTGCCGATCGGAAACCCGCTGCCGCGCCAACACAATCAGCTGCTTGATCTCGGCTGCTGCGGGAATGCGCGGTGAATGAATGTCATAGACGCCCGGCCCGATTTCATTAGGATATTTGTAGCTCTTGAAAGCGTCGAGCAATTCCATTTTGGAGCGCGACGCCTCGATTGAAATGACGTCGGCATCCATTGCTGCGATCGCATCGATGATTTCGTTGAACTCGGAATAGCACATGTGCGTATGGATCTGAGTTCCGTCAGCGACAGCGGAGGAGCAAACACGGAAACTGTCCACTGCCCAATCTAGATAGTCCTTCCACTGCGATTTGCGCAGTGGCAATCCCTCCCGCAACGCAGCCTCGTCGATCTGGATCATGGTCGCTCCAGCCGCCTCAAGGTCGATGACCTCGTCTCGGATCGCGAGAGCGATCTGTCGGCATGTCTCGCTCCGCGGGATGTCGTCACGGACAAACGACCAGTTCAGGATCGTCACCGGTCCGGTCAGCATAGCCTTGACGGGTTTTTTGGTCAGAGACTGCGCATGTCGCCACCATTTAACGGTCATGGGCTTCGGGCGGGAGACATCTCCAAACAGGATAGGAGGACGAACGCACCGCGAGCCATAAGACTGAACCCAGCCGTGCTTGGTGAATGCGAAACCCAACAGCTGCTCGCCAAAGTATTGAACCATGTCATTGCGCTCGAACTCACCGTGTACGAGCACGTCCAGGCCGATATTTTCCTGCCAATGCACGGTATGGGCTGTCTCCGCTTTCAGAAGCTGCTCGTACTGCGTGTCATTCAGCGCTCCCCGCGCATGAGCTGCACGCGCATTGCGGACGTCCGCCGTTTGCGGAAAGGATCCGATGGTTGTGGTTGGAAACATCGGCAATGCGAAGGCGACGCGCTGGACGTCGGCGCGCTGGGTGAACGCACTGCGACGGCGACGCATGCTATCGTCGATCGCGGCCATTCGTCCGGCGACGTTCGCACTGTGGATCTTCGGCGATGTTTCGCGGGTGACGGATGCATCCTCTGAGAGCGTGAGTTCATCGGCCACGTCGGCAGCATGGCCAGCCAGCGCTTTGCCCAATATCGAAAGTTCCTTGATCTTCTGCACTGAGAACGCCAACCACGTCTTCAGATTGGGATCGAGATCGATCTCTAGTTCAATGTCGGCCGGAACATGAAGCAGCGAGCAGGAGGGGGCAATCTGAACACGGTCCCTGCCCAGTTTTTTGACCATAGGAGCAAGTTGGTTGAGTAGCGCCGGCAGATTAGAGCGCCACACGTTGCGACCATCAACGACACCGAGCGAGACCACGAGATCTCTACCTGCTCTGGCGACAATCGCGTCCAACTGGTCAGGTGCACGAACCAGGTCGACATGAACCCCGGCAACGGGCAAGGCCAAGACTGTTTCAAGATTGTCGCCGACACCCCCGAAGTATGTGGCCAGCATGATTTTAAGGGCCGGCACGGCCTTAGCGAAATGAGCATAGGCCCGGCGGACAGCGGCCCGAGATGCTTCGTCGATGTCCATCACTAGGCATGGCTCGTCGAGCTGAACCCATTCAGCGCCGCGCGAGGCTAGTTCGCGGAGAACATCGACATAGACGGGGAGGAGTCGATCAAGCAGCGACAGCGGATTGAATGCGGGATTTACGCTTTTGCCGAGCTTCAGGAAAGTGACTGGGCCCACTAGGACGGGCCGCGTCTGATAACCGAGGCTTCTTGCCTCCTCATATTCCTCGATCGGCTTCCGAGAGGCATACTTAAAGATCTGATCCTGGTGAAATTCCGGCACCATGTAGTGGTAGTTCGTATCGAACCACTTCGTCATCTCCTGTGCGGCTACGCCGGGCCCATGCTGAGCGTGACCACCGTCTTGAGCGCCACGCGCCATGGTGAAGTAGGTTTTAAGCGACACAGGACCTTCGTTCCAGCCGTAAACGTCGGGAATGGCGCCGACCATTAGGCTGGTATCGAGCACATGGTCGTAGAGCGAGAAGTCATTCGAAGGAATGACGGTCGCACCGCGGGATTTCTGCCGTGCCCAATTAGCGGCACGAAGTCCACTCCCCGCCTCGAGGAGCTCGGCTTCGCTGGATTTTCCCGCCCAGTAGCTCTCGAGTGCGAATTTGAGTTCGCGTCGTGGGCCGATGCGTGACGTCCCCAGTGTGGCAACGGGAAGCGAAAGGATTGACATAGCTTAGACCCCATGTTGGGGCAAAGGCCATGGCGGACGCAGACAGCGAACATCGCGTGAGCGACAACTGCTTGGCGCACACCGGGACGCCCCGCCCGTGGACGATATCTTGTCGAGGCAGGTCTCCTGGCTCACGGGTCGTCGCTGCTGTCCGGCCTTCCCGAAGCCGCATGGCTTCAGTGACTTCGTTGGACAGCGGCTCGCCGCTTACAGTTGCGGGGGCAGCGCCGGCATTGCACCGGCTTCCCTCTTAGCTCCAGATCAAACGAAATCCGGAGACCGCGACGGCTTGAAATTATGCGCACGAGGATCGATGCGTCAACCTACCGATTCTCGCTGCGACATTGCCCAAGCGATTACGAGCGCACTAGGCGGGTACGACGGTCTTGCTCGCGGCCTGGTGAACACGCCCTGATCCGTGGAGGCTCCGCTTGTGAAATGCATTCGCTCCCTGCTCGCGTAACGGTTGAGCTCCACCACCGGAACGAACCCGGGCCGCTTTCGGTATCTGTGTGATCGCGAGGAGGCGACCTTTTCCGTCAGCAGCTTTTCGAACCTGCGCGTCAGGAAGGTGCGATCATCCTCGGCCGGCATCCGTTTGGTCACAGCCCACGAGGCTCCCTAAAAATTTCGAAAGCCGGATTGCTCCAGGACCGCACGGATGATCAGGTCGGCTCCTTGGTGTTCGGCGGGCCCGCGACCAGGCACGAGGTCGACCGCTCCGTGAGGTTGGCCAAGATGATCTTCTCGGTGCACTAGGTGTTCACGTGCTGAGCGACTTTTGCGTCGGCTTCGATGCGTCGGTGGCCGCTCGACGCCGGTCTGCCTCGCCTCGACTCGCGGCCAGCGACGATAGGCCTTAACGCGGCCACTGAGCATCGAGGGCCTTGTCCTTGTTCGTGACAAATTCGACGGTGTCCTCCGACAGAGCCCTTTGAGGGGTTCCTCGGAGTCGCTCAGCGCCTTAAGCTCATAACGATGTTAATCGACCTCGATGCGCCCCATGCGGTCGTGGTCTCCTCAAGGTCCCACATCTACAACTTCGTTCGCGAAATCGGGCGATGAGGCCTTTTGGTCGCGGGCTGCCTATCCTGTCTTGGACGGGACACAGGTGTCAGGGACCGGACAGACCACCGCGCATTGCGGCGTGTCGCAATGGCCCTCGCACTCCGTACATTTTTTGGCATCGATAACGTAAATGTCGCGCTTCAGACTGATCGCCGCGTTGGGACACTCGAACTCACATGCGCCACAAACGGTGCATTGCGAAGCGACGATCTTGTAAGCCATGCCTTCCGACTCCTTAGGCGAGCGATGCCATGGGCGATCCCTTTCAAATGCCGTGCCAAACGCAGACGCGCTCAATGTTGGGCAATTTTCCCAATTCGGCTGTCCCGGGTCTGAGACCATGTTGCATCTGCGACAGCAACAGGTCGCTTCAATTTCAGGCTACGAGCCCTCGGGCCCTCTTGCGAGAGTCAGTCGCGACTTGACTCTGGAAGCGTCTGTTTGGCACGTCAGCGCGGGAGCAAGCGAGGCTGACGCTTCCTCAACCGGCGGCGACAAAAAGCCGCGAACGGCGCAGGTCTAGGTCGGATCTCGGCAAACCTCCGGTCACATCACCCCGACTGGAGGTTTGTGCAAGCCCCGCTCATGGCTGCAACGCTAGCTGCGGAGGACTCGCTGGAGGCTTGCCAAAACGGGCTTGTTGTATAACAAGCTTCGGAGGGAAATGAAGTGGCGGCGGGACGCGCAACACTGGCTTTGCAGACCGATTGAATTGCACTCAGCCTCATGCCTGGTGCGAGTAGGCATGGCGGTGCTCGTGATCGTCGCTTGGCCGCACTCAGCCACTCGCAACTATTTTGGACGAGCTGGAGCAGGGTTGAAAGATGACTGTGCAAATTGCTTCAGTGGCATGGCTTTTCCGAACAAATGGCCCTGCGCAAGGTCGAAGCCGAGTTCGGCCACAGCGATTAGGTCGGCCTGGCTCTCCACACCTTCGGCGACGGTGCGCACATTATACTCTTTGGCTATATCGACGATATGGCGGCACACCGTTCGCTTGAGGGGCCCATTCGCGCAGCCGCCGACGAACTGACGATCCACTTTCAATTTCATGAACGGGAATTTTGTCACCCCCATCAGCTGCGGCCAATTGGCACCGACATTGTCGATTGCAAGGCCAATGTTGTGAAAGCGAACCTCACGCGCAACCTCGACCAGGAGATCTAGGCTCTGGATAGCTTCCACGCTCTCGATTTCAATCGTCAAACCGCCGAAAGCAGGGTGCGACGGCATGCGCCGACAGAGATCGCGTACCGCCTGCGGGTCAATCAGGAATGCTGCCGGGAGATTGATGGAGAGATCAATCGAAGTTTGCTGCTCCAGAAGATACTGCCAATCCTTGATCGCGCGGTCGATCACGAACTGCGACAACCCCCTAAAATGCGGATCGTGAGGTTCCGGGATGAAATAGGCTGGTGGAACGACGCCCCAGGTCGGGTGCCGCATTCGCACATGCGCCTCGGCGCCGCGGCGGCTAAGGGTACACGCGTCAAACTTCGGCTCATACCAGAGCTCAAGCCAGCCAGCGTGTAAGGCTTCTCCGACATGGACCGCGGGACGGGGCGCCGGCTCTCTTGGCAAGAGCATGGCGATCCGATCGCGCAACGTCTCGGCTGCAAACGGCGCCTTGAGCGGCGGCAGCATAGCAAGTCCATATTCACTACCGACCTGCTGCACTGCCGCCATGATGATCGACTCGCGGGCTCCGAACGCCAGCACTCGGCCTGCAAATTCTTCGCGTACCAGCATCTCGAGCAATCGTCCAGGCTCGATGCGGTCCGAGCCAATGCCGAGCAGGATCAGATCAGGGAACTCCGTGCGGAGTACGTGCGGCAGCTCGTCAGCAGTCCTGCATTCGCTGATAACAAATCCCATATCCTCCAGCACATCCCGTAGAAAGGCGCGCAGATGCCGCTTGCCGACCAGGCACGCCCGCGGCCGCACCTTACGTTGCCCGAAGATTACAGGTTTCCCTCCGACCAGTCCGGCCTGCCCATGTTCCATCGCAACCACTCCCGTTCCGTGAGGGTGCCTTAAACGAGGAGCGAAGGTCCAAACAAGCTGTGCTTCCCGATATCTTTCGATTGTTCGAGATAAGCTTAAGATAGTGCATTGGTGTGCAAAATCTTTCGCGATCTTGCTCAGACGATTTTATCGGGCGCACGCGTATGATACCTGTCGCGCTTCGCGCAACTTTGTGCGAGTGACGCACGCGAGGTGGGAACCTCTCCTTCGCACGCACCGAGCTGACGCTCTATGGCGCTGCGATCATCGAGGCGCACGATTTATTGAATCGAGTAGTTCGTGAGCGACGATCGGCAATCACTCTTACGAACGTTTGATCGGCATGACCGGCGTGTGCCGTTTGGTGAATATTTTCCAATCGAAGGCAACCCATCATGAGTTCGCAGCCGCTCAAGCCGCAGTCGATTCTGAGAACGGCAATGGCTTGCAATTACCTCAACTCTGTTGCCTATAGCGAGTGTGGACGTGCTGCTTCCTACCGAGCCTGATAGTTGCTCTCAATTGCGTTTTCTGTATTCTCCTGAGCATGAATTTCCTCCAGAGGGCTAGGTCGGGTGTTCGTGTTGGCGCTGAAGGGCAAGGCCTGTCCAGCGCGGGCACGGCTTTGCGCAAGAGCGTGCCAGGAGATGAGAACGCGGTCGCAAAAGCGGTCGAAGAGCTACTTTCCGAGTTAGGTGGCCCCGGACCGGAGTTCAGCCTTCAAGGCGCGAAGCGGGCGGCGTTGCACCTGATTCAGGATCCCGAACAGGGCTTCATTTTTGTCGTCGAGGAACAAGGCACCGGGCAGATTGCAGGGATAGCTAGCATCTCGGCCGTACAGGCCGTGAGAGCAGCCGGAGCGTACGGCGTGCTTCAGGAGCTATGGATTTCTCGTGACTTCCGGAGCTCTGACTGCGGTCGGCATCTGCTCGAGGCGGTAGATTCGGAGGCGAAGCGACGCGGCTGGCAGATGATTGAGGTTGCGTTGCCTCCGAATGGCTATCCGGCCCTAGAACGGGTACGCCACTTCTACGAGGAGAGGGGATATCGGGTTGGAGGATTGCGCGCGCGCAAGAGGCTCTGACAGTAGTACGACCTCTGCGCCACACACTTAAAGCGCTCCTGGGCTAGCGTGCTATCGGTAAAGTCCTTCAAGCAGTAAATCCTGGGCTTGTTGCTTCTCAAAACGAACGCTTCACGCGTGCGTCGCGGCCGAGCATGATCGAGAACCCTTGACGCTGATGCGATGCTGACTCCCGCCGCGAGCGGTTACCTCTTCGGCCTTCTTGGCGAGAGCGTTCGAAAATATCAGCGATCAATCATTCTGCATTTGTGGGAAGCGATACCGCGACCCGCCCGACCAATAGCGGCAGGTCGGCGGCGGCCCGTTCCTGGCGGAGCCCGACCCAGCCTTACGAATCCTTCTTTTGCGCTTCCATGCAGTGCGATTTACTGGCTCTGGTTTGAGATCACCGCACACAAACGCCATCCATTCGTCACCAATTACATTCTCTCGGCAACTGGCTAGCCAGTTGTCTACCAGACTCATTCCTGCATCTTGGTGCGGCGGACCGGCGCGTGAAAGGATTCCGCACCACCTTGCCACTCCTGCTGGCGAATTTCGATGAAGGTGCGCGAGATCAGCCATCAACACTGATCCGGTAGAGGATTCCGTAATGAGCAATGTGCCGAGTGCCGCGTCCAATATGACATTCGTGCAGCTCCCCCCCTGCGCAGGACTGGATGCAAGCGGACCGCTTCGCCGTTTGGCGCCAATACGAAAACGTGGCCGAGGGAATCATGCGCGACAAAGAGCCACCCTTTTTTGATCGACCGTCAGTCCGTCAGGACCGCTCGTCGCGAAGAACCAGCTGAATCGTCCGACTTTCCCCACGCCATCACGCATCAGCGGTACGCGCCAGATGCTATTGTCGCGCGTCATTGCAACGAACAATACGGTCTCGTCCGGACTGAGCACCAGGCCATTCGGGCCCGGGCCATTAGAAATCAAGCAATGATCCGGCCGTCAGGGCACAGTCGAAATGCCCGGCCGGTCCGATCGTGCAATCCAGTCTGGCCCTGATCGGTGAAATAGATGTCGCCTTTGGTCGCGATATGCAGGTCGTTGCAGCCTCTGAAGGACTCGGAATTGCGGTGGCCCAGCAACGGTCGGATGGTCCCTCTCTGTGGATCGAGCTCCAGGAGACCGTTGATATAGTCGGACACGAGCACCCGGCCGTCCGGAGCAACCTTCAGATGTTCGGCCAGCCGTCGTATTCGATGATCAAAGACCAGACGCCCTCCGGTGAAATCCGGAAATGCGGCCGAAGGGGATGTCGACGACATAGAGATTCCCGGACTGGTCGAACGACGGTCCCTCGATGAAACAATCTACTGGATATGCCCCGCGGTTCGCGTCTGCCCATTCCGAAGAAACAGCCGGGCGACGAAACTCCGCCGGCATCGACGAGAACACGCTGGCCTCCATCAGCTTGGGCGGGATTTCGAGATGCTCATGATGCGCCTTCGAGCCTGCGACGCGGCTGGCCCTCGTATTTGTAGCCGAACTGCTTGGGCATTGGGCCCTTGTTGCGATCGTTGCGCCCAGTTTGCTCCCAGGCGTGAGCCAGGATTCCGACCGCGCGCGACAAGCAGAAGACCCCCCGCGCGAGCGGAGAGGCGAAGCCCAGTTCGCCGTAAATGACCGCGGTCGCGCCATCGATGTTCATCGGAATGAGCTTGCTCTTGCGCTGTTGCATCACCCGCTCGATCGCGCGAGCGGCCTTGGCATAATCGCCGCCGACACTGCCCTCGTCAGCTGCGGCATCCACTAGCGCCAATAGCGGGGCCGCGCGCGGGTCGACTGGATGAAACCGGTGGCCGAAGCCCGGCAGATATTTGCTGCGGGTTGCGGTGAAATGGTCGATTGCAGCGCCAGCGGCCTGCTCGATCTCTCGCCCTTGGCGCCGTCGCAGCACATCCTCGTAGAGTTCGATAGCCTGCTCCCCTGCTCCGCCATGCACGTCATCGAGCGTGTTGATTGCCGAGGCCATTGCGCCATTCAGGGGCAGGCCGCAGCTCACCGCCATTTGGGCAATTGCAATGGAGGGCGCGTGCGGACCGTGGTCAACGGATCCAACCAGCGCAGCTTGCAGCAGCTGCTCCTGTGCTGGCGTCGGCAGATTGCCACGTAACATCAGCCAAATCATGGCGGGAAAAGAAACGCGGCCTATCAAATCTTCAATTGGATAACCCCGATAGGCGATGCGACCTGGCGCGATATCGCAAATGGAGGTTCGCCACCAACTGGCCGCTTGGTATCTCAGTTCTTCTTCGCTCATTTCCGGTTCCGTCCTTTCAACCTGCCGATTGCCAACCGACGCAAGCCGTCGGATGTCATGATATCGGTCCGTCCGTGGCTGCGCGGACGGGCAGGAAATCAGCCTCTCCTTGCTTTGGCGTCCCGACGGCTCGGCTTGAGACCAGTTGCTCAACCTCCGCATACGAATAGCCGAGCCGCTGCAGCCATCGCTCAGTGTCTGCTCCGAGCGTCGCAGGTGGTGAAGGCACCGAAAACTCCTCATCCAGCCGGAACCCCGGCCGCGTGATTCGTAACGGCTGCGCATCGTCTTGTTCTGGCGCCAAAGTCTCGACGAATCCGCGCTCAACGACCTGTGGCTGCTGCAACACTTGCGAGACCGTCAGCACACGGCCGGCAGGGACACCAGCCAGGTTCATTTGGGCCTCCCATTCCTCAGCGGGCTTGCAACTCAATGCCTTGTTCAACTCCGCGCTCAGCGCAGCGCGGTTCACCTTGCGCATCTCGCGTCCAGCAAAGCGTGGATCCGTCTTCAGGTCCGGTCGGTCGATCAGGTCGCATAGGGCTTGGTACTGCTTCTGCTCGTTGGCGGAAATGTTCAGCGGGCCCGTTGCGGTGCGGAACGTGCCGGAGGGAGCCGCGGTAAAGTTCTCGTTGCCGATGGGCTGCGGCTCGATCCCGGCGTTCAGGTGGTTGGAGACGACCCATCCCATCGCCGCAATGGTGGCCTCGAGCAGGGACACGTCGATGAACCGACCCCGTTGCCTATGCCGCTGGTCGACCAGAGCCGCGGCGATAGCAAACGCAGCAGTCAGTCCCGCAATCGTGTCCGAGATCGGAAAGCCCGTGCGCAGGGGAGCCGAGGCTATATCGCCGGTGACGCTCATGGCTCCGGAGAGACCCTGGACGATCTGGTCATAGGCCGGACGGGCGGACCACGGTCCGCTCTGCCCAAAGCCGGAGATCGCGCAGTAGACCAGACGCGGGTTCAGCCTGACAAGCACATCAAAGCCGAGGCCAAGGCGTTCCATCACCTTCGGCCGGAAGTTTTCGAGCACCACGTCGGCTTCCTTGACCAGTCGCAAGAACACCTCGCGGCCCGCTTCCGATTTCAGGTCCAGTGCAATCGATTGCTTGCCGGCGTTCACAGCAACAAACGAGAGTCCCTGCAGGCGCTCCGCTCTTTGCGGATCCGCGCCGAGGCGCCGCGCCAGGTCGCCGCCGTTCGGATTTTCCACCTTAATGACCTCCGCGCCAAGGCGCGCAAGATGGTAACCGCAGAACGGACCCGCCAACACGTTTGACAGGTCGAGAACGCGGATACCGGCTAGCGGCAGAGACATCTGAAGAGCCTTCTTGTAGGTGATCCAATAGCGAGCGCTTAGTACGCAACTTATTTCAGTTGCTGCGCAGCACGTTCCGCGAATCGATTCGTGAAGGTCTTGATCAGGTCGATCTTTGCGGCTGCGATCTTCGGATCAAAGTCGCCTAGGACAGCCAGCGGGATCTTGGCCGCGTCGATGTCCATCTGACCGGTTGGCGAGAACAGCGCTTTCGACGCGTTGATGATCTCGATGTTCACCTCGCGATTGTCGGTCTTGTATGCAGGAGGCATCGCGTCGACGAGCTGCTCCGCCGTAACCGTGTTGATCCAGCGATGAGTTTTGAACAAGGCGTTGACGAGGCGCTGGACCGTTTCCGGATTTTTGTCGATGAAGGACTGCTGAAGGTAAAGGCACGCGGTCGGATAGATTCCGCCAAAGGCCTGCCTTGAGCCTTCGACCGTGCGCGCGTCGAACAGCGGTGTCGCACTCTTCTTGCGCGCGAGAAGGGTCGCAATCGGATCGAAATAGACGAGCGCGTCGATATTCTTGGCCTCGAGCGCCACCATGCCGGGTGCACCACTGCCAACCGCGATGATGCTTACATCGCGCGAGCCCAATCCCGATTTCTTGATGTAGTAGCGCGCCATGGTATCGGTCGAGGACCCCGGCGCCGTGATCCCGAGCTTCAGGCCCTTCAGACCGGCACCCGTCTTGACCTTGTCAGCGAGGTCGCCGCGGACACCGAGCAACACGCCGGGAATGTCATTGAGCAGGAACACGCAGGAAATTTGCTTGCCTTGGGCCTGCATCTGAATGGTGTGATCATAAAAGCCGACGGTCCCGTCCACCGAGCCGCCGATCAACGCCTGCAAAGCCTTCGAGCCACCGGCCTGGAAGTTCTCGACGGTCACGTCAACCCCTTCTTCCTTGAAGGCGCCCAGCTTCACGCCAAGTTCGAGAGGCATATAGTTGAGGATCTGTGACCCCACTGCGATCTTCAATTTTGTCTTCTCGGGCTCGGCGGCATAAGTCGAGATGACCGGGAATGCGGCTATCGCGATGACCAGCATCAGTCGTGGAAAAGCGTGCATGGGAAACTCCATGAGAATGGGAGAGCGGTACGATCAGGCTTCGTGGGCAGGTGCGGGCCGCCAGACCAGGAGCCGTTTTTCCGCGCGGTCGACAATGGCATCGAGAGCAACGACGAAGGCGGAGAGGACGATGATTCCTGCGAACACTCCGGTCGCGTCGAGGACGCCCTCGGCCTGCGCAATCAGGTGCCCCAATCCCGCGGACGAACCGAGATATTCGGCGACCACTGCTCCCATCACAGCCATGCCGACCGACACCCGCAGGCTCGACAGGATCCACGTGGTGGCGGACGGTAGGTAGACATGGCGCAGCAGGGAGGACTTCGATGCACGTAGCAGGCGCGCATTCGCGAGCACGACCGGATTGACCTCGCGAACGCCCTGAAAGGTGTTGAAAAAAGCGACGAAGAGAACCAGCGTCACGCCCAGCGCGACCTTGGAGGTGAGGCCCAATCCGAACCAGATGACAAAAATGGGCCCCAGCAAGATGCGCGGGATCGCATTGAACACCTTGATGAAGGGCTGAAGGACCTCGGCCGCAAACGGGCTTAAGCCCAACCAGATACCAAGCGCCATGCCGATCCCGATACCAGCCAGGAAAGACAGGACCGTCTCCAGCAGTGTTATGCTGACATCGGTCCAGAAGTCGGCCGTTGACGTCCACTCTCCGATCCTTGCGATGAGTGTCGACGGGGCCGGAAAGAAGAACGGGTCGATCAACCCGGCCCGCACGCCCAATTCCCAGATCAGGATCAGCCCAAGCACGATGGCGAACTGCGTGAGAGCGACTTTACCCCTGCGTGGCATAGCTTTTCTCCACTTCGGCGCCGAGCAGCGACCAGATTTCACGGTAAAGCGCGACGAACTCGTCGGTGGTCTGTAGCGCGGAGAGGTCGCGGGGACGAGGCAGCGTGATCCTGACATCGCCAACCATGCGGCTCGCGGGACCGGCAGACATCACAACGACGCGGTCCGCCAGCGTGATCGCCTCATCGAGGTCATGGGTGATGAAAACCAGTGAGCGCCGGTCCGCCTGCCAGAGGTCGAGCAGGATACGGTGCATGAGGCGACGGGTGTGAACGTCCAGCGCTGAGAAAGGCTCATCCATCAGGACGATCTTCGGCTGCATGATCAGGGTCTGCGTCATGGCGACCCGCTTGCGCTGGCCGCCGGACAATTGGTGCGGATAGCGCTCCTCGAACCCTTTCAAGCCAACCTTGGCGAGCCAGGGCCGCGCCTGCTCGCGCGCTTTCGCGATCGAGCTGCCCTGAAACACCAGCCCGAGGCCGACATTGTCCTGGGCTGTTTTCCAGGGCAGCAGCCCTTCCTGTTGCAGCATGTAGCCGGACTGACCGTTCAGGCCCCTAAGCGATTTGCCGAAAATGCGAACCTCGCCGGCGGCCGGCTTCAGCAGTCCGGTGACAGTGTTGAGAATAGTCGATTTTCCGCAGCCGGTCGGCCCGACTACTGCAACGAATTCGGTTTCGCCGACCTGGAGGTTCATGCTTTTCACGGCGGTGAAGTCGCCGAAGCGAATCATCACGTCGCGCAGGTCGACGGCAAGTGCCGGCTGCCCTTCCATTGTTTCGCTCCGCAGAACCTGTTCTAAACGTCAAAACAGGTAACTGGCGCTACATCCGGAGTCAATTGCATTCTGCAACATAGAACCCAGATGGGCATTGAATACTGGACTTTCTATCCATTCTGGATATCTGTTCTGCACGACAGAACACGATGACGAGGACTGTATCAATGGCAAAGACAGGGGTTGATGCGGTCGGGCGCGCCCTGGCGATCCTCAAGGCCTTCGGCGCTGAGCGCGCAGCCATGACGCTGACCGAGATTGCCGAGGCGACCGACTTCTACAAGAGCACGGTCTTTCGCCTTGCCGCATCCCTGGAAGCGGACGGATTCCTGGTGCGGGGGACCGACCGGCTATTTCGACCCGGACCGGAGCTATGGCGCCTTGGGGCGCTCTATCAGCGTGGGCTGGACCTCGGTGACCTGATCAGACCCTCGCTCCATCGTCTGGTCGAAGCAACCGGAGAGACCGCATCCTTCTACATCGCGGAGGGCGATGAGCGCATTTGCCTTTATCGCGTTAATTCTCCGCGTTCCGTCCGGCATCACCTCGAAGAAGGACAACGATTGCCGATTGATCGCGGCGCTGCGGGCCGCGTTCTTACCGCTTACCGCGATTTTGCATTAGCTGATGGAAAGAAGATCAGAGATCGTGGCTTCTACATCTCGATCGGCGAGCGTGATCCTGAGGTTGCGGCCGCAGCGGTGCCCGTAATCGATGTCTATGGCAAATTGCGGGGCGCGCTCTCAGTCTCCGCCATTCGCACTCGCTTTGATGCAGATGCTCGGAAATCTGCCGTTGAAGTGCTGAAGTCCGAGGCTAAAGCGCTGATTGGTTTGCTGCCTGCAACTGAGCGCTGAGCTACAATGGCAGCGTTCTGTTTATAACGCACAGCTCAGCGGGTGCCGCAATGGCCTCTCCTGAGCGTAGCGCGCATTTCTCGCATTGTTGCGGCCTGCAGATCATCCTCGATCTCGACGCCACCCATCCCTACACGGACATCAGGAGGGAGGCTTCTTCAAGGCTATTACGCTGCTCGTGTGATGTGTGCTGGTGCGCGTGTTCTGGAGCCGTCATGGCCTGACGGCCAAGCTGCGGCGCGCCGACATCGATGCAAGCGCGGTTAGGACGGTTCGCGGATTGTGCGGCCTAAAGCCGGATGGGGTTAGACCGAATCGATTTGGGATTGAACGAAGCCGCTGTCGCGGCGTGCGTGGCGAGGTGGCGTAGATCGCCTCCTGGCTGAGAGGATGTGGGTGTTGGAGCCCCCCTCAGACAGGGTATTGAGATGGCCGATTTGAGCCCTCTTCGCCGCCGCATGATCGAGGACATGACAGTCCGCAATCTGTCGCCGGCGACGCAGCGATCCTACATCAGCGCGGTTTCGAAGTTCAGCCGCTATCTCGGCCGATCGCCTGAGCGGTTGGAGCTGGAAGACGTCCGGGCCTTCCAGGTGCATCTGGTCTCGACCGACATCTCATGGCCCGCGCTGAACCAGATCATCGTCTGTGCGCTACGGTTTTTCTACGGCGTCACGCTCGGCGAGGCGCTCATCCCGGAGCGCATTCCCTATGCGCGAGAGCCCCGCAAGCTGCCGGTCGTTCTCAGCGCCGACGAAGTGGTGCAGTTCCTCGAGGCGGTGTCGAGCCTGAAGAGCCGCGCCGCGCTCACCACGGCCTATGCGGCCGGACTCAGGGCCTCCGAGGTCGCGGGACAGCGGATCGAAGACATCGACAGCACCCGCGGTGTCATCCAGGTGCGCCACGGCAAAGGCGCGAAGGATCGCAACGTGATGCTGTCGTCCCAACTGCTCGGCATCCTGCGCACCTACTGGCGGCTCGCCCGGCCGCGGCTTTATCTGTTCCCTGGGTCATGACGAAGATCATCCGATTGATCCGACCGTGTTGCACGCCGCCTGCCGCTCGGCGGTGAAGGCCGCGGGCCTGACCAAGCGCGTCACGCTGCACACGCTGCGCCACAGCTTCGCGACGCATCTTCTCGAGAACGGAACCGACATTCGGATCATCCAGGTCTTGCTCGGGCACAATAATCCGTCGTCGACGGCGCGCTACACGCAGGTCGCCAACCATACGATCCGGGCGACCCAGAGCCCGCTCGACCGCCTGTCGCTGGAGGTGACGCCACCGGCATGACAACGGCTCCGGGATCCGGCTTATGACCCCCCGACGTCCGTCCGCACCGACCCGCCATTGACATTGCCGATATCTTGCGCCGGCATGGCGACGCCTATCGTCGTGACCATGCCGGTCATCACGGTCGCGTCGAGCGGCGGGTGATGAGCGCCATTGTTGGGTGCCGAACCGAGGCGCTCGGCGGCCACGTCGAGGCCCGCAATGACTGCGGCATGACGCGGATCGCCTATAATTCCTGCCGGAACCGGCATTGTCCGAAGTGTCAGGGGCCAGCCAGAGCCGCGTGCCTTGCCGCGCGAGAAGCCGACCTGCTGCCGGTTCCCTACTTCCACGTCGTCTTTACGCTTCCTGCACCGATCGCCGCGATTGCTTTCCAAAACAAGGCGGTCGTCTATGCCATCCTGTTTAAGGCCGCCGCCGAGGCGATGACCGACGCTTGCTGCCAATCCGCGCCGGCTCGGCGCGGAGATCGGCGGCGTCGCGGTCCTGCACACCTGGGGACAAGCGCTAACGCATCATCCCCACATTCACTGTGTCGTGCCGGGCGGCGGCCCGTCACCTGATGGAACACGCTGGATCGCCAGCCGACCGAACTTCTTCCTGGCCGTCAAACCGCGGTCCCGGCTCTTTCGCTGGCTTTTTCTCAAACGCCTGATCGGGGCCTTCAACGCCGGCGCCTTGCGCTTCTTCGGCGATCTTCTCTTGCCGAACTCGACACTTTCGCTGGTCGCATCAAAGCCATGCAGCGCGTCAACTGGGTTGCTTACGCCAAGCGGCCCTTCGGCGGACCCGCACAGGTGCTGGCCTATCTCGGCCGATATACCCATCGCGTCGCGATCGCCAACAGCCGGCTCGTCGCACCCGACAACGATCATGTTGCCTTCACATGGAAGGATTACCGCCAGGACGGCGCGACAAAGATCATGAAGCTCAAGCCCGACGAGTTCATTCGCCGCTTCCTGCTTCATACGCTGCCCGACGGTTTCCATCGCATCCGCCACTTCGGCTTCATGGCCAACCAATCGCTGCCAAGCTCGGCCTTTGCCGCGAACTTCTCGATCATGAGACAGCCCCAAACGACAGCCAGCCGCCGCCTGTGGATTTGGAAGCTCAAACCTGGGCCGAAGTTCCTGCCTCTCCCGATTGTGGTGGCGTCATGCGCATCATTGAGCGCTTTCGACACAGCTTCAGACGCTCCAGCCCTCGAACATCACCGTTCCGATGCGACACATCGTGAGCCAAGTCATGCCGTGCACGACGATCATCATTCGTCATTTCGCTCCAGCGTCTCGATCATCGCGGACGATGTCGACTCCGTGCTTTCACACTCCGCGACAACAACGGTCCGATGCAGCAAAATGCCTATCGCGATCTCCAGTGAAGCGCGTCTGATCTCAAGTCTTCCCCGATGCGCACATCTCGTGTCTCTGCCTCACGCGCCGAGCCAGCAGATCGGGCCTTCCGATCTCGAACGTGCTGCATGCTCTGGTCCTCGTCTTCGGCCAGAACGAACTTCAAACTGGATTAAGCCCGAGGGGCAGGGTCAACCACCCACGCCTTCCTCGGCGGTGCAAAATCCATGCACCAGATTCGTGTGGGCGTCGGCGGCGCCACTACAACGATCGCGTAGTTGCGCCCCAGCGCATCCAGTACGAGGGCAACCTATGGCGTGAGGACACCACGCGGCAATCCTCAGCGCGCGGCAATCCTCAGATGGGCTGTGACGGGCGTCTCTTGGAGACTCGTACGACTCTCACGGCTACTCGCCGTTCCCAGCCGGTGGTCGGCCGCAGTCGACTCTTCTGGCGCGATTTGGCGGATTGTTAGCAAAGTTGTGCGACTGTCCGACCGCCTACATCTATTCGTCGGAGCCGTGGCCTCTCGCGAGATCCCGTGTCCGTTGCATCGTGCGGGAAAAATATTCGTCGCGCTCGCGGCGCACGCGCTCTTGATGCGCTCTGAAATTCGCGACTCGTTTGCTGATGTGCTCTCGCTCGGAGGTGTCCCAGCTCAACCGCGGGGGAGAATCGGGTGGGGAAGCTTTTGCGATTGGCGCGATGGGTGCTATCAGCTTTGGAATAGGCGCTACGCTCCGTGCGCGTTCCACGAGTGCCGCGGATTGTTGAACCAGCGCCTCCAGTTCCTTCTTCCAGTTCATCTTCCATGTTCTCCGAACAGTCATGGGAGCATGCTAATTTGGTGCGGTACGCTCGTCCAGCTACCCCTTTTGGTAGTTGCGAGGCCGCGGCTTGTCCGCAAAATAGTGGCCGATGAGTCATTTGGGCCGATGAAATTCGCGGCTTCCCTGCTAGGAGAACCCACCCACGTGACCTTCGTCACCCAAGTGACGCAACAGGATGGAAGATCAGAACGATGCGACCTGGGTCAAACCCGTCGGCTATGCCTGGTCTCTGGCATGAAAGCATGATCGCCCAGGCTCGCCATACTCGAACTCCTCAAGCGAACTACGCTGACGCCGAAGCAGCGGAGATTGTGCGTCAGTGCGCGAATCGTTGCCGCCCGAATGGTCCGACCAGAACTACTCTACAGTATTGCTCAAATGGGAGACGGGAGTGGCGAGCGGTGTTGTGAAATGCGACGAAGGGTTTCGGCTTTCATTCAGCCGGATGGGAGCGGCTGCGGGAAGGGCAGGCAGTCTCTTACGAGCTTACAGTCGACCCGAGGCGTGGTAAAAGCAGTGCGGAAAATCTGCGTGTCTGATTTCATGTCGTAGGCGTCTGGCCTCAGCCCCCCGCCCAAGTCTGGCGCTTACCTCGGAACGACCCCAGCCGCTTTAAGCACTGGGGTCGTTTCATTTCTCGCCAATTTTCGACGTTTCGCGGGTCCGAATACAAGAGAACGTAGCTAGCGATGCTCGCTAGCGCATCGCCTCTTTGTCCCGTTTGGTAGACGGGTAACAGTCAGTCCGCCCGCTCGTCATAGCGCGATTTGAAGGCGCTCGCGAGCGGCTTATTGGTCGGAAGGTTATCCTCGCCGATCATCCTGGACTGGAGGTGGTGGCGCCGGCGCTGATCAAACCCGATACCGTGCTGCGGCGCGAGTTCAACAGTGTGGACCAACGAAGGGATGGGAAAGCTAAGCAAGGACTCTCGAGTCGAGAGGGCTACGATATCAGGCTATTGCTGCGCGAGCTCCCTTCGCCGGACGTTGGATCCGGTCAAGGTCCCCAGCCTCGAGGGCTCACAACCAGGCAATTCGTAGATTCTGGGCAGACTCGTCAACCCACTCCATCAGGAGCCTTCGGGGATCTCGGGGAGCACGACGCCGCACCTGCGGCCGCGTTTGTGCATGCGCTCGCCGCGCTCTTTGCTCAGCCACACGCCTGGCGCGTACGCTGAAGCTGCAATCGCGTAGTCGCCCTTCAAGTGCTGGATGATCCTCGCCGAGTAATGATAGCTCGTCACGCAGCGGCGATGATCGTTTACCTTCACATCAATAATTGTCGGGGCAGGGCTGGATTGAATTTACCTTAATTGGGCGGGGCCATCTTTGGTTGAGTGCTCGTCCGGTCGCCACGCCATTATGGGATCGCTCTCCGCCCTAGAGCCTCTCGTCCTGGAGGTTGGCAATCCTCTTGGCGCAGCGAACCGGCTAGAACTGAAAATCGAATTTTGAGATGCACGAAGGCAATGCCGAACTCACCTATCGGAATTCCAAGGGGATTTTGCTGAGCCGGGACATTTCAGGCGTCCACCACCGATCCGTGCCCCTCGTAGTCTAATTTATGTAACCGCGGAACGTTTCGTCCATCATTAGGGCTTCGCACGGACCAACATACGGCCCGTTGGCATCGCGCGTTGAAGCCTACTTGGGGATTCAAAGCCGGAGCGGCTGCTAGCATCAATGCTAAAGCTCGATCCGTCCTCCTAATTCAGCCAGCGCATGCGACGGCACCTTGAAACATCGCGCTTGCGATCGGCATCAAGCGTCGGCGCCTATCTGGGTCTTACGCCTCGACGCAACCACTCTGGCGAAACTGGGCAAGGTATCACGATGGGGCGACCGTCTTCTCCCAACCTACCTGTACGAGGCGGCGATCGTCCTGCTTCATCGAACGAAGAAATGGTCCTCTCTTAAGGCTTGGGGCATGAAGCTCGCTAAGCGGATTGGCATGCGAAAGGCAAAGGTCGCCATCGCGCGCAAACTCGCCATCCCTCCTCACTGTATCTGGGTCTACGGCACATCGTTCGACTGGGGCCAGGGGAAGGAAGCCTGATCCGATCTTGTAGAGTTCCTGGTCCGGTCTGCCGGACTGGCGATGTCCCGCTGGGACCGTGTTGTGGCGACCTCGGTCAATCAGGTGGTGGCGGCTCGTCCGCACTCCGCTGCAAACGTTGAGGCGCCCGACCCCGACATCATCATAAGGCGCTGCGCGACCTCGGAAAGGACCATGATCCCAGCGAAGACCTTAACCAGCCCCGGCGATCCAATGCACGTATCAGCCGGCCCGCGCCGTCTCCGCAATCCGGACCAGCTCCGACGGCGCGAGCACTACCACCGTGCCGTGGGCGAGTTCAGAAATGTAAGTTTGACAACAAACCGCAATTAAAGGGCCGATTGACACCCAGCGCGCGCGTACGCAGGCGAGGCAATGGCGGCTCCCCGGAGATCATGATCCCCGAGCGCCCTGCTAAAGCTGCCGAAGCAGTGCCGGGACATTGTGAGTGAGACCTCCTCTTCGGTGTTGGCAGCTCGGCAATCTGCAGGCCGTCCGAGCGCACGAAAGGCATCACGATGCTATTGCACCGTCCGTTTGGGGGGCGAAGCGCAGCGCCTGGTGGCGGGCGACGCAGCTCTTCGAGTAAGGTCAGGCCCTCTTTCACGATGCCAGCCGGAACGACAGTCCCACTCAGGACGCCAGTCGGAGGACACCGAGTGCCGTTTGTCGTGTGTCAACTATCAACTCTCGCAGTTGATGGAGAGAACGACCCATGCGACCGTAACGATCGGATACCACCGATGCAGGTCGATCAACATCCGGAGAGACGCCCATGCCATGCGGCGCCACGCCCATGGTTGAAAAATGCGTACAAGCAGCGGCTGATCATCGACAAATGAAACGGGCGGATCCTTCGTACAGTGATGTTTAATAATGACGAGTGACGGCACAGAATCTTCGCTCCGCATCTGGCTCGCCGTCATCGTGCTAGGCATCGCCTCGTTTCACATCGTCTTGGCAGAGATAGCACCTATCGGGCTGTTGTCTCAGATTGCTCGCGACCTCGGACGAGATCAGGCAGCGGTCGGGCTCACGGTGGCCCTCTATGCCTGGATCGGTGCTGCCAGCGCTCTGTTGTCGCCCGTTCTGCTTCAGAAGTTTCCTCGCAAGCCGCTAGTCATCGCCTTAACTATTATCCTTTCCGCAACAACGTTTGCGGCGACGATGTCTCACACTTTCGAAGGGTTGTTGCTGGCACGCACGGTGGGCGCTGTCGTTCACGGTTTCTATTGGGCCATGGCGGCTGTGGTTGCGTCTAAGATTGCGCCGTCCCGCAGTATGGGTGTTGCGACGGCAATCGTATTCGGCGGGATCTCGATGGCGACCGTTGTTGGCGTGCCGCTCGCGAACTTCGTCGGTCAGGTGAGCGGATGGCGTGCAGCGTTCAGATTAATTGGCGCCATCGGACTGATCACCTCAGCCCTGATGGTGGCAGTTCTTCCGAAAATGCAGGCCGGGACGCCAGCGGGATGGAGAGAGCTTGGATCAGTCTGCCGCAGGCATGACCTGTTGGGGATCTATGCCGTAACGACATTCATGGCGGCGGCGCATTTCGGGGCGTACACATTTATAGAACCATTCCTCAACGAGATTCCAAACGTTGCCCAAGTCATGATTGGCGCGCTGTTGTTCGGCTTTGGCGGAGCAGGATTCCTGGGGAACATCCTGGCGGGCGTCCTCATCGACCGCTTCATGAAGCCCATCATCACTGCGGGGCTGCTTGCTCTGTGTCTGGCGCTCGTTGGCCTTGGATGGTTTGGTCCCCAGTTGGGGACAGGCCGGGTCCTTGTCTTGCTGGTCATCTGGGGCGCGGCCGTCGCGGCGCTGTTCGCGGGACTCCAGACCTGGATCCTACGCGCCGCCGGGTCGACAGTGATGACTGCTGCCGCGATGCACTCGGCGGTCATCAATTCGGCCATCGGCTTCGGAGCCGTCCTTGGCGCCCAGGTGTTGACTGTAGCCGGCCCATCAGGAGTGATGCTGGCAGCTGGTATGGTCGTCATCATCCCTCTGCTGATAGTTCTCCCGCAAGCGGCCCCAGAGGGTGATCTAAAAAAGGGGGCGTTGCTTGATGGATAACGCCGCAGCCGTGCGCACGGCGCGGATCGCCGCGTGCCCTACCACGAATGTCGCACGAAACCTTCCGCTGGTACGCGAGCTTTGGACCAAAATGTTCGTGCAGCCCGGCGGACCGGTCGAAGGGGGTGAAACACCACGCCAGGCCTTGCCCGAGAACTCGTTGAGGAACTCGGCATCGAAGTTTCTGGCGATGTACGCGAACATCTCGGGGGATTGCGCCGTTGCGGCATTGCGAGGAGCATTCGGTCGAGCGGTCTACCGCACTGCGGGACACTTTTGCACTCTTTCCACACAACAATGTCTCTGTCCTGAGATTACCCCGCATTCTAGCATCATAATTGACGCTACCCGACAGACGGGCAAGCTCGCCTTCTTCATCCCGTGAGCGTCCTCACGCTGGCGTGTGACGCGCTTCTCGATGATCGGTCCTATCGCGCTCAACCGAAGGCGCTCTTTGCTGGCTCTTCCGAGGCGCTGCCGAGCAGCTGAGCCATCAGCGCCTTCCTGCGCGAAATGAGCAAGCTGATGACGTCTACTTGCGTGCTTTCCTGATTGAGCGCTCACCAGCATCACAATGGCATTCCAGCCAGCGACTTCGATCAATTGCGTCCTTAGACCCACTGGGATCTCAAAGCCATGGTCTAGAACTGGGCTTACTGTCAATGAACTCGCATGATGGTGCCGAAGACGAGACGCAAGATCGGCGCGGCCTCTAGATCAAGTTTACGCTCTTGAGCGCATTGTGGCAGGTCGCTTCACTCGTTTCGGGATGGCCGTCGCATTGGATCATAGGCCGGTGGTGGGACGTGTCTGCGGATACCCATATCCGCGAACTCGCACGCACCTACACATCGATGCCCGCGTCGGCCAAAACCACAGGCTCAAGAGGGAGCTCATGCGCGGCGGCCTTCGCATCAACTTCTGACCTCGTGGACAAAGGCGGCGCACTCATCGTTGACAAGAGAGAGGCGCGGCTACGTCCATGATCCAATAGGTGCGTGCACGAAAATCGAGCTGTTCCAGAAGCTCCTAAAATCGGGCTGCAGGGCGGAGGACTCAAAACTGCGGACCGCGGAGCGGCTCGCTAGTTTGATGGCGGTCGTCTGCCCTCTCAGCTGGCGCGTCCTCTGGCTCATCATGCTCGATCGTACGGCCCGGACGCATCACCGAAGATCGCCTTCACGGACACCGAGATCGTATTGCCCGATGAACTCATCAAGGACGTCGGCATTCAACGAGGTCGCCTTGGAACCCCCGCATTCTACTTGACCGAACTTGCACAATTGGGTGGCGACCTGGCCAGGGCCGCAGATCCGCCACCCGGAAATGTTGTCATCTGGCGCGGACTCTCCAGACACACCGGATCGAACTCTGCGCCGAAATCGGAGCGGTTGGAAATGTCGATAAATGAAGTGTCATCGAACAGTTCCACCGCTGCGGCTTTGGAATCGGCTGTTTGCGCAGTAAGCGCGAGTTTCCGGTGCGCCAACCTGTCGAGTAGATTGACTCGCCGCAACTGAGAAAACGGACTAGTGGCACACCCGATAAAAATCCATTAGCGTTAGGCTT
The DNA here is from genome assembly GCF_042666195.1 of Bradyrhizobium sp. GCM10028915. Lineage (NCBI taxonomy): Bacteria > Pseudomonadati > Pseudomonadota > Alphaproteobacteria > Hyphomicrobiales > Nitrobacteraceae > Bradyrhizobium > Bradyrhizobium sp. GCM10028915. The sequence continues at coordinate 159,524 of NZ_JBHTFN010000065.1, forward strand.
CCTATGTTTAGTTTGCCTGATTTGCGTGTACTGGAAGTCGCGGCCGTCGTCATCGAAGAGGGCAGCATGAGCGCGGCCGGCCTCAGACTTGGCATCACTCAATCGGCCGTTTCACAAGCGATGAAGCGCGCGGAGGCGCATATTGGCGCGTCCTTCGTCCGTCGCGATCGTCGTCCCCTTGGGCCCACGGAGGCGGGGCAAGCTCTGCTCACCCACATGCGCGAGATAACCCTGCGCGTCGGACGAGCTGTCGAGGAAATGCGGGCCGCCGCAGCGCGTCCCGAACGCGAGGACCTTCGGCTCGGGATGATCGACACGTTCGCGTCCACAGTGGACCACTGTTGGTCCGCAGCCTCATGGCGGGTTCAATCGCGCTTCGCGTGAGCGCATATTCGGGGCTGGTACCCGCGCATGCCGAGGCATTGATGCGCAACGAGATCGATGCAGCTGTCACATCGGATCCAATGGAGGGCGTTGACGAAGTTACCCGCTTACCTCTATTGCGCGAGCCATTCCTCCTGGTAGCACCGATTGCCTGAGCGGATACTCTTCGCGATCGTCCACTGGACGACCTACTACTCGAGCACCGACTTATCCGCTACACCGCGCGTTCGCACATGGGAACGCAAATTGAACGTCATCTCCGGCGTCTAAGGATAGAGCATCCGCAGACGATGTCGTTCGACACGTCGGACTCGCTGCTCTCGATGGTCGCCAATGGCATGGGCGTGGCGATTACAACACCCCTGTGCATATTGCAGGCTGCCGTCCATCGACCGGCGCTCGAAGTCATGCCATTGCCGGCGACCGGCCTCTCGCGCACGATCGCGTTGGTGACTAAGCAAGGCGGATTAGGCACGTTGGCTGCGCGAATAGCGGATGATACTCGTGTGCTCCTGCGGAACTGGACCTTGCCCCAGATCGCGGCTCAAATTGCCTGGATGGCTCGTTCCGTCGGCAGCATCGTGTTGGATCCGCTCGCTCACGAGGACGCCGCCTGCCGGTGCGTTGCGGGTGGCTCCACCCGGACTCTCGACGAACAGTATAACCCTAATTAATCATACTTATCAGCCTCCATAACATCTCCGATCTTAGCTTTAACTCTCGCCCGTCTTCGGAGAGAGTTGTTTGCGTAGCGTCCGAACCCGGGATCAGAGATGTCAGCGACTCGCACCGAAATAGACAGTCTAGGAACGCGCGAGCTGCCGCTGCGCGCCCTGTACGGCTTGGCCTCCCTGCGTGGGAGCGAGAACTTCGACATCTCACTCCAGAAGCTCGGTGATCAGCCGGCACTTCTTCGGGCACTAGCGCGCATCAAGCGCGCTGCCGCGGCGGCGAACCGTGAGCTCGGAGCCCTCGACGCCAAAGTAGCAGGAGCACTAATCGCGGCTGCGGACGAGGTCATTGCTGGTAAACACGATGGGCAGTTTATCATCGATTTGCTCGAAGGCTCCGGCGGTACATCGATCAACATGAACATGAACGAGGTTCTGGCGAACCGGGCCCTGCAAATTGTCGGTGAAAAGCCCGGCCGGTACGACGTGATCCACCCAAATGATCACGTGAACCTATGCCAGTCGACGAACGATGTGCTGCCCTCGGCGCTCAAGTTGGCGGCGCACGAAAGGTCCGGCGATCTGGTGGGTGCGCTGGAACAGGTGGCGGCCGCTCTTTCGGAGCGGGCCATTGTATTCGCTGACGTATTGCGCGTCGGCCGCACATGCATGCAGGCCGCCCAGCCGATGACGCTCGGTCAGGCGTTCGGCGGTTACGCATCAGCGATCAAGCGGCTCTCCTTGAAGCTGTCGGTGGCGCGCCAGGAATTGATGGTGCTTCCCCTCGGAGGTACTGCGATTGGCACCGGGCTCGGAGCAGCGCCGGGCTATCGCCGTGCCGTCTATGGACATCTTGCGGCAATCTTGGGCCACGCGGTACGCCCAGGCGACGACATGTTCGATGCCATGCAGAACGCCGACGCCTTCGCACGCGTGTCGTCGGAAATCCGCATCGCAGCAGAGGTAATGGCGAAAATCGCCTCTGACCTGATCATCCTTTCCTCTGGGCCAAATACGGGGCCTGGCGAATTGCGGTTGCCCGCTCTCCAGCCCGGTTCTTCGATCATGCCAGGTAAACTCAATCCAGTCCTGCCGATGATGATCCAGCAAGTTGCGTTCGCTATCGTGGGCAACGACGCCGCAGTATCTCTCTCAGCGTTGAGCGGCCAACTCGAGATCAATCACTTCGAGCCAGTCATCGCCTCGCGCCTGTTCGATTCGATCGAGCTTTTGACGCGATCGGCCAGAATATTTGCCGACCAATGCATCTCGGGGATCCGGGCAGACCGGGAACGGTCGCTCAGCAACTTGATGCAATCTTCGGCTCTTGCGACCGTGTTCGTACGGCGCCTTGGTTATGAAGAGGTATCGACACTTGTGCTTACAGCCGCTGAGCAAATGCGGCCCTTCATCGAAATCGCGATCGACCGCGGACTTCTGAACCGTAGCGCGATTTTGCAGATGCTGCACGAGAGCACCCGTTATGGCGAGAATGCCGCATGAGCCGCGATTCTGCACTTGCCCTTGTACGCGAAGGGCTCACGAGCATGCCGCGAGTCGATGCACAACGCCAGAGGATCAACCTACGAAGGTCATGCCACAGCCAACTCGCCATCGCCCTGTCTCCAACCCGATGCGGCAGATGAGACGATGCGCCGCGATGGAGAGGCCGCTTGTTCATAGGTCAGTGCTCCGGCCTCTCTTCAAGTCGTGCTTATACGGACGCGCCTGGCCGTAGTGCCAGGGGCAGTGATGGGCAAAGTCAGCAAACACGTAAGACATCGTCGATAACGTATTCTAACGGTTCGCGTGGGGCCGTCCTGGCCTTCGCCAATCTTCACATCCTGTTCGGCCGGTAGCCCGATCAAGATGTGCAAGTTCTCCGATAGCTGGTTACGGCCTGATTCACCTGATGATACATTCACGAGGCGTGATCGAGTCCCGCAGGTTCGAACACGGGCCCAACATTTTTTCGTTCGTTCGCTGCCGTATTCAAGACGGCACTGAGGCACGCGAAATCCATCCGATGCCGAGAGGCAGCTGCGCGCGTCAGAATCTCATCCGTCGTATCGACTGGGCCCAGCTGAAGTTTCCCCACTCCCAGCCGTTGTTTATGTCGTATGCGACATTCGGTTTGAGTATAAGGTAAGGTCAATCAAGATGCTCTGGCTGTAGGCCTTGTCGATGACCGTGCCAGTGTTTACCTGGTTTGTAGTAAAAGTTAGCATCACCTTTTGTATTGGCGCCTTTGCATTTAGCTGCTTGCCATAGAGTGGCAAAGCGCAAAGGGGGTTCGCATTTCCATTCACCAATTCGGAAACGCCGCATGTTACTGGTGTGACAGTCAGTTCTCGATTGAGATCACCCCCGCTTCACGGCCGACCACATTGCCACTGCCTTGGGGCGCTTCGACTTCCCGCCTTTGGGCGATATCAATGCCGTAAGAGCTGACGCCCTTAATTTGGCCGTTAGGGCGCGCAATCGGGCCGCCAAGCAGTTTGGAGTGGCGATCAGCACGGCGATCGGCTGGATGAAGCGGGTCGATGAGACCGGCAGCGTTGCTCGGGGCCAGATGGGTTGGAAAACCATTACCTTTCTGGCGGCCCTGCGCCATGACCGGATCGACGCGCCATGGTTCATCGAGGGACCAATCATGGCGTGAGCTTCCGGATCTATGTGGAGAAGGTTCTCCTGCCGACCCTTCGGCCCGGCGACATCGTCGTCCCGGACAATCTCGGCAGCCACAAAAGCAAAGCCGTGCGCCAGCTCATCCGCTTCGCCGGAGCAAAGCTCTTCTTCCTGCCAAAATACTCACCCGACCTGAACCCCATCGAACAAGTCTTTGCCAAACTCAAGCATCTGCTCCGCAAGGCAGCCGCACGAACCGTCGATGCGGTCTGCGCCGCCATCGGCGAACTCCTTTATGCATTTACACCCGAAGAATGCGCCAACTACCTCAAAAACTCAGGCTATCGAAGCTAGTCCCATCACGCTTTAACGGCGAGCCTCCCAGGAGGCTAGCGCCCAATGCTCTGTACCTCGATCATATCCATTCTCAGCTCAACCCGCTATCCCGATCGCTCTTGAGGACCGTGCCGGAGCGCTCGTCTGAGCTCGCCGAACTGGTTGAACATGACGATGAGAGCGATTATTCCGGCGCCAAGCTCTGCGAGCGCTTGACTGGCTAACAGTCCGTTAAAACCCGCTACCAGCGGGAATAACAGTACGGCCGGTATGAAGAGATACCCCTGCCTGGCCAAGGACACAATTGCACTGAGGCGCGCTCTCCCAAATGACTGAAGCATTGCCGTCACGAAACTCTGCACCCCAAACAGTCCAAAGAAGAGATGGAACACGATGCAGGTCGAGACGGCAAGTTCGGTGACGTACTCGTTATCGCTAAATAGGCTCACCAAAGGCCTCGCAAAAATCACAACGGCCGCAGAATACAGCACCGAGAATGCGATCGTCACGAAGAGCATGAACTTCGCAGCCCTCAATATATGAGCATAGTCGCGTGCGCCCCAACCGAAACCCAGGATAGCTTGAGCGCCAATACAGAACCCGGAGATAGGCAGTGCGCCGACCATCAAGATACGCACAGCTATTCCAACCGCGGCGATGGAATCGTCGCCGAACGGCGCAGCAGCTCCGTACAAGAGCATAACGGCAAGAGCAGATAAGATACTCGTCATTGTCGCCGGCGCGCCTACCAACGCGAGCTGTCTGATGCGATCTGCTCGCAATGATATGTGAGATATCCTGACGAGAACCGTCCCGCCAAGCTTCGTAAAATACGCGATATACAGTCCGACAGCAGAGATCTGAGACACCAGCGTTGCGAGGGCTGCGCCTCGCACGCCAAGGTCAAGCGAAAATATGAAGACGGGATCAAGCACAGCGTTCAGGATAAACGCGGTCATCATCACCCACATGCTAAATCGTGTATAGCCTTCGGCTCTTACAATGAACCCGCTGACTGTATTTAGTAGCATCGGGGTGTACCCCAACAAAACCGTTCCCGCGTAGTCGAGCGCCACGGGCATGATGGTTGGGGTAGCTCCGAGCGTTGCAAATATCCCTGGCAGATTTGGAAGCAGAGTGAGGGTGACTGTGATACCGATCGGAGCGGCGAGCGCGAGTGCCGTGCTTGCGCCTCGACTCGCTTCTAGGTACTCACGAGCGCCCAGATGACGAGATATGAACGACGCTGCTCCAACACCGATCCCCTGTCCGGCTGCGGCGAGCAGGACCACGATCGGAAAGGTCATGCTAACAGCTGCGATCGCCTGCGCGCCTAGGGCGCCAACAAAGATCGCATTGACGACCTGCTGCAGCGCATGGATCGATAATCCAACAACAGACGGAATGGCGAGCCGCAGGATAAGACTCAAGAGATTCTGGTCCGATAGATCGACGTGCTGTTTTTTCTTTGGCATCACATTGCGCTTGCTGTCGAGGGCGATTTCTTTATTCGGTCCATTCACGGACGAGTGAACTTTTCCAAATTCGACGATGGCGTACTCAGCGCAATCCTCTCCGGATCTGCTCTGGCACGCCGTGATCGCCTGGATATGTTGACGTTTTCAAAGCTGATTTTTGCCTGGCATACGCCTCCCGTCAGTTGTAGCGAATACTGACTGAGGTGTTCGAGGGTAGCCCCCAGGTTCTGCTAGTCATATTGTGCCGTTCCGCCCTTTGGTTGAGCATCGTGCCGGTTGCGTTCACTTCTCGGGATGATGATCGGCGGGGAAACGCGGCCAGACCCTAGAGCCTCAAGTTGGTTTTGGCATCTACCGGATCTTGTAGTAGACGCTCCATCATCTGCATGGCACAAGCAATGAACGTGCTCAGAACCACTGTGGTGGTTCGATGATGTCCTGCAATCTGTACACGATATCGGGTTCCTCAGCGCGATCGAGACGAACGGCAGGCTGCCGGCCCCGGCCAGCGTGGTGATTGGATTTGCGTCAGTAAATCGCGCCGCGCTGGCCGTCACTCGCGGACACGAACTGAAAATTCGTGTGGCCGCAACCGGCAGCCTGCCAGACCGGTTCGATGAGCGTGGCTTGGACAATTTCTGCTTCGATCGAAAGACCGCCCTGACGCCGTCGAGCGGCGGGCTATCTCGTACTGCTTGGCTCAGCCGAAATGGCGGCTCAGCGTGCAGTCCCACAAACACTCGGCATCACATGAAGATATCGCAAGCATTTAAGTTCGAGGCAGCGCACCGACTTCCAAACGTCCCGCAGACACATCGCTGTCATCGGGTGCATGGTCATTCCTATCGCGTCGAGGTCGTGCTGAACGGGGCCGTCGATCCGCACACCGGATTCGTAATGGATTTCTTCAACATGGAGGAAGCGTTTGGCCTTCTTATAAAGAAGCTCGATCACCATTGCCTGAACGACGTCCCGGGACTGGAAAATCCGACGGCGGAAAATATCGCCATCTGGATCTGGGAGCACGCGAAACCGCGCCTCGCCCAACTCTCGAGCGTGAGGGTGTACGAGACGACGGATAGTTGGGCGGAATATGACGGGCCCGATCGCTGAATTCAGCGCTCATTTGGGACTGTGTCGATGCGGCGCGCCTGTCGTTCTTCGGCTCAGAAGCGGACTTGCTCGATCTGCGATTCGGCTCTTCATCCGCCTCGCCCGCGGCCAGATTTCCGCGCTCACAGAAGAGCCCTTGGATCCGACGGGAGCGCCCGGTTTGGCTATGATGACATCCATCACGTGACCGCATTCGAAAAGCTTCCGGCCAAACGATTCGGAATCCCGCGTTGTGCTAACCGCCGGAACGATTTGAGGGGATTCGTCCTGAGGAGCGAATTCGATGCTGATTGTACCGGCGAGACGACCCGCCATCCCGGACGCTGCGGCTGGGCGACTTCGTGCTGCAGCAGGTCGGCGCTAGCCGCCAATGCGAGGAGCACGGGTGGATGCAAGATCGCGCAACCCGCATGTGCGCGAGCTCGCCGTAGACATCGCCGTCAATACCCCCCGTTCGACACTTCGACGGGCGAAGCCTCAATTGAAGCTGGCGAGGTGCCGGACTCGCGCGTCCGCGCTGACTGGTCACGGATGCATCCCTTGGCCGACTGGTTATTTCCACCCAGCCGATAGCTGCGGACGTAAACCGGACGAACAGCTGTCCACAGGAACCGATGCCTCGCCCCGCCGCATCCGATTGAGTGCAGTCAGGCCCGGACCGACCGCGGGTTCATCCCGGGAGCCTACGATCCCCAAACCTTAGCCGAAATGGCGGCCGCGCTCGAGCAACCGCCGGACTATCGCGCCTTGCGCCGGCTCGTTGCGCGCCCAGAATTCGCGCGAATTGAATTTCTTGGCAACTATCCTAAGCCTGCAGCACATCAGCGGTCTCTTTTCAGACAGCAAGCGCAGCGCGGTCAGGAAGTGAATAATTCTCCAAAATGGGTACGCCACTCATTCGGGGAACATGGATTCTGTCCCTGTCCCGGACGACGTCAATCTTGCGAGTTATGCTGTCCTGATGTCCGGCAAATCACGTGGCGGTGGCCTGCTCGATCAGGTAACAACAGCATCCGCCTGTCGGAGCAGAAACGGATCCGCGACGCGCTCTTCGCCGAACACATGATTCCCCCCAAGGTTCGCACCACCGGTTTGAAGGTCCGGACGCGCAAGGGCCCGTGAAACCCTCCCAGGCATCCGTCGCTCACCACATCTGCACAATGAAGCGGCCGTTATTTGGTCGCGATGTAGTCCTTCACCTCGGGCAAGCAGTAGATCGAGACGAAGCGCAGCAGCCGCGGATCATCCTTCCTGTCCGCCGCCATGAACTGCAGGCACCCAGTGCGATCAAGTTACCGCGGTCGGCGAGCAGCGCCCCTAGCTAGCGGAGCGATCGAGCAAACCCGAGTTGATCGCTAGGATCATCGCTTGGCCAGGTGGGCATCGGATGCTCCGATGAAGGCGAGCTCGGCGGCGTTCTGGACGTGATCGGAACTCGCGTCGGCGCGGTGATCCGACGCGATCGCGACATAGAGCGCCGGCAGCACGAAAAGCGTGAACAGCGTGCCGATGGACATGCCCGCGACGACCACGAGCCCGATCGAGAAGCGGCTCGCGGCGCCAGCACCCGTTGCGGTCAACAAAGGTAAGAGGCCCGTGACCATCGCCGCCGTGGTCATCAAGATTGGACGGAGGCGGACGCGCGCCGCCATCTCGATGGCCGAGCGGGGATCGAGTCTCTCCTTGAGCTGCAGCTGATTGGCGAACTGGACCATCAGAATACCGTGCTTGGATATCAGCCCAGCCAATGTCAACAGTCCGATTTGGGTGTAGATGTTCATCGTCGCCAAGCCAAAGAATAGCGGGATTAAGGCGCCGGCGATTGCCATGGGAACGCTGAACATGATGATGAGGGGATCGCGCAGACTTTCGAACTGCGCCGCAAGCACCAAGAAAATGACGATGAGTGCAAACGCAAAGGTGATGACCAGTTTGTTACCCTCCTGCACATATTGACGGGCGTCCCCGAGGAAGTCGTGGCTGAACTCTGCGGGCAGTTTCATTGCCTCGCTCTCGAGGAAGTCCACAGCCTGACCGATCGTGACGCCGGGCATCGGTACGGCTTGGAAGGTCGCGGAGTTGAGCTGGTTGTAGTGGGTGAGTGCGTTCGGATCGGTCGCAGTCTCGATGGAGACCACGGTCGATAGCGGCAGCATCGAGCCCACCGCTGCCTTGACATAATAGCTCCCAAGTGATTCCGGCGTCAGGCGTTTCTCGCGCGGCACCTGCGGGATCACTTCGTAGGAGCGACCCTGCAGGTTGAAGCGATTGACGTAGTTTCCGCCAAGGAGGATCGCGAGCGCGCTACCGACGTTCTGCATGGTGATGCCAAGGTCGCTCGCCTTGGATCGATCGACCTTGATTCGCACCCCCGGCTGGTTGAACTCAAGGTCAGAGTCGCTGACCATGAACAGACCGCTCTCGCGCGCGACATCCTTCAGCTTCGACATCTGCTCGTAGATGTACTGGAAACCGAGCGTCGACTTGATCACCATCTGCACTGGTAAGCCGCCCGAACCGCCCGGAAGCGGCGGCAAGCTAAAGGCAAATGCGTTGATGCCTTCCAGTTTGGACAGCTCAGCCTGGACCAGCGATTTCAGAGCGATCGATGAGCGCTTGCGCTCGGCCCAAGGCTTAAGCAACATCCCGGCCATGCCGCCCTGCGGACCGCTGATGCCGTTGAGCACGAAGCGAAAATCCGTCTCGGGAAACTTCTGGAGTGCCTTGTCGAGCTTGGCGCCGTAATAATCCAGGTAATCAATATTGGCGTATTTCGGCGCTTTTGTCAGTGCGAATACGATACCCTGATCCTCCTCGGGTGCGAGTTCCTTGGAAGTTTGCATATACAGAAAGGCGACGAGGCCCAGCATGGTCAGCGCAAACAGCCCGGTAATCGGGCGATAGTCGAGCGAGCGGTCGAGCTTGCGGCCGTACCAGCGCGTCACGGCGCTGAACACACGATTCACAAACTTTGCAAACCGCCCCTCTTCAGCGCTCTTCAGGAAGACCGCGCACATCATGGGCGACAGCGTCAACGCGATCACGCCCGACACGATCACCGAACCCGCCAGTGTAAACGCGAATTCGCGGAACAGCGCGCCGGTGAGGCCGCCGAGAAAGCCGATGGGGGCGTACACGGCGGCCAACGTAATCGTCATGGAGAGGACGGGGCCGACGATCTCGCCCGCGCCATTTGTAGCAGCCTGCGCGGGCGACGCACCTTCTTCCATATGGCGATGAACGTTCTCCACCACGACGATTGCGTCGTCAACCACGAGACCGATCGCAAGCACCATCGCAAGGAGGGTCAGCAGATTGAATGAGAACCCTAGCGCCAGCATCATACTGTAGACGCCAATAATGGACAGCGGAATGGTGACGACCGGAATGATGACAGACCGCAGGGAGGCCAGGAACAGGAAGATCACCAACATCACGATCGCGACGGCCTCAAGGAGCGTCTTCTCCACCTCGTCTATCGATGATTGGATGAACTTGGTGGAGTCGTAGGCCACTTCCATCTTCAGCGATGGCGGCAGGCTGCGCTTCATTTCTGGAAGCAGTGCCCGAACGCCTCGCGCTATGTTCAGTGGATTACCTTCTGGGCTCGCCTGCACGGCGACGAAGATCGCGTGTTCGCCGTTCATCGCGACGCTGGCGTTTGTGCTCTGCGCCGCAAGCTCGACTGTCGCGATGTCCTCCATGCGCACAAAGCCGCCGTCGTTGGCTTTGACGATCATGCGCTTGAAGTCATCAACACTCCGCAGATCAGTGTTGACCGTGACGTCGGAGAGAGTGAAATAGCCCTTAGTCTGGCCGGCCGCAGCCTGGAAGTTGTTGGCCGCGATTGCAGCCGAAACATCAGCTGGCGACACGCCGTGGCCCGCCATTCTCGCGGGATCGAGCCATAACCGCATCGCAAAAGTCTGGCCGCCGAGGATGTCTGCTGCTGCGACGCCGTCTACAGTTGACATAATCGGTTGCACCACGCGCGAGAGATAGTCGGAGATCGCGCTGGCCGTCAGTTCTTCGCTGGAGAAGGCGATATACATGACAGCTGTAGTCTGACCGGCAGATTTGGTGACGACCGGATCGTTCGATTCCTTAGGGATTAAATATTTGACCGAGTTGACCTTGGAGAGCACTTCAGTGAGCGCCTCGTTGGGCTCGAAATTGAGCTTGATATAGACCTGGATCGTCGAGGCACCGAGCACCGAGGAGGACGTAATGTAATCAACGCCTTCGGCCGAAGCGAGCGCTTGCTCAAGGGGCGTGGTGATGAACCCCTGGATCATGTCGGCGGAGGCGCCAGGATAAGAGGTTGTGATATTGACGACCGTGTTGGTCAGCTTAGGATACTGCCGGATTGGCAAAACGGTGGCCGCACCAATGCCGGTCAGCAGGATCAGGAGACTGACGACGATAGACAATATCGGACGTTTGATGAAGAGCTCGGTAAATGCCATCGCGATGCTCGCATTCAAGAGACTGACGGAAATTCGCCAGTAAGCCAGGCTACAGCAACAGGCATCAACGCGGCGACTGTGGGTAGGGGCACCTTCTCAGGGTAGAGCCCCATGTTTCTCTTAAGCTAGCAACCGCCCCGGGGGGCCGGCTCGAACCAGTAGAGCTGAGCCTCTGGGCAAAGCCGCAGACAATGTAAAGAGTCAGCTCCGTCGTAGCAGCCGATGTCCAAGATCACTGGGTCTTGCTTCTGGAGGGAGCACACAATGTGCTGATGGACCTCCAACGCGGAAGTGGGCTGACGTATTTCCATTTAACCTCGTCCCACGCCTCAATGGCAGCAATGCCTTGCAGCACACTTATCAACTCAGCTTAGGATTTCGCGCCGCCCCACCCTTCGGACGATCCAGCTTCGACGCTGAAACTACAGACAAGCCGACGGGCAGCTCAACTCTACAGAGGTAAGCGGGGGATATAGAACGGGTTGCATAACCTATACCAACGTTTGTCGACGAGCGACGCCCGCATGAGCCGCGCGAGACTTGTGATGTTGCTCGAGAGCACAGGCGTTTCCCTTCGGTCTTGTGCTTCACGATGAACCGGCCATCTCGGGTCCGCCCGCAAAGTAAGTGAACCCCAGGAAGGCGAAGGTCTCGGCCACCGCTCGCTGCGCGGCTGACGCGGGAGGGCCGCGAACCGCGCCAAACTCGATCAACCGGGTTTTGTCCGCATGGAGCGTCGGCCAGTCGCGCCTTGAGGGCCAAGAGCATTTCCTGGGTATCTGCCTTGCTCTCGAAGCCGATGACGAAGTCGTGCGCAAAGCGCACGGTCACAACGCGACCGCGTGCATGGCGACCACTCCAGTGGTCGACCCAGAGATCGAGGATGTAATGCAGGAAGATGTTGGAAAGGAGCGGACTGATCCTGCCCTTTGCGGCGTGTGTCTTGCTTCTCGCCGCTCTCAAGAACGCCAGCTCGCAGCCGCAGCTCGATGAGCTGCAGGATACGAGGAGTGCGCCACCATCCGCAGCAGCCACTCGTGGTCGACCGAATCGAAGACACTGGATATGTCATGATAGCCGGATGCAGGGCATCAAGCTCCATCTGAGGATTCCGCCCCGGCCGGAAGCCGTAGGAGAACTCGAGGAATTCGACCTCATAGGCGGCGCTCAACACCTCGGCCACCGCGCTTTGGACGATCTTGTCCTCTAGCGGCCGGCACACCGAGAGGCCGCCTACCCCCGTCGGCTTGGGGATGTAGACGCGCCGCACCGGCTGTAGCCGGTAGGGACAGTGTGGACCCGTGCCCAGAGATCGCGGATTGGTCCGTGAGCCCCTCTTCGTACTTTGCCTCCGTTATCCCATCGACCTCCGCGCCGGCCTGCCGGCTTCTGTCGGCGAAACGCCCGAAGCAGATCGTCTTTGTGGATGTGGTGCGGCAAGGCTGTGAACCGGTTTGGACATATGGTCGGCATGTTCCCCAAGGAGAAGGCCATGGTTCGCCTCATTGGAGCGGTCCTGCTCGAACAGAACGATGAATGGGCCGTCCAGCGTGCCCGTTACATGACGCTGGAAACCATCGCGCCTTTGAGCGATGATTCGAGCGTCAGCCTTCCGGCTGCCAGCTGACCGGGCCCGGCTCTCTTGCCGGCGAACCGGTTGCCCGAGCGCCAGTTACAGCATGCTGAGAAACACGAGTATTTCTGACAGTGCTTTTCGCGCCCTACTGCGGAGCTCACGAAGACGCGATTGCTAGCTCTTGGAGCCTCGACGCAAGAGCGATCGAACAAGCGGAATAAGAAAAGACCCAATCATAGAAGGCTCCTTGGGCTCGGACCACCGCGTCTGGGCTGAACGTACAGTTCGCCGGGCTCTGCGGCAGCCACTACAATCTGTGGGGAACCGAGGACGGCTCCTACGCACCCGCACCCGCACCCGCACCCGCACCCGCACCCGCACCCGCACCCGCACCCGCACCCGATAACAAACTTACGCCGCCGCCACCCGCAAGTATTTTTACTCCGCTTTGCTTAGCATTTCTACTCTGGACTACGCGCCTCATCGCCAGGAATGCCCTCACGCACACTGCGGCACTTGACGAATTTCATTTTCATTCGACGCTGCCGAAGCCAGCATGAGGGACGCGTTGCGAGTAATCGCTGCGGCTTGGCCGTAGCGCAGCGCGGAAATTTACGCTAGCTTCCGCTCGCGAGTTTGCAAATGCCTACCCGCATCCGATCTTTCCGAAGACAACGAGCGACCATTCGACCGCTTGCCCCCTCCCATCCTCAGAGCTGGGATAATCCGGACAATGAGGAAATCTGGTTTGAGTTGGCGCGCGCCATCGGACGTCAGATCGCACGGGATGAACATCATGGCTCGGGGCAGCCGATAGAGGACCGGCATGACGACACCGTCATCGAAGAAAACGGCCGTAATATACGCGCGCTATTCGAGCGACATGCAAAGGGCGAGCTCGATTGACGGTCAGCTGTTACTCTGCCGCAAGGTCGCATTGCGCAACAACCTCGATGTCGTCGGCGAGTTTGTGGATGCCGCAAAATCTGGTCTTACCGAAGGTGCGCGGGACGGCTATCAGCGCTTGCTCAACGGTGTGCGAAGCCGGCAGTTTGACGTAGTCGTCGTTGAGCATTTCGACCGCTTGTCGCGCGATCCCGCAACCATCCAGCGTCTCAAGCAGGTTTTCGAGTTCAACGGCGTTGAGTTGATGGATCAGAAAGGAGTCTACGCGACCGCCACTGACATTAGCATCGCAAGTCTGTACAACACGATTTACAAGCCGCAGCTCGCCGAAAAGGTTCGGCGCGGCCATGAGAACGCTGTTGCGAACGGAAGAATTCCGGGCTCATACGCCTATGGTTATCGGCCGAGGCCGGGCGCTCCCGGCGAGCGCGTAATCGATGAGAACGAAGCAAAGATTGTGCTCCGCATCTTCAAAGAATATGCAGCGGGCCGCTCGACCCGAACTATCGCCGCTGACCTCACCCGCGAAGGCGTGCCCTCACCAGGGGCAACTCGTCACAAGAACAAGGCGGGTCGCACCACCTGGAACCATCAGTGCATCACAGGCGGTCGGCATGGTCGCGGCATTATCGGCAACGAACTATACATCGGCGAGATACATTGGAACGTTCGCTCGACAATTCTTAACCCAGAGACGCAGAAGAAACAGAAGCGCTGCAATCCAGCAGAACGCCACATTATCGTCAAAAAGCCAGAGCTGCGGATCGTTCCGCAAGGGCTCTGGGATCTAGCGCAGAAGGTTCGTAGGGTGCGCGCGGTATCTATGTTCGGACCGACTGGCCAGCCGCGGCGTCGCGCCGTGAGTCCGCGCAACAATGAGCACCCGCTTGCCGGTGTGCTCCGGTGTGGCGTCTGCAATGGCCATATGCGAATCGCTCAATCCTCGCGTAACGGTGCGCCGCGCGCGGCATGCGCGAGCGCGCATCAGCGGGGCACCTGCGAGCACACCCGTAGCTTTGATATGGACGTTCTGCTCGAGGATGCCTCCGAAAAAATCCAGGTGAAATTGCTTTCGCCGAAAGCCATTGAAGAGGCGATGCGTACTTGGAAGGAGGAGCGCAAAAACGATCGGAACAATGGCAGCGAACACAATAAGCTAGAGCGTCGACGCCGCGTATTGACTACCGAGATCGAACGCCTCTCTTATGCCATCGCAAATAGCCGCCGCAAGCCGGACGAATTGCTCAAGCGGATCGATGAGTGCGATCTGGAGCGGGAAAGCGTTGAAGAGCGCTTGCGGCTGCTGGGCGGTGGCGGCGAAAATTTAGTTGGCTTCGATCGCCCGAAATTCAGTGACCGATACTCCTCGGAGGTTAGAAGGCTTATCACCGCGCTCAAAACCAATCCGAAGGCGATCGAAACTCGCATTGCCTTCCGCAACTTGATTGAATGCATAGTAGTGCATCCGGTTCGCAAGCGGATGCCCTACGAATATACGCCCTACCTGAACAGCTCCGCGCTTTACGGAAAGAACCTTTTTCCCGAAAACCGCAGCAAGGAGCGAGAGATCAGCACGTTTGCATACTACGACAATGGCAAGCCAGGGAAATCCGTGTCCTCGTAATAGACGCGGACCTGCATATGGTGGCGGCCGTCGCGGATCTCGCCGTCGAGATGAGCTGTCACGTCGCGAGCCTCTTCGCTTTTCGGTAACCAGCCCGTTTTGCGCAAAAACGGCCGGCTGCGCAAGCGCGGCTAGACCACCGCCGGCCCACGCCCCAGCGTCACCTCGACGATCTCCGGCGGCACGCCGACGCGGAGCGGCATGATGCTGCAACCGAGGCCGCCGGAGATGATGACGTCGCATTTGAGCCGGACATGGCCATAGGCGAGCCGGAGGCCGTGCTGTGGCGGAACCGCCGGCGACCAACCGAGCAGGCGGACCTGGCCGCCATGAGTGTGGCCGGACAGTTGCAGCGCGATGCGGGCGGGCACGCGCGGCGCGATATTGGGCTCATGCGCGAGCAGGATGATCGGCGCGTCGTCGGTGACCTTGGCAAGCGTCGCGTCGAGATCGTCGGCGCCGAAGCGTCCCGTGCTCCGGAAGCGTCGCGCCGGCAGAAAGGCGAGTTGATCGCCAAGGCCGGCGAGCCAGAATGCACGGCCATCCTTGGCGAGCCGCACGACGTCGTTCTCGTAGACGGGAATGCCGGCCGTCTCCAGCGCGCGATGCGCGACCGTCGGCCCGTGTCCAGCCTGCTGGACGATCCTGTCCGCCCAATAGTCATGGTTGCCCATGACGGCATGGACGCCGAGCGGCGCTTTCAGGCCGGCCAGCACCTTGGCCCATTCGCTCGCCGGAATGATGCGCGTGACCTGGTGCAGACCGGCAACATAGTCGCCGAGCAGCACGATGATATCCGCATTCAGCGCATTGGTGCGATCGACGATGGCTTCGATCCGCTCCAGCGACATCCAGGGATCGCAGGCATGGATGTCGGCGATCACGGCGATCTTCAGCGGGAAATCCGCCGGCCATTGCCGCGGGGTTGGATGATAGCGGGTGACGCGAAGCCGCAGCACCGGCTCGACGCCGACGCCATAGGCCGCGGTCGATGCGCCGAGGGCGGACAGTCCGCCGATGGAACGGATGAGGTGACGGCGCGTGATCATGGCAGCCTGATCGTGATGCAGCTTGTTGATGCGACCCTATTGAAGCGGAAATGGGGTGCTTTTGTGCAGACCCTCTGCACGAAATCACCGGAAATTCATGACGGCCCGACCGTCCGTACTTGCGCAGATCAGTCGTCGCTCTCGTCGGTGCCGAACAGGCCGAACTGTGCCGCCGCATCGCGCGATGGCTCGCTGATGCCGAGATGGCGAAAGGCGTGCGAGGTGAGCAGGCGGCCGCGCGGAGTGCGCTGCAGATAGCCGCACTGGATCAGATAGGGCTCGATGATGTCTTCGATCGCATCGCGCGGCTCCGACAGAGCGGCGGCCATCGTCTCGACGCCGACCGGGCCGCCGCCATAGTTCTGCGCGATGGTCGTGAGGTAACGGCGGTCCATCGCGTCGAGGCCGGCGGCATCGACCTCGAGCGCGCTCAGCGCGTGGTCGGCAATCTTGCGATCGATCCTGTCGGCATCGGCCGCCGAAGCAAAATCGCGCACGCGGCGCAGCAGCCGGCCGGCGATACGCGGCGTGCCACGCGCGCGTCGCGCGATCTCGTTGGCGCCATCCGCGCTCATGCCGACGTTGAGCACGCGGGCACCACGGGTGACAATGCTTTCCAGCTCCTCGATGGTGTAGAAATTCAACCGGACCGGAATGCCGAAGCGGTCGCGCAAGGGATTGGTGAGCAGGCCGGCGCGGGTAGTGGCGCCGACGAGGGTGAATTTCGACAGCTCGATCTTCACCGAGCGCGCCGCCGGACCCTCGCCGATGATGAGGTCGAGCTGGAAATCCTCCATCGCGGGATAGAGCACTTCTTCCACCGCCGGGCTCAGGCGATGGATCTCGTCGATGAACAGCACATCGCGCTCTTCGAGATTGGTGAGCAGCGCGGCGAGATCGCCGGCCTTGGCGATCACCGGGCCTGATGTCGCGCGAAAGCCGACGCCGAGTTCCTTGGCCACGATCTGCGCCAGCGTGGTCTTGCCGAGGCCGGGGGGACCGACGAACAGCACGTGATCCAGCGCCTCGCCGCGCTTGCGCGCCGCCTC
Organism: Bradyrhizobium sp. GCM10028915; assembly: GCF_042666195.1. Taxonomy (NCBI): domain Bacteria; kingdom Pseudomonadati; phylum Pseudomonadota; class Alphaproteobacteria; order Hyphomicrobiales; family Nitrobacteraceae; genus Bradyrhizobium; species Bradyrhizobium sp. GCM10028915. The sequence goes on from NZ_JBHTFN010000065.1 coordinate 176,804, forward strand.
GATGAAGATGGACAGATTCTTGCGCGCCTGCTGCTGGCCGACGAAGTCGGACAGCGATTGCGGACGCAGCGCAGTGTCGCCGACATCGTCGCTGCGGCGCTCGGGCGTGACCATGCGGTTGGCCTTAGGATCGCTCACTTCGCGAGCTCCTTCAGGCCAAGGCGAATGAGCTGCGCGGTCTCCGCATTCTCACCCGCGCTGCGCGATGCAGATGCAATGGCCGCGGCAGCTTGCGGCTGGCCGTAGCCGAGATTGACCAGCGCGGAGATCGCGTCCGTCACGGGCCGTGGCGCGCGCTGGTCGTCGACGGCGCCGGCGAGGTGCACGACCGCCGGATCGACATTGGCAAAGGCCGGCGCCTTGTCCTTCAACTCGGTGACGATGCGCTCTGCGACTTTGGGGCCGACACCCGGCGTGCGCGCCACTGCAGCCTTGTCGCGCAACGCGATCGCGTTGGCGAGGTCGGACGGCCCAAGCGTGCCGAGCACAGCGAGCGCGACCTTGGCGCCGACGCCCTGCACGGTCTGAAGCAGGCGAAACCATTCGCGCTCCTGGTCGCTGCGGAAGCCGAACAGCTTGATCTGATCCTCGCGAACATAGGTCTCGATCGACAGCACGGCGGCCTCGCCCGGCGAGGGCAGATGCTGCAGCGTGCGCGTCGAGCAATGCACCTGATAACCGACCCCGCCGACGTCGAGGATGACGAAATCCTCGCCGTAGGAATCGATCAGGCCCTTGAGCTTGCCGATCATAAGCCTGCCACCTTCAGCCGCAGCGCGGTGCTCTGGCGATGATGGGCATGGGTGATGGCGATGGCGAGCGCGTCGGCGGCGTCCGCGGACGGCGGATCGGCCTTCGGCAGCAAAATCTTGAGCATCATCGCGATCTGCTGCTTGTCGGCGTGGCCGGCGCCGACCACCGTCTTCTTCACCTGGTTCGGCGCGTATTCGGCAACACTGATGCCGAACATCGCAGGCGCGAGCATGGCGACGCCGCGGGCCTGGCCGAGCTTCAGCGTCGCGACGCCGTCCTTATTGACGAAAGTCTGCTCGACCGCGGCTTCCATCGGCTTGTGACTGGACAGGACGGCGGCCAGCCCCTCATGGATCGCGAGCAGCCGGCTCGCCAGCGGCAAATCGTCCGGCGGCTCCACCGAGCCGCAGGCGACGTAGATCAGGCGGTTGCCCTCGGCCTCGATCACGCCCCAGCCGGTGCGGCGCAGGCCAGGGTCGATGCCGATGATGCGAACGGGGCCACGAATCGGGAGCGTCGTCATGAGCCAGTGATAGCGGCTGGCCGCCGTGGGGGAAACAGAAACAGAACGGAAGTAACAGGGGAAGTGCCCCCCTACCCGCCCATCTTCGCCAGCAGCGCGTCCGACACCTCGAAATTGGCGTAGACGTGCTGGACGTCGTCGTGCTCGTTGAGCAGGTCCATCAGCTTGAGCAGCTTCTCGCCCGTCTCGTCGTCGACTGCGACCGTGTTCTGCGGCTTCCAGATCAGCGCGGCCTTGCGCGGCTCGCCGAACTTGGCCTCCAGCGCCTTGGCGACGTCGCGATAGCCTTCGGTCGAGGCGTAGATCTCGTGGCCGCCTTCGCTCGAGATCACGTCGTCGGCGCCGGCCTCGATCGCGGCATCCAGCACCGCATCGTCGGAGGCGATGCTGCGGTCGTATTCGACGATGCCGGTTCGGTCGAACATGAAGGAGACCGAGCCGGTTTCACCGAGATTGCCGCCGGACTTGGTGAAGAAGGAGCGGATGTCGGAAGCCGCGCGGTTGCGATTGTCGGTCAGCGCCTCGACGATGACGGCAACGCCGCCTGGGCCGTAACCCTCGTAGCGGATCTCGTCATAATTCTCGCTGTCGCTGCCGAGCGCCTTCTTGACGGCGCGCTCGATATTGTCCTTCGGCATGTTCTCCTGGCGCGCCGCGGTGATGGCGGCACGCAGGCGCGGGTTCATGTTGGGGTCGGGCGTCCCCAGCTTGGCCGCGACGGTGATTTCCCGTGCCAGCTTGCCGAACAGTTTCGACTTCTGGGCATCCTGCCGCCCCTTGCGGTGCATGATGTTCTTGAATTGGGAATGTCCGGCCATGCGTGATCTTCTCTAGGGACTCGTGCGCCAAGGTGAGCGTGGGAAGCGCGGCCTTATAGGCCGCCACCCCCTTGGAAAGAAAGAGGCTCTACGACTTTAAGGTAACACCGTACGGGCCCGTGCCTAGATGTCAGGCATCGTTAACCCTGATTTCATTCCAGCCTGCGAAAATAGCCTCCGACCGTCCCGCGACAAGAGAGACCTGATGGCATTCGGACTATTTCGGAAGCGTCTGCCGGACATGGCTGCACCTGCGGCTGCCCCGCAGGCTGCGCAGCCGGCGGCCCATTCCGAGCCTGCCGCGGCCGTCGAAAGCGATTCGGCCAAGGAAATCCTGGAACTGCTGGAACTCGAACTGGGCGCCATGATTCGCCAGCTCGAGCGCGCCGCCAATTCGGTGGCCGGCGGCGCCGAGGCGACCGCCACGACACTTGCCGCCATCCGCGACCGCACCGACGCCCTGACCGGCCGGACCAACGCCGCGCAATCGAATGCCTCCACCTTCGCCCATGCCGCCGACAAATTCACCCAGTCGGCGCTGGGCATCGGGGCGCAGGTTCGCGAGGCCGGCAAGCTCGCCGACGAGGCCAGCGCCGCGGCACAGGAAGCCCGCGCCAATGTCGATCGCTTGCGCGAATCCTCGGCCGCCATCGGCAACGTGGTCAATCTGATCGCACAGATCGCGCGGCAGACGACGCTGCTCGCGCTCAACTCGACCATCGAGGCCGCGCGCGCGGGCGCCGCGGGAAGAGGCTTTGCGGTCGTCGCCACCGAGGTCAAGGCACTCGCGGTGCAGACCCAGGGCGCGACGGAGGAAATCACCAAGAAGATCGACGCGCTGCAGCGCGACGCCGCCGGCTCCGCGGATGCGGTGCACCGCATCTCGCAGGCGATTGAGGCCATCCGCCCGGTGTTCGAGACCGTCAACGGCGCGGTCGCCGAACAGAACGCCACCACCAGCGAAGTCTCCGGCAACGCGACCAGCGCGTCGCAGTTCATCATCTCGGTCGGCGAAAGCGCAGCCGAGATCGATGCTGCGACCAAGGCGGCCGAGAGCCACGGCGAGAGCGTCGCCAGCGCAGGCAAGGCCGTGACCGCCTTCGCACAGAAACTGAAATCGCGCTGCGCCGTGCTGCTGCGCCAGAGCGAGCACGATGACCGCCGCAAGACCGAGCGGCTGCCCTGCCATCTCAAGCTAAAAACCGCCCGCGGCGTGCTGCCGGTCTACGAGATAGCGATGGACGGCGTGCTGATCGGCGGCGCGGACGCGGGCCGCCTTGCATCGCAAGCCATGGTCGAAGGCACCCTCGAAGGCGTCGGCGCCTGCCGCCTGCGCGTGGTCGAGCAATCCAAGGCCGGTGCCCGCGCGCAATTCGTTAGTCCCAATGACGAGCTCCGCGAGAAGATCGAGGACAGGCTGTGGTCGATCCACGAGGAGAACACGGAGTTTGTCACCCGCGCCATGGAGGCGGGTAACGCGCTGACCGCGATCTTCGAGCAGGCGGTTGCCCGCGGCGAGGTGAAGATCGACGACCTCTTCGACACCGATTATGCCGAAATCGCCGGAACCAATCCGCAGCAGTACCGCACCAGATATCTGGACTGGGCCGACCGCGCGCTGCCGGCGTTCCAGGAAGCCTTTCTGGCGAAGGACCCGCGCATGGCATTCTGCGCCATGGTCGATCGCAACGGCTTCCTGCCGGTGCACAACAGGATCTATTCGCATCCGCAGCGGCCGGGTGATGCCGCCTGGAACACGGCCAACAGCCGCAAACGGCGGATGTTCAACGATCCGGCGGGGTTGGCTGCCGCGCGCAACCTGCGCTCGTATCTGGTGCAGAGCTATGCACGCGACATGGGCAACGGAAATACGGTGATGATGCGCGAGATCGACGTTCCGATCCGCGTGCAAGGCCGGCACTGGGGCGGATTCAGGACGGCCTACAAGCTCTAGTGCGCGCTCAGGCAAGACGCCAAAGCGCGAATCACCTCCTAAGATCGATATTGGAATGGGAATGCCGCGGAGAGCCGGCGAATGGCTCTGACTGGAGGACTCTCAAGACATGTCCGTCGTACAACTTGCAGTACTGGACACCGGCTCCAACCGAACACTTTCCGAACGGCTGATCGATCAGCTCGCCGACCGCATCGGCGGCCTCGGCGTGGAACTGGCTGACATCGCCGGCAACGTCCAGGAAGTCGCAAGCCGCGTCGCGAACCAGTCGGAACGTTTCCACCACCTCCAGGAAACTGCCGAAACGATGGTGTCGGCCAATCACGACATCGCCAATGCGTCACAGGCGGTGCAAACGACCACGTCAGCGGCGGTCGGCGAGATCGCGCAGTCGCGCGGCGCAGTCGATGCCGCGGTGAGCCACATCTCCGAGCTCGTTGCAGCGGTGGAGCGGATCGAGGCGCGCTTGAGCGCCGTCGGCTCCGCGCTGGCACAAGTGGCAAAAGTGTCCGGCTCGATCGAGGCGATCGCGAAGCAGACCAATCTGCTCGCGCTCAATGCCACCATCGAGGCGGCACGCGCCGGCAATGCCGGCCGCGGCTTCGCGGTGGTGGCAAGCGAGGTCAAGAACCTCGCGGAAGCCACCCGCCAGGCCACGCACCAGATCTCCGACACCGTGCGCGATCTCGACGGCCAGATCGAAGGTCTGATCGGCGAGAGCAGCGATGCCTCGCAGCGCGCGAAGACGGCCGGCGAAGGCGCCCAGCGGATCTCCGGCATCATCTCGCGGGTTCAGCAGGGCTTCGCCTCGGTGGAAGCGGAGATCGGCAGCGTCACGCGCGCGGCAACCTCCAACCTCGGACACTGCGACACCGTCATCAGCGAGCTCAACGAACTCGCCAAGGGCGTCGATCTCTCCTCACGCGATCTCAAGAACGCTGATCAGCGCGTGACCAAACTGCTCGACACGTCGGAAGGGCTGATCGCGCTGATCGCCGACAGCGGCGTCGAGACATCGGATGCGCCGCTGATCCGAATTGTCGTCGAGACCGCAAAGCGGATCTCGGACGAGTTCGAAGCCGCCATCGGCCGCGGCGAGATCACGCTCGACCAGTTCATGGACGAGAACTATCGGGAAATCCCCGGCACCGATCCCAAGCAGTACAACACCAACTATGTCGACTTCACAGACCGCGTGCTGCCCGCGATCCAGGACCCGATCCAGAAATCCGATCCCCGCATCGTGTTCTGCGTCGCCTGGGCCAAGGGCGGCTATCTGCCGACGCACAACCCGAACTACCGCCTGCCGCAGGGCAAGGACCCGGTCTGGAATAACGCCAATTGCCGCAACCGCCGCCTGTTCACCGATCGCGCGGTGCAGAAGGCCGCGGCCAACACCAAGCCGTTCCTGCTGCAGACCTATCGCCGCGACATGGGCGGCGGGCAGTTCGTGCTGATGAAGGACCTGTCCTCGCCGATCATGATCCGCGGCAAGCACTGGGGCGCCTTCCGGATGGGCTTTCGGCAGAGCTGAGGGTCGTCGCGACGCGCTTGCGGCGGGGGCGCATGGCCTCCCTGAATCAAAAACCTCGAGAACAACCCCATGCACAGTAGCCGGGGCGAGTAGAATCAACGGCTTAAGCGCCAGATGAATCCGTCGATCCAGGCGCCTCTGAAGCGCCTGCGCCGTCGGGCAAAACAGGCGTATACTGCTATTATTCCGAAATCTCCATCCCCTCCTCTTCTCCCCTCGCGAGAGAAGCCGATTTCGATAGCCCCGCCCCGCTTTCCGTAGACGGCGCTGGCCGCGCGCTGTACGGCCTTCCGGGCCTACGCTTGGGGCTGTGCTTGGCAATGAACGGACTACTTCTTTTGCTCGGTGGTCGTCGTGGCGGCCGGGGTGCCGTCGCGAGCGTCCCGTCGCTCGTCGCGTCCCGTACGCCTCTCTTGGCGCCGCTCTGTGCGTCCCGTGCGGCGTTCCTGGCGGCGCTCTGTTCGCCCGCTGCGCCGCTCCTGGCGGCGTTCTGTGCCTGACTTCGGCGCGTCCGCTGGCGGCGTGGTAGGCGCGGCGGCTGGCGCAGTGGTTTGAGCAACAGCCTCTGAGGCCGCCAAAATTGAGGACGAAACCACAAGCCCAAACACCCCTGCGTATCCAAGGAAGGTTAGTGCGTTGCGACGACAGACCTGTTTCGGCTCCGAACGTTCATTCATGGTCAGGCTCCCGGTTGCTGCCCCTTAGAGCATGTCACCAGCGTCGGTGGCCTAGTTATTGATCTGGATCAACTTGGTTCGGTGCTTCGAGCCACGTTGGGATTTCGGCCGATGGGATCGACACTCTCGGAAAGTGAGGGATGACAGTCCCTGCACTGACGATCAGTCCGTCGTTGAATTTGGTTCGCGCAAAATCCTTGGCTGCTGCTTCGCTTTCAAACGTGTTGGTTAGCCGCGGATGTCGCCGTCTTGACAGTGTGCCATCCAGCGGCACTTCAAAAGTGACGTACCAAGTGTGTTTCATGCCTAAAGCCGCCCCGTCGGTACGGTGGCCTATCCCCAAACAAAGCAAAGCCGCCACCGGGACGAAGCGATGGCGGCTTCTTCCTGGCTTGCGAAACCGGCCTTTACCGCCTGGCTCCGACACGATTGACGCCACCATTCGCATTGCCGCCGGCGTTATGACGGACTGCGGCGCGCGCCACCGGGCGGGGCCTGAGCACGACGCCTGCCCGAGCAACGCAACCCGCTGGGTAGGCAGTGTATTGGCAATACACGACCGCATTGGCTGGGCCTGGATTGAGCGTGAGACCTGCAAGGCCCAACAGGGCGCTGGCAGCAATCCCGGCAACAGTCGCTGACCTGATCGAAAGATGCTTGCTCGGATGCATGGCGGACCTCTCTCTTGGAACTTGCGCAACTGAGGCTCATCCCCTTCTCAGGTGCGGCAGAACACAGCGTAGTCGCCGCAGTGCGCGGGTTCGATTGATCTACATCAAGCTCCTGCGCGGAGAGAGCCGCAATCTCGCGAGCGGGGCTTAAGGAATTCATGGAAGGGTTTCTGTCATGCTCCGCTTCATTCTTGCTTCTCTTGCCGCTTTCGTTTTGCTCACCGCCTGCTTGATCCCCGATGATGCCGAGGCTCGGCGCGGCGGAGGTGCCTATCGGGGTGGCGGCGGTTATCGCGGCGGTGCGGTCGCAGTTCGAGGACCGCGAGGCGGCGGCGCTGTTGCGGTGCGCGGCGCAGGCTACCGTGGCTACGGCTATCGGGGCGGCTATCGCGGCTACGGCTATCGGGGCTACGGTGTAGGAGCGGCAGCGGTAGGCGCGGCTGCCGTTGGCACTGCTGCGTACCGCCGCAGTTGCTACGATGCTTACGGAAACTATATTTGCGCCTATTAACCCGTCGACCGCGACTTCCATCGTCTCGCGCTCAAGTCCGCGCCTGATCGAGCGAATAGGCGTGAACGGTGAAGAGCGGCTTCGGGCTTTAGCCGGGACCGGCTGATAGACGGTGAACGGCTTCGGGCTTCGCATGGCTTGCTCCTGTTGAAGCTCGGGCGAACCCCGAGCTTCAACTTTCAGCCACCGTTAGCGCGTGCAGTAAAACCAAGATTTCGGCTGGAATTCATTTTCCCCGGAATCGTTGCGGTCCGCTGCCGCTGGGTCCAGTCCTGATCGCCCTCCCCGGCCAAGCCGCCGACAGCCGTTTTTCGGCCTGTTAAACATTCGGCCGTGCCATTAGGCTCCGGGACCGAGGGGACTAGGATGGCAATGCGGTTTTGCCTGTTCTCACTATCCTGGCGATCCTTTTGCAGGCGGACCTTCGCCGCCCCGCTGGTCGTCGCATTGTTGCTGGCAACACTGGGGCCGGGTCGGGCGGCTGATCCTGAGCCCAAGCGCGTTTTGATGCTGCAATCATTCGGCCTCCGCTTCAAACCGTGGACCGATTTCGCTGAGTTTCTTCGCCCTCAAATGATCAAGCAATCGAAAGTCCCAATCGACTTTCAGGACCACTCGCTGCTAAGCGCCCGTGTGGACGACGACAAGGCGCTCGCACCCTTTATCGGTTACCTCCAAGCATTGTACGGGGCCAAACCTCCCGACCTCATTGTCGCCCTCGGTGCGCCAGCTGCCGAGTTTGTGCAGCGGTATCGCGCTCAGCTTTTCCCCAAGACACCAATGATGTTTACTTCCGTCGAGGCGCGACGGGTCCAATACGACAAGCTGACCGAGTATGACACCGTGGCCGCTGCGGCTCATAATTTTCCTGCCGCCATCGAAACTATTCTGAAGGTGTTGCCCGACACGAAAGTGATCGCCGTCGTGAATGGGGCTTCGCCCAATGAAACATTTTGGCAAGGGGTATTGGAGCGAGAACTCGCACCGTTCAGCGGGCGGGTTGAACTACGATGGTATAACAAGCTGTCATTTGAAGATATCCTGAAAGACGCGGCACATCTTCCACCTCACAGCGCCATCTTCTGGCATCTGATGAGCGTTGATGCGGCGGGTGTTACACATGAGGGCACTGCCGCCTTGCACAGGCTCTCGGCTGCCGCCGATGCTCCCATCTTTTCCTATCTTGACGGATTTTTTGATGGCTCGATTGTCGGCGGCTCTATGCATTCGATCGAGAAGGGCATGACTATCGCAGCCGCGGCGGCAATCCGTATTCTAAACGGTGAAAAAGCTGGCGACGTAAAGGTCGCACCCAGCCAATTCGAGCTGCCAAGGTTCGATTGGCGGCAAATGCAGCGGTTCGGGATCAGCGACAGCCACCTGCCGCCCGGCAGCACGGTCTACTTCCGCGAGCCATCGGTGTGGGAACGGTATTTATGGCTGATCGCATCCGTCGTCGCGGTTTTTCTCATACAAGCCGGGCTTATTGCTATCCTGCTACGTGAGCATCGCCGTCGTCAATTCGCCGAAGTACAGTCGCGACAGCGCATGACTGAACTGGCCCACGTTAATCGCTTCGCGACCGCTGGCGAACTGACCGCCTCGATTGCTCACGAGATCAACCAGCCGCTTGGGTCTATTCTGACGAACGCCGAAACCGCAGCCGCGATCCTGCAATCGCAGCGTCCCGATATCGCTGCACTTTCCGATGTCGTTGAACTCAGGGAAATTGTGAACGATATTTTACAGGATGACCGGCGTGCCACCGAGGTCATTCGCAGGATGCGCAGCCTCCTAAAGAAGGCGCCGTTCGAATTGAAGCAACTGGACCTCAATGAGGTTGTGCAAGAGACGGTCAGATTTCTTTCGGCGCTAACCGTCAGCCGAAAATTCGAAATGGTCAACGTGATCACGCCAGATGCGCTACCGATCCTGGGCGATCGCATTCAGCTTCAACAAGTCATTTTGAACCTTGTGCTGAACGGGGTCGAGGCTATGAAGGACACGTCTCACGAAAGCCGCACTATCAGCATCCGGACTGCGCGCGTCGAGCAATTCGCCGAGCTATCCGTGTCAGATCGCGGACCCGGCATTCCAGAAGACAAATTGAAACAGGTTTTCGAGCCGTTTTACAGCAGTAAAGCGGAAGGCATGGGCATGGGCTTGTCCATTGCGCGCACCATTATCGAAGCACACAACGGGTTCATATCAGCGAGCAATCGGGAGCATGGCGGTGCCTCGTTCGCGATCAGGCTTCCCTTTGTCGCTTGATCCAAAACGGCGCCCGTACGCGGAGACGGACCCCTCACCCGAATGAGCCTGCGTCTACCGGCCTCGCTGCCCTCTCCCACAAGGGGAGAGGGCACAACAATGAGTCGCTGCAATTGATGGCGTCAGAAGTCCGCGCCGTCGATCGACTTCCATAATCGCACGAGTTTCGTCATCGCATGATTTTGCGCATTCGCACGATCATCTGTGGCCATCAATGACGCTTGTGAGCAAAATGCGTCAGAAAATGACGACTATCATATCAATTAGCCCAAAATTACTGCAGTGATCGCCGCACAAATTCGTGAACGTCATGGCCTGACGCGCTCACTGCGCAAAAATGCATTGCCGCACATGTCGACGCTTCATCGTTTCGCATCGATATGATTATTGTGCGCGCAAATTCGCTGACTAGATCGCCGCAAGCGATCGAGCGAGCAAGGGGATGCATATGGCAACTGTTCTCACCATTAACGGCGAAACGAAGTCGTTCGACGCGCCGCCTGAAATGCCGCTGCTGTGGGTGCTGCGCGACGTCCTTGGGATGACCGGCACCAAGTTCGGCTGCGGCATCGCGCAGTGCGGCGCCTGCACCGTGCACGTCGACGGCAAGGCAGTCCGCTCCTGCGTCTTGCCGGTCAGCGCGGTCGCGAACCGCGCCATCACCACGATCGAGCATGTCGGCAGCACGCCAGCGGGCGCAAAGGTGCAGAAGGCCTGGCTCGATGCCGAAGTGATCCAGTGCGGCTACTGCCAGTCCGGCCAGATCATGTCGGCCGCGGCACTGCTGGCGGCAACGCCCAGCCCTGACGATTCCGACATCGACGCCGCGATGGCCGGCCACATCTGCCGCTGCGGCACCTATGTGCGCATCCGCGAGGCCATCAAGCAGGCCGCCTCCGGCCGTCAGTCGTGAGGTCCGCCATGATCACCGACAAGACTCTTCCTGACGTCTCCCGCCGTGCGGTTCTGACCGGCGGTCTCGCCACCGGCTTCCTGCTCGCCTTCCATCTGCCGCTCCGCGCCGCCGTCAACGAGCCGGAGCAGAAGGACACGACCGACGGCAAATTCGCGCCGAACGCCTTCATCCGGGTCGAAGACACCGGCCGCACCGTGCTCCTGATGCCGCAAGTCGAGATGGGCCAGGGGGTCTATACCTCGATTGCGATGATCCTGGCCGAAGAGCTCGACGCGGATTGGGCAAAGGTTGCGGTGCTGCACGCGCCGCCCAACGACAAGCTCTACGCCAATCCGGCGTTCGGCCTGCAGGCCACGGGTGGTTCGACCTCGATCCGCGCCTGGTGGAATCCGTTGCGCGCCGCCGGCGCCAGCGCGAAGGCGATGCTGGTGCAGGCCGCAGCGGCGCAATGGCAGGTCGAGCCGGCAAGCTGCACGACATCGAAAGGCGAGGTCGTGCATGCCGCAAGCGGCCGCAAGCTCGGCTATGGCGAACTGGCACTGGCCGCACAGGGCCAAACGCCGCCGAAGGACGTCCGGGTGAAGGACCCCAAGGACTTCGTCATCATCGGCCAGCCGCTGAAGCGGCTCGACACGCCGGACAAGGTCAATGGCAAGGTCGTCTACGGCATCGACGCGATCCTGCCCGGCATGAAGATCGCCGCGATCGCCAATTGCCCGGTCTTTGGCGGCAAGGTCGGCAAGGTCGACGACAGCGCGGCGGTCAAAATTGCGGGCGTACGCAAGGTCGTGGTGCTCGAGGATGCGGTCGCGGTGATCGGCGATCACATGTGGGCCGCAAAGAAGGGCCTCGATGCGCTCAAGATCGAGTGGAACGAGGGACCGAACGCGAAGCTCAGCACAAAGGACGTCTGGCAGCATCTGCGCGCCGCCAGCGAGAAGGACGGCGTGGTCGCGAAATCGGTCGGCGACATCGCCAAGGGGCTCGCCAGCGGCGACAGGTTCGAGGCAAGCTTCGAACTGCCGTTCCTTGCGCATGCCTCGATGGAGCCGATCAACGCCACCGTTCACGTCAGGCCGGATGCCTGCGAGATCTGGACCGGCACGCAGATCATGACGCGCGTGCAGTCGGAGGCGGCGAAGGCTGCGGGCCTCCCGGTCGACAAGGTGATTGTCAACCAGCATCTGCTCGGTGGCGGCTTCGGCCGCAAGCTCGAGCCGGATATGGTGGTGGCCGCCGTGAAGATCGCAAAGCAGGTCGACTATCCCGTCAAGGTGATATGGACCCGTGAGGAGGACATCCAGCACGACGTCTACCGTCCGGTCTATCGCGACCAGGTCACGGCGTCGCTGGTCGACGGCAAGGTCGCGGCCTGGAAGTACAAGGTCGCCGGTTCCGCCGTGCTGGCGCGCTGGCTGCCGCCGGCGTTCCAGAAGGGTATCGACATCGACGCGGTCGATGCCGCCGTGGATGCACCCTACGACTTCACCAACTTCCATGTCGAATATGTCCGCGCCGAACCGCCGGCGGTGCCCACCGGCTTCTGGCGCGGCGTCGGTCCGAACAACAACGTGTTCGCGGTCGAATGCGCGATGGACGAGCTCGCGCGCAAGGCCGGCAAGGATCCGGTCGAATTCCGCCGCTCGATGCTGACGAAGAATCCGCGCATGCTCGCGGTGCTCAATCTTGCCGCCGAGAAATCCGGCTGGGGCCAACCGCTGCCACCGCGCGTCGGCCGCGGCGTCTGCGTCCAGCCGTCGTTTGCAAGCTTCCTCGCCACCGTGGTGGAAGCGGAGATCGACGATATCGGCGAGATCGTGCTCCGCCGTATCGTCTCGGTGGTCGACACCGGCATCGCGGTCAACCCCGACACGGTGAAGGCGCAGATCGAAGGCGGCCTGGTGTTCGGCCTCACCGCCGCACTCTATGGCGAGATCACCATCGAGAAGGGCCGCGTGCAGCAGTCGAACTTCCACGACTACCGCATGATGCGCATCAATGAGACACCGAAGATCGAGGTCGTCGTCGTCAAGAGCGGCGAAGCGCCCGGCGGCATCGGCGAGGCCGGCGTCAACGCCGGCCCGCCGGCGCTGCGCAACGCCATTTACGCAGCAACCGGCGTGGCGCTGCGGCGCCTGCCGATCGATCGGAAACTGCTGGCTGCGGGGAAAAAGGCATGAGCGGCAAGATGCGTATCCTCACTGGCATCGTCGTGATCGCCATTGTCGTCGTGGCGCTCGGCGTCTGGATCATCCGCGGGCCCGGCCCGCTCGACTTCGCCGGCGGCACCAAGGTGGCGCTGGCGGATTACCGTGCCGGCAAGCCGGCCGGCGTGCCGGCAAAGCTCGAGAAGGCTGGCATGGTCGAACGCGGCGAATACCTGGCGAAGGCGGCCGACTGCATGGTTTGCCACACCAAGCCCGGCGAGACGGACTATTCCGGCGGGCTCGGCTTCAAGCTGCCGTTCGGCACGCTCTATTCCACCAACATTACGCCGGACACGGACACCGGCATCGGCAATTACAGCGACCAGGATTTTCTCAACGCCGTCCAGCGCGGCAAGCGCCATGACGGCGCCCGGCTCTATCCGGCGATGCCCTACACGTCCTACACCTACATGACCGACGACGACGTGCTGGCGGTGAAGGCCTATCTGTTCAGCCTGCCTGCGGTGCGCGCGAAGCCGCCGGAGAACACGCTGTCCTTCCCTTTCAACCAGCGCTGGGCGATGATTGTCTGGTCGGCCGTGTTCAATCCGGACACGCGCTTTGCGCCCGATACGTCGAAGAGCCCGCAGTGGAATCGCGGCGCCTATCTCGTGGAGGCGCTGGCGCATTGCGGCGAATGCCACACGCCGCGCAATCTCGGCTTTGCGCTGGACAACCGCAAGAAATTTGCAGGCGCGATCACGGCGGGGTGGCGCGCCTTCAACATCTCCTCCGACAAGGCCACCGGCCTCGGCAATTGGAGCGACGAGGACCTGGTCTCCTATCTGTCGCTCGGCCATGCGCCGGGCCACGGCTCGGCCTCGGGTCCGATGGGCGAAGCGGTCGACCACAGCTTTAGCCAGTTCGCGCCTGAGGACATAAGCAGCATCGTCGCTTATCTGCGCAGCGTGCCGCCGCAGCCCTCGCCCGACTTGCCCGCAATCACCGCGCCCGTCGCACCCGCCTCGCACAAGGACGGCGTCACGGCGGATGCGCGCGGCAAAATGGTGTTCGCCAGCGCCTGCGCCAGTTGCCATGGCTGGAGCGGCGAAAGCCCGGTCTCGCCGATGGCGACGCTGACCGGCACCTGGGCCGTCAACGACCCCGCCGCCACCAACGTCGCGCAAATCGTGCTGTCGGGCACCAAGCGCGACACGCCGGACGGCGCGCTGTCGATGCCGGCGTTCGGCAACGCCTATAGCGACGACGAGATCGCGGCGGTGGCGAACTACGTGACAGCGCGGTTCGGCGCAAAGGGCTCGAAGCTGACGGCGAAGGATGTTGCGGAGTTGCGGGAGCAGACGGCGGAGTAATACTCGCGCCGACTGACGCTGCACCCTCTCCCCTTGCAGGAGAGGGTGGCTTCGCGAAGCGAAGCCGGGTAAGGGGTTGTCTCCACGCGTCCAACTCGCATTTGAATTCGCGGAAGCGACCCCTCATCCGGCGCTTCGCGCCACCTTCTCCCACAAGGGGAGAAGGTGCAGCGGGATCTGCCGCTGCAATTCAGCTCAGCCAGAATTTCGGCGTCGTCGGCTCCAGCCTGCCGCCGGCGCGCACCGGCGCAATACGGAGCGCAAGCCCCGTCGCGTCATCCGTCTCGACCGCAACGCCGCTGAGCGTCGCAGCACCCGCTGCCGGCTCGAAGCGGCCTGAGGGGATTCCGGAGGTGAACCTGCGCAGTGGTTCTTCCTTCTGCATGCCGATGATGGAATCGTAGTCGCCGGTCATGCCGGCATCGGTCATGTAGGCGGTGCCGCCCGACAGGATCTGGTGGTCGGCGGTCGGCACATGGGTGTGGGTGCCGACGACGAGGCTGGCGCGGCCGTCGCAGAAGAAGCCGATGCCCTGCTTCTCGCTGGTCGCCTCGCAATGGAAGTCGACGACGATGGCGTCCGCGGCAATACCGAGCGGGCAGGCGCCGAGCTCGCGCTCGAGGGCCGCGAAGGGATCGTCGAACGGGGTCATGAAGACGCGGCCGAGCGCGTTGACGACGAGCGCGTGCTTGCCGTTCTTGGTCTCGACCAACGCGGCGCCACGGCCGGGCGTCCCGCGCGGATAGTTCGCCGGCCGCACCAGACGCTCCGCGCGCTCGATGAACACTAGGGCTTCGCGCTGATCCCAGGAGTGATTGCCGAGCGTCACCGCGTCGGCGCCGGCGTCGAGAAACTCCTGATAGATCGCTTCCGTGATGCCGAAGCCGCCGGCGGAATTCTCGCCGTTGACGACGACGAAATCGAGCGACCAGTCTTTGACCATGCCGGGCAGATATTCGGCGATGGCATTGCGCCCGGCACGGCCGACGACATCACCCACGAAGAGAATGCGCAACTTCAGAACTCCGGAAATCGAATACGTCCGATTCCGTTAGCACATAATCCAGCGCCACGTCGTGGGCTAGTGCCGGAACCGCCTTGATCTCCTGCGCTGCAAAAGCGAGCCCGATGCCGACGATGGTCTTGGTTTTTCGCAGATGCGCGAAGGTGTGGTCGTAGTGCCCCGCGCCATAGCCGATGCGATGGCCGAGACGATCGAAGGCAGCGAGCGGCGTCAGCATGATGTCGGGAATGACTTCAGCGGCCCCAGGCGACGGCTCGGGAATGCCGAGCGGGCCGAGCATCAGGCGATCGTTCGGATGGAAGATGCGGAAGATCAGCGCCTGGCCGCGCGCGGTGACGCAAGGCAGCGCGAGCCTGGCGCCCTGCTCGGCGAGCTTCTTCAGCAGCGGCATCGGATCGATCTCGCTGCGGATCGGCGAATAGCCCGATACGATGCTGCCAGGCAGAAGCTGGAATGGCAGCCCGCGCTTGGCGAGCTTGGCGGCGGCGGCGATGCGTTTCTTTTCGCTCAGCGCATCGCGCGCCGCGAGGGCTTTGGCACGGAGTTCGGCTTTGGTGTTGGTCATGCGCGCTTGCTCCGAAGGCTGAGCCTTGCTCCGCCGTCATCACCCGCCTTGTGCGCCCTTGCGCACTGGGGCGGGTGATCCAGTATTCCAGAGACGCCAATGCAAAAACCTCGACAGCGCGGCGTACTGGATGCCCCGCCTGCGCGGGGCATGACACCGAAATCAAACCGCGAGCGTGTCGGGGACGCAATTTCGACAGGCACGAACCAGAAGGAAGAAAAACAAAAGTGCGAAGCCGCGAACGCCGTTGAAGCACTCGATCCCGGAGTTCCCTACGAAAGTAGGTGGGCACCATATGTCCGAGCCCACGGGCCCGGCCAGGGACAGTTCCCTAAAGGATCGATAAGGCCCCGGGGATAATGGCTCCTGACGCGCGTCGCAGCCCCGCTTGGGCAATGTAACAACGATGCTGACGAATCGCCAGCCCGGTGAAGGGTCAGCCGATGGCGATCCCGTTGCCGACGGTGCGGTTCAGGACCTGGGTCGACTTCTCGATGCGCTCGGCGGCAGAGTTCAGTGCGTTCACGACCGCGGTCTGGGTCAACCGGGCGCGCTCGACGGCGGCGTTGCGGAAATCCCGCAGTTCGGTCAGCTCCTGCTCCATGGTCCGGATGCGGTTGCCGGCATCGACCAGTTCGTCGCAGACGGTCAGCGCCGCCATCACGGTGAGCCTGGCATCACCGATCTCGCCGAACTTTCCGCGCAGCGACTGAATCCGCGTCTCCAGGCTTTCGGCGAGCTTGAGCAGCCGCACCTCCTGGCCCTCCTCGCAGGCCATGCGGTATTGCCGGCCGTTGATGGTGACGTTGATGTGGCTCATCCGTCCTCTCCGGTATCGAGCACCGAGCGTATCGTGACGATCGCGGAATCCAGCCGATCGGAGATCTCGCGGCTGGAGCGCTCGAGCTTGCGTGCTTTCACCAGCGCGCCGTCGAGCTCATCGGCAAGCCGCGAGCGGTCCGCGCCGAGCGCCTGAATCCGCGCCGCGAGCTCGTTCTCGTCGCGATCGGCATCGCGCCGCCGCTCCACCGCGCTTTCGAGCGAGTCGAGCGCCGCCATGAGCCTGCGGGTCGCGATCTCGATCTCGACGGCCGAGGACTCGGTCATGGCAGAGCTGTTGGATACGCGATCGTTCATGCAGTCAGCGGCGGAACCTGTGGCCTTGCCCTTGGAGTTTTCCTTTGGGCTTTTCCTGGGGCTTGCCGTCCGGCAAAAGACTCGGTTCGGCAAGCGGTTAGAAGCAGAAATTTACGTGGCAAGCTAGGGAATCGCAACGCCGCCGCGAAACCTATGCACTGCTAAGCAACTTTTGCGGCCAAACCGGCGTTTGATTGCCTTGGCCTGTCGGAACCGAGATGCTATCCCAGCCGCGACCCCAGCGGCCGAAAGGCTCCTTCCGGCGCGGCCAAATCCAGCCACAAGCGCCTCATTTCAGACGGATTTTCAGACATGACGCAGGTCGATCACAACCGTATGGCCAATGCGATCCGCGGCCTTGCCATGGACGGCGTCGAGAAGGCGAAATCGGGTCATCCGGGCCTGCCGATGGGCGCCGCCGACATGGCGACCGTGCTGTTCACGCAATTCCTGAAATTCGACGTCGCCGCGCTGGACTGGCCGGACCGCGACCGCTTCGTGCTCTCGGCCGGGCACGGCTCGATGCTGATCTATTCGCTGCTGTATCTGATCGGCAGCCCCGAGATGACGATCGACCAGCTCAAGAACTTTCGCCAGTTGGGATCGCTGACGCCGGGACATCCCGAGCACGGCCACACCAAGGGCATCGAGACCACCACCGGTCCGCTCGGCCAGGGCATTTCCACCGCCGTCGGCATGGCGCTCGCCGAGAAGATGCTCGCCGCCGAGTTCGGCAAGAAGATTGTCGATCACCATACCTATGTGATCGCTTCCGACGGCGATTTGATGGAAGGCGTGTCGCAGGAAGCGATCGCGTTGGCCGGGCACTGGAAGCTCAACAAGCTGATCGTGCTCTATGACGACAACGGCATTTCGATCGACGGTCCGACCTCGCTTTCCGACTCCGTCGACCAGGTGAAGCGGTTCAAGTCGGCGGGCTGGGCCGCCGAAAAGATCGACGGCCACGACCAGGCCGCAATCGCCGCCGCGATCACGCGCGCGCAGAAATCAAACAAGCCGACGCTGATCGCCTGCCGCACCACCATCGGCTTCGGCGCCCCGCATAAGGCCGGCACCAACAAGGTGCACGGCGAAGCGCTCGGCGCCGACGAGCTCAAGGCCGCCAAGGAAAATCTCGGCATTTCGCTGGAGCCGTTCTCGGTGCCCGACGACGTGCTCAAGGCCTGGCGCGCGGCCGGCAGCCGCGGCGCGGCGGCACGACAGGAATGGGAAGCAAGGCTCGGTGAACTCGGCAGCCGCAAGCGCGCCGAGTTCGAGCGTCGCCTGCGCCACGAGCGCCCGGCCGCGCTCGCGAAGGCGGTGCGCGCCTACAAGAAGGAGCTGCTGGAAAAGCCGATGAATGCGGCGACCCGCAAATCCTCCGAAGCCGTGATCGAAGTGATTGCCGGCGCGATGCCGATGGAATTTCTGGCGGGCTCGGCCGACCTCACCGGCTCCAACAACAACAAGGCGAAGTCCGCAACCGCGTTCTCGGCCAAGACGCCGAAGGGCCGCTTCATCCATTACGGCATCCGCGAGCACGGCATGTGCGCGGCGATGAACGGCATCTTCCTGCACGGTGGTTTTGCGCCGAACGGCGCGACCTTCCTGGTGTTCACCGATTATGCGCGGCCCGCGATGCGGCTCGCCGCATTGATGGGGACCGGGGTCGTTTATGTCATGACCCACGATTCCATCGGCCTCGGCGAAGACGGCCCGACCCACCAGCCGGTCGAGCATCTCTCAGCACTTCGCGCCATTCCCAACATGCGCGTGTTCCGTCCGTGCGATTCCATCGAGGTTGCCGAGTGCTGGGAGCTCGCGCTCAACCGCATCGACGGCCCGACAGTCTTGGCGCTGACCCGTCAGAACCTGCCGCAACTGCGCACCACCGCACCGAACGAGAGCCCCTGCCGGTTCGGTGCCTACGAGCTGGTGGCCGCCCAGGGCGAAGCCAAGGCGACGCTGTTCGCCTCGGGCTCCGAAGTGGAGATGGCCGTGGCCGCCCAGAAGCAGCTCGCCGAGCGCGGCATTCCGACCCGGGTGGTTTCGGTTCCCTCGCTCGAGCTCCTGCTAGCGCAACCAAAGGAGCGCCGCGACGAGATCATCGGCAATGCCCCCATCAAGGTCGCAATCGAGGCCGCCGTGCGCTGGGGCTGGGACGCCGTGATCGGCCAGGATGGCGAGTTTATCGGCATGCACTCCTTCGGCGCCAGCGCCCCTCTCAACAAGGTATTCCAGCACTTTGGCATTACCGCCGAGGCCGCGGTTAACGCCGTTCTGAAACGCGTTTCCTGAGAGTTGAGATTGCCGAAAAAAAGGACTACCTAACGTCCCATATGATCAAGCCCCGCCCGGCCGAACCGGGCGTCCGCCCTAAAAAAACCCTCGCAGGCGCGCTAGCGCGTTGTGCGGGATGACAACGGTCATTGAAGGAGACGAAACATGGTAGTCCGCGTCGGAATCAACGGTTTTGGCCGTATCGGCCGCAACATCCTGCGGGCCATCGCCGAGTCCGGCCGCAAGGACATCGAGGTCGTCGGCATCAACGACCTCGGCCCGGTCGAGACCAACGCCCATCTGCTTCGCTTCGACAGCGTCCATGGCCGCTTCCCCGGCACCGTGACCGTCGATGGCGACACGATCAGCCTCGGCGGCAACAAGATCAAGGTGACCGCCGAGCGCGATCCCTCGAAGCTGCCCTGGAAAGATCTCGGCATCGACATCGCGATGGAATGCACCGGCATCTTCACCTCGAAGGACAAGGCCTCCGCGCATCTGACTGCCGGCGCCAAGCGCGTTCTCGTTTCTGCGCCCGCCGACGGCGCCGACGCCACCATCGTCTACGGCGTCAACCACGACACGCTGACCCGGGAACATCTGGTCGTCTCCAACGGCTCCTGCACCACCAACTGTCTTGCGCCGATCGCTAAGGTGCTGAACGACCTCGTCGGCATCGAGACCGGCTTCATGACCACGATCCACGCCTATACCGGCGACCAGCCGACTCTCGACACCATGCACAAGGATCTCTATCGCGGCCGCGCGGCTGCGATGTCGATGATCCCGACCTCGACCGGCGCCGCCAAGGCGATCGGCCTCGTGCTGCCGGAACTGAAGGGCAAGCTCGATGGCGTCGCGATCCGCGTGCCGACCCCGAACGTCTCGGTCGTCGATCTCAAGATCGTCGCCAAGCGCGCCACCGATCCGAAGGAAATCAACGAGGCGATGAAGCGTGCCTCCGAGCAGCAGCTCAAGGGCATCCTCGGCTACACCACCGCGCCGAACGTCTCGATCGACTTCAACCACGACCCGCACTCCTCGACGTTCCACATGGACCAGACCAAGGTGCAGAACGGCACGCTGGTGCGCGTGATGTCCTGGTACGATAATGAGTGGGGCTTCTCGAATCGCATGGCGGACACCGCCGTCGCGATGTCGAAGGTGATCTAACTCCACTCTCGTGTCCCGGACGCGATGCAGCGTGAAACGCTGCTTCGCAGATCCGGGACCCATCTAACCGCGGGACTCGCCGCAATTTGGGTCCCGGTTCTGCACGGCGGCACTACGCGCCGCAGTGCGCCCGGGACAAGGGCCTCCGATGACGAACAAATTCCGTACCCTCGACGACGTCGATGTGAAGGGCAAGCGCGTGCTGCTGCGTGTTGACCTCAACGTGCCCATGGAGAACGGCCGCGTCAGCGACGCGACCCGGCTCGAGCGCGTCGCGCCGACCATCACCGAAATCTCCGACAAGGGGGGCAAGGTCATCCTGCTCGCGCATTTCGGCCGACCGAAAGGGCGCGATGCCAAGGACTCGCTCAAGCCCGTGGCCGAGGCGCTGTCGAAGGTCGTGAAGAAGACCGTCGCCTTCGCCGACGACTGCATCGGCGAGCCCGCGGTCAAGGCCGTTGCCGGCTTGAAGGACGGTGACATCCTCTGTCTCGAAAACACCCGCTTCCACAAAGAGGAAGAGAAGAACGATCCGGCCTTTGTCGCGGAGCTCGCAAAACTCGGCGACATCTGGGTCAATGACGCGTTCTCGGCCGCGCACCGCGCCCACGCCTCGACCGAAGGCCTCGGCCACAAGCTGCCCGCCTATGCCGGCCGCACCATGCAGGCCGAATTGGTCGCGCTGGAGAAGGCGCTGGGCTCACCGACCAAGCCTGTCATCGCTATCATCGGCGGCGCCAAGGTCTCGACCAAGATCGACCTGCTCGAAAACCTCGTGACCAAGGTCGACGCGCTGGTGATCGGCGGCGGCATGGCCAACACCTTCCTGCACGCCCAGGGCGTCGGCATCGGCAAGTCGCTGGCCGAGAAGGATCTCGCCGCGACCGCGTTGCGCATCATGGAAAAGGCCGAAGCCGCCAACTGCGCCATCATCCTGCCGGTCGACGCTACCGTCGCCTATCATTTCGCGGCCAACGCGCCGTCGCACGCCTATGGCCTCGACGCGATCCCGGCCGACGGCATGATCCTCGACGTCGGTCCGCAGTCGATCGCACGTGTCCATGCCGCCATCGACGATGCGGCGACGCTGGTCTGGAACGGACCGCTTGGTGCGTTCGAGATGCAGCCGTTCGACCGCGGCACGATGTCCGCCGCCAAGCATGCCGCCGAGCGCACCAAGGCCAAGAAGCTGGTCTCGATCGCGGGCGGCGGCGACACCGTGGCGGCCCTCAACCAGGCCCATGTGGCCGGTCAGTTCACCTATGTCTCGACCGCCGGTGGCGCATTTCTTGAATGGATGGAAGGCAAGCCCCTGCCCGGCGTCGAAGTTCTGCGCACCAAGTAATCGGTCGGCAAGTCGTCAGCCGCCTTCAAGCAGTGGCCTTGCAGGCCCAAACGGGAGAAAAACACAGATGGCTCGGATCACGTTGCGTCAATTGCTCGACCATGCGGCGGAGAACGATTACGGCGTCCCGGCCTTCAACATCAACAACATGGAGCAGGCGCTGGCGATCATGGACGCGGCCAACCAGGTCGACGCGCCCGTCATCATCCAGGCCTCGCGCGGTGCGCGCTCCTACGCCAACGACGTCATGCTCAAGCACATGATGGACGCGGTGACCGAGATCTACCCGCACATCCCGGTCTGCGTGCATCTCGACCACGGCAACGAGCCGGCCACCTGCATGACCGCGATCCAGGCCGGCTTCACCTCGGTGATGATGGACGGCTCGCTCAAGGCCGACGGCAAGACCCCCGGTGACTGGGGCTACAATGTCGGCGTCACCAAGACCGTAACCGACATGGCCCATCTCGGCGGCATCTCGGTCGAGGGCGAGCTTGGCGTGCTCGGCTCGCTCGAGACCGGCATGGGCGACAAGGAAGACGGCCACGGCGCCGAGGGCAAGCTCAGCCACGACCAACTCCTGACCAATCCGGATGAAGCCGTGAAGTTCGTCCAGGAGACCCAGGTCGACGCGCTGGCGATCGCGATGGGGACGTCCCACGGTGCCTACAAATTCACCCGCAAGCCCGACGGCGACATCCTCGCCATGAACGTGATCGAGGAGATCCACCGCAAGCTGCCGAACATGCATCTCGTCATGCACGGCTCCTCCTCGGTGCCGCAGGACCTCCAGGACATCATCAACGCCTATGGCGGCAAGATGAAGCCGACCTGGGGCGTGCCCGTTGCCGAGATCCAGCGCGGCATCAAGAACGGCGTGCGCAAGATCAACATCGATACCGACAACCGCATGGCGATGACCGGCCAGATCCGGAAAGTGCTCAAGGACAATCCGGAAGAGTTCGACCCGCGCAAGTACCTGAAGCCCGCGATGGAAGCGATGACCAAGCTGTGCAAGCAGCGGCTCCAGGAATTCAATACCGCGGGCCAAGCCTCCAAGATCAAGAAGGTGCTGACCACGGCCGAGATGGCCAAGCGCTACGCCAAGGGCGAGCTCGCCCCGAAGGTGGCGTAAGCTGCTCTATCCTCCCCTCTCCCCGCGCTTCGCGGGGAGAGGGTTGGGGTGAGGGGCTCTCTCGGCAGATGAGATGACTGCGGGACCTGTACCCCCCTCACCCGGATCGCAAGGGCGATCCGACTTCTCCCCGCAAGCAGGGCGAGGTGAAGAGTCGCCCGGCCGGCCCAACGCTGCCCCAGCCCTTACCCTGCGACGAACGTTAACTCGGCATTTGCCCGAGAACGGTCTATTTTCACCGGCAAGGGCAGAATCGTTTTGGGAGGACATCTCGATGAATCTGACTGAGCTGAACAGGATCGCGACCGCCCTGGTCGCGCCCGGCAAGGGCATCCTTGCCGCCGACGAATCCTCCGGCACCATCAAGAAGCGTTTCGACGCGATCGGCGTGGAATCGACCGAAGAGAACCGCCGCGACTATCGCGAGATGCTGTTCCGCTCGAACGAAGCCATGAGCCGCTACATCTCCGGCGTCATCCTCTATGACGAGACGATCTGGCAGAACGCGAAGGACGGCACGCCCCTGGTCAAGCTGATCGAGAGCAGCGGCGCCATCCCCGGGATCAAGGTCGACGAAGGCACCCAAGCCCTGCCGATGTGTCCGGGCGAGCTCGTCACCGTCGGGCTCGACAAGCTCGCCGAACGGCTGAAGAAATATCACGAGCGCGGCGCACGTTTCGCCAAATGGCGCGCGGTGATCGACATCGGCAGTGGCATCCCTTCCATGACTGCGATCAGCGTCAACGCCCACGCGCTGGCGCGCTACGCAGCGCTGTGCCAGGCCGCGCAGATCGTGCCGATCGTCGAACCCGAAGTGCTGATGGACGGCGATCACGACATCGATCGCTGCTATGAGGTGACGAGCCGTGTGCTCAACAAGACGTTTCAGGAATTGCGCGTGCAGCGCGTCGCGCTCGAGGGCATGGTGCTGAAGCCGAACATGGCCATCTCCGGCAAGAAGTGCGCGAAGCAGGCTTGCGTCGAGGAGGTCGCGGAGAAGACGATACGGCTGCTCAGGGCGTGCGTGCCCGCGGCGGTGCCCGGCATCGCCTTCCTCTCCGGCGGCCAATCGGATGAAGAGGCAACGGCGCATCTCAACGCCATGCACAAGCTCGGCCCGCTGCCCTGGGGCCTGACCTTCTCCTATGGTCGCGCACTCCAGGCCGCGCCGCAGAAGGCCTGGTCGGGCAAGGCCGAAAACGTCGCGGCCGGACAAAGCGCATTCAGTCACCGCGCGCGCATGAATGGCCTCGCCTGCAAAGGCGAATGGCAAAGCAGCCTGGAACAGAAAGCGGCCTAGATCTTGTCGAACAAATCTCCTCCGCCGCGCCCGGCGCCGCGCCTTTATCTCGCGACGCCTGTCGTCGACGATCCCGCTTCGCTCCTGGCCGAGCTGCCCGGCCTGCTCGCCGCCGCCGATGTCGCGGCCGTGCTGCTGCGGCTGAAGCAGACCGATCAGCGCACCATGATCTCGCGGATCAAGGCCTTGGCGCCGCCGGCTCAGAAAGCGGGCGCGGCGCTGCTTGTCGATGGCCATCCTGAGCTCGTCGCACGCGGCGGCGCCGACGGCGCGCATCTGCCCGGCATCGCCGCGCTGAAAGAGGCGCTGCCATCGCTGAAGCCCGATCGCATCGCGGGCGTTGGCGGGCTGATGACGCGGCACCATTCGATGGATGCGGGCGAGATTGGCGCGGATTACGTGCTGTTCGGCGAACCCGACGCAAAGGGCCAGCGGCCGTCGTCGCAAGCGATCGCTGAGCGGCTGGACTGGTGGGCCGAGCTGTTCGAACCGCCCTGCGTCGGCTTTGCCATCTCGCTGGAGGAGGCCCACGAATTCGCCGCCAGCGGCGCCGATTTCGTGCTGGTGGGCGACTTCATCTGGGCCGATCCGCGCGGACCCAAGGCTGCGCTGATCGAGGCCGACGCTGCGATCAAGAAGGCTCATGCGACTGCGCTTGCAGACCAGGAGCACGGCTAGCGCCCGACATGAAGCTCCCGCGCATCATCATGCTGGCCACGCTGCTGCTGACGGCGCCCGCGGCCGCGCAGCTCCAGATCACGCCGCCGGTGGCAACGCCGGGCGCTTCGGCCGAGAAAACCAAAGACAAGCCGAAGGCCACGCCGCACACCATCACCAAGAAGAAGGAAGCGCCGCCGGCACCCAAACCTTCAGCCTCCCCCAAACCTTCCGCGTCCCCAAAGCCTGCTCCGGCCGCGACCGTGATTCCGGCGCCGCCGACCGACAACCCCAACGTCGATCTGGTGTACGGCGCCTATCAGCGCGGCCAGTACAAGACCGCCTTCGAACTCGCCACGGCCCGTGCCGAAACCGGCGATGCCAAAGCGATGACCATGCTGGGTGAGCTCTATTCCAACGCCATGGGCATCCGACGCGACTACACCAAGGCGCTGCAATGGTACAAGCGCGCCTCCGACGCCGGCGACCGCGAAGCGATGTTCGCGCTCGCCATGCTCAGGATGACCGGCCGCGGCGGTCCGGTCGACAAAAATGAGGCGGTCAAGCTGATGGCGTCCGCCGCCAAGCTCGGCGAACCCAAGGCGGCCTATAATCTCGCGCTGCTCTATCTCGACGGCCAGACCCTGCCGCAGGACGTCAAGCGCTCCGCCGAGCTGCTGCGCCAGGCGGCTGATGCCGGCCTGCCCGAGGCGCAATACGCGCTCGCGACCTTCTACAAGGAAGGCACTGGCGTGCCGAAGGATTTGGAACGGGCGGTGCGTCTGCTCCAGGTCGCCACGCTGACCGACAATGTCGATGCCGAGGTCGAATACGCCATTGCGCTGTTCAACGGCACAGGCACGCCGAAGAACCAGCCGGCGGCCGTCGCCCTGCTCCGCAAGGCGTCCCGCCAGGGCAGCGCGATCGCGCAGAACCGGCTGGCCTGGGTGCTGATCAACGGCATGGGCACGGCCGTGGACAAGGTCGAGGGCTTCAAATGGCATCTGGTGGCCAAGACCTCCGGCAAGGGCGATCCGGAGCTGGACAAGCAATTGTCCGATTTGCCGGCCGAGGACCGGGCCAAGGCCGAGGCCGCCGCCAGGAAATGGCTCGGGGCCAAATGACTTGACGTTGAGGCCCCCGCAGGGCACCCCATCCCTCAAACAGGCGCGATTTCGCGCCATTTCCCCCGATCAAGACCGGAAGCTCATGCTGTATTCCGCAACTATCAACGTCATGGTCAAGGCCGCGCGCCGCGCCGGCCGCAGCCTCAAGCGCGATCTCGGCGAGATCGAGCATCTCCAGGTCTCGCTGAAGGGACCGGCGAATTTCGTCTCGCTGGCCGACAAGCGCGCCGAGGAGATCCTCTACCAGGACCTCGCCAAGGCGCGGCCCGGCTACGGCTTCATCGGCGAGGAAGGCGGAACGCGCGAGGGCTCCGACAAGAGCCACACCTGGATCGTCGATCCGCTCGACGGCACCACCAACTTCCTGCACGGCATCCCGCAATTCGCGATCTCGATCGGGCTTTCGCGCGAGGGCACGATCATCGCCGGCGTGATCTACAATCCCGCCAATGACGAGCTCTACATCGCCGAGCGCGGCAAGGGCGCCTTCCTCAACGACCAGCGGCTGCGCGTGGCCGGCCGCCGTCAGCTCAACGAATGCGTGGTGGCCTGCGGCCTGCCTCATATCGGCCGCGGCGACCACGAGGAATTCCGTCGCGAGATGACCGCGATGCAGGAGCGCGTCGCCGGCCTGCGCCGCTTCGGCGCCGCCTCGCTCGACTTGGCCTTCGTCGCCGCCGGCCGCCTCGACGGCTACTGGGAGCGCAATTTGCAATCCTGGGACATCGCGGCGGGTCTGATCATGCTGCGCGAGGCGGGCGGAACGATCACCGACATCGATACGCCGGGCGACGCGCTGGTGACAGGCAATGTCGTGTGCGGGAATGAATACGTGCACGGGGAATTGGTGAAGATCTTGCGGAAGTAGGCCGCAGCAGCACGACGGCTCGATCGACGACGGTTAGGAATCGTCGTCCTCATCGTCCTCGTCGGCTTCGTCGTCGCGATATTCACCGCCGATGGTCAGGCCCTCGATCGCCGTGGCGCCTTTCGACTTGATCACCCGGCGGAGCGGGACCGAACTCTCGCTTCGCAGTGCGTCCATCAACTGTTCCGAATGGGTGACAATCCAGATGTCGGCGCGGCGCGATGCTTTGGCGATGAGCCGGGCCAGCGGCGCAAGCAGCGACGGATGCAGGCTGGTCTCGGGTTCGTTCAGCGCAATGAACGGCGGCAGCCGATAGCCCATGAATACCGCGAGCAGGCAGATGTATTTCAGCGTCCCGTCGGATAGTTCATGAGCCCTGAACGGCCGCGGCATATCCGGCAATTGCAGATCGAATTCACACCTGCCATTTTCTTCCCATGCGCGGAGTTCGGCACCCGGGAATGCATCCTGGATCGCGTCCTGCAGGTCGTCGGCGTCTTCCCGAATGACATAGAGGGTCGCCAGGGTGGCAGCCAGATCGATGCCATCGGCGCTGAGCGAGGGCGTTGCGATCGCCAGACAAGGCTTTCGTATCGGTGACGCCGGATCAGTGCGAAAGTCATGATAGAATCGCCAGCCCAGCATTGCATTTCTGATCAGGTCGATTTCCGGGCATTGCTTGCCATCGGAAAAAGCCGCAAGCGCGGTCTCTGACGGCAGCACCGCATCCTTGTGAGCGTTCCAGGCGCCACTCTCGCCGCGGACGCTGATGAGCGAATTGATCCGCTCCATCAGCTTGACCGTGCGTTTGCCGCGCGTCGTTTCGATCGTTTCAGCCTTGATCATCGGCTCGCCGGAAAACGCCGCCTGAAGCGGGCTGGGAAATCCGAGCTCGATGGAATATCTCATGCCGTCGAATGTCGCCGACAGCCGCAGCCGCCCGTCTTCGCCTCGCTTGCGTATGCCGGACCAGCAGACCGAATTCAAACCGCCTTCATCGGCGATCGTGCGGGTGATCTGACCGGTCGCCGCGTCGCGCAACAGCGACAAGGACTTGTAGAGATTGGACTTGCCGACTCCATTTTCGCCGACGAACACCGACAGTGGATGGATGGGTATGGAGAGCCGCCGAATGGAGCGATAGTTCGAGATCGCAATGACGGTCGGACGCATCACATGCTCTCAATCGGCGGGCTATCTCCGCATTCGCAGTAAGGTGCGAATACGATGTTTCAATCCAGGGGTGCAGTCTGGATTGAGGCCTCCGAGAAATCAAGCCGACCGATCCGGCGTTCAATGGCCGACTCTCACCAGCGCAAACCCGACGGTCATCATCCGCGAAGGCGGATGATCCAGTATTCCAGAGACGCCGCTCGGATACGGAAAGGCCGCGCGGTACGGCATGCCCCGCCTGCGCGGGGCATGACACCTCACCTTACAGCTCGGCCGGCGCCGGCGGCCCGTACATCTCGCCCTGCTTCGCCGCCTTCTCCCGATCCCCGCCCAGCACGCGCTGCACCGAGACGAAGAACACCGGCACCATCAGCAGCGCCAGGATCACTACCGCGATCATGCCGCCCATCACGACACTGCCGAGCGCCTGCTGGCTGGCGCCGCCGGCGCCATGGGCGATGGCCATCGGCAGCACGCCGCAGATGAAGGCAAGGCCGGTCATCAGGATCGGGCGGAAGCGCAGGCGGCAGGCCTCGATGGTGGCGTCCACCAGCGGCTTGCCTTCTTTTCGAAGATCCTTGGCGAACTCGATGATCAGGATCGCGTCCTTGGCCGCAAGGCCAATGATGGTGATCAGGCCGACGGTGAAATAGACGTCGTTGGGCAGGCCGCGCAGCATCGCTGCGACCACGGCGCCGACGATGCCGAGCGGCACGGTGAGCAGCACCGCGAGCGGAATGGTCCAGCTCTCGTAGAGCGCGGCCAGGCACAGGAACACCACGAATACCGAGAGCCCGAGCAGGAACGGCGCCTGCGAGCCCGACAGCTTCTCCTGGAGCGACTGTCCGGTCCATTCATAGCCGAAGCCGCGCGGCAGCTTGCCGGCAAGCCGTTCCATCTCGGCGATGGCATCGCCCGAGGTGAAGCCGGGTTTCGCCTCGCCCGAGATGCGCACCGCCGGATAATAATTGAAGCCGGCGATCTGCGTCGGTCCGCGCGCCCATTCCACGGTGGTAAAGGACGAGAATGGCACGAGCTGGCCGCGGCTGTTCTTGACGTTGTAGTTGAGGATGTCCTCGGTCCGCATGCGGTCGCGGGCATCGGCCTGCACCACGACACGCTGCATGCGGCCGCGGTTCGGGAAGTCGTTGATGTAGTTCGAGCCGAGATTGGTCGAGATCGTATTGTTGATGTCCTCGAAGGTGACGCCGAAGGCGCCCGCCTTTTCGCGGTCGATCACGAGATTGACCACGCCGGCCTCGGGCAGGCCCTCGACATAGACCTTCTGCAGCACAGCGCTCGCATTGGCCTCCGCGATCAACTGATCGGCGGCGCGCATCAAGGCCGGATAACCCTTCTGGCCGCGGTCCTGGAGACGGAACGAGAAGCCCGAGGAGTTGCCGAGATTGTCGATTGGCGGCGGCTGCAGCGCGGAGATTTTTGCGTCGCGGATCGACGACGACAAATCGCGGTTGATGTCGGCGACGATCGCGGCCGCAGAATCCTTCGGCCCGCGTTCCGACCAGTCCTTCAGGGTGATGAAGGCCTGCGCGGTGTTCATGCCCTGGCCGGAGAAGCTGAAGCCGGTGAGGAAGGTGACGTTGTCGACGCCCGGACGCTGCGCCAGGTATTTTTCCACTTTCTCGATCACCGCCTCGGTTCGGCCGTAGGACGAGTCCGACGGCGTCTGCACGTCGGTGGTGACGAAGCCCTGGTCGTCGACGGGCAGGAAGCCGCCGGGCAGATTGACGAAGGCCCAGGACAGGCCGGCGAGCAGCGCGACATAGACCAGCATCAAGCGGCCGGTGCGCTTCAGCGAGAAGCCGACGGTGCGGGAATATCCCTCCTTGCTGCCGTCGAGCATGCGGTTGAACCAGCCGAACACGCCCTTCTTGGCATGCCCATGACCGGCCGCGACGGGCTTGAGCAGCGTCGCACACAGTGCCGGCGTCAGCGACAGCGCGAGGAAGGCCGAGAAGCCGATCGCGGCGACCATGGTCACGGAGAACTGGCGGTAGATGATGCCGACCGAGCCCGGGAAGAACGCCATCGGCACGAACACGGCCATCAAGACCAGCGTGATGCCGATGATGGCGCCGGTGATCTGCGACATCGCTTTCCGCGTCGCTTCCTTGGGCGGCAGCCCCTCCTCGGCCATGATGCGCTCGACGTTCTCGACTACGACGATGGCATCGTCGACGAGGATGCCGACGGCGAGCACCATGCCGAACATCGAGAGCATGTTGATGGAATAGCCGGCGAGCAGCAGCGTGGTACAGGCGCCCAGCAGCGCCACCGGCACCACGATGGTCGGAATGATGGTGTAGCGGATGTTCTGCAGGAACAGGAACATCACCACGAACACCAGCACGATGGCTTCGACCAGCGTCGACAACACCTTCTTGATCGAGGCCTCGACCACGGGCGTGATGTTGTATGGAATCTCGTAGCCGATATTGGCCGGGAAGAAGCGAGACAGCTCCTTCATCTTCTCTTCGACGGCGCTCGCGGTCGCCAGCGCATTGCCGGTCGGCGACATCAGCACGGAAAGACCGGCGGTCGGCTTGCCATCGAGACGGGTGTTGAACTGGTAGCTGAGGCCGCCGACCTCGATCCGCGCGACATCGCGCAGCCGCACGGTCGACCCGTCGGCATTGGCGCGCAGGATGATGGTACCGAATTCATCCGGGGACGAGAGCTGGCCCTTGACCAGCACCAGCGCGGAGGTGCGCTGGGTCGAGGTCGACGGCTCGGCGCCGATGCTGCCCGAAGCGACCTGCGCGTTCTGCGCGGCAATGGCCTTGTTGACGTCGTCGGCGGTCAGGCCATAGCCGACCAGCTTTGCCGGGTCGACCCAGACGCGCAGGCTACGTTCCGTCGAATACAGCGTGGCGCGGCCGACGCCGGGGATGCGGCGGATCTCGCCCAGCACGTTACGGATCATGAAGTCGCCCAGGCCGACCTCATCCAGGCTGCCGTCGGTCGAGTTCAGCGTGATGATCTGGAGCACCGCGCTGGAGGCTTCCTCGATCAGAATGCCCTGCTGGATCACCGCGCGCGGCAGCCGCGCCTCGACGCGCTTGATGCGGTTCTGCACCTCGACCGAGGCGGCGCTGGTATCGGTGCCCGGCACGAAATTGGCGATGATCTCGACCTGGCCGAGCGAGTCGCTGGTCGATTCGAAATTGAGGATGCCGGAGGCGCCGTTGAGCTCCTCCTCGATCAGCCGCGTGACGCTGTTGTAGAGGTTCTCGGGCGAGGCACCGGGATAGCTGGTCGAGATCGAGATCGAGGGCGGCGCGATGATCGGGTACTGCGCGATCGGCAACAGCGGAATCGAAATTGCGCCGACCAGACAGATGAACAGCGCGACGACCCA
This sequence comes from Bradyrhizobium sp. GCM10028915, assembly GCF_042666195.1. Classification (NCBI taxonomy): domain Bacteria; kingdom Pseudomonadati; phylum Pseudomonadota; class Alphaproteobacteria; order Hyphomicrobiales; family Nitrobacteraceae; genus Bradyrhizobium; species Bradyrhizobium sp. GCM10028915. The sequence goes on from NZ_JBHTFN010000065.1 coordinate 208,115, forward strand.
GGCGAAGATCGGCCTGTCGATGAAGAAGCTCGCCATGGTCTATTACCGCATCAGCTTCTGGGCGTGCCGGTTGTCGGCGGTCGCATCCGCTTCCGACCAGGATTGCGGCTTGACCTTGTCGCCGGCGGCGAACTTCTGGAAGCCTTCGACCACGACCTTGTCGCCAGCCTTCAGGCCGTCGGTGACGAACCAGATGCCGTCCTGCACCGAACCGGTGCGCACCGGCTGCACCGAGATGCGATTGTCGTCCTTGACGACGAACACCTCGCTGCCGCCGCCGCCATTGCGCTGAATCGCCTGCTGCGGCACGGCGATCGCATCGCTATCGAGACCCTGGTCGATGCGGACGCGGACATACATGCCCGGCAGCAGCTCGCGCTTCGGATTGCGGAACTCACCACGCAAGGTCACCTGACCGGTATTGGCGTCGACCTTGGCATCCGAAAACAGCAACTTGCCGTCGAGCGAGTAGAGGGTGTTGTCGTCGAGCACGAGATGCACCTTGGCGGCGTCGGGCGCGATGCGCTCGAGGTCACCGCTCTCGAAGGCGCGGCGGAGCTGGTTGAGCTCGTTCACCGACTGGGTGAAATCCGCATAGATCGGATCGAGCTGCTGAATGGTGGCCAGATTGGTCTCGTTCTGGACCGCGAGCGCGCCCTCGCTGACCAGGGCGGCACCGACGACGCCGTCGATCGGCGCGCGTACGGTGGCATAGTCGAGATTGAGCTTTGCGCGCGCGAGATCGGCCTTGCGGCCCTCGACCTCGGCATGGGCCTGGCGCTCGGCCGCGATCGCCTTCTCGTTCTCGGCTTCGGGCGCGGCGCGCTGGCTGGTGAGCGTGGCGATGCGGCGCGCCTGCTGCTGGGACTGCATCAACGCGGCCTCGGCCTTGGCGACCGCAGCCTCGTTGGCCATCACCTCGACCTCGAACGGACGCGGATCGATCCGATACAGTGGATCGCCGGCCTTCACCTCGCTGCCCTGCCGGAACAGGCGCTCGACCACGATGCCGGACACGCGCGGCCGCACGTCGGAGACGCGCGTCGGCGCAATGCGGCCCGGCAGCTCGCGCACCACGGCACGCGGCTGCGGCTTGACGATGACGATGCTGACGTCGGGGTCGTTGGGCTGGGCGGCTGAAATGGCGGAGCTGGATTCGTCGCAGCCCGCCAACAGCGGCGTAAAGGCCGCGAGCATCATTGCAACGCATGCCGATCGCGCGCGAAGTCCTGACATGAAATGGGGTGCCCCGATATTGTTGAAACCGATCCCGCTCGGCGCGAGGCCCGTTCTGGGCCATGGCACGCGGCTGATGCGGTCAAAATAGAGCGGACGTGCTGCGACGCAACGCACCTTGCGGGCGGCCCAATGTCACACGGCCTAGGGTGCTGAGTTCACGGCGTTTTTCGCGTCTCACCCGATTGTGAGTCCGGTTCCATCACCGCGTGCTGCGTCAGAAGACCGCAATTACCCCGCCGCCTTCATGCGGTAGTGGCTGACGCCCCACTCGGTTCCGTCGGCATAGCCGAACAGGCCCGAGGTCGCGAGAAAGAACCAGCGCCAGCGTCGCATTCGCTGGGCGGTCTCCTCGCCATGGATGTTGCGCAAGGCCGCTTCGATGAAACAGCGATGCGCGTCGAAATTGGCGAGCCAGTCGTTGGCGGTGCGCTGATAGTGCGTGCCGCTCCAGCACCATTCCTTCTCGACTGTGAAAATATCGTCGAATTGCCTGACGAGGTGATGGCTCGGCATCAGCCCGCCCGTGGAGACGCGCTGCGCGATCCAGTCGTCGCGATCGGCCCGGTCGAACAGGTGAGAGCCGGAGCGATGGGCGACGATGTGCATGAAGAACCGCCCCTCCGGCGCGAGCCATGATCGCAAGCGCGTCATCAGCTTGCGCCAGTTCATCACATGCTCGAACATTTCGACCGACACGATGCGGTCGAATTGCCCGTCGGGCGCGAACACGTTGATGTCCGCGCAGACCACCCGCAGATTAAGAAGACCGCGCAGCCGCGCCTCTTCCTCGATATGGGCGCGCTGCGCCTGCGAGCTCGACACCGCCGTCACCTTGGCGTGCGGAAACTGCCGCGCCATCCACAGCGACAGCGAGCCCCAGCCGCAGCCGAGTTCGAGGATGGTCTGACCATCGGCGAGAGCGGCATGCTCGGCGGTCTGACGCAGCGCCTCCTCCTCGGCCTCCCGCAAGGTGGTCGCGTCGGTCTTGTAGAAGCAGCAGGAGTATTTGCGGTTGGGGCCGAGCACCTTCGCAAAGAACGAAGCGGGCACCTCGTCGTGCTCGGCATCCGCGTCCTCGGCGATCGGCCGCAGCATCATCCGCCCGGCGAAGGCGGCATCGTCCGCCCCGCCCAGCGCGGACAGGCGCGTCACCGTGCGCGAGCACAGGCGCTGGATCGCCGCGCGGATCACGACATCAGGCAACGGCACCCGTTCGGCAGTCCCGATGATCGCGGACACGACGCTCATGAGACGACTCCGTCTTGGGCGGCGGGTTTTGGCGCCAGGGGAAAAGTGCGACTTGAACCTGTGGAATGCCGACGATTTGCAAAGTACGTCCTTACCAAAGCCCGGTTTCAGCTTTGGGTTCCCCAGCTCTCCCCGAAATCGGCGCATCCGGCGCTTTTTTTGGGCTGGCGCTGTGCCATAGTGCGCGCCGCAAGCAAGTTAACGGATGATACCGGCCATGCCGCCAGGCGCCTCGCCCCGCTCCTCCCTCGACATCGAATACACCAAGCTATCCTCGCCCAGCGTCTTCCTGGTGCGGATGCTGGTCTTCCTGGTGCTCTGCACCCTGGTGGGCGTGGTGCTCTATAAGCAGATCATCCAGGCCTTCTTCGCCAATCCCGGCCTCAATGCCCTGATCGGCGGCGTGCTGTTCATCGGCATCATCCTGGCCTTCCGCCAGGTGATCCGGCTGTATCCCGAAGTCTCCTGGGTCAACAATTTCCGCATCGCCGATCCCGGCCTTGCGCCCGCCCGCCACCCCAAGCTGCTGGCGCCGATGGCGATGATCCTCGGCGGCGAGCGCACCGGGCGGATGTCGATCACCCAGACCACCATGCGGCACCTGCTCGATTCGATCGCGACCCGCCTCGACGAGGCCCGCGACATCTCCCGCTACATGACCGGGCTGCTGGTCTTCCTCGGCCTGCTCGGCACGTTCTGGGGCTTGATCGAGACGGTCGGCTCGGTCGGCAAGGTGATCGACGGGCTCAAGGTCGGCGGCGATTCCGGGGCCCTGTTCGACACGCTGAAAGAGGGGCTGGCCGCCCCGCTCGGCGGCATGGGCATCTCGTTCTCGAGCTCGCTGTTCGGCCTCGCCGGCTCGCTGATCCTGGGCTTCCTCGACCTGCAATCGAGCCAGGCGCAGAACCGTTTCTACACCGACCTCGAAGACTGGCTTGCCACCACCGTGCGCGAGTATGGCAGCGGCGAGGTCTCTGTTGCCGGCACTGGCGGTGGCATTGCCAGCGGCGAGCTTCAGGCCGTCGTCGAGCGCTTACGCTCCGTGCTCGAGGAGGGTAGCGGCAGCCGCGGCACCACCGCGGCGATGGCGAGCCTCGCCGAAGCCATTCAGGCGCTGGTCTCGCATATGCGGACCGAGCAGCAGATGATCCGCGAATGGGCCGACGGCCAGGGCGAGCAGAACCGCGAGATCCGGCGCCTGCTGGAGCGCATCGCGCGTCAGCCCGAGAAGGGTTAGCGACATGGCACTGGCGCGCGGTCGCCGCGGCGATACCTCCTTCAACTACTGGCCCGGCTTCGTCGACGCGCTGTCGACGCTGGTGCTGTCGATCGTGTTCCTGCTGTCGGTGTTCCTGGTCGTGCAGTTCTTCCTGTCGCAGGAGGTCACCGGCAAGGACAAGGCGCTGGAGCAGCTCAACGCCAAGATCGCGCAGCTCAACGAATTACTGTCGCTGGAGAAGCTCGGCAAGCTCACGCTCGACGACCAGGTCTCGTCGCTGAAAGCCGGCCTCGCTTCGGCCGAGAGCGAGCGCGACCGCATCAAGGGCCTCTATGAGGGGCTCGCCGCGGCCGGCAACGATGCGCAGGGCAAGTCCTCCGAGCTCGGCAAGGCGCTGGATTCCGAGAAGGCGGTTTCGGCCCGGGCGCTGGCGCAGATCGAGGTGCTGAACCAGCAGATCAGCGCGCTGCGGCGGCAATTGGCCGCGCTGGAAGAGGCGCTCGACGTTAGCGAGAAGCGCGACAAGGAATCGCAAAATCGCATCGCCGACCTGGGCTCTCGCCTGAATGTCGCCCTGGCGCAGCGCGTGCAGGAATTGTCGCGCTATCGCTCGGAATTCTTCGGCCGCCTGCGCGCCATCCTCGGCAACCGCCCCGACATCCGCATCGTCGGCGATCGCTTCGTATTCCAGTCCGAAGTGTTCTTCGACACCGGACAGGCGGTGCTGCTGCCCGAAGGCCGCGCCGAGCTCGACACGCTCGCAACCGCGCTGATCGATCTCGACAAGAAAATCCCGAACGAGATCCCCTGGGTGCTGCGTGTCGACGGCCATACCGACGTGCGCCCGGTCAACGGTCCGAACTTCAAGTCGAACTGGGACCTCTCGGCCGCGCGCTCGATCTCCGTGGTGCAGTACCTGATCTCGCTCGGCGTGCCGGCCCAGCGCCTGGTCGCCGCCGGCTTCGGCGAATTCCAGCCGCTCGACACGGCCAACACCGAGGAAGCCTACAAGCGCAACCGCCGCATCGAGCTGAAGCTGACGGAGCGGTAGTGAGCGCCCTCCACCTCCGCCGTTACCGTCCCGAGGACGAGGCCGCCTCGATTGACCTGTGGCATCGCACCTGGCAGCAGGCCTATCCGCAGATCGACTTCGCGGCCCGCCTGGACTGGTGGCGCGAGCGCTGGCGCAAGGAGCTGGTGCCGAAGGCTTCGATCGTGGTCGCGGAGCAGGACGGCGCGCTGACCGGCTTCGTCACCATCGACGGCGACGGTTATCTCGACCAGCTCGTGGTCGATCCCGCGCACTGGGGCTCGGACGCGGCGCGGCTGCTGGTGGATGAGGCCAAGCGCCTGTCACCGGCGGGCGTGACGCTGCTTGTCAACAAGGACAACAGCCGCGCCATCCGCTTCTACGAGCGCAAAGGCTTCGCGCATGCCGGCGACGAGGTGAACCCGACCTCGGGACGTCCGGTGCTGAAGATGATTTGGCAACCTTAGATTCTGGCGATCTTGATTCTGGACGCGTGACGGCCGTCACGTCGGGATCCCAGGACGTCAGCTAGTCGTTGTGCCCGCAAGTTGCGCCGGCAAGCGGATGGAGATGACCGATGAAATTGAGCGATCTGGCCAAGGGGTCTTCGGTCCTGCTCGGCGTCATCGTCGCCGGATATGTTTCGACGAGCTATGTCGACCAGCACCTCGCCACGCCGGTCAAGACGACGAGTGCTCCGACGAATGGCCTTGGGCCATCGGCCTGCGTTGATGAGGACGGGAGCTGGAAGAACTGGCCATGGCCGAACGTGCCGGCGCTGTCGCCGAAGTGCTGATAAGCAGTGCTGCCGTCAACTCGCCGCGGTGCGCTCTCGGCTCAAGCGGAGTTCAAGCTCGAACTGCCAGCTTTCGGCTTGGCGGATCGCGCGTTGGCTGTCTTCGCGAAGCCGGATCGACTCATCGATCGCTCGCTGCGCCCGCTCCAAAAGTTCGTGGGTTTCCTTGCTGAATGGCGGGGCCATGAGGCGCACTCCCATTGAGGCGGGAGCACAAATCATCTCTCAGGCACCGACGCCTACGGACGAGCCTTTGGCCGGCGATACCTGATTAGGCGCCACATCCGGGGGAACTGCAAGGTTCATCCACTCGGCTCAGGGGCGCGGGCTGCCCTATCCGAAATTCCGGAAGCCCACGATGGGCAATCCGAAACTCAGCACAACGATGACGCCGCTACCAGCGACAACAAGCAGCGCCGCTTTCCACCCCGCAAGGCCGCGCATCTGCTGTCGAATAGCGAACAGGATGAGGAGGATGAACAGTACCGGACCGATCAGAACAATCATTCACAACACCGTCCACTCCGTCAGCTCAACGAACAACGCCTGCCGCATCGTTCTTGCTAGGAACCACCCAATCGATTGCGAGCAGGCAACTTTCGACGACAATGAAGGCGGCCAGACCGCCGAGCCAACCGAAGAAGACCACGGAAAAGGTAGCAAGCAAGAGCGCGCAGAAGACGTCGGCGACAAGCTTGCCGTTGCGCTCGCCTCGGGTCTGGTCGGCTGTCGAATAAGGCATTTGGCGTCTCCTGGGTCGGCCCGAACCCTAGCTTCAGCAGCCGCGGCCGTCCACTCCCTCCGGGCGCGCCAACGCTGTCCGAAATTCCGGAAGCCAACGACGAGCATTCCGAAACTCATCAAAACGACGACGCCCATGTTCTGCGACAGCCAGCAGCGCCGCTTCCATCGATCACCTTACGATGTGGCCGATTCGAATCGCGCAGCCGATCAGATCGACAAATGTCCGCTATCGACCCGGCTACGAAGGGAGACCACGTGGTGCGACGCTCTCGCCAAAAGCTCCGCTGTCATTCCCCGCGGAGGCGGGGAATCCAGTACGCCGCGGCTTATCGCTTGATCACTTCCGTCTCGGAGTACTGGATCGCCCGCCTGCGCGGGGGATGACAGCCTGAATGAAGCGGCAGTCCAGACTACCTCGCCTCACGCCCCCTCGAACTGCAACCTCGCCAGCCTGGCATAGAGCCCGTTCGCAGCGACGAGCTCCGGATGCGTGCCCTGCTCGACGATCCGGCCCTGGTCCATCACCAGGATGCGGTCGCACGACAAGACGGTTGCGAGGCGGTGCGCGATGACGAGCGTGGTGCGGTGGCGCATCAGCTCTTCCAGCGCGGTCTGCACCAACGTCTCGCTTTCGGCATCGAGCGCGGAGGTGGCTTCGTCCAGAAGCAGCAGCGGCGCATCGCGCAGGATCGCGCGCGCAATCGCGATGCGCTGGCGCTGGCCGCCGGACAGCGTCACGCCGCGCTCGCCGAGCGGGGTGTCGAAACCTTCGGGCAGGCGGCGGATGAACTCGGCGGCGTGCGCCAGCTCGGCCGCGCGCTCGACCTCGGCATCGGTGGCATCGGGCCGGCCGAAGCGGATGTTGTCGCGGGCACTGGCCGCGAACACGTTGGATTCCTGCGGCACCAGCGCAATGCGCGAACGGAATTCACGGGGATCGGCGGATTTGACCGGCACGCCGTCGAGCGAGATCGCGCCGCTGCGCGGATCGTAGAAGCGCAACAAGAGATGAAAGATCGTGCTCTTGCCGGCACCGGACGGACCGACGATCGCGACCTTCTCGCCGGGACGCACGGCGAACGACACGGCATCGAGCACATTGACGTCGCGCCGCGCCGGATAGGCGAAGCTGACCTGGTCGAAGCCGACTTCGCCGCGCGCCGGCACCGGCAGCGCGCGCGGCGACGCGGGCGCGGTGATGTCGGGCTGCACATGCAGGATCTCGAACAGGCGCTCGGCAGCGCCTGATGCCGCCGAGATCTCGCCCCAGACTTCGCTGAGCTGGCCGAGGCCGGCCGCGGCGAAGGCCGCATAGAGCACGAACTGGCCGAGCCGGCCCGGCGTGATGGTGCCGGTCAGCACGTCGTGCGAACCGATCCAGAGGATCGCGACCACGCTTGCGAACACGATGAAGATGATGATGGCGGTGAGCACGGCACGCGCCTGCGTGGAGGTGCGCGCGGCTTCATAGGCCTGCTCGACCTCGCCGCCGAAGCGCCTCTCGGCGAGGCTCTCGCTGGTATAGGCCTGCACGGTACGGATCGCACCGACCAGCTCGCTCGCATAGGCGGAGGCCTCGGCCAGCGTGTCCTGCGCGTTGCGCGACAGCCGCCGCACCCAGCGCCCGAAGGCGACCAGCGGCAGCACGATCAGGGGAATCGCCAGCAGCACGAATCCCGACAGACGCGGGCTGGTGATCACCATCATCGCCGCGGCACCGAAGAACATCATCAGATTGCGCAGCGCGATCGAGACCGAGGCGCCAACGGAGGATTTGATCTGCGTGGTGTCGGCGGTGAGGCGCGACACCAGCTCGCCGCTGCGCGCGGAATCGAAGAAGGCCGGCGACAGCGAGAGCAGATGGGCGAAGACGTCGCGCCTGAGATCGGCGACGATGCGCTCGCCGATCGTCATTACGAGGTAGTAGCGCGCGGCACTCGCCAGCGCGAGCACGGCGACGACGGCGATCATCACCGAGAAGTAGCTGTTGATCAGCTCGATGCCCTCAGGCGTCAGGCCGAAATCGATCATCCTGCGCACCGCGACCGGCACCAGCAGGGTGGTCAGCGCCGCGATCGTCAGCGCGACAAAGGCCAGCGCCGCCCGGCCGCGATAGCGGGCGACATAGGGCGCGAGCGCCAACAGCGGCCGCAGCTTCGCGCGGCTCTTCGCCGGCGCCTCGATCAGGTCGGCCTCGATCGACGGGGCTTCCGCGGGCCCGGTTTCAAGCCGTTCTACTGCGCTCATGAGATCCGACCAAAAGACAAAGAGAAGGTGGTCCGTCCCAAATAGGCCGGGCGAGCGGGAGTGGCAAATCCGGGAAGTCCCTTAGGGGGCAGCCCGGCCCGCTAAGGCCCTCAAAAGGCTTGCAATGGCTTGTTTTACAGGGGCCCGTGGGGTATAGACCCCGCCAAATCCGTCATTCGATAGCCACTCAAGTGAGGCGCCGGGGCGCCGAGGAATTGCCATGAAAGCCGAAATTCACCCGAACTATCATACGATTAAGGTCGTGATGACCGACGGAACCGAGTACCTGACCCGCTCCACCTGGGGCAAGGAAGGCGACACGCTGAACCTCGACATCGACCCCAAGTCGCACCCGGCCTGGACCGGCGGCAACGCGCAGCTGCTGGATCGCGGCGGCCGCGTCTCGCGCTTCCAGAAGAAGTTTTCGGGCTTTCTCAAAAAGGATTGATCCGGCCCCTCGAGGCTGGAGACGAAAACGCCCCCGGAGAGCCGGAGGCGTTTTTTGTTTTGGGGGCGCTCGTCGCGATGACGGGAGCTTACCGCTCGAACGCCGCCTTCAACGCGTTGAGATGCGGCACCAGCGGGTTGCCGATCGAGGAATGATCGACCGGCGGGGTGTGGATGGTGTTGTCCAGGCGGCGCACGCGGGTCTGAAGGCTCATCGAGCGATGGATCAGGTCCTGGAGCTGCGACGGCAGCTTCTCGATGGTGTCGGTTGAGCCGGGATCGGCGGCGGAGAGCTTGACCTTGGTCTTTTCGCGATTGGCCTGGCCCAGCGTCATCTCGCCTTCCTTCACGGCGCGGTGCAGCAGCAGCCACGAGGCGAGCTGCATCAGGCGGGTGGTCAGACGCATGCTCTCGGTCGCATAGGTGAGGCTGACGGCACGATCGAGCGCCTTGGCCTCGGTGCGGCCGGCGCCATCGAGATAGGCGGCGGTCTCCTCGACCAAGTCCATGCCCTCGCGGAACAGGACGCCGAACGCCGCAGAATTGGTGAACCGCTCGCTGAGTTGAACGAGAGCGCCTTCGGCTTGCAAACGTTCCATGGTTAACGCCCCTTACGCAACTGTCTGACTGCCCGGCTTTGGCACCGGCTTATGATGAACAAATCATTGCGCGGGCGAGACGCCGAGTCCAGTGACAAGCGCGGATATGGTTTCCGCGGGTCTTTGCCCGGAATTCAACCGCGGCGAGACGCAAAAAGGCGGAGCTGGGCGCAAAAAAAGAGCCGCCGGAAAACCGGCGGCTTTGAAAGTTGATAACAGGGAGGCGTCAAACAGAGTGGACAGGAGCCACTCGGTGTCCAAACGAGGACAGTTCCCAGTCATAAACTCGAAAGCTTAATGTGGAGTAAACGAGCGATTATCTTGAGGGTTCGTTAGCCATGTCGGTCAGTGGCCGAGTGGGCCCGCGGAACAAACTGCCCCTCATGCCCGGGCTTCCACGTCCTCTCCTTCGGCGAAAGATCAAGAACGTGGATGGCCGGGACATAGGCGAGCGGAAGCGACGCCGTCCTTCGGACGGCTATGCCCGGCCATGACGCCGTGGAAGTAGCTGGCGCTCCTCTTCCAATTCGCTACGACTTAAAAACGCTGTTGGCAGCATCACGCGAGGCGCGCTTCTTTGTTGCGGCTTCTTCCAATCTTGCGATCTCGCCCTTGAGCAGCGCGATGCGGTCGGTCAGTTCCTCCACCGACAAGACTGAGAGATCCTGTCCGATGTCATGGCTGATCTGCTTGCGCGGGCGGTCGTCGTCTTCCATCGCCATCCTGGTTCCTCCTGCGTTCGCCTCACAAGCGGCTGAGGCGGTTGCCAGCCTGCACCGCGCTGGCTAAGCAATGGCCTCGTTCCATCCCGCACCTTTGCTCAAGGACACATCATGGACAAGCTGCCCGCGCAAATGACCGTGGTCGCCATCTCGAAACCCGGCGGACCGGAGGTGCTGGTGCCGGAACAACGGGCGCTGCCGCAGCCCGGCCCCGACGAGATCCTGGTCAAGGTGCAGGCCGCCGGCGTCAACCGGCCCGATGTCGCGCAGCGCTCCGGCGCCTATCCGCCGCCCCCCGGCGCCAGCGACCTGCCCGGCCTCGAAATCGCCGGCGAAGTGGTGGCCGTCGGCAGCAACGCCAAGCGGCACAAGATCGGCGACAAGGTGATGTCGCTGGTCGCCGGTGGCGGTTATGCGCAGTACTGCATCGCGCAGGACGGTCAGGCGATGAGCGTGCCGCCGTCGCTGTCGATCAAGGAAGCCGGCGCACTGCCGGAAACACTGATGACGGTCTGGCACAATGTGTTCGAGCGCGGCGCCCTGAAGGCCGGCGAGACGCTGCTGATCCACGGCGGCTCTTCCGGCATCGGCACCATGGCGATCCAGCTCGCAAAAGCTTTCGGCGCCAAGGTGATCGTCACCGTGGGATCGCAGGACAAGATCGATGCCTGCCTCAAGCTCGGCGCGGATCGTGCCATCAACTACAAGACCGAAGACTTCGTCGCCGTGGTCAAGGCGGAGACCAACAATGCCGGCGCCAATCTGATCCTCGACATGGTCGCCGGCGACTATGTCGATCGCAACTATGACGCCGCAGCGCTCGACGGCCGCATCGTGCAGATCGCGACCCTCAACGGGCCCAAGGTCACCGTCAACATCGCCAAGGTGATGGTGAAGCGCCTGACCCATACCGGCTCGACGCTGCGCCCCCGTAGTAATGCGGACAAGGCGGCGATGGTGGCCGCGATCGAGGCGAAAGTGATGCCGCTGTTGCGCGAAGGCCGCGTCAAGCCGCTGATGGACAGCACTTTCCCGCTGGAAAAAGCATCCGACGCGCACCGGCGGATGGAAACCTCGGCACATATTGGCAAAATTGTGTTGGAGGTCTAGGCCAACGGCCCACAGGGCAAGCCGGAAACCCTTTGATTTTCCTCGCTTTCGTGGCATCTATCGCGACGCACCGAACCACCTTGTTCCGTTCGGAAAACGCCGTGCACCGAAGAGCCTGCACCGAAGAGTTTGCGTCGAACGCGGAGAACTGACCTTGCGTCTGATCAGGTGCCTCGCGCCCATAGCGCTGGGCCTCATGATTCTCGTCTGCGCATTCCCGGCGCGCGCGCTGGACGCTGTCAGCGTCCGCGGTGACGCGCCCGCGATCGACCTCACCGGTGTGCTCGAGCATCAGCGCAGCGACGCCGACCGCATCCAGGTCTCGACCGCGCCCGGCACCGACGGCATCGTCCGCCGCATCGAGGTGCGCGCCCGCGAAGGCGGCCAGAACTGGGTGGTGTTCGCGCTCGCCAACAACACCGACGACCAGCTCGACCGCCTGATCGTCGCCCCGCATTACCGTATCGTCTCCTCGGGGCTGCTGTGGCCCGACCTCGGGCTGTCGCGCATCGCGACCATCACGCCCTCGACCGGCGACCGGCCGGAGCGACAGGAGAGCCCGACCGCCGACGTCTTCCGCGTCACGCTCGATCCCGGCGCCGTCGTCACCTTCGTCGCGGAGCTGCGCACCGACAAGCTGCCGCAGCTCTATCTGTGGGAGCCGGAATCCTACAAGGACAAGGTCAACTCATTCACGCTGTACCAGGGCATCGTGATCGGCATCTCCGGCTTGCTGGCGCTGGTGCTGACCATCCTGTTCGTGGTCAAGGGCAGCATCATGTTCCCGGCCGCCGCGGCGCTGGCCTGGGCGGTGCTGGTCTATATCGGCGTCGATTTCGGCTTCTGGGGCAAGGTGCTCGACATGTCGAACAACGCCGAGCGCATCTGGCGCGCGGCGGGTGAGGCGATCCTGGCGGCGACGCTGCTGGTGTTCCTGTTCGCCTATCTCAATCTCAGTCGATGGCACGTGCGCTATTCGCACATCACGGTGGGCTGGCTCGCGTTCCTGGGCTCTCTCGTTGCGCTGGCCCTGTTCGACCCTGCGGTGGCCTCCGGCATCGCGCGCATCTCGCTGGTGCTGATTGCCTTCGCCGGCTTCGCGCTGATCGTCTATCTCTCCACCCACGGCTTCGACCGCGCGGTGCTGCTGATCCCGACCTGGTTCCTGCTGGTGGTCTGGGTGGTCGCGGCCGGCATGACGGTCGCAGGCTCCGTCACCAACGACATCGTCGGCCCTGCCCTGCTCGGCGGCCTCGTGCTGATCGTGATGCTGATCGGCTTCACGGTGATGCAGCATGCGTTCGCGGGCGGCGGCGCCACCACCGGCGTCGTCTCCGACATCGAGCGCCGCGCGTTGGCGCTGGCCGGTTCCGGCGATTTGATCTGGGACTGGGACGTGTCCGCCGACAAGGTCTTTACCAGCCCTGAGACCGAGGCCCTGCTCGGCCTCAAGCGCGGCACGCTGGAAGGCCCGGCCGCCTCCTGGCTCGAAGTGCTGCACCCGCTCGACCAGGACCGTTTCCGCGCCGCGCTCGACAGCGTGCTCGACCAGCGCCGCGGCCGCCTGGTGCAGGATTTCCGCCTGCGCACGCCGGACGGTCACTTCATGTGGTTCGCGCTGAAGGCGCGCCCGGTGGTCGGCTCCGACGGCGAGGTCTCGCGCGTGGTCGGCACCCTCACCGACGTCACCGAGCTGCGCAACGCCGAGGAGCGCCTGCTGCACGATTCGGTGCATGACAATCTCACCGGTCTGCCCAACCGCAAGCTGTTCATGGACCGGCTCGGCGCCGTCGCGCATTTCGCCAAGACCATGCCGACGCTGCGGCCGACGCTGATGGTGATCGACCTCGACCGCTTCAAGCAGGTCAACGATTCCGTCGGCATCGCGGTCGGCGATTCCATCCTGCTGACGCTGGCCCGCCGCCTCACCCGCATCCTGAAGCCGCAGGATACGCTGGCGCGGCTCGCCGGCGACCAGTTCGGCTTGATCCTGCTCTCGGAGCAGGACCCCGCCCGCATCACCGCCTTCGCCGAGACCATCCGCAAGACCATCCGCGCGCCGATCGCCTTCAACGAACGCGAGATCTTTCTCACGGCCTCGATCGGCCTCGCCCTGTCCGATCCGCAAGTTCAGCTCACGGACGAGATCATCAAGGACGCCGAGCTCGCGATGTATCACTCCAAGCGCATCGGCGGCGACCGCATCGACGTCTACAAGTCCGCGATGCGCGCGCGAAAAACCGACCGGCTGACGCTGGAGAGCGAACTGCGCCGCGCCATCGAGCGGCAGGAGCTCACGATCCTGTACCAGCCGATCGTGCGGCTTGAAGACCGTTCGGTCGCCGGCTTCGAGGCGCTGGTGCGCTGGGATCATCCCAAGCTCGGACGCATGGCGCCCTCGGAATTCATCACCATCGCGGAAGAGACCGGCCTGATCATCGACCTCGGCATGTTCGTGCTCGACCAGACCGCCAAGCAGCTCTCGATCTGGCAGCGCGCGATGCGCTCGCGCGAGCCGATCTTCGCATCGGTCAACGTCTCCTCGCGCCAATTGCTGCGCCACGATCTGATCCACGACATCCGCACCGTGCTGTCGCGCTCCTCGGTCGCGCGCGGCACGCTGAAGCTGGAATTGACGGAATCGCTGGTGATGGAGAATCCGGAGCACGCGGCGCAGATGCTGACGCGCATCCGCGAACTCGGCACCGGGCTGTCGCTCGACGATTTCGGCACCGGCCATTCGTCGCTGGCCTATCTGCAGCGCTTCCCGTTCGACACCATCAAGATCGACCAGTCCTTCGTGCGCACCACCAACCGCGGCACCCGCCCGGTGATCCTGAAGTCCATCATCGCGCTCGCGCACGACCTCGGCATGGACGTGGTCGCCGAAGGTGCCGAGACCGATTCCGACGCGGTCGAGCTCTACCAGATGGGCTGCGAATACGCGCAAGGGTTCGCCTTTGGCGAACCCATGGATGCCGACGCCGCGACGCGCCTGCTCACGGAAGTGCGCCTGGAAGCGGCGAGCTAGCTTCCCTTCGCCTCACCCAGGCCTGCGCCGGTCACTCTTCAGCTTGGTGAACCGCACGCTCGCACCGTCCGGCATCCGCATCGCCTTGAAACCCGCGGCGAGGCAGGCTTCGCGTTGCGGCATCTGGATATCCGGGCTGCGCAGGCTGTCCCACCATGAGGCACGATTCGCCGCGCGCGGCAGGGCCGCGCCGATAATCTCTTCGATCTGTTCATAGGTCAGCACGAATTCCGCCTGCTTCTGCCGCATCAGATAATCGCGCAACGCGTCGTAGTCGTTCACCGCTGTCCTCTTCGCTGGTCGAAGCTCCGCTTTGCCCAAAAACGTGAGCCGCGGAAACCAATTTTTAACTCATTCCGGCAGCGCCGTCCCGGCTTAAACACTACTCAAGCTTTCGGGCGCATTCACTGGTGTCGGGAGCAAACGATGTTGTCTCGATGGCGCGACGTCACGGCCCGGCGGCCATGGCGGCTTTCGGCGAAGCTGCTGATCATCTCGTCCGTGGTGACGGTGATCGGCTTTTCCGCCATTTGCGTCAACGTCATGCTGGACATGCGCCGAGGCGAGGAGGCGCTCGCCCGCCAGACGCTGGAAAACCTGGCGACGACCATCGAGTCCGACGTCAGCCGCAACATCGAGATCTACGATCTGGCCCTTAAGGCGGTCGCCAGCAACATGCTGCTGCCGGAAATCGCCACGGTCTCGAAGCCGATCCGTCACCTCATCCTGTTCGACCATTCGACCACGGCGAGGCATTTCGGCGCGATCCAGGTGTTCGACGCCGACGGCCGGTTGACCATTGACGCCTCGACGCTCGATCCCGTTGTCGTGAACCGGGGCGACGAGGATTACTTCAAGGCCCATCGGGACAATCCGCAAGCCGGGCTCTTCATCAGCCGTCCCATGCTGTTCCGCGGCGCTTATTCGATCGTGCTGAGCCGGCGCATCAGCGATACCGACGGCGGCTTTCTCGGCGTCGTCGCCGGATCGATCCGCTTCAGCTATTTCCACGAATTGTTCGAGCGGCTGAGCCTCGATCCCGACGATACCATCACCGTGCTCAGGCGCGACCGTACTGTCATGATGCGGCGGCCGTTTGATCTCGACGTGATCGGCACGAATCTGGCCGACCGGCCGGTCTGGAAGGCCGAAAATCTGAAGGTCGGCAGCGCATTCGCCGGACAGGGGCCGATCGACGGCACGCCGCGGCTCTATGTCCGCAGCGGTGGGACCAGCCCGCTATTCGTGGTGGCAGGTAAGCCACTGAACACCGTGTTCGAGCTCTGGCAGAGGGAAGCCTACCGCATCGGCGCCGTGGTCGTGGCGCTCAGCCTGTTCATGCTGGCATCGACGCTGGTGCTCGCGCGCGAGATCGGCCGGCGCGCCGAGGCCGAGCGCAAGCTCGAGGAGATGGCGACGACCGACGCGCTCACCGGCCTGAAGAACCGCCGCAAGTTCGACCAGGTGATCGACGTCGAATGGCGCCGCGCGATGCGGCAGCAGACGCCGATCGCGCTGTTGATGATCGATGCCGATCACTTCAAGGCCTACAACGACACGTTCGGCCATCAGGCCGGCGACCAGGTGCTGGTCGGCATCGCCATCTGCATTTCCGATTCGGTGAGCCGCGCCGGCGACTGCGCCGCGCGCTATGGCGGTGAGGAATTCGCCGTGCTGCTGCCGGGCACCTCGGTCACGGACGCCCTCCTGGTGGCCGAGAAGATCCGCGCCAAGGTGCAGGGATGGTCCGACGACCACACGAGCTCGACGGTGTCCTGCGGCATCGCGAGCCTCGTTCCCACCACCGGCATGGACTGGCCGATCCTGGTCGCCGCCGCCGACAAGGCGCTCTACGCCGCAAAAGCCGGCGGCCGCAACCAGTCGGTGGTCGCAAGCTTGCCGAAGCTGTCGCTGGTGGCGTGAGGGTTTCGTTCCGTCATTGCGAGCGAAGCGAAGCAATCCAGACTGTCTCCGCGAAGACAGCCTGGATTGCTTCGTCGCTTCGCTCCTCGCAATGACGAGCGGAGCGCTACTGCCCCAAATACTTCTTCATTTCCGCAATGAGCCCGTCACGCAGCTCCGGCCGCTTCAGGCCGTAGGCGATGTTGGCGCGGAGGAAGCCGGGCTTGGAGCCGCAATCATGGCGCTCGCCCTCGAACTCGACGCCGTAGAAGCTTTGCGATCTGGCGAGGCCGATCATGGCATCGGTGAGTTGGATCTCTCCGCCGGCGCCGCGCTCCTGGGTCTCCAGGATCTTGAAGATCTCCGGCTGCAGGATGTAGCGGCCGGTGATCGAGAGGTTGGAGGGCGCGGTGCCCTTGGCCGGCTTCTCGACCATGCCGTCGACCTCGAACATCTTGCCGGTGCGTTTGCCGACGCCGCAGATGCCGTATTGATGGGTCAGATGGTCGGGCACCGCCTCGACCGCGATGACATTGGATTTTTCGCCGAGCTTGCTGGCGGTGTCGATCATCTGCTTCAGGCAGCCGGGCGAATTGAGCACGAGCTCGTCCGGCAGCACGACCGCGAACGGCTCGTTGCCGACGATATCGCGCGCGCACCAGACCGCGTGACCGAGGCCGAGCGGCGCCTGCTGGCGGGTGAAGCTGACGGCGCCGGCCTCCGGCTGGTTCTGCGCCAGAACGTCCTGCTCGGTCTTCTTGCCGCGCGCGGCCAGCGTCGCATCGAGCTCGAACATCCGGTCGAAATGATCTTCGATGACACTTTTGTTGCGGCCGGTGACAAAGATGAAGTGCTCGATGCCGGCTTCCCTCGCCTCGTCATAGACGTACTGGATCAGCGGCTTGTCGACGATCGTCAGCATTTCCTTCGGCATCGCCTTGGTGGCGGGCAGGACGCGGGTGCCGAGGCCGGCAACGGGAAATACGGCTTTGCGGATTTTCATGGGATTGATCGAATACCTGAGGAACACGTGAAGGGAGCAATGGCATCTTGCTAGCTTGTTTGCAGCCGCCAACAAAGGCGGATGTGGGGCCTCATCCTCACAGAGTTAAGAAAAAGGCCACCATCAAAATTTCACCTTTGTTAAGCTGTTGGCAACCGTAACCAGGCCTCCTGAGGGCGGATTTTGGCCGGACAGGTGTGGACATGATGCAATCAATGGCAGGGCTGGCAAAACGGGGCGGGTCCGTGACCGGTGCGACGATGATTGCGACCGCCCTGCTGTTCCCACTTCCCGCCAGCGCGCAGGCTCAGAACGGTTTGTCCAATCTGTTCGGCGGTATTTTCTCCGGCCCGAACCAGGCGCCTTCGCCAGCAGCGCCCGGGCCCAGCGGCGCTCAAACGGGAGTTCAACCTTGGACCGGCGAGGATGGCGCCTCCGGGCATCCGCTGATGACAGCCGCCGCGATCCGAGAGGCCGCGGGTAACTTCAACAATTGCGTCGCAGGCATGTGGCCCGATGCCGCACGGCGCAACATCACGCAGGAAAATTTCCAGCGCTTCACGGCAGGCCTCGCGCCCGATCTGCGCATCATGGACCTGATGGATTCGCAGCCCGAGTTCACCAAGTCGATTTGGGATTATCTCGACATCCTCGTGAACGACAACCGCCTCGCCAAGGGCCGCGAGGTCCTGGCCAAATACAAGGCGCAGTTCGAGGCCACCGAAAAAGCCACCGGCGTCGATCGTTATGTCATCGCCTCGATCTGGGGCATCGAGTCCAACTACTCGACGCAGATGGGCGACCGCAGCGTGCTGCAATCGACCGCGACGCTCGCCTGCATTGGCCGCCGCCAGGCTTACTTCAAGGACGAATTCCTCTCCGCGCTGGAGATCCTCAACCGCGGCGATCTCAGGCCCGAACAATTGCGCGGCTCCTGGGCCGGCGCCTTCGGCCCGACCCAGTTCATGCCGACCGCGTTCAAGCGCTTTGCCGTGGACGGCGACGGCGACGGCCGGCGTGACGTCGTCGACAATCCCTCCGACCTGATTGCGTCGACCGCCAACAATCTGAAGAAGGACGGCTGGCAGGCCGGCCAGACCTGGGGCTACGAGGTCGTGGTGCCCCAAGGCTTCAACTACATGCTGGCCGACCGCGCCAAGGCGATGACGGTAGCGCAGTGGGAGAAGCTCGGCCTCAAGCGCCCGACCAACCAGCCCTTCCCGCATCCAGCCGAGAAGGCCTATCTGCTGGCGCCGGCCGGTGCCCAAGGGCCCGGCTTCCTGATGCTGCAGAACTTCCGGGTCATCATGAAGTACAACCCGGCCGAGGCCTATGCGCTGGCGATTGGCCATTTCGCCGATCGCCTCCGCGGCGGCCAGCCGTTCGTTCAGCCCTGGCCGCGGCAGGAACGGGAGCTGTCCCGGACCGAGCGGCTGGAACTCCAGCAGCTGCTGGCCCAGCGCGGCTTCTACAAGGGCACCCCGGACGGCCAGTTCGGCGGCCAGACCCGGGAAGCCCTGCGCAACTTCCAGGCCTCGATCGGGGTCCCCGCGGACGGATTTGCCTCCTCTGACGCGCTGAATCGGCTGCGCGGGCAATAAAATCGCGCCGAAAGTAACCCTGAACAGGGATTTTGGCCGGCAGTCTTGACCGGGGCGGCGGTTCGCCGTGTATGGGCCAATAATTCTGGGCCGAGAATCTGGGCCCAGAATCTCAAGGATCTGAAGAGAATCTGAAAGAGAATCTGCCCGTTTGGCGCCCGATTCCGTTATTATATCGGGCCTGTCCTGATCCCTATTGCACGTGCCGAGATCGCATGTCGAAGAAGTCCCTGTTCAAGGTGCTGACCGAGACTGGCCCGCTGATCGCGCTGGGGACGGCGCTTGCGATTCTGGTGTCGGTCGCGGGACCCGCCTCGGCGCAGTTCTTCAACTTCCCCGGCTTCGGCGGCCCGCCGCAGCGCTCGGCTCCGCCGCCGCCGCGCAACGGCGGAGGCGGAGGCGGCGGATGGTTCGGCGGCGACTTCTTCGCGCCGTTCCAGCAGCAACAGCCGCAAGCGCCGCGCCAGGATTTTTCGCGCGCGCCGGCGCCGGCCAAGCGCGACACCATTCCCGACAGGAACGTGCTGGTGATCGGCGACGCCATGGCTGACTGGCTCGCCTACGGCCTGGAGGACGCTTACACCGAGCAGCCCGACATGGGCGTGATCCGCAAGCACAAGACCACGTCGGGCCTGATCAAGTACCAGCCCAAGGGCGAGCCCTCGGACTGGACCGCTGCTGCGAAAGGCATTCTCGAGACCGAGAAGCCCGACGTGATCGTGGTGATGCTCGGCCTCAACGACCGCATCGCGATCCGCGAGGCGGCAGCACCCGATAAATCGGACAAGGCGACGGACAAGGACAAGAAGAACGACAAGGGCGCGCGCGGCAAACCACCGGCCAAGCCTGGCGATGCCAAGCCCGGCGACATCGCCGCGAAGCCGGATGACAAGCCGGCCGATGCCGACCTGCCGCAGGATGATGCCGACAACGCTGACGCACCGGCGGTCGCCGCGCCCGAGAAGACCGCGCGCAACCCGAACGGCCTCTACGAATTCCGCGACGAGCGCTGGGTCGAGCTCTACGGCAAGAAGATCGAGGAGCTCGCCAACGTCCTCAAGTCCAAGGGCGTGCCGGTGCTCTGGGTCGGCCTGCCCGCCATCCGTGGCCCCAAGGGCACCGCGGACATGCTGTTCCTGGATTCGCTCTATCGCGAAGGCGCGGCCAAGGCCGGCATCACCTATGTCGACGTCTGGGACGGCTTTGTCGACGAAGCCGGCCGCTTCTTGCAGAAGGGCCCGGACTTCGAAGGCCAGATCCGTCAGCTCCGCAGCGGTGACGGCGTCTATTTCACGAAACCCGGCGCGCGCAAGCTCGCCCACTATGTCGAGCGCGAGATCACCCGCCTGCTCGCCGGGCGCTCCGGCCCGATCGCGCTGCCGAGCGAACCGGCGACCCCCGACACCAGTGCCGAACCCGGCAAGCCCGCGCCGCGGCCGCTGGCCGGCCCGATCGTGCCGCTGGTTGCGGCCTCGATCTCGACCGATCAATTGCTGGGTGGGCCGGGCTCACGTCCTGCCGCCGTCGATGCGCTGGCTGCGAAGACGATGGTGAAGGGCGAGCCACTGGCTGCGCCCGCCGGCCGCGCCGACGATTATGCCTGGCCGCGCCGCGAAGTCGGCCGCGAGCAGGCCAAGGGCGATACGCCGGTCGCCACCACGACGACACCCGATGGCGGTACGCCGGGTGCGGCCGCGGCGATCGCCCCGCCAAAGCTTGCGCCGAAGAAGCCACCGGCGCCGCAGCAACCGGCACAGGCAGCGCCATCGATGCGCGATTTCTTCGGCTTTGGCTCGCCGCCGCCCCCGCCGCGTCAATTGGCGCCGGCGCCGCGCAATCCGAATCCCAACCCTGCGATCCCGCGTCCGCCTGGCAACGTCGGGCGATCGGCGGAAGTGTTCCGATAATTTTCTAAGCTGAGCTCTCGTGTCCCGGACGCGCTGCAGCGGGAAACGCTGCTGCGCAGAGCCGGGACCCAGCTCGTCCGACAGTCACAAAAAGAACGGGCCCCGGCTCGGCAGCGCGGCGTACGCGCCGCGCTGCGTCCGGGGCCCTGATGCTTATCGCACGTTGGCTTTAGCCTAGTAGCGCCAGCGCGGCGGCGGGCGGCGCGAAGGCCGCGCCATCAGCAGTGCAAGTGCAAAGCCGATGCCGCCGGCGACCAGCAGCGCGCCCATCGGGTTGTCCTGCACCTTCTGGGCAATCGCCTGCGAGCCGTCACGCAAGGTTTCGGCCGGCTTGTCGTAGGCGTCCTTGGCATAGCTTGCCGCGGTGTCCGTGGCGTCACGTACGGCATCCTTGGCCTGGCCGTAAAGATTCTGCACACTGCCGGCAGCTTCGCGTGCCTTGCCGGACGTCTGTGTCTGCGTATCGCTAGCCAAATCTCCGATAGCGCCTTCCGCGCGTCCGGCGAATTCCTTGGCCGATCCGACAATCCGATCCTTATCCATGATGCTCCTCCTCGGGGGTCAGCCCAAGTAACCGATCAGGAGCGGCGCAGTTCCATCTGACTTGAAATTGGACTCAGAGAATCAGCCCGCCGTCGACGACCAATGTCTGGCCGATGATGTAGGACGACAGCGGCGATGCCAGGAACAGCGCCGCGCCCGCCATGTCAGCCGGGGTGCCCAATCGCCGCAGCGGAATGCGTGAAAGTGCACCTTCGAGCCGCTTGGGATTGTCGGTCGTCACCTTCGTCATCTTGGTGTCGACCAGACCGGGCGCGATGCCGTTGACGCGGATGTCATCTTCGGCCCAGGCCTCGCCCAGCGTCCGCGTTAGTCCGACCGCGCCGGTCTTCGACGCGTTGTAAGCGGGATTGCCCATGGTGGAATGATAGGCCGCGGTCGAGGACACCATAATCAGCGATCCCCGCGCGTCCCGCAACATGGGATGGAAGCGCGTGGCGCAGGCCATCAGGCTCATCAAATTGACCTCGACGACCTTGCGAAAGCCCGCCATCTCGAACTCGCCGCGGCGATAGAGCACCGCGCCCTGTGCGAGCACCAGGATATCGAGCCGATCGAACGACGGCTTGAACGCTTCGACCGCTCCGGCATTGCCGACGTCGAGCTGCGCATAGGAAAGACCGGTGAGATCCGAGCCTTCAGCTTGCGAATATTCCTTCGCGTGAGCACGCGTGCCGCAGACCGCAACTTGCGCGCCCCTGACGCGAAAGGCTTGCGCAATGCCGTTGCCGATGCCGCTGGATCCGCCGACAACCAGCACCTGCTTGCCTGAGAAATCGAGCTCGTTCGTCATCGCTGGCCTCCCTCATTGTCTTGCTTGTTTGACCTGTCTGCGGATCGATGACAGCCTTGTCAATCACAACAAGAACAAGCAGGGCTCAGAGGAAACAGCATGGCCGATTTCAAACAACTCAGCCGGTCCGTGAAGGGCCTGACCGTTCTCGTTACCGGCGCGGCCAGCGGCATGGGACGCGCGACGGCGCGCGTGTTTGCCACTGAGGGCGCGAACGTTGCCGTCACCGATTATGACGAGCAGGGCGCGCTGGCCGTCGCGAAGGAGATCGTGGCAAGCGGCGGCGCCGCGAAAGCCTGGAAGCTCGACGTTGCCGACGGCGATAAGATCAAGCGCGTGGTCGGCGACGTCGCTGCACATTTCGGTGGACTCGACATCATCGTCAACAATGCCGGCATCTCCGTGCGCGTCGCGATCGACGACGACGCCTATGAGGAAGCCTGGGCCAAGGGCCTCGCGGTGATGCTGACGGCGCATCCGCGCATCATCCGCGCCGCGCTGCCTCACTTGCGCAAGTCGAAGAGCCCGCGCATCGTCAACATCGCCTCGACCGAGGCGCTCGGCGCCACCGCATTGCACGGCCCCTATTCGGCGGCGAAGGGCGGCGTCGCCAGCCTCACCCGCTCGCTCGCGGTGGAGCTTGGCCGCGAGGGCATCACCGTCAACTGCATTTGCCCGGGGCCGATCCGCACCGCCATCACCGACCGGATCTCGGAAGAGCACAAGACCATCTACGCCAAGCGCCGCACGGCACTCGGCCGCTACGGTGATCCCGAAGAGGTCGCGCACATGACGCTGAGCCTGTGCCTGCCGGCAGCGTCCTTCCTCACCGGCGCGGTCATCCCTGTCGACGGCGGCCTGATGGCGCGCAACGCGTGAGCGGCACCAAAGGTGCGTAGCCTGGATGGAGCGCAGCGCAATCCGGGGTTCTCACCTCGCGGGAAGACTCCCCGGATTACGCTTCGCTCCATCCGGGCTACGGGCAGCTATGCGCGCCCAGCGTTGACATCGCTTGTTACGGGAGTAACTTTTTCCTCGACAGAGCGGGACCAACCGCTCGCGGTTCGCGGGAGAAACGTCATGACGATCGCCATCCGGCAGCTTCACAAACATTTTGTCGGCGAGGTCTCGGGCCTCGACCTGCGGCAACCTCTCACCGAGGCCGAGGCGCGCGAGATCGAAGCCGCCATGGACAAATATGCAGTGCTGGTGTTCCACGACCAGGACATCACCGACGAACAGCAGATGGCCTTTGCGCTAAACTTCGGCCAGCGCGAGGACGCGCGTGGCGGCACGGTCACGAAGGAGAAGGACTACCGGCTCCAATCGGGCCTGAACGACGTTTCCAATCTCGGCAAGGACGGCAAGCCGCTGGCAAAGGACAGCCGCGCGCACCTGTTCAACCTCGGCAATTGCCTGTGGCATTCCGACAGCTCGTTCCGCCCTATCCCGGCAAAATTCTCGCTGCTGTCGGCCCGCGTGCTCAACCCGAAGGGCGGCAATACCGAATTCGCCGACATGCGGGCGGCCTATGACGCGCTCGACGACGAGACCAAGGCGGAGATCGAGGATCTCGTCTGCGAGCACTCGCTGATGTATTCGCGGGGATCGCTGGGCTTCACAGAATACACCGACGAGGAGAAGGAGATGTTCAAGCCGGTGATGCAACGTCTCGTGCGCACCCACCCGGTCCATCGCCGCAAGTCGCTCTATCTCTCATCGCATGCCGGCAAGATTGTCGGCATGAGCGTCCCCGAGGGAAGGCTGCTGCTGCGCGATCTCAACGAGCACGCCACACAAAGCGAGTTCGTCTACGTCCACAAATGGAAGCTGCATGACCTCGTGATGTGGGACAACCGCCAGACCATGCACCGCGTCCGCCGCTACGACCAGTCGCAGCCCCGTGACATGCGCCGCGCGACGGTGGCGGGCACGGAGCCAACGGTGCAGCAGCAGGCGGCGGAGTAGTTCTCCAGTCGTCCTGGACCAGCGAGCGAAGCAGCGCCGATCCAGGACCCATTACCACCGATGTCCAGTTCGGCGAAGGCTGGTGGTTGCCAGCCTGCTTCAACAATTGCAGCCTGGGGTAATGGGTCCTGACCTTCGCCAGGACGACACTGAGGCGCTACGCGTGCCCCGCCTCGTTCGAGAGCATGCCGGGATCGATGCCGATCTTACGCAGCGCGCGTCCGTATTTTTCGTCGACGTCGCCGCCGAAGATCAAATCCGAATCCGCGTCGCAATGCAGCCAGCCATTGCTCTGGATTTCGGTCTCGAGCTGGCCCGGCGCCCAGCCGGCATAGCCGAGCGCCAGGATGGCGTGCTTGGGGCCGGAGCCGTTGGCGATCGCGCGCAGGATGTCGACGGTCGCGGTGAGGCAGACGCCGTCGTCGATCCGGAGCGTCGCATTCTCGATGTAGAAATCGCTGGAATGCAGCACGAAGCCGCGGCCGGTATCGACCGGACCGCCGCGCAGCACCTTCATGCTTTCGGCATTCTCCGGCAGCTTAATGTGCTCGCCCTTGTTGATGATGCCGAGCTGCTGCAACAGCTCGGGGAAGTCGATGCTGCCGGCCGGATGGTTGACGATGATGCCCATCGCGCCTTCGGCGGAGTGGGCGCAGAGATAGATCACCGAGCGCTCGAAGCGCTCGTCGCCCATCACGGGCATGGCGATCAACAGCTGGCCGTCGAGGTAGCCCGCCGAACTCGGGAGCGCGGGGGCTGGCTTGCGGGTGCTTTCGCCCGTCCTCTTGCCTGTGGGAGCCATCGGTGAAGCACTCCGGTTTCAATTCCTATCCTGATGTCGGGCCGGGCCGCTGTCAAATCAAGGCTTTCAGGGACTTGATTCAAGTGCATCCATCACAAGCAATTCAATGGTTTGCCGCCGGGCGACCCTGTAAAGACGTACCATGCTGACAAGAGTTCCCCGGCGTGCGGCGATTGGCGTCGCGACAACCCTGCTCGCGTCCTCGCTGGCGCTTGCGGCCCATGCCGACGACGCATCGCCGTGGCAGCGCGACGGACATTCCGCGGTGCGGTTGCTGGCAGGATCGCGCAGCGGCGCCGTCCTGCTCGGCGGTATGGCCTTCCAGATCCAGCCCGGCTGGAAAACCTATTGGCGCATGCCGGGCGATTCCGGCGTTCCGCCGCGCTTCGATTTCTCGAAATCCGACAATGTCGAAGCGGTGACGGTGATGTGGCCGGCCCCGCAGAAATTCGACGACGGCGCGGGCGGCCATTCGATCGGCTATCACGACCAGATCGTGCTGCCCCTGCGCATCATCGCCAAGGCGGCCGACAAGCCGGTGACGTTGCGCGCCGAGATCAATTATGCGGTGTGCGAAAAGCTTTGCATTCCCGTCGAGGCCCGCGCCGAGCTTGGCTTCAACAGCGTCGCCTCGACCGAGGACGCCAATTTGCGTGCAGCGCTCGACACCGTGCCCAAACCTGCCGCCATCGGCGATCCCAATCCGCTCACCATCCGCGACGTCAAGCGTGATGGGCCCAAGAATGTGGTGGTCGACGTGGTCGTTCCGGATGCGCGCACCGTCAGTCTGTTCGTGGAAGGTCCGACGCCCGATTGGGCGCTGCCCATCCCGGCGCCGGTCGAGCCCAGCCCACCGGGCGTGAAGCGATTTTCTTTCGAACTCGACGGCCTGCCGCCGGGCGCCCAGCCCGGCGGCGCAGCGCTGAAGTTCACGCTGGTCGGACCGGAGAAGTCGTACGAGTTCAATACCAATCTGGAGTGAGTGGTCGTCCTGGCGTTCGCCCGGACGACATCTTTGATCCAACCGAATCTTAACGAATGGTTGCTAATCCCCAGGGCTACTGCGGCAAGTCTGCCGCAGCATTCGTGTGCGCCTCGGGGATCCTTCGAATTGGCCGTGATGGATGCAGAACCCGCAACGACCGGACCTGCCGGCCTCATCGCGCGGCTGCGCGACACATTGACGGGCGGGTCGAGCGAAGCGTCGCTGACGCGGCGGCTCGCAGGCACCATCTTCCTCATCCGCGTGATCAGCGCCGGCCTTGCATATTTCTCGCAGGTCCTGCTCGCGCGCTGGATGGGGACGTCGGACTACGGCGTCTATGTCTATGTCTGGACCTGGGTGCTGCTGCTCGGCAGCATGATGGACTTTGGCATCTCGGCCTCCGCGCAAAAGATCATTCCGGAATACCGCAGCCGTGGCGAGCATGCGCTGCTGCGCGGCTTTCTCTCGGGCAGCCGCTGGCTGACCTTTTGCGCCTCCACGCTGGTCTCGCTCGGCCTCGCGGGCATCGTCAAATTGCTCTCGCCCTGGATCGATCCCGCCGAAGTGCTGCCGCTCTACATCGGCTGCATGACGCTGCCCGCTTTCGTCGTCGCCAACACCCAGGACGGCATCGCCCGTTCGCATGACTGGATGCAGCTCGGCCTGATGCCGCAATTCATCATCCGCCAGACCCTGATCATCGGCATCACGGCCTGCGCCTTCCTGCTCGGCTATCATCTCGGCGCGGTTGCCGCGATGATCGCGAGCGCGGGCGCGGTGTGGATCGCGATGACCGGGCAGATGGTGGTGCTGAACCGCAAGCTCGCCGATCACATCGAGGCGGGCCCCAAGGCCTACGACGTCGGCGGCTGGCTCGCCGTGTCGCTGCCGATCCTGCTGGTCGAAAGCTTCTATTTGCTGCTGTCCTATACCGACGTGCTGGTGCTTCAGCAATTCCGCCCCTCCGACGAGGTCGGCGTCTATTTCGCCGTGGTGAAGACGCTGGCGCTGGTCTCCTTCATCCACTACGCGATGTCGGCGACGACCGCGCATCGCTTCGCCGAATACAACGCGGCTGGCGACAAGGCGCGGCTGTCGGCTTACGTGGCGCATGCCATCAACTGGACGTTCTGGCCGTCGCTGGCGGCGACCATCGTGCTGCTCGCGCTCGGCAAGCCCCTGCTCTGGCTGTTCGGGCCGCAATTCGTGATCGGCTACGACATCATGTTCGTCGCCGCGATTGGCCTCGTGGTCCGTGCCGCGATCGGCCCGGTCGAACGGCTGCTCAACATGCTCGGCCAGCAGAAGATCTGCGCGCTGGCCTATGCGCTGGCCTTTGCGATGAACCTGGTGCTCTGCATCGCGTTGGTGCCGCGCTTCGGCGGCCATGGCGCGGCGGCCGCGACCTCGATCTCGCTCAGTTTCGAGACGGTGCTGCTGTTCTGGATCGTGCGACAGCGGCTCGGCCTGCACGTGCTGGCGTTTGGGAAATAGACTTCCGACTGCCTTCGCGTGCTGCTCTCGGGGAACGGCTGCTTCGAAGCATGCCCGGGAACAACGCGAAACACCTATTTATTGCCAAGGGCACAGCACGATTTTTCTTATTTGGCCCAAGCGGTTGCACCGCAGGGAAAGTTTATTCTACGTCGTATTGCCCAACTGACGAGATAAACCTAAGATTCCCTGGACATGATCGATCCACTCTACGTCGCCTCTGGTTTCGGCGTCGGCCTGCTGGTCGGGATGACCGGCGTCGGCGGCGGTTCGCTGATGACGCCGCTGCTGATCCTGCTGTTCGGGATTCATCCATCGACCGCGGTCGGCACCGACCTGCTCTATGCTGCCGCCACCAAGACCGGCGGCAGCGTGGTGCATGGCTGGTCGCGCAGCGTGCACTGGCCGGCGGTGCTGCGGCTCGCCTGCGGCAGCCTTCCGGCGAGCGCGCTGACGCTGCTGGTGCTCTGGAAGCTCGACCTCAAGAGCGATTCCGAGCGCAATCTCGTCAACCTCGTGCTCTGCTTCGCGCTGCTGCTGACTGCGACCTCGCTGATCTTCCGCAGATCGATCATGGAGCGCTATCGCCGGCGCCTGGAGCAGGTCGATGACCGCGCCACGGCGATCGCGACGGTCGTCACCGGGATCGTGCTCGGTGTGCTGGTCTCGATTTCATCGGTCGGCGCCGGCGCGGTCGGCGTCACCGTTCTGCTGCTGCTCTATCCGCGCCTGCCGGTGGCGACCATCGTCGGGTCCGACATCGCCCATGCGGTCCCGCTGACGCTGATCGCCGGAATGGGGCACTGGGCGCTTGGCGACGTGGATTGGGCGCTGATGGGCGTGCTGCTGTTGGGCTCGCTGCCCGGCATCGTCGTCGGCAGCTTTAGCGCGACGCGCGTGCCCGAGACGGTGCTGCGCCTCACACTCGCCAGCGTGCTGTTCGTGGTCGCCGGCAAGATCATGTTCGCGGAGCTGCACCTGTCCTCGGCATTCGAGACGGCGCTGGCCTGGACGCACTGAACGAAAATGGCGGAGCTCGGCTCCGCCATTCGCCAGCGATCGCGGTCTACTCCGCGGTCCAGCCGCCGTCGATCGACAGATTCGTGCCGGTGATCTGCGCGGCATCGTCGCCGCACAGGAACAGCGCGAGGGCTGCGACCTGCTCGGAGGTGACGAACTCCTTGGTCGGCTGCGCGTCGAGCAGCACGTCGTTGATGACCTGGTCGCGCGTGAGGTTACGGGCCTTCATGGTGTCGGGGATCTGCTTCTCCACCAGCGGCGTCCAGACATAGCCGGGGCTGATGCAGTTGCAGGTGATCTTGCTGGTCGCGACCTCGAGCGCCACGGTCTTGGTCAGGCCGGCGATGCCGTGCTTGGCCGAGACATAGGCCGACTTGAAAGGCGAGGCGACCAGCGAATGCGCGGAAGCGGTATTGATGATGCGGCCCCAGCCCTTCTTCTTCATGCCCGGGACGGCGGCGCGAATGGCATGGAACGCCGAGGACAGGTTGATCGCGATGATCTGATCCCATTTCTCCGGCGGGAATTCCTCGATCGGCGAGACGAACTGGATGCCCGCATTGTTGACGAGAATATCGACCGAACCAAAGCTCTTCTCGCCGAGCGCGACCATCCCGGCGATCTCGGCCGGCTTGGTCATGTCGGCCGGCGAATAGACCGCCTTCACGCCGAAATCGGACTCGATCTTGGCGCGCTCCTTCTCGATGTCCTCCGGCGAGCCGAACCCGTTGATGACGACATTGGCGCCGGCGGCGGCGAAGGCGCGCGCATAGGCAAGTCCGATGCCGCTGGTCGACCCGGTCACGACGGCGTTCTTGCCTGACAGACTACCCATATTATTCGCTCCTTCTTGGCGGGGGCGCAGTGACGTCCCCCGTGAGATCGTAGGTCACCATGGTCTCGCCGGATTGCGGCCGCTCGAGCCAATCCTTGTGGCGCATCGACAGATGCACGTCACGCACGCCGGCTTCCCAATGCTCGACCATGGCGACATGCGAGAAATCGTAATCCTTGGACGAGGATTCGTAGTTCTTGCTGCGGTAGATCAGGTGCACCACAGTCACGGTGCTTTCGCGCGATACCTTGGCAAGGAATTCCACGGAAGGGTCGTTCTTGAGATAATCGGGCAATTTGGAAATCAGGTCGCGCACGGCCCTGCGGGCGTTGTGCACCTGCTTGTTCTTGTCGGTGTTCATCCGCGTGCGGCTCGAGAAGCGGATGTCCTTCTCGCGCTCGGTCGCCTCGAGTAGCGAGGTCGGCAGATCGCCGCGGGCGCTGAACAGGTCGATCTGGAAGATCAGGAGATCGCGGTCGGTCTCGGCGTCCAGCACGTAGTCGAGCGGCGTGTTGGAGGCAATGCCGCCGTCCCAATAATGCTCGCCGTCGATCACGATGGACGGAAAGCCGGGCGGCAGCGCGCCGGAGGCCATGATGTGCTCGGGTCCGATTTTCTTGCCGAGCTTCCTGAACTCGAAATTGTCGAAATATTTGAAGTTGCCGGAGGTAACGCCGACTGCACCGACCGACAGCCGCGTCTTCAGATCGTTGATGCGGTCGAAATCGACCAGACGCTCCAGCGTCTTCTTCAGCGGGGCGGTGTCGTAATAGCTCTCGGCCTGCGGGCTGCCGGGCGGCCAGAGCGGCGCCGGCGGGATGCGCGGCGTGAAGAAGCCGGGCACGCCGAAGGTCGCGATCAATGCGGCGCTGGTCGAGTTGAACAGTTCGCGGCTGTGGTCGCTCTTGCCGATCGGCTTCCACGGCACCGGCGCGGAGACCATCTCCCAGAATTCCTTGAGCCGCTTGACGCGCGTCTGCCCTTCATTGCCGGCGATGATCGCGGCGTTGATCGCGCCGATCGAGATGCCGGCGACCCATTCCGGCTCGAAGCCGGCATGGCAGAGCGATTGATAGGCGCCGGCCTGATAGGAGCCGAGCGCGCCGCCGCCCTGGAGGACCAGGACACGTTGCGCGTTTGCGGGGATTGTTGCGACTTCTGGACTATGATCGGTCATGCGGGAACACTAGCAGATGGCGAGCGACCGTGGCGACAGTCTGCCGCGGCGTCAATGTATCCCGGGATCAAGTCTGGCTTATCGGGCGTCCGTCGAGGCCAGGATCATGGTCCAGAACACCTTGTATTTGGTGCCGGGAGCATAGCCCGCCGCGATGCCTAATTTTGTGACACCGCTCTTGAGCATGTTGGCGCGGTGCGGGGGCGAGTCGCGCCAGCCGGAAAACGCTTCCGCCAGCGTATGATAGCCGGCCGAGACGTTCTCGACCGCAACGGTCGCCGGATAGCCGCCGGCGCTGAGGCGCTTGGCCAGCGGCGCGCGGACGTCATGGTCCATCTTGTTGGCCGCCGCCATCGCCTGCGATTGGGATTCGGCAAGCCGCATCAGTTCGGGGTCGATCACGACGGTGCCGAGCCCGTTGTTCTGGCGGTATTGCGAGATCATGATCGCTGCGGCCTGCGCGTCGAGCTTTGCGCCCGGGACAGCCATATCGGCATACATCGAGGGCTGCTGGACCGGTGCTTCGTTGCCGGCGCAGCCGGCGAGCAGCAAAAGGATTGATATCGCGGCCGCGACGCGCATGAACAGGAGCCCCCAAATCAGGCGCCGTTGTTGCATACCAACCGTGGCTGAAAGGTGAATATTGAGGAAAAATTGACCGGTTGACCCCGCTCAGGCGCCCCCAAATATCCGGTAGCGGCGGGGCTCCAGGCCGATCGTGTCGCCGGCGCGCAGTTCCCTGTCCCGCGGAGCGTCGATCTCGATGGTCTCTCCGCCTGATAATGCCACCTCGGCCCGCTGCACGGGACCGAAATTCCGGACGTGCCGCACGGCGCCCTCGAAGGCACCGCTGCCGGGCGGGCCGACCAGCATGTCGTGTCGCCGCACGAACAGTCTTGACGCGCCAGGCGCAAGCCCGTCTGCAGCGAGCTGAAGCGGCCGGTCGCCGAGCCTGATGACGCCGTCGGCGATCAGGACCGGAAGCTCGATGGATTCGCCGATGAAGCTGTGGACGAAGGCGGTCGCCGGGCTCTCATAGACGTCATCGGGCGAGCCGATCTGCTCGATCTTGCCCTTGTCCATCACCACGACGCGGTTGGCGACTTCGAGCGCCTCCTCCTGGTCATGGGTGACGAAGATCGAGGTGACGTTGATCTCGTGGTGCAGCGAGCGCAGCCATTTACGCAGCTCCTTGCGCACCTTGGCATCAAGCGCGCCGAAGGGCTCGTCGAGCAGCAGGATACGCGGCTCGATCGCGAGCGCGCGGGCCAGCGCGATGCGCTGGCGCTGGCCGCCGGAGAGCTGGCTCGGATAGCGGTCGGCGAGCCAGTCCAGCTGCACGAGATCGAGCAGCTCCCTGACGCGCGCACGGATGGTCGCTTCGTCCTTGCGGATCGCGCGCGGCTGCACGCGGAGGCCAAAGGCGACGTTCTCGAACACCGTCATGTGGCGGAAGAGCGCGTAGTGCTGGAATACGAATCCGACGTGCCGCTCGCGCGCGCCCTGCGCCAACGCATCCTCGCCGTTGAAAGACACCTCACCGGAATCGGGCCAATCGAGCCCGGCAATGATCCGCAGCAGCGTTGTCTTACCCGAGCCGGATGGACCGAGCAGCGCGAGCAGCTCGCCGTCATTGACCTTGAGATCGACGCCGTCGAGGGCTGCGAAGCTGCCGAACTTCTTGACGAGATTCCTGACTTCAATGCTCACTTGCGTCATGTCCTTCGTCGAGATGATTTTCGAGAACGGTTTTCGCGACCAGCGTGATCAGCGCCAGCATCGCGAGCAGCGAGGCGATCGCGAACGCCGCGACGAACTGATATTCATTGTAGAGAATCTCGACCAGGAGCGGCATCGTGTTGGTCTCGCCGCGGATATGGCCCGAAACGACGGAGACCGCGCCAAACTCGCCCATCGCGCGCGCGTTGCAGAGCAGGACGCCGTACAGCACGCCCCATTTGATATTGGGCAGCGTGACGCGGAAGAAGGTCTGCAGGCCCGAGGCGCCGAGCGAGATCGCGGCCTCCTCCTCCTGCGTGCCCTGCTCCTGCATCAGCGGGATCAACGCCCGCGCCACGAAGGGGAAGGTCACGAAGGTGGTCGCAAGCGCGATGCCCGGCACCGCGAACAGGATCTGGATGTCGTGATCGCGCAGCCAGCCGCCGAAATAGCCCTGCGCGCCGAACAGCAGCACGAAGACGAGGCCCGAAATCACCGGGCTGACCGAGAACGGCAAATCGATCAGCGTGATCAGGAAGGTCTTGCCCGAGAATTCGAATTTTGCAATCGCCCAAGCCGCGACCAGGCCGAAGACGAGATTGAGGCCGACGGAAATTGCAGCAACCAACAGCGTCAACTTGATCGCGGACAGCGCCTCCGGGTCGGTCAGCGCGGCGAAATAAGCGCCAATTCCCTTCGAGAAGGCCTGCGCGAACACCACGACCAGCGGCAACACGACGAAGACTGATAGAAAGGTCATCGCCAGCGCGATGATGCCGATGCGGACCGCGCGCGGTTCGGTGCGAAGGTTGTTCCGCGCGGCGGCTGCGTACGCGCGTGCCTTGGCGTCGGAGGCCGGGAGTGGGACGGAATCTGCGATCTGCATCGTCATGGCCCCGTCCTCACCGCACCGGAATCCGGCTCTGCGCCCAGCGCTGGAGCCGGTTGACCGCGAAGATAATGACGAAGGACACGACCAGCATGACAACCGCGATGGCGGTCGCATCGGCATAGCGGAATTCGGAGAGCCGGATCACGATCAGCAGCGGCGCGATCTCGGAGACGTTGGGCAGATTGCCGGCGATGAAGATCACCGAGCCGTATTCGCCGACCGCACGCGCGAAGGCGAGCGCGAGTCCGGTGAGCAGCGCCGGACCGAGCGAGGGCAGGATCACGCGAATGATGGTCTGCCAGCGGCTCGCGCCAAGGCTGCCCGCGGCCTCCTCGATCTCTGGGTCGAGATCCTGGAGCACCGGCTGCACCGTGCGCACCACGAACGGGATACCGATGAAGATCATGGCGACGAAGATGCCGACCGGCGTGAACGCCACCTTGATGCCGGCCGCCGCAAGCGGCGCGCCGAGCCAGCCCTTCTCGGCGAACAACGCGGTCAGCGCGACGCCGGCAACCGCCGTAGGTAGCGCGAACGGCACGTCGACGATGGCATCGAACAGCCGCCGACCGGGGAAGCGGTAGCGCACCAGCGCCCAGACGATGATGCTGCCCATCACCAGATTGACGCAGGCGGCTGCGAAGGCGAGTCCGAAGGACACGCGCAACGCATTCAGGGTGCGGCGGCTGGAGAGGATGTTCCAAAACTGCTCGGGACTCAGCTCGAGCGATTTCAGGAACAGGCCGGCGAGCGGAATCAGGATGATGATCGACAGCCAGGATAGCGTCAGCCCCATGGTGAGACCGAAGCCCGGCAATGTCCGGCGTCGTGCTGCGATTGCGCTCACCAGGCCCCCTGTTTAAGCCCCGCCGACAGCGCCCGATCAGTTCTTGTAGATCTGATCGAAGACGCCGCCGTCGGCAAAATGTTCCCTCTGCGCCTTGGTCCAGCCGCCGAAAAGTTCGTCGATCGTGAACAGCTCGACCTTCGCGAAGGAGTTTTCATGTTTTTTGGCGATCTCGGGATCGCGCGGACGATAGAAGTTGCGCGCCGCGATTTCCTGACCTTCCTTGGTGTACCAATATTGCAGGTAGGCATCGGCGACACTACGGGTGCCTTTTTTATCGGCAACCTTATCGACGATCGTCACCGGCGGTTCCGCCAAGATCGAGAGCGGCGGCGCCACGATCTCGAATTTCTCCGGACCGAATTCCTTGAGCGCCAGGTACGCCTCGTTTTCCCAGGCGAGCAGCACGTCGCCGACGCCGCGCTCGACGAAGGTCACGGTCGCGCCGCGCGCACCGGTGTCGAGCACCGGCACCTGCTGATAGAGCTTTCCGATGAAATCCTTGGCCTTGTCCGCCGAGCCGTATTTCTTCTGCGCAAAGCCCCAGGCGGCCAGATAATTCCAGCGCGCGCCGCCTGACGTCTTCGGGTTCGGCGTGATCACGGCGACGCCGAGCTTGAGCAGATCGTCCCAGTCCTTGATGGCCTTGGGATTGCCCTTGCGGACCAGGAACACAATGGTCGAGGTATAGGGCGACGAGTTTTGCGGCAACCGTTTCTGCCAGTCGGCCGTCGTGAGGCCTTTGCCCGCGATGGCGTCGATGTCGTAGGCGAGCGCAAGCGTCACCACGTCGGCCTGCAATCCGTCGATCACGGCGCGCGCCTGCGAACCGCTGCCCCCATGCGACTGCTTGATCTCGACGCTCTTGCCGGTTTCCTTCTGATAGGCACTCGCGAACGCCTTGTTGAACTCGACATAGAGCTCGCGCGTCGGATCGTACGAGACGTTCAGCAGAGTGATGTCAGCGGCAAGAGCCGCGCTTGCCAACAAGCCTGTCACGAGCAGTCCTGCCGCGAGCGGAACGATACGACGCATCATGTCCATCTCCATTCACATCAATGACGTCGGCGTCATCGATGGCAGGCATAACTCGGGGCGAAACGCGCTTAAGTCAACGGAACCGGATTTTCTTGTTCGTAGCCGGGCAGCGTAACTTTGCTACGAAGTCTTCATCGTGTGGATGCCGCATTCCGTCTTGGCCCGGCCACGCCAGCGACCGGCACGCTCATCCTCGCCTTCGGCCGTTCTGCTCGTGCAAGGCATACACCCAACCGATAGAAATCCCGACGCGACCAGGGGATGACGCGGCAATTTGGCGCGGGCGAAAATCGCCTCGAGTTCCTCACGCGAGACATTGGCGAAGGGATTGAACTTCAACCGCGTACCGTCGTCCTCGACCACCGGGATGTCGGCGCGCGAGTTGCCCTGGAAGCGCTTGCGGCCGTTGAGCCATGCATCGAACGGTTTCAGCGCCCGCGCCAGCGGCTCGACCTTGCGGATACGGCAGCAAGCGTCGGGATCGGAAAACCAGAGGTCGCGGTCGGGATCTTCGCGCGACAGCGTCTCCTCGGCAGGCTTGATCGAGCGGACGTCCTTCAGGCCCAGCGTCGCGATCAGCGTATCACGATAGGCCAGCGTCTCCTCGAACAGCCAGCCGGTGTCGAGGAAGATCACCGGGATCGCCGGATCGACATCCGCCATCACCTTGAGCAGCGTCGCCGATTCCGTACCGAAGGACGACACCAGCGCAAGCTTGTCGCGCCCGACCGTCTTCAGCGCAGCGGCGATGATTTCGGCGGGCGAGGCATCGCGCAAGGCGCGATCGAGGTCCTCCGCCGAGGGCAGCGCCGAGGCGGAGATTGCCGAAATTGGAGACGCGATTGCGTTCACGTGCCGACACCCTCGGAATGACGCAGCTGCATGCGCCGGTGCAGCG
Source organism: Bradyrhizobium sp. GCM10028915 (assembly GCF_042666195.1). Taxonomy (NCBI): domain Bacteria; kingdom Pseudomonadati; phylum Pseudomonadota; class Alphaproteobacteria; order Hyphomicrobiales; family Nitrobacteraceae; genus Bradyrhizobium; species Bradyrhizobium sp. GCM10028915. The sequence continues at coordinate 243,989 of NZ_JBHTFN010000065.1, forward strand.
CCGTGATGCGGCCATCGCCGGTGGGCTGGTAGAAGACCGAATAGCGCTTCGCGGTCTGCATGAACGCTTCCGCGTCGGCCTGCTTCTTGACGTCGAAGGAATCGAAGCCAGCGCGCAGCATGAACACGAACTGGTCCCGCAGGATCTGGCCCGTCGCACGCAACTCGCCGCGGTAATTGTAACGCTCGCGCAGCAGCCGCGCCTGGCTGTAGGCGCGTCCGTCGCGGAAGGTTGGGAACACCAGCGCGACGACGGCAATCTTGCCGAGATAGGGCACCAGCTCGGCGATGTCGCGATTGTTCGGCCAGATCACACCGACCTTGCCGGTCCGCTTGAGCAACGCATCCGCCTCGCCGACGAAACGCTCGGCCGGCACCAGAATGTCGCCGCCCTCGGGCAGCGGCGTGTCGACGGCGAGCTTGACGAAGCTGTCGTCGGCGATCTTTCCGCCGTTAACGAGTGGCATAAACGCGCTCCTTGAAGGGTTCGACGCCGAGGCGTTTTACGGTGTCCATGAACAGCTCTTCGGGCCGCTCGCGCAGCGCCAGATAGGCTTCCACGATGTCCTCGACGACGTCGGCGACCTCGTCGAACTTGACGCCGGGGCCGATCAGATTGCCGAGTGCGGCACTCTCGTCGGCGCGCCCGCCGATGGTGATCTGGTAGACCTCCTCGCCGTTCTTCTCGACGCCGAGAATGCCGATATGACCGACATGGTGATGGCCGCAGGCGTTGATGCAGCCGGAGATGTTGATGTGCAACCGGCCGATCAGATTGGCCAGCTCATGATTGGCGAAGCGCCGCGTCAGTTCCTGCGCGATCGGGATCGAGCGCGCATTGGCCAGCGAGCAATAGTCGAGACCCGGGCAGGCGATGATGTCAGTGATCAGATTGACGTTCGGCGTCGCCAGCCCGAGCTTGTCGAGCGCCTTCCACAGCGCCGGCAAGTCACGCTTGGCGACATGCGGCAGAGCGAGGTTCTGCTCGTGGCCGACGCGGATCTCACCGAAGGAGTATTCGTCGGCGAGATCGGCGAGCGCATCCATCTGCTCGGCGGTGGCATCGCCCGGAGGCGCGCCGATCGGCTTCAGCGAGATCGTGACGATGGAATAGCCCTGGGCCTTGTGCGGGGCCACCGAGTTCTTGCGCCATGCCTCGAAATCGGGATCGGCCGCGGCCTGGCGCAGCTCGTCCGGCATGTGCGGCAGCTTCTCGTAGGCAGGATAGGTGAAGCGCGAGCGGATGTCCTCGACCACCTCGTCGTCGATCTGGAGCGAGGAGTTGCGGATGTGCTGCCACTCCTCCTCGACCTCGCGCGAGAACTTCTCGATGCCGAGCTCGTGCACCAGGATCTTGATGCGCGCCTTGTAGATGTTGTCGCGGCGGCCGTACTGGTTGTAGACGCGCAGAATCGCCTCGATGTAGCTGAGAATGTCGCGGCCGTGGACGAAATGCTTGATGGTCTTGCCGATGAACGGCGTGCGTCCGAGCCCGCCACCGACCAGCACCTCAAAGCCGGTCTCGCCCTTCTCGTTCTTGATCAGCTTCAGCCCGATGTCGTGGATCTTGATCGCGGCCCGGTCGTGGTCCGACGCGCTGATCGCGATCTTGAACTTGCGCGGCAGGAACGAGAATTCCGGATGCAACGTGGTGTGCTGGCGGATCAGCTCCGACCAGATGCGGGGATCCTCGATCTCGCCGGGCGCGACGCCGGCCCACTGATCCGAGGTGACGTTGCGCATGTTGTTGCCGGAGGTCTGCATCGCATGGATGCCGACCTCGGCGAGATCGGCCAGCGCATCCGGCAATTCGGCGAGCTTGATCCAGTTGAACTGGATGTTCTGCCGCGTCGTGAAATGGCCATAGCCACGGTCGTATTTGCGCGCGACGTGGGCGAGCGCCCGCAGCTGGTTCGACGCCAGCGTCCCGTAGGGGATCGCGACGCGGAACATGTAGGCGTGCAGTTGCAGATAGACGCCGTTCTGCAGCCGCAGGATCTTGAACTCGTCCTCGGTGAGCTCGCCGGAGAGGCGGCGCTTCACCTGGTCGCGGAATTCCGAGACGCGCTCGTTCACGAGCGTGCGGTCGATTTCATCGTAAGCATACATAAGAAAGCGCCTTAAACCTGAACCGGCTGTCCGATGGTCACGCCGGTGCGGCGGATCTGTTCGCGCAGATTTCCGGGTTCGACCTTGCCGTCTGCACCGACCTGTACCGGCGCGATATAGGGGCCGATCGCGCCGACGTCATCGGCAACGGATTCCGCAAGCAACGCCTTCGCCTCGTCGGAGTTGCGCACGATCGCGGCTTCCGACAGGTCCGCGGACCAGCTCTTGTCGGCGGTGCGGTAAACCACGATGCCGTCCCAGGTGCGGTTGGCGGTCACGACCGAGGGGCCGGCGATCTTGATCTTCTTCTGTTCAAGCGGGGAGGTCATTCGGCTGCATCCAATAGGTCAGAGATGATTTGCTTTGGGGTTTGGCGGCGAAGCGAGCCGGCATGCCGGACCACATCGCCGATGATGAGAATGGCGGGACCGCCGTTGGTCCGGCGGACCAGTTCGGGCAGATCGCGCAGCGTGCCGATCTCGCCTTGCGCATCGGGACGCGTGACGCGGGCGAATACGCCGACCGGCGTCTCCGGCGAACGGCCGGCGGCCAAGAGGCCGGCGCGTATGGCCGGCGCAGCCGTCATGCCCATGTAGACCACGACGGTCATCCTGGCGTCGGTCAGCGTCGACCAGTCCACGACTTCTGCGTCGCGCGCCTTGTGCGCGGTGAGGAAGGTGATGCGCGTTGCTTCGTGACGATAGGTGAGCGGCACCTCGAAATCGGCGGCGCCGCCGAGACCTGCGGTGATGCCGGGAACGATCGAATAGGCAACGCCGGCGGCACGAAGTGCTTCGACTTCTTCGCCGCCGCGGCCGAACACGAAGGGATCGCCGCCCTTCAGCCGCACCACACGCTGGCCGGATTGCGCGGCCTCGATCATGCGCTTGTTGATGGCGTCCTGCCCGATGCCGGGCTTGCCGACGCGGCGGCCGACCGGCACGCGCGTGGTGTCACGGCGGATGCGGTCGAGAATTTCAGGCGAGACCAGCTCGTCATGGAAGACGATGTCGGCATCCTGGAGCGCGCGCAACGCCTTGATGGTGAGCAAATCCGGATCGCCAGGCCCGGCGCCGACCAGCGCGACGGATCCTTCCGGCTTGTCGGCCCGCGCGAACGCGGATGGATCTGAAATCGCCTTGAGCGCTGCGTCCGCCTCGCCTTTGCGGCCGGCCAATACGGCGGCACCGATCGGGCCGTCGATGACGCGCTCCCAGAAGCGGCGACGCAACGGAAACTCGGCAATACGTTCGTTGATGGATTTGCGGAAGCCGCCGATGAACTCGGCGAGCTCGCCGATGCGCGCCGGCAGCAGCGCCTCGATCTTCTCGCGCACGCGCCGCGCCACCACCGGCGACGTGCCGCCAGTGCCGACGGCGACCACGACATCGCCGCGATCGACGATCGCCGGAAAGATGAAGCTCGAATGCTCGAGATCGTCCATGACATTGACCGGCAGGCCGAGCGCCTTGGCGCGGACCGACATCGCCACGCCGACATCGCCAGCGCCGGCGCAAACCACCGCGATGATTCCCGAGAGATCGGCGGTCAGCGGATCGGTGGCCGAGATGTCGATACGCGCCGCGTCCTCGGAGCTCAGACCCAGGTCGTGATTGCCATCGATCGCATGCACGCGAATGCGCGCACCGGCAGCGGCCAGCACGCGCAGCTTGGCGCGCAAAAGCTCACCCGCACCGATGAGGACCACCGGACCGGCCTTGAGATCGAGGAACACGGGCAAGAACCGCATACGATACTCGCTTACCCCACATGCGGGGGTTGACTGGAATTATTTTCTATATATGTGTCGTTTCAGGCGCGCAAAGAGAAAATTTTTTCTTCTCTCTTGCACCGCAACTATAGAATTTTCGCCTCCAAACGCAAAGTGGCAGAGATGCATCTTCTCAAGGACAATTCCACTGCTGGCGGGCTGAGCAGCCCCGCTCTCGCCGAGCGCGTGCCCGCGCAAGAATTTTCTTCTGACCTTGCCCCGAGCATGGACCATCTCGACCAGCTCGAGGCCCAGAGCATCTACATCTTCCGCGAAGCCTTCGGCCGCCTCAAGAAGATCGCCCTGCTGTGGTCGCTCGGCAAGGACTCCAATGTCATGATCTGGCTGGCGCGCAAGGCATTCTTCGGCCGTCTGCCGTTCCCGGCCCTCCATGTCGACACCGGCAAGAAGTTTCCGGAGATGTATCGCTTCCGCGATCACTACGGCAAGGAATGGGATCTCGATCTGCGCGTCGAGCCCTGCCCGCCGATTGATGCCGTCGACCCAACGCTGCCGCCCGCCGCCCGTTCCGCCGCGCGCAAGACCGAGGGCCTCAAGATGGCGCTCGCCAAATACGGTTTCGACGGTCTGATCGCCGGCATTCGCCGCGATGAGGAGGCGACGCGCGCCAAGGAGCGCGTGTTCTCGCCGCGCGGCTTGGAGGGTAATTGGGACGTGCGCGACCAGCCGCCGGAGTTCTGGGATCATTTCAATGCGTCGCCGCCGCAGGGCGCGCATTTGCGCATCCATCCGATCCTGCATTGGACCGAGTCCGACATCTGGGCCTACACCAAGCGCGAGAACATCCCGATCATCCCGCTGTATCTGTCGCAAAACGGCAAGCGCTATCGCTCGCTGGGCGATCAGGACATCACCAATCCGGTCGCCTCAAACGCGTCGACTATCGACGAGATCCTGATCGAACTCGAGCAGACCAAGGTGCCGGAACGTTCCGGCCGCGCGCTCGACCACGAGACCGAGGACGCTTTCGAGCGCCTGCGCGTCGCCGGCTATCTCTGATCAAGGACGCGAGCGTCGTATGAACATGATCGTCACCCCCGCATCGCCCGCGACCCCGAACGGCACCACGCGTCCGCAGGTCCGCATCGTCATCGTCGGCCATGTCGACCACGGCAAGTCGACGCTGGTCGGCCGCCTGCTGCACGAGACCGGCAGCCTGCCCGACGGCAAGCTCGACATGCTCAAGGCCGTCAGCGCGCGGCGCGGCATGCCGTTCGAATGGTCGTTCCTGCTCGACGCGCTCCAGACCGAGCGCGACCAGGGCATCACCATCGACACCACGCAGATCCGCTTCCGCACCAATTCGCGCGACATCGTACTGATCGACGCGCCCGGCCACGCCGAATTCCTGCGCAACATGATCACCGGCGCCTCGCAGGCCGACGGCGCGGTGCTGATCATCGACGCGCTCGAAGGCGTGCGCGACCAGACGAGGCGGCACGGCTATCTCCTGCATCTGCTCGGCGTGAAGCAGGTCGCGGTCGTCGTCAACAAGATGGACCGCGTCGACTTCTCCGCAGCGCGCTTCAAGGAGATCAGCGACGAGATCTCGGCGCATCTGCAAGGCCTCGGTGTGAAGCCCACGGCCGTGATCCCGATTTCCGCCCGCGACGGCGACGGCGTCGCTGAGCGCACCGACCGCATCGGCTGGTACAAGGGTCCGACCGTGGTCGAGGCGCTTGACAGGCTCGAACCGGCGCGGCCGCTGGAGGCGCTGGCGCTGCGGCTGCCGGTGCAGGCGATCTACAAGTTCGACGACCGCCGCATCGTGGCGGGCCGGATCGAATCCGGCAGCCTCATCGCCGGCGACGAAATCGTGATCATGCCCGCCGGCAAGATCGCCAGAATCAAGACGGTCGAGAGCTGGCCGGTGACGCCGGTCGCAGGCCGCCAGGGTGCGGGCCGCTCGGTCGGCATCACGCTCGACCGCGAGCTGTTCCTCGAGCGCGGCGACATTATCGCGCATACGAACAGCGCCCCGCGCGAGACACGACGGCTGCGCGCGCGGATCTTCTGGCTGCACGACAAGCCGCTGGCCAAGGGCGACCAGCTCCTGGTTCGCTGCGGACCGAAGGAAAGCCGCGCCACCGTCGTCGCCATCGAGAAGGCGGTCGATCCCGGTGAGCTGTCGAGCGTCGAGAACAAGGCAATCGGCCGCAACCATGTCGGCGAGATCGACATTTCCCTTTCGAATCCGATTGCCACCGATCCCTACACGGAAAATCCCCGCACCGGCCGTCTCGTGATCGAGGTGTCCGGGCGCATCGCCGGCGGCGGTCTCGTGCTGTCGGTCGATGCCGGGCAGCGTGCCCTGCCCGTCGACATCGTGCCGGTGGAATCCGCGCTGCGGCCCGACGAACGCTCCGCGCGCTATCGTCACAACGGCGCCGTGGTCTGGCTCACCGGCCTCCCCGCCTCCGGCAAGTCGACTCTAGCCAAGGCGCTGGAGCGGCGGTTGTTCAGCAATGGCGGCTCACCGATCCTGCTCGACGGCGACACGCTGCGTGCCGGGCTCAACAGCGATCTCGGCTTCTCGGCCGCCGATCGCAGCGAGAACATCCGCCGCCTCGCCGAAGTCGCGACGCATCTCGCCCGTAACGGCCACATCGCCATTGTCGCCGCCGTCTCGCCCGCCCGCGAGGACCGCGCCACCGCGCGCCGCATCGCCGACACGTCGTTCCGCGAGATCTACGTCGCGACGCCGGCGGAAATTTGCGAGGAGCGCGACCCCAAGGGCCACTACAAGAAGGCCCGCGCCGGCACGCTCGCGTCGTTCACCGGTATCGGCACCGACTACGAGCGGCCCGAGGCCGCCGAGCTCGTGATCGACACCTCGACGCGGACGGTCGCCGAGGCGGCGGACGAGATCGAACAGATGCTCAAGACGACCGGCGTGCTGTTCGACGAACTCGTGGACCTCGCCGCGAATATTTGAAGCCGGGCTGCTGCTCCGCTGTCGTCGCCCGGCTTGACCGGGCGACCCAGCATTCCACCGACAGCAGTGATTCAGGCGAGAGGCCGCGGCGTACTGGATTTCCCCGCCTTCGCGGGGAATGACACCGTGCGTGGGCCGCCCACCTCGCCTTGACATTTTGACAATTGGGGGCCTTCTCACGGCCCCGATTTTGGGGCTAATAAGACCCCGAAAGCCGCTCCTTGGAGCGCATTTTGCTGCTGTCGGGTCAAAAGCAGCCAAAAACAGCCATTTCCAACAAGAAAGCCCATCATGAAACGCGTCGACGCCCACGGACTGAAGATCGCTCCCGTCCTGTTCGATTTCATCGCCAAGGAAGCGGCCCCGAAAACGGGGATCGCGCCGGATGCGTTCTGGGCCGGGCTCGCCGCCATCATCAAGGAGCTGGGGCCGAAGAACCGCGCGCTGCTGGCGGTGCGCGACACGTTGCAGGCCAAGATCGACGACTGGCACCGGGCCAACAAGGGCAAGGCGTTCGACCTCAACGCCTATACCGCCTTCCTGAAGGAGATCGGCTATCTCCTCCCGGAGCCGGCGACGCAGAAGGTCGAGACCGCCAATGTGGACGAGGAGATCGGCAAGATCTGCGGCCCGCAGCTCGTCGTGCCGCTGACCAACGCACGCTATGCGCTGAACGCGGCGAATGCGCGCTGGGGCTCGCTCTATGACGCCTTCTACGGCACCGACGCGATCCCGCACGATCCATCCGAGAGCGGCAAGGGCTACAACAAGGCGCGCGGCGACAAGGTGATCGCAAAAGCGAAAGCCTTCCTCGATGCCGCCGTGCCGCTGGCGACCGGCAGTCACACCGACGTCACCGCCTATAGCGTGGTCGCGGGCCAGCTCGCGGTGAAGCTGAAGAGCGGCAACGCCACCGCGCTGAAGAACGCCGCGCAATTCGCAGGCTTCCAGGGCGATGCAGCCGCACCAAGCGCGGTGCTGCTCGCCAACAACGGCCTGCATGTCGAGGTGAAAATCGACCGCACCAGCGCGATCGGCAAGGACGATCCGGCCGGCGTCGCGGACATGGTCATGGAGTCCGCGGTCTCAACCATTCTCGACATGGAAGACTCGGTCGCTGCCGTCGATGCCGAGGACAAGGTGCTGGTCTATCGCAACACGCTCGGCCTGATGAACGGCACGCTGTCGGCCGATTTCGAGAAGGGCGGCAAAACGCTGACGCGCTCGCTCAATGCCGACCGCAGCTACAAGATGCCTGACGGCAAAGGCGAAGTGAAATTGCACGGCCGCAGCCTGCTGCTGATGCGCAATTGCGGTCACCACATGTTCACCGACGCGGTGCTGAACGACAAGGGCGAGGAGATTCCGGAAGGCTTGCTCGACGCCGCCGTCTCCGGGCTTCTTGCTGTCCATGATCTGAAAGGCAACTCCAAGGTCAAGAACAGCCGCACCGGCTCGGCCTATATCGTCAAGCCGAAGATGCACGGCCCCGACGAGGTGTCGCTGACCTGCGAGATCTTCGACCGCGTCGAGAAGATGCTGTCGCTGCCCGAGAACACGCTCAAGGTCGGCATCATGGACGAGGAGCGGCGCACCACCGTCAACCTCAAGGCCTGCATTCAGCGCGCCTCCAAGCGCATCATGTTCATCAACACCGGCTTCCTCGACCGCACCGGCGACGAGATCCACACCTCGATGGAGGCGGGTCCGATGATCCGCAAGAACGAGATGAAGGCGCAGCCCTGGATCAAGTCCTATGAGGACTGGAACGTCGATATGGGCCTGACCTGTGGCCTGCCCGGCCATGCCCAGATCGGCAAGGGCATGTGGGCCGCGCCGGACAAGATGGCGGACATGCTGGCGCAGAAGCTCGCCCATCCGCAGGCCGGTGCTACCACCGCCTGGGTGCCCTCGCCGACCGCCGCGACGCTGCACGCGCTGCACTACCACCAGGTCAACGTCACCGCGCGCCAGCAGGAGCTCGCCAAGGGCGGCCCACGGGCAAAGCTCGAAGACATCCTCACCATCCCCGTGTCGAAGTCGAACTGGGCGCCCGACGACGTCAAGCAGGAGATCGACAACAACTGCCAGGGCATTCTGGGCTATGTCGTGCGCTGGATCGACCAGGGCGTCGGCTGCTCGAAGGTGCCTGACATCCACGACGTCGGCCTGATGGAAGACCGTGCCACCTTGCGCATCTCCAGCCAGCACCTCGCCAACTGGCTGCATCAGGGCGTGATCACCGAGGCGCAGGTGATGGAATCGCTCAAGCGCATGGCGGTGGTCGTCGACAAGCAGAATGCGGGCGATCCCATCTACAAGCCGATGGCGCCCGCCTTCGACGGCACAGCCTTCAAGGCGGCCAGCGACCTCATCTTCAAGGGACGCGAGCAGCCGAACGGCTACACCGAATACATCCTCACCGCCCGCCGCCGCGAGGCCAAAGTACTTGGCTGACAACGCCTGGCTGACAAGGCGGCCTGCCGACCCGACTAGAACACCAAAAGCCCCGGCTCGCGCCGGGGCTTTTTCGTTGCGCTAGCTAAGCGCCCGGCTAAAACACTGCCAGATATTTCAGCAGCGAGACGATGCCGATGATGATGACGACGACGCGCGCGATCTGCTTGGCGCGGCCGTCCATCGGCAGCATGTTGATGAGGTAAAGTACGAGAATGACGACGAGAAAGGTGACGAGTACGCCGACCAGCATCGCTAGGACCCCCCTTTAGGCAAAATTGCTGACAGTCTCCTAACGCGCAGCTCGTGGCTTGGTTCCATCGACGCAACCCTTTGCAACTTCTAGTAAATACGTACTTCTACGATCAGCCGGCCTGCTGAAAACTTTACCCTTTTCCTTTCAGATGCGGAAACCGTTTGGGCCCTGAGCCGCAAACGGCATGCGATTGCCTTGTCTGACGGGCCCCTTTTTCTGCTGTTGCCGGGGCGCCTTTACGAACTTTGTATTGGGAATTGGGGACTTCGATGCTGAATCGTCTGACCGTATCCGCGCTGCTGAAGGCGGTGATCGCGATCACGTCGATCTGCGTGGCGATCGCGCTCTCGCTCACCGCCTACGAGTCCTGGGATCGCCTGAAGACCGCCAACCGCATCTCGCAGATCGCCGACACGTCCGCCGATCTGTTCAAGGCGATGCACAATCTGCGCACCGACCGCTCGACCACGGTCCGCCTCCTGAATGCGACCGAGCCGATGGACGGCGAGATCGAGAAATATCTGCGCGCGCTGCGCGATGCCCAAATGCCCGCCATGGCGCGCGCGATCGAGCTGCTGCCGGCCATGGACTTTCCGCAATCAGGCACGCTGGTACCGGAGCTTGCGCGCCTCTACAAGCTGCTGATCGAGGAGCAGAAGCAGTTCTGGGAGGATGTAGCCAAGCCGAAGGACCAACGCCGCGCCGGTCTGCCCAAGGAATATATGGAGACAACGCAGGGCCTGCTCGACACGCTCGACAAGCTCTCGAACACGTTGGCCGCCACGGTCAATCACCTGGACGCCGCGATCGACCAGCTGCTGTCGATCAAGCAGAACGCCTGGCTGCTCCGCAACACCGCAGGCGAAGCATCGCTGATCGTCTCGACCGGGCTGGCCGCCGGCAAGATCACGACGGAGGGCCGCTACGCCTATACCCAACATGTCGGCGGCACGAGCGCGATGTGGAAGGCGCTGGAGCTGTCGACGTCCGGCATGCAGTTGCCGTCGGGGCTCGCCTCCGCGATGGCCTCCGCCAAGACCTCGTATTTCGAGCCGCAATATCTGGCCTTGCGCGACCGTCTCACGGACGCGCTGGTCAAGGGTGAGAAGCCCGAGATGACGGCGAACCAATGGAGCCCGCTCACGGTCGCCCGTATGGCGAGCGCCGTCACAGTGGCAGAAGGTGCGCTCGATGCTGCCAAGATCCACACGCAGGAGCAGCGCGGCGCCGCACAGCGCGCACTGATCGTGCAGCTTACGCTGCTGGCGCTCGCCGTGGGGCTTGCCGTCGGCGCGATCATGCTGGTCAGCCGCCGCGTCATCACTCCGCTCAACACCATCCGGGACGCCATGCTGAAGGTCGCCGGCGGCGACCTTGCCGTCGATAGCGGCTATCTCGACCGCAACGACGAGATCGGCGCGCTTGCCGGCGCGCTGGAGACCTTCAAGCAGCAGGCCAACGACAAGCTCACGATCGAGGCGCAGGAGCGCGAACGCAATGCGGGCGCCTCCGCGCGCCAGCGCGCGGTCGAGACCTATGTCGGCGAGTTCGAGGGCGCGGTGCGCAAAACGCTCGGCGAATTGAGCGAAGCCTCTGGCGAGATGCGCAAGACCTCGGGCGATCTCTCCGCGGTGTCGCGGCAGACCAACGACCGCGTGCAGATCGCCGGCAAGGCCTCCAATGACGCCTCCATGAGCGTCGACAGCGTCGCCGCCGCCGCCGAAGAGCTGAGCGCCTCGATCAACGACATCAGTCAGCAGGCCGCGCATGCCGCGGGCATCGCCAGCCGCGCCGTGACCCAGGCGCGCGAGACCGACGGCACGGTGCAGGGACTTCAAAAGTCGGCCGGCCGCATCGGCGAGGTCGTCGGCCTGATCAACACCATTGCGCAGCAGACCAATTTGCTCGCGCTTAACGCCACGATCGAGGCGGCCCGCGCCGGCGAGGCCGGTCGCGGCTTTGCCGTGGTCGCCTCCGAGGTGAAGTCGCTGGCGAGCCAGACGGCGAAGGCGACCGAGGAGATCTCCGAGCAGATCGCCGACATCCAGAAGGTCGCGGCCGACGCCATCAGCGCCATCCAGACCATCGGCGGCATCATCGGCGAAGTGAACGAGGTCGCGACCGCAATCGCCGCCGCCGTGCAGGAGCAGGGAGCGGCCACCCAAGAGATCACCCGCAGCACCCAGTTTGCGGCGCAGGGCACCAAGAACGTCTCGGACAACATCACCGGCGTCAAATCCGATGCAGACGCTGCTGCCGCTGCCGCCGACAACGTGAAACACGCCTCCGAGATGCTGGAGAGCCAGAGCCGCCAGCTCGGCCATGACGTCAGCGACTTCCTCGGCAAGATCCGGGCGGTATAGCCCACACTCTTGGTGTCGTCCTGGCGAATGCCAGGACGACGTTGAGGCCTATTCCTTCGCCACCACCGGCACCTGGCGGAATCTTGCGCGAACCGACTCGGGCAGCGGCGAGAAATTCATCGCGACGCCGCGGCGGTCGTTGGCATTGCGGCTGGCGACCACCAGGCCGTCCGCGCCCGCGACGATGTCGCCCTTGCGCAAGGTGGGATCGTCGTCGACCTTGACCTGAGCGAGCCCGACCGGATCCTTGCCGTTGCAGGTACAGCCTGCGACAATCTCATTGCGATAGCGGAACGCGTTAGGCAGGTCGGAATAGGATTTCCCCTTATCCGTCGTCGCGTCGTCGATGTTGCCGCCATAGACCAGCGAGGTCTCCGAGGCCGGGCAGAAGCTCTTGCAGGATTGCGCCTTGCTCTCGGAATCGTTTCCCTGCGCCGGGAAATAACGTCCGTCGCAGCCGCGCACGCAATAGGCCGTGCCGCCACCGTAGGAGGCCCGCTGGCGCGGCGGGTCGTAGCGCGGCGTGTCATCGGTCTGGAAAGGCATGCGAATCTCGGGCGCCGGCCGTCCGCGGAAGCCGCCGAACAGCGCCGAGAAAAAGTCCTCCGCATGGGCGGATGGCGTCAGCGCGAGGCCGAAGGAGGCAATGGCGACGAACGCCGCCGCGCCCCCGGCGAGTTTGCCGATCGAACGTCTCTTCATGTGACCTCACTCGACCCTTAGTTCACGGCCGAATTCGAAATGTTCAGCGCCTGCCGGCCTGAGGGCAGCGCGGTCACGGCTGGGCGCTTGCGCACGGAATCACTGCCTTTCGCCATCAGCGGCGCGTTCTTCGGCAGCACGACCACCTTGGCGCCGACATTGACGCGGCCAAACAGGTCGGTGACGTCCTCATTGGTCATGCGGATGCAGCCGGACGAGACGAACTTGCCGATCGTGGTGGGATCGTTGGTGCCATGGATGCGGTATTCGCTCGAACCCAGATACATCGCACGCGCGCCGAGCGGATTGCCGGGGCCGCCAGCGACGAAGCGGGGCAGATAGGGTTGGCGCGCGATCATCTCAGCCGGCGGATGCCAGTCCGGCCATTCCGCCTTGCGGCTGACGCTCTGCACGCCCGACCAGGTGAAGCCCTCGCGCCCGACGCCGACGCCATAACGGATCGCGCGGCCCTGGCCGAGCACGTAGTAAAGATAAGTATTGTTGGTATCGATGACGATGGTACCGGCTGGCTCGCTGCGGTCGAAGCTGACGATCTGCCTGCGCAGGCGATCTGGCAGCGCGGCATCCTCGTCGGGCGCCTGCGCGTTCTGGCTTGCATAGCCTTGGTTGGCATAGCCCTGGTTCGCATAGCTTGGGCTCGCATAACCCTGCGAATAGCCCTGGTCCTGCGGGTAAGCCTGATCTTGCGGATAGGTGTAGCCCAGCGTCTGTGCGCTTGCGGCGCCGAACGGCACTGCCAGCAAAGCGGTTGCGAAGGCAAAAGCGGTGATGCGGCGCGGCGATAGGCGGCGTCGGACTGCAGAGAACTTCGTCATGTGCTGCCCCGTGTGGATGCCTGCATCAGGGTGATGCGCTGGTTTGTTCAACGCGGTCCAACCGCTACAAGTTCCGCGGCGGGATGCAGCAGCGACGTCACAGTCAAGCGAGCGCTTCTTCACGAAGCCGCGATGGAACCCGCAGGGCGCGAGGACGTTCTCCTCCTGGTCATGGGCGCGAGGGCCGAAGTCTCCGTGCCGGAGAGGTATTGTGCGCGTCCTTCCCAGTGAACGTATGACTCCCGGCAATGGCGAAGGCACTCCGCTTCCCGAGAGCCACGGCGAACTCCCGCCGGTGATCCGCCGCACCGAACTCGTCGCCTTCTCGCTCGCCGGACTCCTCCTCATCGCGATCGTCGCGGTGCTCTATATCGGAAAGGCGTTCTTTCTGCCTGTCGTGATGGCGTTCGTCACCGGCACGATGCTCTCGCCGGCAGCGACCTTTCTGGAGTACCGGAAAGTGCCGCGCGGGCTTGCCGCCGTCTTGATCGTGTTCGCGGTGACCGCCGTGGTCGGCTTCATCGTCGCGCTGATCGCCTCGCCGGCGATGGAATGGACCTCGCGCCTGCCCGAACTCGGCGCGCAGTTGAAAGACAAGGTCCACGTGTTCGACCGGCCGCTGGCGCTGTGGCGAGAGCTGCAGACAATGCTCGGCGGCTCGGAGGGATTGCCAAGCTTCCAGATGCCGAAATTCGAGTGGGTGCAGCCGACGATTGAATTCCTGTCACCGACCTTTACCGAATTCCTGCTGTTCTTCGTCACCCTGATCCTGTTCATCGCCAGCTGGCGCGACCTGCGACGGGCAATGATCATGACCTTCAGCGATCATGACGCACGGCTGCGCACGCTTCGCATCCTCAACGAGATCGAGGTCCATCTCGGCAACTACCTTTTGACTGTGACCCTGATCAACGTCGGCGTCGGCGTCGCCGCCGGAATCGTCTGCGCCCTCACCGGAATGCCCAATCCGGCTGGCCTCGGCGCGCTGGCGGCCACCCTCAATTTCATTCCGATCATCGGACCGGTGGCCATGTTCGCCATTCTGGTCGTGGTGGGGCTGGTCACCTTCCCGACCGTCAGCGGCGGCCTGATGGCGGCGCTCGCCTTTGGCGGCATCACCTTCCTGGAGGGACATTTCGTCACGCCGACCATCATCGGCCGGCGGCTGGCGCTCAATGCGCTCGCGGTGCTGCTGGCGCTGGCGTTCTGGACCTGGCTGTGGGGCCCGATGGGCGCGTTCCTGTCGTCGCCGCTGCTGATCGTCGCCCTGATCCTGAAGGAGCATCTGTTGCCTGAGGATTCGCCGCAGCTCCCGCAGGACTGACCGGTTTCCGTGAACGGAACTTACACCACGACGAAACGTTTCCCGGCTGTCTCAACCGTCAACAGCCCGGAGCCCCTGATGTCCACCACCAATGCCGAAGCCGGGATGAGAGACTGGACCGACAAAGCCACCAGAGAACGCCTCGAGAAGGATGTAGCAGCCGTGAAAAGCGATATCGCCGCCCTCACTGATCAGATCACCGACGCGCTCAATACTTTTGCCAACTCCTCCAGCAAGCAAGCCCGCCGCGGCTATAGCCAAGCGCGCGAAAACGTGGATTCCGCGATCGACGACATGTCGGAACGCGGCAGCGCGATGATGGGCGCGGCACAGGAGGCCTACGGCTCGATCGAGGAGACGCTGGAGGACGCGATCACGCAGCGGCCGCTCGCGACCGTCGGGCTTGCGCTCGGCATCGGCTTCCTGATCGGCGCGGTCTGGCGTCGCTGAGATCGCGAACGGGTATCGAGACGGTGGCGCAGCGGCGCCGCCGGTGCCGGCTTGTGGGGATCTGAGGAGCAAGACCATGTTTCAGCGCATCATCGACGGGATCAGCGCATCCACCGGCACCACTGTGCGGCTGACCTCGCTGGCAGCAGGCGCGGCGTTCGCACTCTTCATCACCACGTGCTTCCTGTGCGCGGCGGCATTCATTTCGGTGCTCAACAAATATGGTCCGGTGCAGGCCTGCCTCGCCGGTGCGGGCATTTTCTTTCTGCTGACCCTCACCGCGGCGGTGAGCTATTGGGTCTACAAACGGCAGCTGCGCAAGCAAGCTCATATCGCGGCCGAGCGCGCCACGAAATCGGCGGCCTCGAGCATGCTCGTGGACCCCATGCTGCTCGCCACCGGTCTCCAGATCGTTCGCGCCATCGGGATCAAGCGGCTGTTGCCGATCCTGGCGATCGGCGGCGTCGCCCTCGGACTCATGGTGAGCCGCGCCGGCGTACCCGACGAGGCCTCGGCTGAGCCTGCCGAGTAGCAGCTACCGGGTTAGAAAATTTCGTCACGGGTCCCGCGAACGCGCCTATCCAATCGGCACCGGCGGCCCCGCGCCAATTTCGCGCCGTTTGCCTGCGCCATCACGCAAACGCTACTCGGATAGGCAGGCGGTTGCCGCTAAAAGCAGCGCCCCTGATTCCAAAAGCCATTTTTTCGATGAAACCGTCCGTCCAGGCGAACCTCGCCGCATTTCAACACGACCCCCGGCTCTATTTGACGCTCGGTATCGCCAACTGGTCGGTTTTCGTCGACCACATCCCGAACAACGTCGTCAATTTGCTGACGCTGCGCAATTTCGGCTTCAGCGGCGCCGCAGACTTGTTCGTGTTCGTGGCCGGCTATGGCATGGCCATCATTCACGGCAAGATCGCCCTGGAGCGCGGCTACGTCGTCGCGGCGACGCGCATCTTCCAGCGCATGTGGCGGCTCTACGCCGCCTATGTCGTCCTGTTCGTGATCTACATCGACGCCATCGCCTATGTCGCCTCGCAATCGATGGCGCCCGAGATCATCAACGAATACAACATCTCGGGCATCATCGAGCATCCGCTGCGGATCCTGATACGCGGACTGGTGCTTCAGGAAGAGCCGCTGAACCTCGATCTTCTTCAGCTGATGATCCCGCTGATGGCCCTCCTTCCACTCGCGCTGTGGGGGCTGTTGCGGCGTCCGAACCTGACGCTGGCGGCGTCGGTCGCGCTGTACGTTGCGGCGCGCTGGTTCGGCTGGAATTTCCGGGTTTATCCGGACCAGGAGTGGACCTTCAACCCGTTCTGCTGGCAGATGCTGATGGTGCTGGGCGGCTGGTTTGCCGTGACCGGCACGTCGGGCCGCGCGCTGCATGGCCTGTCCTGGCTGCGCGTGCTCGCAGGCGCCTATCTCGTATTCGCGATGGCAATCACGCTGATGCGACACTCGCCGACGCTAGCGGCCTATTTGCCGGATATCGTGCTCAACACCATCACGCCGACCGACAAGGAAGACCTCGCCCCCTATCGCGTGGTCCACTTCCTCGCGCTCGCTTTCCTCGCGACATATCTCGTCCCGGCCGATCATCCCGGCCTGCGACTGAAGCCGCTTCAGGCGGTGATCAGATGCGGCGAGGAATGGCTCGCGGTGTTCTGCGTCGGCGTGTTCCTGTCGTTTGCCGGCCATCTCATCCTGATCACCGGCGCCAATTTGGTGGTGATGCAGATTGCCGTGAGCCTGGCCGGCTTCGCGGCGATGGCCGCGGTCGCATATTACATCGCCTGGTCGAAGCGGCAGGACCTGCCCGCGGCCTTGCGGCAACAGGCCTAACCCGGCACCTTCCGATTCCCCTAGGCCGGCCATTAAGGCTGGGCTATGCGGAGCGGCAGCGGATTGCATGGGGAGGCCGGGCGTGGTGATGGCGAATGGCGGGGGTGAGGGAGCCGACGGCGCGCCCCGGCGCGGCCGGCCAAGGTCGATCGAGACCACCAACGCCATTCTCCAAAGCGCCTATGCGCTGATGGCCACTACCGGCCTTGCCGCCACCACCATTGACGCGATCGCGCGCCACTCCAGCGTCTCCAAGATGACGATCTACAAATGGTGGCCGTCGCGCGAAGCCTTGCTGATCGACGCCTTTCTTCACCATGCCGCGCAGATGCTGCCGCTGCCGCATGCAAGCTCGGGCAGCCCCGCCGCGCGCGCACGCCGCCATGCCGCCGCCTATGCCGAAGCCCTCCAGGGCGAGTTCGGCAAGGTCCAGCTCGCCGTCATCTCCGAATGCATCTCCAAGACCGGCTCGGCGGAGCTGTTCTACGCCCGCTACCTGCAATTCCGCCGCGACGCGCTGATCGAGATGATCGCCGCGGGCCAGAACGACGGCAGCATTCTGGCGGAAGCACCGCCCCAGGATCTCTACGACGCGATCTATGGCAGCCTGTTCTACCGCTACGTCTTCGGCATCGCGCCGATCACGCCGGCCTACGCGCGGACCCTGGTTGACCTCGTGCTGCGGCCGAAGAGCTAGCCTCGAATTACCGCGCAGGCCGGATCGGTGCTGACAGCTTGTCGGTGCGGTCGCGCTCGGTCATGTCCTCGACCGTCTCCATCGGCGCGGTCAGCTCGTAGACATAGGAGACGTCGGTGAAATAGCGCTTGGCGGTGCCGCCGAGCGCCTCGGGCGCGACGCGGTCGAGCAGGATCAGGCCGAAGTCGGAATCGGGGCGGCGCGTCGCTTCGCTGGTGTTGAACTCCTCCCAGCGGAAATAGAAGACCTCGCCGGACCCCTCGTTCGTCACCGTCCAATTGGCAGTGATGTGCGGATGCTTGCCGACAAGCGACAGGCCCTCGTCGGAGTGCGAGGCGAGCTCGAAGAACAGCAGCGACAGACTCTGCGCCGCGCGCGCGCTGACTGCGATATCAGGACCGGTGACGGCGATGCGGTCGGCATGCGGGATGGCGCGCGCCTCGAACAGGCCCTTCAGCTTGACACCCTGCCACTGGCTCTCGCTGAGCAGCGAGACGACGTTGGACATGGCGTGGATGCGGCCGATCAGGAGCTCGCGCGCGACATCGATGTCGGAGCCATGGCGCAGCGTGCGGGTCACGATCGACTGGATCACCGCCAGGATGTTTTTGACCCGATGGTTGAGCTCGTCGATGACAGCCGTCAGCCGGCGCTCGAAGCCGATTCTGACCTGGATTTCCCGGCTGAGCCGCAAATTGTTGTAGGCGACATAGCCGAACAGGCCGCACACCATCGCGGTGATCGCAAGGCCGATCGCCGCCACGATGATCGCAGTCTGCTCGGCGCGGCGCGCCGAATTGGTCTTGGCGTAATAGCCGAGCTGCCAGTCGCGACCACCGAAGCTCACCGTGCGCGTCGCCGACGGCGCCGGCCCATCGGCCGCCGTCGGGCGGGCCGAGACCACGCCTTGATCGTTGGCGACCAACTCGCCACCCTGCCGGCGCGGATCCTTCAGCGCAACCGCGAACAACGACATGTCGTCGTTGGTCAGCATCAGGGAAGAGAGCTCATAGGAAAACGTGATGAAGCCCGCCGGCTCCGTCGCGCCCTCGGGGATGACGGGAGCCGCCACAATGATGCCGATCGACCCGTCGCCACGCAGGAGGGCAACCGGTTCTGAGGCAACCGACCTCTTCTCCACTCTGGCGCGCGCCAGCATGGCGCCGCGCACCTGATCCTGGTCGTAGCTGCGGCCGGGCAGCCCCTTGGTCTCGTTGCTGCGCGGCTCGAGATCCATCAGCACATCGATCGGCTGGGTGACACCTGCCGGATCGATCGGCTTGTCGTCATAGCTGCGGATTCGCGGATTGGGGAAGCCGGCGCTCGCGATCGCGGCTTGTGCTGCGGCAAGCTCGTTCGGCTTCAGGCGGGCGACCCAGCCCGCCACCACGAAATCGGTCTTGAAGGCGTAGATGGCCGAGCGCAGCGGCTCGAGCATGTTGGGCTTGAGCACCGACGGCGCCCGGAACAGGCCGGAGGCAACCCGCGCGAGCAGTTCGCGCTCGGTGAGCCGGTCCTGGACCAGGCTCGCATGGACATCGATCGCGCGCGCCAGCGCGATCCGGTCCAGCGCCAACTCCTGGTCGTGGACGCGATAAGCCGCAAGCCCGGAGAGCAAGGCTCCGAGAAGAGCAATGAAGCCGATGATGAAACCCAGCCGGACCACGCGACTACTCAGGCGAAAGCAGGAGGTCGGCAATAAATACGGAGCATATGGACGCCGCTCGAACGGGCACGTGCCGAAACAGGGTGAACCCCAATCGCCGAGATAATGAAGGAGGAGGCATCGGTACGCAACTTGGTCGCCTGAGAAGCTTAAATCGGCCCGCCGATGGTCCGGCCGAGTTGGATTTGCTCCGGGCACCGGAGGTAATCAATTGCCGTGACCGAAATTTGTTCCGCGGACACGGCTCTGCCCACGGTGTTAACGGGGACAAACGCCTGCGTTAGGTCGTCGCGCCGGTCAGCCGGCCCGTTTCAAGCCGCCTTTGGCCTCAATGAAGCCGATGATGCGGTCCAGCCCCTGGCTCATCTTCAGGTTGGTCATGACGAACGGCCGCTCGCCGCGCATCCGCCTGGCGTCGGTCTCCATCTTTTCCAGGGAGGCGCCGACATGGGGCGCCAAGTCGATCTTGTTGATGACAAGGAGGTCGGACCGGGTGATGCCGGGGCCGCCCTTGGACGGGATCTTGTCGCCGGCCGCCACGTCGATGACGTAAATGGTGAGATCGGCGAGCTCCGGGGAAAAAGTGGCAGCGAGGTTATCACCGCCGGATTCGATCAGCACGAGATCGAGCCCGGGAAACTTGGCGCGCATATCCGCCACCGCGGCGAGATTCATCGAGGCGTCCTCGCGGATCGCGGTGTGCGGGCAGCCGCCGGTCTCGACCCCGGCAATGCGATCCGGCGTCAGCGAGCCCGAGCGTACCAGGAATTCCGCATCCCATTTGGTGTAGATGTCGTTGGTGATCGCGGCGATGTCGTAGCGCTCGCGCATGGTCTTGCAGAGCAGGTCCATCAGCGCGGTCTTGCCCGATCCGACCGGACCGCCGATGCCGACACGCAAGGGGCCGTGAGATGTAGCCATTGCTTTTTTTCCTATCGTCGTCCTGGCGAAAGCCAGGACCCGTTACCACTGAATCCGATTGTCACGGCACGCTGCAGCCACATCTGTGCATAGCCACGCGCACTCGTGGTTATGGGTCCTGGCTTTCGCCAGGACGACAGTGAAAGCGACGAACCCGCTCAAGATCTGAACAGCCGCGTATATTGCGTCTCGTGCCGCAGGCTGGCGAGGTCGGCGCGGAACGTCGCGCCGCCGACATCGTCCAATGTCGCATTCAGCGCACGATTCGCCGTCGCGGCAACCGCGGCTTCCAGCCTCACCAGCACGCGCTGGCTGTCGGTCTGGCCGAGCGGAATGAGCCGGCTGGCCGCGGAAATCCAGTTCGAGACCAGCGCATGCAGGAAGGCGTGCAGCGTCGGCGCCAGCGGCACGCCGTGCATCGCAGCGACCACGCCAACGGCAACGGGATACACCAATGGCGTGCGGCATGCCGTAACCATCGCATCCAGCCCGTCGGCATCCCACGCGGCGCGAGCGATGTCGATGAAGGCACGGCCCTGCGAGGTCGTCTCCAGCTGCCGCTCGCGCGACGGCACGAAGGCCGCGGCGAGCTCGGCGATATCGCTTAAGGTGTCGCCCTCGCCCGCTTCAGTAGCGCGATAGGCGTGGACCAGAAACGTCGCATCGCAGAAGCCCGAGCCATCGCGAAGCATCGCATCGAGCCAGTCCGCCACCGACGCGGTGTCGTTGATGTCACCGGCTTCGACCGCCCATTCGATGCCGCTGGAGTAGGAAAAGCCCCCGACGGGAAACGCCGGCGACAGCCAGGTCATCAACCGGTACAGCGCCGCCGCCTCGCGCTCCGCGAGGTCGCGGGCCGCGACCGGCTCATTTGTGGTCATGAGCATGCTTGTGGCCGTGGTGATGGTCGGGGTGATCGCAATGCTCGTCGTGGTGGTGATGGTGATCGTGACCGTCGCCATGTGCGGCATGATCATGATGGTGATCATGACCGTGATGATCATCGTGGCCATGATGGTGATGCGCGGGGTCGTCGTGTCCATGCGCATGTCCGGCATCCGCATAGGCGCCGCCTTCGGGATCGAACGGCGCCTCGATCTCGATCACGCGCGCGCCGAGGCCCTTCACCATGGCTTCGATGACGTGGTCGCGGCGGATGCGCAGGCCCTTGGCCATGATCTGCGTTGGCAGATGGCGGTTGCCGAGATGCCAGCCGACACGAATAAGGTGGTGCGGATCGTGGCCGCGAATCTCGAGCAGCGGTTCGGGCGCGGCGACCACCTCGACCAGCCGGCCGTCCTCCAACACCAGCGCATCGCCGCCGCGCAGTGCGACGGCATTCTCCAGGTCGAGCAGGAACTCGAGCCCCCGCGTCCCCGTCATTGCCATGCGGCGGCGGTGTCGATCGTCGAAATCGAGCACGACCGTATCCGCCGGCGCTTCCGCGAAGCGGTGTTGTCCCCTGACCTGCGTCGCCCGGATCATGCGCGTTTACCCCGTTACCGTGTCTCGACCTTCTCGGGCGTGATCACTTCGATCTTCGGCGGCGCCGTAAAACACTTCACCGCGACGCGGCCGAACGTCTTCATGTGCTCCATGGCGCGATGCGGCACCAGCGCCTCGGCATTCTCCCACTGCTCGACGAACACCATCTTGGCGGGATCGGTGACGCTCTCATGCAGATCATAGGCGATATTACCGGGCTCTTTCCGCGTCTCCTTGATGCAGGCGGTGGCGGCTGCAATGAATTCGGCGCGCGTTTCAGGCTTGATGGTCAAGGTGGCGACGACGTAGATCACGAGAAATCCTCCCGGCTTTTCTTCTGGGCTTCAGATACCGGGCGGGACCTTAGACCAGGCGGGATCGAACGCAAAACCCGGAAAAGCCGCTCCCGGATATGCGACCAGGACATGGTCCTGGGACATGCGTTGAGGCGCTATTTCAGTACATGAAATATCGCTGCGCCATCGGCAGCACCTCGGCGGGGGCGCAGGTCAAAAGCTCGCCGTCGGCGCGGACCTCATAGGTCTCAGGATCGACCTCGATATTGGGCGTGGCGTCGTTGTGGATCATGCTTTTCTTCGAGATTTTTCCGCGGGTGTTCTGGACCGCATAGAGCTTCTTGTCGATGCCGAGCTTACGCGCGAGGCCGCCGGTGATGGCGGCCTTCGAGGTGAACACCACCGAGGACGCGGTGCGCGCCTTGCCGAAGGCGCCGAACATTGGCTGATAATGCACCGGTTGCGGGGTCGGGATCGAGGCGTTGGGATCGCCCATGGGAGCGGCGACGATCATGCCGCCCTTGACGACGCAATCCGGCTTGACGCCGAAGAAGGCCGGCGACCACAGCACGAGATCGGCGAGCTTGCCCTTCTCCACCGAGCCGATCAGCTTCGAAACGCCATGGGCGATCGCGGGATTGATCGTGTATTTGGCGATGTAGCGCTTGACGCGGAAATTGTCGTTGTCCTTGCCCTTGTCCTGCGGCAGCGAACCGCGCTGCTTCTTCATCTTGTCGGCGGTCTGCCAGGTCCGGATGATGACCTCGCCGAGGCGGCCCATGGCCTGGGAGTCCGAGGAGATCATCGAGAGCGCGCCGAGATCATGCAGGATGTCCTCGGCCGCGATGGTCTCCTTGCGAATGCGGCTTTCGGCGAACGCCAGGTCTTCCGCGATCGAGGGATCGAGGTGGTGGCACACCATCAGCATGTCCAGATGCTCGTCGATGGTGTTGCGCGTGAAGGGCCGCGTCGGGTTGGTCGAGGACGGCAGCACGTTCTTCAGCCCTGCGACCTTGATGATATCGGGGGCGTGACCGCCGCCGGCGCCCTCGGTGTGGAAGGCGTGGATGGTGCGGCCTTTGAACGCCTTGATCGTATCCTCGACGAAGCCGGATTCGTTGAGCGTGTCGGTGTGGATCATCACCTGGATGTCGTAGTCGTCGGCGACCGACAGGCAATTGTCGATCGCGGCAGGCGTGGTGCCCCAGTCTTCGTGCAGCTTCAGCGCACAGGCGCCGGCCTTGATCATCTCGACCAGCGCGGCGGACCGCGAGGCGTTGCCCTTGCCGGAGACGCCGAGATTGACCGGGAATGCGTCGAACGATTGGATCATCCGCCCCATGTGCCACGGCCCCGGCGTGCAGGTGGTGGCGAACGTGCCGTGCGAGGGGCCGGTGCCGCCCCCTAGCATCGAGGTGACGCCCGACATCAGCGCGTGCTCGATCTGCTGCGGACAGATGAAATGGATGTGGCTGTCGAAGCCGCCCGCGGTGAGGATCTTGCCTTCACCCGCGATCACGTCCGTGCCGGGGCCGATGATGATGGTGACACCGGGCTGGATGTCGGGATTGCCGGCCTTGCCGATGCCGGCGATCATGCCGTCCTTGATCGCGACGTCGGCCTTCACGATGCCCCAGTGATCGACGATCAGCGCATTAGTGATGACTGTGTCGGCCGCGCCCTGCTTGTTGGTGACCTGCGACTGGCCCATGCCGTCGCGGATCACCTTGCCGCCGCCGAACTTCACTTCCTCGCCGTAGCTGGTGAAGTCCTTCTCGACCTCGATGATGAGATCCGTGTCGGCCAGCCGCACCTTGTCGCCGGTGGTCGGGCCGAACATGTCGGCATAGACGGAACGCTTTATTTTGACGGACATCACAAGCCCCGTTTGCGTTTGAATTCTGGATCGGTGCTCACAGAGAGGTTCTCGCTGTGAGCACCATGTCGTCGAAGGTCGTATCGAGCCAAGAGTTACCGCCGCGGCAACCAGCGACAACCTGTTCGGCCCAGTCGGTATAATCGACGAGATCGTCACGTTCCTCGGCCGTCGGATCCGAATGTACGCGCGCGCCGATATTGCTGATCTTGTCGGCGATCTTGATCAGCCTGGCGCCAGCCGATTTTTTCGGTGCGTCGAGCACCTGACGCCGCCGCCGCTCCGGCTTCGACAGGCTCATATCGTCGGTGCACTCGTCGACAAGCGACGCGACACGGTCGGAGAATTTTTGCGCGAGCTCCTCGCGCATGGTGTCGGTGTCCTCGATCGCATCATGCAGCCAGCCGGCTGCAACCAGTTCGGCGTCGGCGCCGTCGGTCGCGGTCGCAAGCAGGTTCGCGACCTCGGCGAGGTGGTTGATGTAAGGCTCATGACCGCGGCCCTTGCGCGCCATGCCGTTGTGACGGCGCGCGGCGAGTTCGGCGGCTTCGGAGACGAGGCGGACAGGTGACAGCATGGCAAAGTCCTCCGTTTTCGCCTCAACCATGCCGCGCCACGCTCGTTCCTGTGGAATTCACAGCTTCCCCATCACGTCGCCGCGGAAGCCGTAGATGGTCTTCTTGCCGGCCACCGCGACGAGTTGGACGTCGCGGGTCTGGCCGGGCTCGAAGCGGACCGCGGTGCCGGCGGCGATGTCGAGGCGCATGCCGCGGGCCTTCTTGCGGTCGAACTTCAGGGCCGGGTTGGTCTCGAAGAAATGGTAGTGCGAGCCGACCTGGATCGGGCGGTCGCCGGTGTTGGCGACCGTCAGCGTCACCGTCTTGCGGCCGGCGTTGAGCTCGATCTCGCCGTCCTGGATGAAGAGTTCGCCGGGGATCATGCTCTCGCTCCTACCTGATCGGCTCGTGCACAGTGACGAGCTTGGTCCCGTCCGGAAACGTCGCCTCGACCTGGATGTCGTGGATCATCTCGGGAATGCCCGGCATCACCTGGTCGCGGGTGAGAACCTGCGCACCCGATTGCATCAACTCGGCGACGGTGCGGCCATCCCGCGCGCCTTCGAGGATGAAATCGGAGATGAGCGCGATCGCCTCCGGATGGTTGAGCTTGACGCCGCGATCCAGCCGGCGGCGGGCCACGATCGCCGCCATCGAGATCAGAAGCTTGTCCTTTTCGCGAGGAGACAGGTTCATACGAAATCTCTTCCGTTCACTTCGTCAATTCAACCAGAGCCGCGGCAGCGCCGCGCCGGTGCGCGCCAGCACGGTCATCATGTCTGCGCGCAGACGCGCCGCATCTTGGGCACAGAACCGCGCCATTGCAAAGCCATTCCAGGCGGATATCCCGACCTCGCTGGCGAAGGATTCCGAGGCCTCGCGGATGCGCTCGATCAGGGCCTCGTCGCCGGGCACGATCAGCGCCGTGCCAATCGCAGCGCCGCCCCTGGCCACCGCCGATCGCGCAAGCTTTGCGCCAATATTGCCGTCGAGCCTGACGGTCTCGGCGAACACTAGCTTGCCGCCGCGACGCAGCCGCCAGCGATCGACGAACTCACCCTGCTCCATCCGTTCGCCCATCGCGGTACGGCCGAACACCACGATCTCGCACAGCAGGAGCGAGGCAGCCGCATCGAGGTCTATGTCGAAGCGACGACGCACGCGCGCGCGGTCGAACAGGATCGTCTCCTGCGGCAGCCAGCCGAGATGTGCGCCTGCGGCAACCTTCAGCGCTATATTGAGCTCCGCCGCCTGCCCTGGCGCGCGATAGACCTTTTCCGCGGCCGCCGTCGTCAGCGTCAGCTTCGAACCATCTGCGGCAGCGATCTCGATGTCGAAGCGATCGCCGCCGGCGACACCACCGGCCGTGTTGACGAACACGCCGGAGAGCCCCTCGTCCTCCGGCGAAGGGAAGCGCACGCGCAGGGAGCCGGACTCATGCAATATCCCGCGACGTGTCACACCGTCGCGCGCGTGGACGTCGAAGCGCACCGCGCCGCGGGCACGGTTGGCGTCGAACACCGAAGATGCCGTTAGAACGTCGCTGCGCATCCGCCCCCCAGCCGGTCGCGGCAGAATGGCCTACAGCGCCATCTGGCGGCTGATTTCGCTCGCGTCGAGATTGGAGCGGTCGCAGGTGAACTTCACCGCGCCGCGATCCATCACCGCAAAACTGTCGCCGAGTTCGCAGGCAAAGTCGAGATATTGTTCGACCAGCACGATGGCGATGTTGCCGAGATTGCGCAGGTACGAGATGGCACGGCCGATGTCCTTGATGATCGAGGGCTGGATGCCCTCGGTCGGCTCGTCGAGCAGCAGCAACTTCGGCCGCATCACCAGCGCGCGCCCGATCGCGAGCTGTTGCTGCTGGCCGCCGGAGAGATCGCCGCCGCGCCGTCCGAGCATGGATTGCAGCACCGGAAACAGGGAGTACACGTCGTCCGGAATGTGCTTGTCCTCGCGCCTGAGCGGCCCGAAGCCGGTCTTGAGATTCTCCTCGACCGTCAGAAGCGGAAATATCTCGCGCCCCTGCGGCACGAAGCCGATACCCTTGCGCGCGCGCTCATAGGGTTTCAGGCCCGTGATATCGTTGCCGTCGAGCACGATGGCGCCCGAGGAGATCGGGTACTGCCCGACCATGGCACGCAGGAGCGAGGTCTTGCCGACGCCGTTGCGCCCGAGCACGCAGGTGACCTTGCCGGGCTCGGCCGCAATCGACACGCCGCGTAGTGCCTGCGCCGCGCCGTAGAACAGGTTGATGTCCTTGACCTCAAGCATCGCTCAGCGCCCCAGATAAACTTCGATGACCCGCTCGTTGGACGAGACCTGGTCGATGGTGCCTTCCGCGAGCACGGTACCCTCGTGCAAGCAAGTGACCTTGACGCCGAGCTCGCGCACGAATGTCATGTCGTGCTCGACCACCATCACGGTGTGGGTCTTGTTGATTTCCTTGAGCAGCTCGGCGGTGAGATGCGTCTCGACGTCGGTCATGCCGGCGACGGGCTCGTCGACGAGCAGTAGTTTCGGATCCTGGGCGAGCAGCATGCCGATCTCGAGCCACTGCTTCTGGCCGTGGCTGAGGCTGCCGGCGAGACGGTTGCGGGCATCGGTGAGGCGGATCGTCTCCAGCACCTTGTCGATCTGCTCGGCCTCCGCCCGGCTGCCGCGCCAGAACAGCGTACCCTTGACGCTGTGGTCGACATTGAGCGCGAGCAGCAAATTGTCCTGCACGGTCTGGCTCTCGAACACGGTCGGCTTCTGGAATTTACGGCCGATGCCGAGCTCGGCGATGCGGGTCTCGTCCAGTCGCGTCAGATCGGTGACTCCGTCGAACAGCACGGTGCCTTCGTCGGGCTTGGTCTTTCCGGTGATGATGTCCATCATCGTGGTCTTGCCGGCGCCGTTCGGGCCGATGATGGCGCGCATCTCGCCGGGCTCGAGCGTCAACGAGAGGTTGTTGATGGCGTGGAAGCCGTCGAACGAGACGTGCACACCGTCGAGATACAGCATTGCGGAGGTCGCGCGGGTGTCCATGACGTTCATTGCGCCTCCTCCGCCATTTTGGGTTGGGTGACGCCGTCTTCGGCCGCGGCGCTCGCAATGGTCGCGGCGTCGCGCCTTTCCTTCGACGAGTCCCACCAGGCGTTGAAAGTGCCGACGATGCCCTTAGGCAGCAGCAACGTTACCAGGATGAACATGGCACCCAGCATGAACAGCCAGTAGGGCGCGAGCATGCCGGAGGTGAAGAACGTCTTTGCGTAGTTGACGACGACGGCGCCGAGCGCGGCGCCGACCAGCGTACCGCGGCCGCCGACCGCGACCCAGATCACGGCCTCGATCGAATTGCCCGGCGCGAATTCGCTCGGGTTGATGATGCCGACCTGCGGCACATAGAGCGCGCCGGCGACGCCGGCCATGCAGGCCGACACTGTGAACACGAACAGCTTGTAGGATTCGACCCGGTAGCCGAGGAAGCGCGTGCGCGATTCCGCATCGCGCACGGCGATCAGCACCTTGCCGAGCTTGGACGAGACGATGGCGCGGCAGATCAGAAAGCCGGCGATCAGCGCCAGGCAGCTCAGCGCGAACAGCGCAGCACGCGTGCCCTCGGCCTGCACGTTGAAGCCCAAGATGTCCTTGAAGTCGGTCATGCCGTTGTTGCCGCCGAAGCCGAAATCGTTGCGGAAAAAGGCGAGCAGCAGTGCATAGGTCATCGCCTGGGTGATGATTGACAGATACACGCCAGTGACGCGCGAGCGGAAGGCGAGCCAGCCGAAGGAAAAGGCGAGCAGGCCCGGCACGATCAGCACCATCAGCGCGGCAAACCAGAACATGTCAAAGCCGTACCAGTACCAGGGCAGCTTCGAATAGTTCAGGAACACCATGAAGTCCGGCAGGATCGGATTGCCGTAGACGCCGCGGCTGCCGATCTGCCGCATCAGGTACATGCCCATCGCGTAGCCGCCGAGCGCGAAGAAGGCACCGTGACCGAGCGAGAGGATGCCGCAATAGCCCCAGATCAGGTCGATCGAGAGCGCCAGGATCGCGTAGCAGACATATTTGCCCCAGAGCGCGACGAGATAGGTCGGCACTTGCAGGAACGAACCTGCGGGCAGCAGCAGGTTGGAGAGCGGGATGAGGATGCCGCAGGCCACGACGATGGCAAGGAAGATGGTCGCGCCGCGGTCCAGCGATCGCGTCAGCATGTGAGGGGTCATGCTTCCACCGCGCGGCCCTTGAGCGCGAACAGGCCGCGCGGCCGTTTTTGAATGAACAGGATGATGAGAACGAGGATGGCGATCTTGCCGAGCACGGCGCCGGCGACCGGCTCCAGGAATTTGTTGGCGATGCCGAGCGTGAAGGCGCCGACCAGCGTGCCCCAGAGATTGCCGACGCCACCGAACACCACGACCATGAAGCTGTCGATGATGTAGCTCTGGCCGAGATTGGGGCTGACATTGTCGATCTGCGACAGCGCCACGCCGGCGATGCCCGCAATGCCCGAGCCGAGACCAAAAGTCAGCGCGTCGACCCGCGAAGTGGCGATGCCCATCGAAGCCGCCATGCGCCGGTTCTGTGTCACCGCGCGCATCTCGAGCCCGAGTGCCGTGTAGCGCAGCATCGCGAGCAGAATGACGAACACCGCGAGCGTGAAGACAAGGATCCAGAGCCGGTTATAGGTGACCGTGATCTGGCCGATCTCAAACGCGCCGCTCATCCAGGAGGGGTTGCCGACCTCGCGGTTGGTCGGGCCGAACATGGTGCGCACGGCCTGCTGCAGCACCAGCGACAGGCCCCAGGTCGCCAGCAGCGTCTCCAGCGGACGGCCATAGAGAAAGCGGATGATGCTGCGCTCGATCACGACGCCGAGCGCGCCGGCCACCAGGAAGGCGAGCGGCACGGCGATCAGCAGCGAATAGTCGAACAGGACGGGATAGCGGGTACGGATCACCTCCTGCACCACGAAGGTGGTGTAGGCCCCGATCATCACCATCTCGCCATGGGCCATGTTGATGACGCCCATCACGCCGAACGTGATGGCAAGCCCGATCGCAGCAAGCAGCAGCACCGAACCGAGCGAGAGGCCGTACCAGGCATTCTGCACCATCGACCAGACCGCGAGCGAACTTTGGATCGAGCCGATTGCGCTCGCGGCAGCCTTGGTCACCGAGGCCGGCTGGTCGCCCATGCCGGTCAGCAGCGCCATCGCCTCCTGGTCGCCGCGCGCCTTGATGGTGGCAACGGCTTCGAGCTTCTCGAGCTCGGTGGCATCCGGCTTGAACAACAGGATCGCCGCGCGGGCGTCGCCCAGCGCAGCCTTGACGGATCGGTTGGTTTCCTTGGCGAGCGCGCCATCGACCGCTTCGAGCGACGTCTCCTCATGCGACTTGAAGACGGATTGCGCGGCCTGGAGCCGCGCTCCGATGTCGGGTGACTGCAGCGTCAGGCTGCCGATCGCCGCATCGACGCTGCGGCGAAGGCGGTTGTTGAGGCGGACCGCGCTCGCACTGTCGGGCACGCTGGCCACGGCCTGACCGGTCGCGGCATCGATCGACTTGCCGTCGGTGCCGGTGACGTAAACCTTCTTGCTATCAGGGTCGGCCATGAGCCGGCCGTCCTGAAGCGCGCTGATGATCGGAAAGGCAAGGGTATTGCCGCTGCCCGCGACCACGCCGATCGCCTCTTCCGTGTCGGAATAATCGTCGTTGGCGAATTTGGCGACCGCATCTTCGAACGGGCCGGCCAAGGCCGGCAGTGCGAACGCGATCAGGA
This sequence comes from Bradyrhizobium sp. GCM10028915, assembly GCF_042666195.1. Classification (NCBI taxonomy): domain Bacteria; kingdom Pseudomonadati; phylum Pseudomonadota; class Alphaproteobacteria; order Hyphomicrobiales; family Nitrobacteraceae; genus Bradyrhizobium; species Bradyrhizobium sp. GCM10028915. Next base: position 274,333 of record NZ_JBHTFN010000065.1, read on the forward strand.
AGAACGAGAGCAGGAGCGAACAGAGGCGGGCGGACAAATTGGCTGGCACTGTGAAAGACCCCGGCAGAAAAGGGTGGAGAAGGCGGCGGGATCGCCGCCCTCTCCGATCGTGCAATGGAGCGTCAGATCCGGATCAGGAGCCCGAACCGAGGCACTTGTTGGTCTTGGTGTTGAAGTTACCGCACTTCTTGCCGACCCAGTCGCCGACCAGGTCCTTGGAGCCGTCGAGCTCCTTCGACCAGGCGTCGCCCGCGACAAGACCCGGGGTCTTCCACACCACGTCGAACTGGCCGTTGGCTTTGATTTCGCCAATGAACACCGGCTTGGTGATGTGATGGTTCGGAAGCATCTTGGAGGTGCCGCCGGTCAGGTTCTTGGCTTCGATGCCGGGGAGCGCATCGATCACCTTGTCCGGATCGGTCGACTTCACCTTCTCGACCGCCTTGATCCACATGTCGAAGCCGATCACGTGCGCTTCCATCGGATCGTTGGTCACGCGCTTCGGATTCTTGGTGTAGGTCTGCCACGCCTTGATGAACTTCTCGTTCTCCGGCGACTTGATCGACTGGAAATAGTTCCAGGCGGCGAGATGGCCGAGCAGCGGCTTGGTGTCGATGCCGGCGAGTTCTTCCTCACCCACCGAGAACGCGACGACCGGGATGTCCTTCGCCTTGATGCCCTGGTTGCCGAGCTCCTTGTAGAAAGGAACGTTGGCGTCGCCGTTGATGGTCGAGACCACAGCGGTCTTCTTGCCGGCCGAGCCGAACTTTTTGATGTCGGCCACGATCGTCTGCCAGTCGGAATGACCGAACGGCGTGTAGTTGATCATGATGTCTTCCTGGGCGACACCCTTGGACTTCAGGTAGGCTTCCAGGATCTTGTTGGTGGTGCGCGGATAGACGTAGTCGGTGCCTGCGAGCACCCAGCGCTTCACCTTCTCGTCCTTCATCAGATAGTCGACGGCGGGGATCGCCTGCTGGTTCGGCGCGGCGCCGGTGTAGAACACGTTGCGCTCGCTCTCCTCGCCCTCGTACTGCACGGGGTAGAACAGGATGCTGTTCAGCTCCTTGAACACCGGGAGCACCGACTTCCGTGACACCGAGGTCCAGCAGCCGAACACGACCGAGACCTTGTCCTTGGTGATCAGCTCGCGCGCCTTCTCGGCGAACAGCGGCCAGTTCGAAGCGGGATCGACGACCACGGCTTCGAGCTTCTTGCCGTTGACGCCGCCCTTCTTGTTCTGCTCGTCGATCAGGAAGAGGATGGTGTCCTTCAGCGTGGTTTCGCTGATGGCCATGGTGCCGGAGAGGGAGTGAAGCACGCCGACCTTGATGGTGTCGTCCGCGGCTTTCGCACCAGAAATGGAAGCCAGACCAAGCATCAGTCCGGCGGTCGCGGCGAGAACGCCACGGCGGCTAAATGGCGCCGCTATATCGTGAGTGGATTTGCTATGCATGAGTGTCTCATCTCCCTGACGCAGACGTGAAAAACGCTGCGAAACGGCCCCAACGGCCGCCTGCGATTAACGGATTCGCAAGAACTGTGCCATGGATTAGACACCCTTCAACCGATTGTTTTTGCTGGTGAAATTGACAGAAAACGAAGTATCGCACAGGCCGCGCCGCCTAAACATTGAGCAATTCTAATGTATGCGAATGCGGCAGGCAGGTTATTTTCTGAGCAAATTTGTCGCTCTGGCTAAATTTCCGGCATAACTATTTCTGCACCGCGATCGCCGTTTCTGTGGGGCGTGCCTTGAAAGCGCCGCCTCAATGTTCCATATGAGGTCGAGGTCTCTTGCGAATCAGGAGACCGTTGCGAGCCGCGTGTTCTTAAGCCCTTACGGGCGTCTGGCTTGCCCCATCCCATCAAGCCATCCGACACCCCAAACACGCAGGTGTCCCACTCGACACCCTTTTGCGCGCGCCGCGCCGAATGCGCCGGGCGCCCGCTTTTGACATGGAAAGAACCCATCTTTTGACTTCGTTTCAGGATTTCGGCCTCGCCGAGCCCATCGCCCGTGCTCTCACCGAAGAGAACTACGTCACCCCCACCCCCATCCAAGCCCAGACAATTCCGACCGCGCTGACCGGCCGCGACGTCGTCGGCATCGCCCAAACCGGAACCGGCAAGACCGCGTCCTTCGCGCTGCCGATCCTGCACCGCCTGCTCGAGAATCGCATCAAGCCGCAGCCGAAGACGACCCGCGTCCTGGTGCTGTCGCCGACCCGCGAACTGTCCGGCCAGATCCTCGACAGTTTCAACGCCTATGGCCGTCACATCCGCCTGTCCTCGACGCTCGCCATCGGCGGCGTGCCGATGGGCCGTCAGGTCCGCTCGCTGATGCAGGGCGTCGAGGTGCTGGTCGCCACCCCCGGCCGTTTGCTCGACCTCGTGCAGAGCAACGGACTGAAGCTTGGCAGCGTCGAATTCCTCGTGCTCGACGAGGCCGACCGCATGCTCGACATGGGCTTCATCAACGACATCCGCAAAATCGTCGCCAAGCTGCCGATCAAGCGGCAGACGCTGTTCTTCTCGGCCACCATGCCGAAGGACATCGCCGAGCTGGCCGACGCCATGCTGCGCGACCCCGCCCGCGTCGCGGTGACCCCGGTCTCCTCGACCGTGGAGCGCATCCAGCAGCGCATCATCCAGGTCGACTTCTCCGCCAAGCCGGCGTTCCTCGCCCAGCTGTTGAAGCAGGAGCAGGTCAACCGCGCGCTGGTTTTCACCCGCACCAAACACGGCGCGGACAAGGTGGTGAAGACGCTCGAGAAGGCCGGCATCCCCGCCAGCGCCATCCACGGCAACAAGTCGCAGAACCACCGCGAACGGACACTCGCTCTGTTCCGCACCGGCGAGATCCGTACCCTGGTCGCCACCGATATCGCCGCCCGCGGCATCGATGTCGACGGCATCACCCACGTCATCAATTTCGATCTGCCCAACGTGCCGGAGACCTATGTGCACCGCATCGGCCGCACCGCGCGCGCGGGTGCCGAGGGCACCGCGATCTCGCTGGTCGCAGGCGGCGAGGAACTCGCCTATCTCCGCGACATCGAGCGGCTGATCAAAGTGGCGCTGCCGCGTGAGGATCGCCGCACCGACGCCGGCCGCCGCGATGCGGGCCCTCCCCCGCAGCAGCAACGACAGGGTCGGCCGGGCCGCCCGGGCCAGCGTCCGCAAGGCGCAAGGCATGGTGAGGGACGCCACGCTGACGGTCGCCGTGCCGACGAAAGGCATGCGGACGGGCGCCACCACAGTGCCGCCAAGCAGGGCGACGGAAGGCCCGGCAGTGGCCCGAAGGCAGCTCCTCGCAGCCGCTCCGGAGGCAAGGCGCATTCTTCGCCAAACGCCCGTCCGGAACAGCGTTCCGCGCATAGCGCCGGGGCGTCTGATGGGATACAAGGCGTTGCCTTTTTGCGCCGCGAGAGTCGGCCGAACGGCCAACCGAACCGCAAACCCCATTCGCACTAGCCGTCCACGACCTGGAGAAATTCATGGCTAAGGAAGAGCTGATCCAGTTCGAAGGACTGGTCACCGAAATCCTCCCCGACGCGCGCTACCGCGTGCAGCTCGACGCCGGACACGAGATCGTCGCCTACACCGCCGGCAAGATGAAGAAGAACCGCATCAAGACTCTGGCGGGCGACCGCGTGACGGTAGAGATGTCGCCCTATGACCTCGAAAAGGGCCGGCTGATTTTCCGCCACAAGGACGAACGTCCGAGCGGGATGGGCGGACCTCCGCGTCCCGGACAGCGCGGCGGCCAGTTCCGCCGCCGCTAGCGGGGGCCCAGCGCGCGAGCGCGGACCTGTAATTCCGACGTGTATGCTGATCCGCCGTGACCATCACGGCGGATCAAAAAATCGTGCACGTCAGCATTGTTTTGGGTGTCTGTTTCCAATAAAATGACTTAATCGATTTTCGGCCGGACGACATTAGCATCCACCGGTACAGCCGGTTCAGACACGCTGACGACCCTTCCAAAAATTCGATCTAACCTGTCCGCGCAAGCGGGCTCTGACATTGTGTTATCTGAGAAGGGACTACCCCCATGAGCATGGGAACCGTGAAGTGGTTTAACGCGACCAAAGGCTTCGGCTTCATCCAGCCCGACGATGGCGGCCAGGACGTGTTCGTTCACATCAGCGCTGTGGAGCGTGCAGGCCTCGGCACGCTGCGCGAAGGTCAGAAGATCTCCTACGAGATCGTCGCCGACCGCCGTTCCGGCAAGTCGGCAGCCGACAACCTCCGCTCCGCCGGCTGAGCCTACCGCTTACGGGCCCCGATCGGCTCGAGCGAACCAATCAATGAAAAGGCCGGGCGCGATGCCCGGCCTTTTTTTATTCCAGGATCTGCTCTCGTATTTCAGCACGGCGACTTTACACCCGTGTAAGGAACGCAGGTGACCTGGCGCGGCCGCGTGTAGGAGACATCGCTCAGCGTGATGCCCGTCTTCAGGACGAATTTGACAGAAGGCGTGTAGACGTAACTCGCCTGACTGAAGATAAGGTAGGTCGACGCGATCAAGAGCGATGGCGGAATCATCGAGGTGACCGTGGTGCCAGCTACCAGAGTCGGGGGCGGAGCCGTCAGCGTGGCCTGCGTCGCACCGTTGGCAATGGTGGCGGACTTGCTCCATTGAATCTTGGCGACCTTGCTTGAGTCGATATAGATCTGAAGGACCGTGCCGTTCACGAGCGTAGCGTCGTACGGCATGATCATCGATATGCTTGCCGTGAACGTGTCCTGCATGTCGCCATCGTCGACCGATGTCGACTGCGACGTCAAATCGGACAGAGTCCGTGCAATCATTGTGACTTTGCGATTGATCGCCACGGCCGATGAAAATTCGACGGTCCCGAAGAACATCACCAGCATCAGCGGCACGATGACCGCGAACTCGGTCGCCGCGATCGCACGCGTGTCGGCGACGAAGTCGCGCACGGAGCTACGGGCATTCCTCCAGATATTCGCAATCGCCTGCATCTGTCCGCTCGGATCCATCTGTCTCAGAAGGGTTCATTCTTGAAGGCCGCGGTCGCAATCAGCAGCCGCTTGTTGTTGCAGCCCATGTTGAAGCCAAGGCCAGTGACGAAGAGCGGCCACTGATAGAACAGCCGCACCACGACGACCTGGTTGGCGGCCCCGGCACTGTACTGCACGCCGGTTGGATTGAAGCTGCAGGAATCACCATAATTGGTGAGGCTCAGCGCTCCGAACGAGTTTGTACTCACGACGTCGACGTAGAGCTTGGTGCAATCAAACAGCGCCGGGATCTGGCTGCAGACGTAAGCCTTGAACGTCGTTTGCGAGCAGGGTGTGCTGACGCCGGAGACCGCGCAGGCCGTGAGCGTGCCGGATTGCGCCTGCCCGGTCAGCAACACGCGCGCAGAATTTTGCGAGGCACTCTCGAGCACCTGGCTCGCCAGGAACATCAGCGCCGACTCGATGATGGCGAACAGCAACGCAAAGAACATCGGCGCAACGAGCGCGAACTCGACGGCTGCGGAGCCGCGGCGGCTGCCACGAAACCGGCGCAACGTGGCGAGGAGCGTGAATCTCGTAGGTGCAGGCGAAGGCATCAAATTCCCCAGCAGCAGCAATCATCTGCCATGTTCAATAGCGGAAACTGATTGTTTAAGTGTTTCAGGCGATCCGCACCCGGCGGCCCGGGCCGTTAAGAGCGCGTTAACCGCGAACGACCCGGACCAGGGAGACGAGGACACGGAAAGAGAAACTCGCGCGCGTGCGGCGGGCGGGGACGATCCTTGCCCCCAAATCCGCCAATCAAACTTGCTGGTTGGTCTTACTTGGTTCGTCTTGCTCAGTTCGCCTTAGTCAGTTCGTCTTGGCGCCCGCACCGGCACTGCCGCTCGCCGAGCTGCTCAACGAACCGGCCTGGCTCATCGTGCTGTTGAAGTAGGTGTCGCTGTCGCCGAGCGTCACGCGGCGCTGGCAAAGCGGCGCGCAGCTGTAGGACTCGCGTTCGATCCCGCGATAGACGGTAACGAGCCGGTCGCTCGGACCTTCGACCTGGACCTGGCGGTCGACCAGGATCTCGCCGCCGCGGTCGAGCGCGATGAAATTGGTGGCGCCATAGCCCTTTCCGGTGACGACGATCATGCCGCCGGGCTGGAGCGTGACGTCGGCGATCAGGGGATTGCCGACCACGATGGTTGCCACCTTGCCAGGCAGCCGCACCAGCTTGGCCTGGTCGACATTGACGGCGATGGTATCGGCGGACTCGGCAATGACGGCAGCCGGCGATGCCAGCACCGCTGTCGCAACCAGAAGACAGACGCGCGCATGACGGCGCAGCAGTTGTTTACGCATACTCTTACCCCCGGGACGTCACAAACCGGCAGAAGCGATCAGATAACAGCCGAGCCGGTGCCCGACCCGGCTAACCTGCCCTCAATTCGTGAACGTTCCGCAAACTCGCGGACTATTGTTTGAACGGACTGGCGTTCGCGGCTCTCGAGAACCTAGCGGCGGAACGGATAGGCAAGCTGCCCTCCGATTTCCTTCGGCATGGTGGCTTCATCCTTGCCGTAATCCTGCGGCAGTTGCCCCTCGGGCATGCGGAAAGTGCCGAACAGCAAGTCCCAGATCGGGAACGTGCCGGCAAAATTGGTGTCGCCGCCCTCTGCTAGCGCGGTGTGGTGCCAACGGTGGAACACCGGCGTCGCCAACACATATTTGAACGGCCCGAAGGTCCAGTTCAGGTTGGCGTGCACGAAGGCCGAATGGAAGGTCGTGAACGGGGCGAGCCAGACCATGGCGTTCGGCGAAATGCCGGCCATCAGCAGCACGACGTCGACCGCGATGGTACCGAGCACGAGATTGACGGGATGGAAGCGGGCCGCAGAAATCCAGCTGATCTCCTCCGAGGAGTGGTGGATCGCGTGGTACTTCCAGAACCCACCGCCGTGGAACAACCGGTGCAGCCAGTACAGCATGAAATCGGACAGCACCAGGAACAGCATGGCCTGGACCCAGAGCGGCAATAGCGCCAGCGGGCCGTGGCCATTGTCGTAGAAGGCGATGAGCCCGTCGGCATCATGGATGTTGAAGACGAAGCTCGCACCGACGATCAGAAGGCCGATCCGCATGACACGTGCGAACACCGGAACGATAAACCAGTAGCAGATGTCCGTGACGATCTCGCGCTTGCGCCACCACGGCACGCCGGGATTGCAGGCCCAGACATGCTCGAGCACGGTGAAGACCACCGCGAGCGCGAAGGTCGCGGGGATCACCTTCGCGATGGTCTCGCCAAGCATCAGGGCGATTTCCATGGGCAGGCTCGACATTGTCGCCTCTCTTGCGAATTGCTGGTCCCGCCTACGCGTACTCCCCCAAATTTAAGGGAGGGTGAAGCCGGTGCTGCGCTTGCTGCACATCCGGAACCGGAACGAATTGCAGCTGGCTGCCTTAAGGCGAAATTCACTCTGGCCAGCGGCAAGCGCGTTTGCCCGATCGAATTAACTCTCCCGAAAGAGCTCGGATCTCATGGTCGTTGCGTCAAGCACACCGCCGAACGAGGCGATCCCACCCCAGATGGAGTTTTGTTCATGAAGAACCTGATTGCGCGTTTCGCGAAAGATGAATCCGGCGCCACCGCCATCGAATACGGTCTGATTGCCGCCGGCATCGCGCTGGCCATCATCACCGTCGTCAACAATCTCGGCACCACGCTGAACGCCAAGTTCACCTCGATCAGCAGCTCGCTGAAGTAGGCGATCGACGAACGACTGCAAAAGCCCCGGATTTCCGGGGCCTTTGTTTTTCAGACGGCGAGTTCCAGTGGCGTTGAGCAAGTACAGAACCGATGCCGTGGTCGCGGCGAACGCGGCCGAGGCGGCGCAGACCGGCTCGCCGGCTTACTGGGTCTGCCTGGCCCTGCTGCTTGCGACCGTCGCGCTCGCCGCACGCATCGCCTCCCTCTGGTGAGCACGCCTTCGGCTGGTTCTACCCCTCAAGACCGCCGCCGCCGTTTTCGGTTTGTTTAGCACTGCCGGCTAGAATCCGGCGACGCCAGCTCCGCGGCACACCCAGGCCTCAAGACGCAGCCCATGATCCTCGACCTTGCGCGCCTTCTGCTCTTCCCGGCCCTGATGGCGTTTGCCGCCGCAAGCGATCTCTTCACGATGACGATCTCCAACCGCGTATCGCTGGCGCTGGTCGCCGGCTTTTTCGCGCTCGCTCTCGCCGGTGGCATGGCACCTTACGAGATGCTGGGCCATGTCGGCGCCGGCGCGCTCGTCCTGGTCGTGGCCTTCACCTGTTTTGCGATGGGCTGGGTCGGTGGCGGCGATGCCAAGGTGGCGGCCTCCGTCGCGCTTTGGTTCGGGTTCGCACAGCTGATGAACTTCCTGCTCTACGCCTCGCTGTTCGGCGGGGCGCTGACGCTGCTCCTGCTCCAGTTCCGGCAGTGGCCGCTGCCTTACGGGCTCGCTGGCCAGACCTGGCTCGCGCGGCTGCACGCCAAGGACAGCGGCATTCCCTACGGCATCGCGCTCGCACTGAGCGCGCTGATGGTCTACCCGGAGACCGAATGGGTGAAGGCGATCGACCTCGCTCACCTCGCATTGCGCTGAACGCATCGGGTAAACCCGGCGTTAAGGCGATTTAGATACGCCTCATTAACCATGCTTTGACGAATAGCTGGTCAACTGCCGATTACGGCGGCGTCAGCGTCGCGGCGTTTGTTGGAAAGTGAAGCGTATGAATAGGGCACGCATTGTCGTCCTGACGGTCGCCATCTGCGCCGGCGGTGTCGCCGCGTATCTGGCGAGCGGCTCGGACAATTCTGCACCGCCTCCGGCTCCGGTCGCGCAGCTTCCCACCGTCGACGTCCTGGTCGCGAAAAACGACATCGGCCTCGGCCAGACCGTCAAGCCGGAAGACGTGCAATGGCAGACCTGGCCGTCCGCGACCGCCAGCGCCACCTTCATCCGCCGCAACGAGCGCCCCGAGGGGGTAACCCAGGTCACCGGCTCGATCGCACGATCTCCCTTCATCCAGGGCGAGCCGATCCGGGACCAGAAGCTGGTCAAGGCCGAAGGCTCCGGCTTCATGGCGGCAATCCTGCCCACCGGCATGCGGGCGATCTCGACCGAGATCTCGCCGGAAACCGGCGCAGGCGGCTTCATCCTGCCCAACGACCGCGTCGACGTGCTTTTGACGCGCCGTCTCAAGAACCCGGACCAGAGCAGCGGCGCTCCCGATGTCGTCACGTCCGAGATCATCCTGGCCAATATCCGCGTCCTGGCCATCGACCAGGCTCCCAAGGAGAAGGACGGCCAGAACGCGGTGGTCGGCAAGACCGTCACTCTCGAACTCAATCCTGCGCAGACTGCGACGCTCTCCTCCGCACGCCAGAGCGGCACGCTGTCGCTGGCGCTGCGCAGCATCGTCGATGTCAAGCTGAGCGAGATCACGCTCGATGACTCCGCACAGAAGCGCGAGGGCATTTCGATCATTCGGTACGGTATCCCAAGCTCGACGGCGAAGGCACGATGAGGACTGTCGACATGAAATGCAGGGCAAATTTGGCGACGATGCGAACCCCGGTGGTCCGCGCCCTGTCGTTTTCGGCCGCCGTCGCGCTCGCGCTCAACCCGGTGCTGACCCCTGTGGTCGCCGCCGACTATCGCCCTGTGGCGCAGGCTGCGGCCGACGGTCAGATGAACGCGCGATTCCTCTCGCTCGGCATCGGCAAGTCGATCGTGATCGACCTTCCGCGCGACATCAAGGACGTGCTTGTCGCCGATCCGAAGATCGCCAACGCGGTCGTCCGCTCGGCGCAGCGTGCCTACATCATTGGCGCCTCGATCGGGCAGACCAACATCGTGTTCTTCGATTCCGCCGGCCAGCAGATCGCGGCCTATGACATCGCGGTCAAGCGCGACCTCAACGGCGTGCGGGCCGCGCTGAAGCAGGTCCTGCCGAACTCAGACATCCAGATCGACGGGCTAGGCGACGGCATCATCTTGACCGGCTCGGCCGCGAATCCAGCCGAAGCCCAGCAGGCCAACGACCTCGCAGTGCGCCTCGCCGGCGGCCCCGAGAAGGTCGTGAACTCGATCGTGGTCCGCGGCCGCGATCAGGTCATGCTCAAGGTGACGGTCGCGGAAGTGCAGCGCAGCATCGTGAAGCAGCTCGGAATCGACCTCACCGCCAACCTCAGCTACGGCACCTCGGTCGTCAGCTTCAGCAACTCCAATCCGTTCACGGCTCTCGGCCACAACCTCGTCGACGGCAATAACCTGACCACGAAGTTCGGCGCGGCCCCGTCGGTGCAGGCCACGCTGCGTGCGATGGAGACCGCGGGCGTGATCCGGACGCTGGCCGAACCGAACCTGACCGCGATCTCCGGTGAATCGGCAACGTTCATTGCCGGCGGTGAATTTCCGGTGCCTGCGGGCTATGCGTGCGACCCCACCACGCACGTCTGTACCACCCAGATCAGCTTCAAGAAGTTCGGCATCTCGCTCAACTTCACCCCCGTCGTTCTCACGGAGGGCAAGATCAGCCTGCGGGTAATGACCGAGGTGTCCGAGCTCTCGAACGAAAACGCGATCACGCTGTCCCAGGCCGTGACCTCGACCTCGGTCAACTCGCTCACGGTGCCCTCGATCAAGACCCGCCGCGCAGAAACCTCGCTGGAAATTCCCTCAGGCGGCGCGATGGCGATGGCTGGCCTGATCCAGCAGCAGACCAAGCAAGCGGTCAGCGGACTGCCAGGTCTGATGCAGCTCCCGGTCCTCGGCACGCTGTTCCGTAGCCGCGACTTCGTCAACAACGCGACCGAGCTGGTCGTGATCGTGACGCCCTACATCGTTCGCGCAGTTGCGCAAAAGGACCTGTCGCGGCCGGATGATGGCTTCTCCGCACCGGCTGATCCGCAGGCCGAACTGCTCGGCAACATCAACCGGATCTACGGCGTGCCCGGCCGGACCGAACCGGCCAAGAACTACCGCGGCACCTACGGCTTCATCACCGACTGAGGCGGAACGGGGACTTCATGAAGATCACTAGACCACCCCAGATTCGCAGGCGCGCCATCCACCTCGGCGGCGCGCTCGTCGGCATGGCGCTCGCCCTAGGCGGCTGCCAGCATGACGAAGCGGTCACGGCCTCCATTCCCGACGACTACAAGCAGCGCCATCCGATCGCGATCGAGGAGCAGAATCGTTCCATCGTCGTCTTCGTCGGCCATGCCCGCGGCGGCTTGACCGCCGCCCAGCGCGCCGACGTGATGGGCGTCGCGTCGGCCTGGATGCACGAAGGCACCGGCGCGATCCGGATCGACGTACCGTCCGGCACGCCCAACGCGCGTCCGGTCGCGGACACCATGCGCGAAATCCAGGCAATGCTGTCGGCGGCGGGCGTTCCGCCGCGCGGCATCAACGCCCGCTCTTACACGCCGGACGACAAGCGATTCCTGCCGCCGATCCGGCTCACCTATTCCAAGATCGCCGCAGTCGCGGGTCCCTGCGGCCTGTGGCCGGAAGATATCGGCCCTTCGATGAAGAACAAGAGCTGGTTCGAGAACAAGGACTACTACAATTACGGCTGCGCCTATCAGCGCAACCTCGCAGCGATGGTCGACAATCCGTCGGATCTCGAGCAGCCGCGGCCCGAAACGCCGTCCTACACGCCGCGGCGGACCGCCGCGTTCGAGAAGTATCGCAAGGGAATGCCGACGGCGGTCGCCTATCCTGAGGCCGACAAGGCCAAACTCAGCGACACCGGCAGATGATCAGCTACGCTCGCCAGCCCCAAGAAGATCAGTCCGAGGCATCGCTCCCACCGGTCGAGGAGCATATTGCGCCGGCGCCCCGCGTTTCCGTCCAGGCTTTCTGCGAGACCGTGGAAACGGCGGCCGCCGTGCAGTCAGCCGGTGAAGATCGCCGTCTCGGCAAGGCCCATCTGAAGATCCAGATGGGCGGAATGGCGGCTGCGGTGGAAGCCTACCGCTCGGCCCCCACGCCGAACGTGATCGTGCTCGAAAGCGACGGCCGCAACGACCTCCTGGGCGGGCTCGACCATCTCGCGACCGTCTGCGATGCCGGCACCCGCGTGGTCGTGATCGGCCGCATCAACGACGTCACGCTCTACCGCGAGCTGGTCCGCCGCGGCGTCAGCGACTACGTGCTCGCGCCGGTCGGCGCGATCGACGTCGTGCGCTCGATCTGCAACCTGTTCTCGGCGCCGGAAGCCAAGGCCGTCGGCCGCATTATCGCCGTGGTCGGGGCCAAGGGCGGCGTCGGCGCATCAACCATCTCCCACAATGTCGCCTGGGCGATCGCCCGCGATCTCGCGATGGACGCGGTCGTCGCCGACCTCGACCTCGCCTTCGGCACGGCCGGACTCGACTACAACCAGGATCCACCGCAGGGCATTGCCGACGCCGTATTCTCACCCGATCGCGTCGACACCGCCTTCGTCGACCGCCTTCTGTCGAAATGCACCGACCACCTCAGTCTGCTGGCGGCGCCGGCGACGCTCGACCGGGTCTACGATTTCGGCGCCGACGCCTTCGATTCCGTGTTCGACACGTTGCGCTCCACGATGCCCTGCATCGTCCTCGACGTTCCGCACCAATGGTCGGGCTGGACGAAACGCGCCCTGATCGGAGCGGACGACATCCTGATCGTGGCGGCGCCCGACCTCGCCAATTTGCGCAACACCAAGAACCTGTTCGATCTCCTGAAGGCCGCGCGCCCCAACGACCGGCCGCCGCTCTACTGCCTGAACCAGGTCGGCGTGCCGAAACGGCCCGAAATCGCCGCGGCGGAGTTCGCCAAGGCGATCGAGAGCCAGCCGGTCGTCTCGATTCCGTTCGAGCCGCAGATCTTCGGCTCGGCGGCCAATAACGGCCAGATGATCGCGGAGATCTCGGCCAACCATAAGTCGATCGAGATGTTCCTTCAGATCGCCCAGCGCCTGACCGGCCGCAGCGAAACGAAGAAGCAAAAGTCGTCCCTGCTTTCACCCCTGATTGACAAGTTGCGGGGAAAATAGGTCGCCGCATGGAGTTTTTAAGTGTTCGGTAAGCGTAGCGGAACAGACGCCGACGCCCGGGCCCCGAAGCCCGGTGCCGTGTCGCCAGAGCCTGCCCAGGCTTCGGCGCCCGCCATGTCGCGCGTGCCGCCGCCGCCGGCAATCTCCTCGCCGCCGCTCGCCCCGGCGAAGCCTGCGCCGACCATGGAAGCCCGCCGCTCGGACAATTATTACGAGGTCAAGGCGACCATCTTCGGCGCGCTGATCGAGGCCATCGACCTCGCCCAGCTTGCCAAGCTCGATTCGGAGTCCGCGCGCGAGGAAATCCGGGACATCGTCAACGAGATCATCGCGATCAAGAACATCGTGATGTCGATCGCCGAGCAGGAAGAGCTGCTCGACGACATCTGCAACGACGTCCTCGGCTACGGTCCGCTGGAGCCGCTGTTGTCGCGCGACGACATCGCCGACATTATGGTCAACGGCGCCGACACCGTCTACATCGAGGTCGCCGGCAAGATCCAACGCACCGGTATCCGCTTCCGCGACAATCAGCAGCTCCTCAACATCTGCCAGCGTATCGTCAGCCAGGTCGGCCGGCGCGTCGACGAATCCTCGCCGATCTGCGACGCCCGCCTGGCCGACGGCTCCCGCGTCAACGCCATCGTGCCCCCGCTGTCAATCGACGGCCCCACGCTCACGATCCGCAAGTTCAAGAAGGACAAGCTGACGCTCGATCAGCTCGTCAAGTTCGGCGCAATCTCGCCGGAAGGCGCGGAAATCCTCCAGATCATCGGCCGCGTCCGCTGCAACGTGCTGATCTCCGGCGGTACCGGCTCGGGCAAGACCACGTTGCTCAACTGCCTGACCAACTACATCGAGCACGACGAGCGCGTCATCACCTGCGAGGACGCCGCCGAACTCCAGCTCCAGCAGCCGCACGTGGTGCGACTGGAAACCCGCCCGCCCAACATCGAGGGCGAGGGCCAGGTCACCATGCGCGAGCTGGTGCGCAACTGCCTGCGTATGCGTCCCGAGCGCATCATCGTCGGCGAAGTCCGCGGACCCGAGGCGTTCGACCTGCTCCAGGCCATGAACACCGGCCATGACGGCTCGATGGGCACGCTGCACGCCAACAATCCGCGCGAGGCGCTATCGCGCTGCGAATCCATGATCACGATGGGCGGCTTCTCCCTGCCTTCACGCACCATCCGCGAGATGATCTGCGCCTCGATCGACGTCATCGTCCAGGCCGCGCGCCTGCGCGACGGTTCACGCCGCATCACCCACATCACCGAAGTGATGGGCATGGAAGGCGACACCATCATCACCCAGGACGTGTTCCTCTACGACATGGTCGGCGAGGACGCCAACGGCAAGATCATCGGCCGGCACCGGTCGACCGGAATCGGCCGCCCGAAATTCTGGGAACGCGCCCGCTATTACGGCGAAGAGAAGCGCCTTGCCGCGGCGCTCGACGCGGCGGAAGTGGCGCCCACGACGTGAGCAGGTCAACGCAGCCATGAACATGCAAGTCCTTGCCCTCGCCTTCCTTGCCACCGCCACCGTCGGCGGCCTCGCCTGGGTCTTCCTTTATCCAATGCTGTCCGGGGAACGGAAGGCCGAGAGCCGCCGCGCCTCGATCTCGCGGGCCGAGGCGCCCACGGCCCGCGCCGCCGAGAAGACGCAGCGCTCGCGCCGCGAGCAGGTCGAAACCTCGCTCAAGGATCTCGAGGCGCGGCGCCAGCAGGAGAAGAGCGTACCGCTCAGTGTCCGCCTGTCGCAGGCCGGCCTCGATTGGGCGCCGCAGAAATTCTGGATCGTGTCCGCCGTCGTGGCGGGCGTGCTGTTCGCAGTCGCCTTGTTCATCGGCGGCGGCCTGCTCGGTGCCGCCGGCTTCGCGTTTGCCGGCGGCCTCGGTCTGCCCCGCTGGGCGCTCGGCTTCCTGAAGAAGCGCCGTGAAAACAAGTTCCTGGCCGCCTTGCCCGATGCCGTCGACGTCATCGTCCGCGGCATCAAGGCGGGCCTGCCGCTGTTCGAATCGATCAAGGTGGTCGCCGCCGACGCGCCAGAGCCGCTGCGCTCCGAGTTTCTGTCCATCATCGAGACGCAGGCGATCGGCATGCCGCTCGGCGAGGCCTGCACGCGGCTCTACGATCGCATGCCGCTGCCCGAGGCCAATTTCTTCGGCATCGTCATCTCCATCCAGCAGAAATCGGGCGGCAACCTCTCCGAAGCGCTCGGCAACCTTTCCAAGGTGCTGCGCGACCGCAAGAAGATGAAAGAGAAGATCCAGGCGATGTCGATGGAAGCCAAGGCCTCGGCCGGCATCATCGGCTCGCTGCCGCCGATCGTGATGTTCCTCGTCTACCTCACAACGCCAGGATACATCTCGATGCTTTGGACTCATCCCACCGGCCAGCTCATGCTGGTCGGCTGTGTTGTCTGGATGTCGATCGGCATCATGGTGATGAAGAAGATGATCAATTTCGACTTCTGATGGTGTCTTATGGTAGAGTTCCTCGTTGCGAAACTTCACGACGTCCACTTCATGACGATGCTGCTGGCGGCCATTGCCGCCAGCGCCACCGTCTATACGCTGGTGATGCCGCTGTTCGCCGGCGAGGGCCTTTCCAAGCGCATGAAGGCGGTGGCGAACGAACGTGAGCGCATCCGGCAGCGCGAGCGCGAGCGCCTCCACAAGAGTGAAAAAGTCTCGCTGCGCCAGACGCCGAAGCAGCTCGTCTCGAAGGTCGTCGATGACTTCAACCTGACCAAATGGCTCGCGCAGGAAGCTGCGCGGGACAAGCTCATCATGGCCGGCTATCGAGGCCAGGCGCCCTATATCACCTTCCTGTTTGCCCGCCTGGTTGCCCCGATCGTGCTGTTCGTCGGTTCGGTCGTCTACGTGTTCCTGATCGCGCATATGCAGCAGTCCATGCCGATCAAGATCGGCATCTGCGTCGGTGCAGCCTATCTCGGACTCCAGGCGCCGATGCTGTTCCTCAGGAACGCGATCTCCAAGCGCCAACTCTCGATCAAGCGCGCCTTTCCCGATGCGCTCGACCTGCTCCTGATCTGCATCGAATCCGGCATGTCGGTCGAGATGGCGTTCCGGAAGGTCGCGGTCGAAATCGTGGGCCAGTCGATCGCGCTATCGGAGGAGTTCACCCTGACCACGGCCGAGCTGTCGTATTTGCAGGATCGCAAGGTCGCCTACGAGAACCTCGCGCGGCGCACCGGGCTCGAGGGCGTCAAGTCGGTATGTCTCGCGCTCCAGCAGGCGGAGCGTTACGGCACCCCGCTCGGCCAATCCTTACGGGTGATGGCGCAGGAAAACCGCGACATGCGCATGAACGAAGCCGAGAAAAAGGCCGCGGCACTGCCGCCGAAGCTGACGGTACCGATGATCCTGTTCTTCCTGCCGGTGCTGTTCGTCGTCATCCTTGGACCGACTGGCATCAAGGTCACCGAGATGCAATGACCTTAGACGTGGACCGCGTACGGTCCGAGGATGCGTTCAAGATTGGAAGATCAAGATCGGAAGATCACGTCTGATCAGTCGGGCAGGCCGAGCGAGGCGACCGGCGTCCGCTTCGGCGCACCACGCCGGACGTCGCTGCGGGTCAACATTTCCTTGAGATAGGCGACATTAGCCGTAGCCTGGTCCGGCGGCAGGTCCGCCTTCACAATAGTCTCGGCTTCGGCGAAGCGGCCCTGGAGACCGACGACAAGACCGAGATTCTGCCGCACCCGCGCGCTTGCGTGCGGCGAGGCATAGGCTTGGCGCAGCGCGTCTTCGGCCTTCGGCAGGTCTCTCGACAACATGTAGGACAGGCCGAGATTGGAGAGCACGCCGGGATCGCCAGGCGCGATCTTGAGCGCACTCGCATAGTAGGAGCGCGCTTCCTCGTGACGCCCCATCTGATCGAGCGCGGTACCCTGCACCGAGAGCAGGCGCCAATCCGGGTTATCGGGCGAATGCGCCTTCGACAGCACGTCGAAGGCTTGCTGGAAATTGCCGTTGTCGGAGAGCGCGCGGCCGTATTGGGCCATCAGCGCCTTGTTGCCGGGATTGGCGATGGTCGCCTGCTCGAGCACGGCGGCAGCCTGGGCGCGCTGGCCGTTGGCGCGCAGGGCCTGGCCGTAGGCGAGCGCCGCGTCGGCGTCCTTGGGATTGGCACGATAGCGCTCGCCATAGACTTCAGCAGCGCGCGCGGGATCGGTGGGAGCGGCTTCCGCCCGCGGCCCGACCGAGCCCGTGACGTCGGAGAGTTTCGACACCGCCGTGCAGCCGCCGAGGCCCATGGCCACCGCTGCGACCAGCGAGGTGGACGCAAGAAGCCGGGCAAGACTTAACCGTTCACGACTGAACCGTTGACGCATGACGCTTTGACTCTCGAGCCGATTGATCGAGCCGAACGCGCCAGCAATAGACTGTTAACCCTAACGGCCGGTTAATGCTCCCGGCCCGAGCCCGTCACTGCGGCGCCTGCGGCGGCACCTCGCCGCCGAGACCCGCATCGAGGCCGAGCGCCTTCGCCTGCTCGTTCAGGTCCCGCAGCAATTGCAGTCGTTGCCGCGTCTCGATCTCGACATCGATGCCCGGACGCACGACCCTCGGCAATTCGCGTCGAAGATCGTCACGATTGACCAGACGCCTCGCGCGGAGCTCGTCGAGCTGAACGTCGTCGATGCCGAGCACATTTGCAGATTGCTCGATCAGTCGGCGCAGTAGTGACGTCACCGCGGCCTCGACATCATGCTTGCGTGCGGATCTCGAGAACTTGCTTTCCAGATCGGCCCAGACATGAGAGGTCAGGAGATAGACGTGGAGCAAATTGGCCCAATCCACCTCGTCGTCGGCATAGAAGGCGCGGCGCAGCAGGAGCCGGCGCGCGAATGCTGCGACCTGATTCCGTTTCAGCGTGGTGCATGCGTCGATCTCGATGCCCGATTGGACGGCCGGATCTCGGGAAAAATCCCGTCCGGCCGGCAGTCTGACGACGCCGTGCGGCAGGTTGGAATCGAGCGGCCTGAAGACACCATCCTTGCGCGGACGTGAGTAGCGGGTGATCGCGAAGTGATACTCTGTGCGGCCGCCATGGGACATCGGGTCGGACATCGGGCCGAAATGAATGACGTTGAAGCCGGCGTCGTCACCGGCCTGCCCGGTCGATGACGGACAGGACAGGACGTAGATCGTGCGCCAGAATGCTTCATCGCTCTCGTTCGACGTGGTGCGCGGATTGGGAATCGAATAGCGCGTCAGCCCCTCGACATGCCGGTGTCCGTGCAGAACCAGATCGACGTTGAGCGATGTCGCCGCCTCGAGGAAGGTCGCGGGCGCGGCGAGATACATCAGCGGCTCGTCAGGCACGCCGAGAAACCGCTTTCCTTCTCCGGTCGCCTGCGGCAGTGGATGATGATGCAGCGCCAGCACACGTACGAGGTTTTCCACCGGCTCGGCATAATCGGCGCGGCCGCCAGACCCGAGGCTGCCCGCGAGCTCGGCGCTCAGCCGCGCGGCATCCGAAACCATGGCGTTATAGGCACTCTGGTCGACATTGCCGCTCGCGAGCGTCGTGAGGCTCGCGCGATTGGAATCCAGCAGCACCAGATCGAGACCGGCCTGACGGTAGTAGACGCTCTTCGAGGTTCGCGGCAAATGCAGGTAATCATATACGTCGTGGCGGCCTGCACGCCGGCTCGGGCGCTTGACGTCGTGATTGCCGGCAATTGCCTGAATGTCGGTAACAGCCCGGTCTGCCGGAAGGACGCAATGACGGCGAGCGCTTCGTCGAGCGCAGGCGGCGTCGGGTCGTCCACGATATCGCCGGTGATCAGCAGGATGCGATCGGGAACATCCGCGAAGTCCGCCATCCTCTCGCGAATTGCGGCATTGAGCGTCTCGATGGTCGCAAGCAGTCGACCAGACCCGTCCAGATGCAGGTCGGAAATCTGTACGATGACGAACGATCTATCCATTTTGCGTCGCTTATTTGCGAATGCCGCGCCGCGCAAACGATGAGAGAAATGCCTTCGACGATCAGGTTCAGTCCGGTATCAATCAGCCCGGGCCATGATGAGCCGGGTAAGAATTGACCCCATCCCCTGTTGTTGCACTCCGTGCAGAACCGTACGACACAATCTAAAATATTGGGCAATAATGCCACAACCGCAGCGCTAGTAAAGCCCTGCGGCCGCTCGCGTGGATCGTGTCCTCGGCATGAGACGGGGCTCGCCCGTGGTTTCGCTCACCCGATCAATATTCGATAGCGAGCCTCTTGCGAATTTCATCGATGCGCTTGTCCAATGCATCGAACCGCGCGTGAACGGAGCGGTCGTGGAGATAGAAGACGTAACCGCCGGCAAGGAACGCGAATATCCAATGATGATGCTCGACATAGCCAAAAATCGCCTCGACCGCCTGCCCGATGAATGTGACCACGCTCCACACAAATTCCATTGCATTTCCTCCCGGCCGGCTTTGTCGTCGGCCGCCGGAGATCTGCACACCTGACGGCCGTTGCCGGAACCTAGCATGGCCCCTTTGCTGCGAGTAGCGGACCGCCGAACGGTGGCAGCAAAGCTGATTGCGGCGGCGGCAAAACTCTGCGAAATCTCGTCCGTTCGTATGACCCGCTCGATCTGACGATCCGGACCCGCCAATGCCTTCTGTCTTCGAGACGTCGCCTACCGCCATCCCGATCACCTTCGTCACCAAGTCGAGCTGGGATCAGGTCGCCGAGGGGCTACCGGCGGCGCAACGCCAGTTCGCCACTGCGAGCGCCTTTACCGCAAAGCCGGGCGGCTATCTCGCGCTGCCCGCGCCCGATGGCGCGATCGCGCAAGTGCTGTTCGGGCTCGAGGGCGAGGGTGCAAAATCGCGCGACCTGTTCCGACCGGGCGCCCTGCCCGGCCTGCTGCCGCCGGGCATCTATCGCTTCGCCAATGCACCGCACGATGCACGGCTCGCCGCACTCGCCTTCGCGCTCGGCAGCTACCGCTTCGCCCGGTACCGCAAGGCCGATCGCCCCGAGGTCAGCCTCGTTCCCCCCGACGGCGTCGACGCGACTGACATCAACCGCATGGCGGACGCCGCAATGCTGGCGCGCGACCTCATCAACACGCCGGCCAACGACATGGGGCCGGAGGAGCTGGCCGCAGCCGCGCAGGATCTCGCCGCCGAATTCGGCGCAAGCTTTGCCTGCACCATCGGTGACGACTTAAAGACGAATTTTCCACTGATCCACGCCGTCGGCATGGCATCTAGCCGCGCGCCGCGGCTGATCGACATTGGCTGGGGCGACCCGGCTCATCCCAAGGTGACGCTGGTCGGCAAGGGCGTCTGCTTTGACACCGGCGGGCTCGACTTGAAGCCTCCGAGCGGCATGCTGATCATGAAGAAGGACATGGGCGGCGCCGCCAACGTGCTGGCGCTGGCGCGCATGGTGATGGATGCGAAGCTGAAGGTGCGACTGCGCGTGCTGATTCCGGCCGTGGAGAACGCGGTCGCGGGCAATGCCTTCCGCCCGCTCGACATCTTCACCTCGCGCAAGGGCATCACGGTCGAGATCGGCAATACGGACGCAGAGGGGCGGCTGGTGCTCGCCGACGCGCTGGCGCTTGCGGACGAGGAAAAGCCGGACCTGCTGATCGATCTCGGCACGTTGACGGGAGCGGCACGCGTCGCGCTGGGGCCGGATTTACCGCCCTTTTACACCAATGATGAGACGCTTGCCGCTGACGTCGCACGATGCGCGGCGAGGGAGAACGATCCGTTGTGGCGCATGCCACTGTGGCCGCCTTACGATGCGTGGCTGGACTCCAAGACCGCCACTATCACCAACGCACCATCAGGCGGCTTTGCCGGCTCGATCATTTGCGCGATGTTCCTGCAACGCTTCGTCGAGCATGCCAGGAGCTGGCTGCATGTCGACATCTACGGCTGGACGCCGTCGGCGAAGCCCGCACGCCCCGAGGGCGGCGAGTGCCAGGCCGCGCGCGCGATCTACACATTGCTGAGCGAGCGCTATGCGTGATCCAGAACACGACCTAAGCCACGATCCAAGTCACGATCCAAGATACGATCCAAGGCTGACACCGTCGCGCGGCGACATCGCCGCGAAATACCTCGAAAGCAAGGTGCAGGCGGATCGTTTCGTCACGGGCGAGGAATTCGAGATCATCGCGGCGATCGCGCCCGTGCGCGAGCAGCCGTCGTCGAACGCGATGCTAATGACACAAGCGTTGCGCGGCGAGGGCGTCACGGTTTACGACCGCAACGGCGAAGGCTGGGCATGGGGTCAACTTTCAGGTGACGGCTATGTGGGCTGGCTGCCGGACGCAGCGCTCGTGAAGCCCGCGGCCGCGCCGACCCATATGGTCAGTGCTTTACGAACCTTTGCCTTCCCCGGTCCCTCGATCAAGCTGCCGCCAGCAGACACGCTGGTGATGGGATCGAAGATCGCGGTTGCACGCGAGGACGGCAGCTTCGCCGTGACACGCGACGGACACTATCTGCCGAAGGCCCATCTCGCCCCGCTTGGTCATCGCGAGCCGGATTTCGTCGCAGTCGCCGAGCGTTTCGTCGGCACGCCCTATCTCTGGGGTGGCAAGAGCAGCCTTGGCGTCGATTGCTCCGGCCTGGTCCAGATGTCGCTGACATCGGCGGGCATCGGCTGCCCGCGCGACAGCGACATGCAGCAGGCCGGCCTCGGCCGCGCGCTGGAGCCCCATGAGCAAAGCAGCTTGCTGCGCGGCGATCTCATTTTCTGGAAAGGTCATGTCGCCATCGTCCGCGATGGCAGCACCATGGTTCACGCCAATGCGCATCACATGGCAACGGTGATCGAGCCGATCGAGCCGGCAATCGCAAGGATCAAGCAAGCCGGCAGCGAGGTCGCCGCGATCAAGCGGCTCTGACGGAGGCTACGTCGCCGCGGACCCGTTCTCCGCCGTCTCCAGCCGGAACGCCGCCGCAAACAGCGCGCGCGTGTAACCCGTCTTCGGGTTCTTGAAGAGCTCGGCGGCCTGGCCTTCCTCGACCACCTTGCCGCCACGCATCACGATCAGATGGCTGGCGAGCGAGGCGACGACGCGCAGATCGTGCGAGATGAACATGTAAGTGAGATCGCGCCGGCGCTGCAATTCACGCAGCAGATCGACCATCTGCGCCTGAATCAGCATGTCGAGCGCACTGGTCGGCTCGTCCAGGACGACGAAATCCGGCTCCAGCACCACCGCCCGCGCGATGCTGATGCGCTGGCGCTGGCCGCCGGAGAATTCATGCGGATAACGGTGGCGAGTATCCGGTTTCAGTCCGACGTCCTCGAGCGCCTTGACGACGCGCTCCTCCCGCTCGCCTCGCGAGAGCTGCGGCTGATGCACGGTGAGGCCTTCGGCGACGATGTCGGCGACCGACATGCGCGGGCTGAGCGAGCCGAACGGATCCTGGAACACGATCTGCATGTCGCGCCGGAACGGCCGCATCTCCTTGAAGCGCAGGCCCTGGATATCTTTTCCCAGGAACACAATGCGTCCGTTCGAGGAGATCAGCCGCAGCAATGCGAGCCCCAGCGTGGTCTTGCCCGAGCCGGACTCGCCGACAACGCCGAGCGTCTCGCCCTTGCGCACGGCGATGCTGACGCCGTCGACCGCCTTGATGTGGCCGACCGTCTTGCGCATCAGCCCCCGCTTGATCGGGAACCAGACCTTCAGGTCGTGGGCTGACATCACCACCGGGGCATCCGGCTGCGGCGGCGCCGGATCCGGCTTCGGCTCCGCGGCGAGCAGGTCGCGCGTATAGGGATGCTTCGGGGTCTTGAAGACGTGCTCGACCGGCCCCTGCTCGACGATCTCGCCCCCCTTCATGACGCAGACCTGGTCGGCGATGCGGCGCACGATGCCGAGATCGTGGGTGATGAAGAGCAAGCTCATGCCGAGCCGGCCGCGGATCTCTGCGAGCAGCGTCAGGATCTGCGCCTGCACGGTAACGTCGAGCGCCGTGGTCGGCTCGTCCGCGATCAGGAGGTCCGGCTCGTTGGCGAGCGCCATCGCGATCATCACGCGCTGGCGCTGGCCGCCGGAGAGCTGGTGCGGATAGCTCTTCAGCCGCGTTTCAGGCTCGGGAATGCCGACCTGCGTGAGCAATTCCAGCGTCCGCCTGCGCGCCTCGGCATTGCTGGTCGGATTGTGCAGCTGAATGATCTCGCCGATCTGCGCCTCGATCGTATGCAGCGGGTTGAGCGAGGTCATCGGCTCCTGGAAGATGATCGAGATGTCGCTGCCGCGAATCTCCCGCATCTCCTGCTCCGACCGGTCGATCAGTTCCTGGCCCTTGAAGTGGATGCTGCCCGAGGGATGCGAGGCATTTGGATAGGGCAAGAGCTTGAGAATCGAGAGCGCGCTGACCGACTTGCCGGAGCCGGACTCGCCGACCAGCGCCAGGCACTCGCCGCGCTTGATCTGGAACGAGACCTTGTCGACCGCGAGCGTGGTGGCGCCCCCCTGGTGGAAGGCCACCGAGAGGTCGCGCACGCTGAGCAAAGGCTGGTTGATCGCGTCCATTGGCTTACCTGAACGTCTTGCGCGGATCGAATGCGTCGCGCACGGCCTCGCCGATGAAGATCAAAAGCGACAGCATGATCGCGACCGAGAAGAAGCCGGAAAAACCGAGCCACGGCGCCTGCACGTTGGACTTGCCCTGCGACAGCAACTCGCCGAGCGACGGCGAGCCGGGCGGCAGTCCGAACCCCAGGAAATCGAGCGCCGTCAGCGTCATCACCGAACTCGACACGATGAACGGCAGGAACGTCATCGTCGCGACCATCGCGTTCGGCAACAGATGCCGGAACATGATGACCTTGTTCGACACGCCGAGCGCCCGCGCCGCCTGGATATACTCGAAATTGCGCCCGCGCAGGAATTCCGCGCGCACGAGTCCGACCAGCGACACCCAGGAAAATAACAACAGGATGCCGAGAAGCACGAAGAAGCCGGGCACCAGCACCGACGACAAGATCAGCAGCAGATAGAGCGAAGGGATCGCAGTCCATATCTCGATGAAACGCTGGAACAACAGGTCGATCCAGCCGCCGAAATAGCCCTGCACCGCGCCGGCCGCGATGCCGACGATGGAGGAGACGATGGTCAGGCAGAGGCCGAACAGCACTGAGATGCGGAAGCCGTAGATCAGCCGCGCCACCACGTCGCGGCCCTGATCGTCGGTGCCGAGCCAGTTGTATTCGAGATCGCGGCAGCTCTTGAGGCCTTTCTTCTCGACGACGGGCTTGCACTGCGCTTCCGTCAACATCCAGGTCGGCCGCGACGGCGCCGGCGTCGGCAGATCGAGATTGTGGGTGTCGTAGGAATAGCGGATCAGCGGCCAGACGATGCTGCCGCCCTTGTCCCTGATCAGCTTCTGCAAATAGGGATCGCGATAGTCGGCCGCGGTTTCGAAGTCGCCGCCGAAAGTGGTTTCCGAATAGGTGACGACGGACGGCCAATAAAGGTGGCCGTCATATTTGATCAGGAACGGCCGATCATTGGCCATCAGCTCGGCGAACAGCGACACCACAAATAGGATCAGGAAGATCCAGAACGACCAATAGCCGCGCCGGTTCGCCTTGAAATTCTGCCAGCGGCGCCTGTTGAGCGGCGACGGCACGAACGGTTTGCGCGTGATCGGCACGGCACTGCCGAGCGGTGACTTCGCAGTGGTTTCGATCGGCGTGGTGGGGGCGGCCAGCGTCATCAGACCTCCCGCGCCTCGAAATCGATTCGCGGATCGATCCACATATAGGTCAGGTCAGAGATCAGGTTGATCACGAGGCCGACGAGCGAAAAGATGAAGAGCGTGCCGAACACCACGGGGTAATCGCGGTTGAGAACGCTCTCGAAACTGAGCAGTCCCAGTCCGTCCAGCGAGAAGATGGTCTCGATCAGAAGCGAGCCCGAGAAGAAGGCGTGAATGAAGGTCGAGGGAAAGCCGGCGATGACGATCAGCATCGCGTTGCGAAAGACGTGACCGTAAAGCACCCGATTCTCGCTGCAGCCCTTCGCGCGCGCGGTCATCACGTATTGTTTGCGGATCTCGTCCAGAAACGAGTTCTTGGTCAGGAACGTCATGGTGGTGAACGCACCGAGCCCCATAGCGATCAGCGGCAGCGTCAAATGCCAGAAGTAATCGATGATCTTCCAATACCACGGAAACTGCGACCAGCCGTCTGACGTCAGTCCGCGCAGCGGGAACCAGTTGAAGAACGAACCGCCGGCAAACAGGATGATCAGGAGGATCGCGAATAGAAAGCCGGGAATCGCGTAGCCAAGTACGAGCACGCTCGACGTCCAGGTGTCGAAGCGCGTCCCGTCCCTGACCGCCTTACGGATGCCGAGCGGAATCGAGATCAGGTAGGTCAGCAGCGTCAGCCAGATGCCGAGCGAGATCGAGACCGGCAACTTCTCCTTGACGAGCTGCAGGACGCTGACGTCGCGAAAATAGCTCTTGCCGAAATCGAAGCGGGCGAAATTCCAGACCATCAGCGCGAAGCGCTCCGGCGCCGGCTTGTCGAAGCCGAACTGCACTTCCAGCTTCTTGATGAAATCGGGATCGAGGCCTTGCGCGCCGCGATACTTCGAGTTGATGGCGTCGCCGCCGGCCCCCAACTGCCCCGGGGCGCGCTGCGCAAAGTCGCCGCCGCCCGAAATGCGCGAGGTCCCGCCGGTGTCCGCGCCCGAGAGCTGCGCGATCACGCGCTCGACCGGGCCGCCCGGCGCGAACTGCACGACGATGAAGGAGACGAAGAGGATCCCGAGCAAGGTCGGGATCATCAGCAGGATGCGGCGGGCGATGTAGGCGCTCATGGCTGCTTCGCCTGCTCGAGCCTGGCGGCCTTGCCGCCATCGTACCACCAGATGTCGGGAGCGCCGACGCCGTTGGCATAACGCGGCGGCTTCTGCGGATGACCGAATTGGTCCCAATAAGCAAGCCGGTGCGTCTTGTTGAACCAGTGCGGCACCCAATAACGGCCGGCGCGGAACAGGCGATCGAAGGCGCGGCAGGCGACGGTCAATTCCTCGCGGCTGTCGGCCGCCATGATCTTCTCGATCATGGCATCGATGGCCGGATTGGCGACGCCCGCAAGATTGTACGAGCCCTTCGTTGCCGCGACCTGCGACGAGAAGAACGAGCGCATGGCGTCGCCCGGCGTTGCCGACATGCTGAAGCGCTGGGTCGTCATATCGAAGTCGAAATCTTCCTGGCGTACCTTGTATTGCACGGCGTCGACGAGGCGCACGCTCGCTTCGATGCCAAGCGTCGCGAGATTCTTGATGTAGGGCCCATGGTGCGGCTGGAACGAAGGCTCGTCCAACAGAAATTCGATCCTGAAGATCTCGCCGTTCGGCAGCATCCTCTTGCCGTCCTTGATCGGCAGGCCGGCCTCGCTCAGCAATCGCTGCGCCCTGCGCAACAGGCTGCGATCCTGCCCGGAGCCGTCGGAGACGGGCGGCGTGAACGGTGCGGCGAACACCTCGTCCGGAACCTGGCCGCGAAACGGCTCCAGCAGCTTCAGCTCTTCCGGCGGCGGAGGCCCATCGCTCGCCATGAGGTCCGAGTTCTGAAATGGCGATACCGTGCGGGCATAAGCACCGTACATGATGGTCTTGTTGGTCCACTCGAAGTCGAAGGCGTCGATCAGTGCCTCACGCACGCGAGGATCCCTGAATTTTTCGCGCCGCGTGTTGATGAACCATCCTTGCGCGCCGGACGGCGTGTCGTCGGGCACGACCTCCATCTTGACGCGACCCTCCTTGACCGCGGGGAAGTCATAGCGGGTCGCCCAGATACGAGCGGTGAACTCTTCGCGGTAGAGATAGTTCTTGCCGGTGAAACCTTCAAAAGCGACATCGCGGTCGCGGTAGAATTCGTAGCGCACGACGTCGAAATTGTAGCTGCCACGACAGGGGGGCAGGTCGGCAGCCCACCAATCCTTGACGCGTTCGTATTCGATGTAGCGGTTGACCTCGAACTTGCCGACCTTGTACGGGCCCGAGCCCAACGGGATATCGAGCGATGTTTCGTCGAAAGCGCGAGAGGCATAATATGCTTTCGAGAAGATCGGCAGACTCGCCACATAGAGCGGCACGTCACGCGCGCGTCCCTTGGCAAAGGTGACGACCAGCGTCGCATCGTCAACGGCTTCCGCGCTGACCATGTCGCGCATCTGCACGATGATCAGCGGATGCCCCTTGGCCTTCAGCGACGTCAGCGAAAACGCCGCGTCGTGAGCGGTAAGCTTGGTGCCGTCATGGAATTTCGCCTCTGGCCGCATGGTGAAGCGATAGACCAGCCTGTCTGCCGATATATTTACAGACCTGGCGGCAAGCCCGTACATCCCGTCCGGTTCGTCATTGGCTCGCACCATCAGCGGCGCAAAAGTCATGTCCATGCCCTGCGCGCCATCGCCTTTGAGGATGAAGGCATTGAGCGAGTTGAAGGTCTGGTAGGACTGGTTGTACGCGCGCACCGACGGGATAAGCGAGAAGGTGCCGCCCTTCGGCGCGTCGACATTGACGTAGTCGAAGTGATGGAAGTCGGCGGGATATTTGAGGTCGCCGAAGGCCGACATGCCGTGGGCCTCTGCAGGCATCTCGGACGCTGTCGCGCCCCGGAGCCAGGCGGCGCTGAACGCGCCACCGGCACCCAAGGCCAGCACATGCCGGCGTGAAAGCTGCGCCATGCGAGAAATGCCCTTCACGACTTCTTTGCGATCCGCGCCGCCTTGTCCGCGTCGTACCACCAAATGAACGGGAAGCCGGACTGACCGTATTTGGGTAATTCCGCCGGCCGGCCGAACCGATCCCAGCGCGCGGTGCGCACCTTCGTATAAGTCCACTGCGGTACGACGTAGTGATTCCACAGCAGCACGCGGTCGAGTGCCTTGGTTGCCGCGACGAGATCGTCGCGACCCTTGGCGTAGATCACCCGCTCGATCAGCTTGTCGACCGCCGGATTC
This sequence comes from Bradyrhizobium sp. GCM10028915, assembly GCF_042666195.1. NCBI lineage: Bacteria > Pseudomonadati > Pseudomonadota > Alphaproteobacteria > Hyphomicrobiales > Nitrobacteraceae > Bradyrhizobium > Bradyrhizobium sp. GCM10028915. The sequence continues at coordinate 302,370 of NZ_JBHTFN010000065.1, forward strand.
TTGATGCCGGTGATGTTGCGTGAACCGGCGATGTCAGCCGTCTTCGAGGACCAGAATTCGCGCTGCTCGTTACCCGGCGACTGCGACTCGCCCCAGGAGTTAGTGACGATGTCGAAATCCCACTCGCGCGTCCTGTTCTCGTACTGAGTGGGATCCACCGTCCGCACGCTGACAGCAATGCCGAGCCGTTCCAGCGACGGCTTGTAGAACAGCGTGATCCGCTCGAAGCTTGGATCCGAGTTCAGCAATTCAAGGGAGAACTGGGCGCCGGTCTTGACGTCGATCAGCTTGCGCTCGCGCACCTCGTAGCCAGCTTCCTTGAACAGGCGCAGCGCCTCGCGCAGATTGTCGCGAACGGCTTCCGGACTGCCGCCGACCGGGTTCGTGTAGGCCGTGGTGAAGACTTCGGGCGGGACCTCGGCGCGGACTGTCTCGAGGATCTCGAGCTCCTTGCCCTGCGGCAACCCGGTCGCCATCAGCTCATCGATGCCGTCGAAATAACTGCTGATGCGCTTGTACTGGCCGTAGAAGATCTGCTTGTTCATCTCCTCAAAGTCGAACGCGTAATTGAGCGCGCGTCGCACGCGCGTATCCTTAAACTTGGCGCGGCGCAGGTTCGGCACGAAGGCCTGCATGACGCCCGAGCTGCGATTGGCGAACTCCTCGAGGATCACGCGTTTTTCGGTGACGGCCGGGAAATCGTAGGCTGTCGCCCAGTTCTTCGCGCTGTTCTCGGTGCGCCAATCGACCTGATCGGCCTTGAATGCCTCAATCGCCACGGTGGCGTCGCGGAAATACTCATAGCGCAGCTCGTCGAAATTATTGCGGCCCACATTGGCGGCGAGGTCGCGCCCCCAGTAATCCTTGACGCGCTCCAGCGCGATCGACCGCCCGGCAACGAATTCCTTGACCCGATAGGGGCCGGAACCTAGAGGCACTTCAAGCGTGGTGGCGGAGACATCGCGCTTGCGGCCCTGCGCATCCGTGCCCTCCCACCAATGCTTCGGCAGGACCGTGAGCTGCCCGACGATCTGCGGCAGTTCGCGGTTGCCCGGCGCGTCGAACACGAATTTTACCTCGCGCTCGCCGACCTTCTCGGCTTTCGTCACATGGCTGTAATAGGCCGAGTACTGCGGGTGGTGCTTCTTGAAGGAATCGAGCGAGAAGATCACGTCATCCGCGGTTACCGGCTTGCCGTCGTGCCATTTGGCTTGCGGCCGCAAGCGGTAAGTCACGAAGGAGAAATCATCCGGATGGCTGACGGCCTCGGCCAGCGCGCCGTACTCGGTCGAGACTTCGTCAAGCGAGGCCGTCGTGAGGGATTCGTAGATGAACGCCACGGCACCGGCGACTTGCCCCTTCACACCGGAGACGACGATGTTGAAATTGTCGAATGTGCCGACGGCGATCTGGCGCGCGACGCCGCCCTTGGGCGCTTCCGGATTGACGTAGTCGAAGCGCTTGAAATCCGCCGGGTATTTGATCTGTCCGAACAGCGACAGCGCGTGCCGCCAGGTGGGCTCGTTGGCGGATTGCGCGTGTGCCACGCCGACGCCGGAAAGGCCCCCTACGGAACCAAGGGCGGGGAGCGTTGCGGCAGCAGTGCCGGTGAGCAGGAGATCGCGTCGGGTAAGGGCCAAATCAACATTCCTGTCTTGAAGGAGGCTACTCCTTTAAGTTCCCAATATAGGCGAGGTTTCGACGGAATATGTTGCTTTTTCCTCATCTTGGAGGGCCAGCTGGCCGATCGCTGCGGCCAAACGCCCCGATAACAACGCCGCGAGGCCCGGATAAGCAAACGGCCAGGCTTTTCAGCCTGGCCGCGTACTAAGATCGAAGTCGATAGGCCTTACTTCGCCGCGGTCGGCAGCGGCTTCGGGCTGTCGGAGAGACTGTTCAGGTAAGCGATCACGTCGGCACGCTCGCTATCCTTCGGGATGCCAGCAAAGCCCATCGCGGTGCCCGGGACAGCTGCCTTGGGATTCGCGATGAACTTGTTGAGCGCATCGAAGTCCCAGGTGCCGCCCTTGGCCTTCATCGCGGCCGAGAAGTTGAAGCCGCCGCGGCCCTCGCCAACATGGTCGCCGACGACGCCATAGAGGTTCGGACCGACACGGTTCGGGCCGCCCTTCTCGAAGGTGTGGCAAGCGCCGCACTTCTTGGCAGCGGCGGCGCCCTTCTCGACCGAGGCGGTCTGGAGCAGCTTTTCGATCGGCTCGGCAGCCGCGGCAGCGCCGCCTTCCTTGCCATGGCCGGCGTCTTCCTTCACGGCGATCTCGAAGCCCGGCTTCTCCGGCATCTTGGGCGAGAACAGCGCACTGGCGGTGAAGCTCGTCACCAGCAGAAGGAGACAGGTGCCGAGCACGGCACCGAGAATCTTGTTCAGTTCGAAAGAGTCCATTTCCGGCCAGGCCCCACACCGCAAGAAGGATCGAGCGGCCCAGTGCGGCCGCCAGGACGAGCCTCGGGGAATCAACGTTCCTTACTGTTTCCCCGAGTTTTGCCATTGAGATATCGGTTTGCCCGGGGTCTGGCAACCCGTATAAGCGAGCGGGCTTCACCCCCGTCCCCACCCCATTTCCCGGCGCGGAAAACGCCCCGTTTCCAGGCCCTTGAACCGATGATCGATCCCCGCATCCTGGTGCTGATTCCGGCCCGCATGGCCGCCACCCGCCTGCCCGGCAAGCCGCTAGCCGATATCGCGGGGCAGCCGATGATCGTGCACGTGATGCGCCGTGCCGAAGCGGCCGGGATAGGCCGGGTCGCGGTCGCAACCGACACCGCGGAGATCGCATCCGTCGTGACCGCCCATGGTGGCGAGGCCGTGATGACCCGCCCGGAGCATCCGTCCGGCTCCGACCGAATCCACGAGGCCATGCAGAAGCTCGATCCGGACGGCAAAGCCGAGATCGTGGTCAATCTGCAGGGCGATTTCCCGACCATCACGATCGACAACATCCGCGAGGTGTTGCCGCCGCTGCAAGACCCCGCCGTGGATATCGCAACGCTGGCGTCGCAGATCCACACCGAGGAGGAGGACCTCGCGCCGAGCGTCGTGAAGGCGATCGGAACCTCGCTCGGCGGCAGACGCATGCGCGCACTTTATTTCACCCGCGCAACCGCGCCGACCGGCGACGGACCGCGCTACCACCATATCGGTCTCTATGCCTATCGCCGTGCCGCGCTGGAGCGCTACGTCCGGCTTCCGCCGTCGCCGCTGGAATTGCAGGAGAAGCTCGAGCAGCTCCGGGCGCTCGAGGCCGGAATGCGCATCGACTTCACCATTGTCGATACCGTGCCCCGCGGGGTCGACACGCCGGCGGACCTGGAAACCGCCCGCAGCATCCTTTCCAAATCCTGAGCCGCTGTTACAAGGCCGAGCATGAGCAAGCTGAAAATCGCATTCCAGGGCGAGCCTGGGGCCAATTCGCACATCGCCATCGTCGAGGCCTATCCCGACGCCGAGCCGATGCCCTGCGCCACCTTCGAGGACGCCTTGTCGGCGATCTCGTCGGGCGAAGCCGATCTCGGCATGATTCCGATCGAGAATTCGGTCGCAGGCCGCGTCGCCGACATCCATCATTTGCTGCCGGCCTCCGGCCTCTTCATCATCGGCGAATGGTTTCTGCCGGTCCGGCATCAGCTGATGGCGGTGAAGGGGACCAGGCTCGAGGACATCAAGAGCGTCGAGAGCCACGTGCACGCGCTCGGCCAATGCCGGCGCATCATTCGCAAGCTTGGCATCAAGCCAATCGTGCACGCCGACACCGCCGGCAGCGCCCGCGACATTTCCGAGCGTAACGACAAGTCCGTCGCCGCGATCGCCTCGCGCCTCGCCGCGCAGATCTACGGCCTCGACATCCTCGCGGAGGACATCGAGGACGAGGCCCACAACACCACGCGCTTCGTGGTGCTCGCGCGCGAACCGAAATGGGCCGCACAGGGCTCCGGTCCGTTGGTCACGACTTTTGTGTTCCGGGTGCGCAATTTGCCCGCCGCGCTCTACAAGGCGCTCGGTGGCTTTGCCACCAACGGCGTCAACATGACCAAGCTCGAGAGCTATATGGTCGACGGCAATTTCTTCGCCACGCAGTTTTATGCCGACGTCGACGGCCACCCCGAGGACAAGGGCCTCGCTTTCGCGATCGAGGAGCTGAAATTCTTCTCACGCGAATTCCGCATCGTTGGCGTGTATCCGGGGCACCCGTTCCGCGCGACGATGGAATAGATTCGTGTCCCGGACGCGCGGAGCGCGAGCCGGAGCACCAGAGCCTTATCCGACCGCCTTAAGCCCGAACGCCTCCGCCAGCAGCGAATATGATTTCTTTCGTGCCCCGTGATCGTACACGGCGGTAATCACCATCAACTCGTCCGGCTTGCTCGCATCGATCAACGGCTGCAGCGTCTTCTGCACGGTTGCCCGGCTGCCGACGAACAGACGGGAACGGTTGCGCCGCATCGAGGCGCGCTCCGAGTCGGTATAGGGATAGGCCAGCGCCTCTTCGACGCTCGGCAACGGAAGATACTGGCCGCGGTCCCGGCGCAGGCGGTTGAGGTCGAAAGACGCGGCGAGCTTTTCGGCTTCGTCATCCGTGTCGGCCGCAATGACGGCGACCGCGAGGATCGCGCGCGGGCTCGCACTCCAGGCCGAGGGCTGAAAACGATTGCGATAATGCACCATCGCATCGATCGCATCGTGGGACGCAAAATGATGGGCGAATGCGAACCCCATGCCGATTTGCGCGGCGAGCTCCGACGAATAATCGCTGGAGCCGAGCAGCCAGATCGGCGGCAACGGCGTATCGTCGGGCATCGCAACGACGTTGTGATAGGGATGGCCCGAGGGGAATTCCCGGGTCTGCCACAGGATCAATTCGTGCAGCCGCTCGAGGAAATCGTCGCCTTCGCGACGGTCGAGCCGGCTGCGCAGCGCATAGGCCGTGGCGCCGTCGGTGCCAGGGGCGCGGCCGAGGCCGAGATCGATGCGGCCCGGAAACAGCGCCTCCAGCATCTTGAAGCGCTCGGCCACGACCAGCGGCGCGTGATTGGGCAGCATCACGCCACCGGAGCCGACGCGGATGTGCTTGGTCACCGCCGCGATCTGCCCGATCATCACGTCGGGCGCCGGGCTCGCGACGGAGGCGAGGTTGTGATGCTCGGCGAGCCAATAGCGGACATAGCCGAGCCCATCGACATGGCGCGCCAGGTCGATGCTGTTGCGCAGCGCCGCGGCGGGCTTTGTGCCGGTGGTGACGACGGAGAGGTCGAGGACTGAGAGCGGGATCATGGCGCGCTAACGTAGTGGAGGGCAGCGCGGCGGCAATGGGAGGGCGCGCAGATCTGACGTGCAGGCCAGGGCCCGCGCGCTCCGGACCCGCGCCGCGGCGTTGGGACAATGATCAATCTGGCAACATGAGTTTCATATTGCCCACTAAATATATTGCGCCAGTTAATCCGCAAGTTCTCCCTACTTGGCTGATATATTTATCTTTTTATACCAAACCGAGCTTCCCACTTCGATTCTAAATCACCGAATATTTTATGCCAACACCGCCAAAGTGGGCCACTTCCCATTACCGATGGGCTGTCGGATGCGGCCGCTTTGGCTTATCTTGGCCTTTCGCAATCTAGACCTGACCGCCGGCCGCCAACGACCCGGCGCGCCCTTGGAGAGTGAGTGGTGCCCATGACTGACGCGACAATGCCTGCCCACACCGGCGGGCAAGACGGGTACCTGAAGCGGCCTGCGATTTCCTTCGAGTTCTTTCCGCCCAAGACCGAAGATATGGAGCGCAATCTCTGGGACACCATCAACCGGCTGGCCCCGCTCGACCCGAAATTCGTCTCGGTGACCTATGGCGCCGGCGGCTCGACCCGTGAGCGGACCCACGCGACCATCTCGCGCATCCTGAAAGAAACCGCGCTGCTGCCGGCCGCGCATCTGACCTGCGTCGGCGCCTCCCGCGGGGAGATCGACGAGATCGTCGACCGCTATCACGAGGTCGGCGTCCGCCACATCGTCGGCCTGCGCGGCGATCCCCCGGGCGGCATTGGCACGGCCTATTCTAGCCATCCCGATGGCTACCAGAGCTCCGCCGACCTCGTCGCCGGCATCAAGAAGCGGCACGGCGATATCGAGGTGTCGGTCTCGGCGTACCCTGAGAAGCATCCCGAGGCGCGCGACTTCGACGATGACATCGACACGCTGCAGGCCAAGGTCGATGCAGGTGCGACCCGCGCGATCACGCAGGTGTTCTTCGATAACGACCTCTATTTCCGCTATCTCGACCGCGTGCGCGCGCGCGGGATCAACATCCCGATCGTGCCGGGCATCATGCCCATGCATAATTTCAAGCAGGCTCGCAATTTCGTCACCCGCGCCGGCACCTCCGTGCCGGACTGGTTCGCCGCGAAATTCGAGGGGCTCGACGAAGACGCCGAGACCCGCAAGCTGGTGGCGGCGACCGTCGCGGCCGGCCAGGTGCAGAAGCTGGCGAAGCACGGCGTCGACACCTTCCATTTCTACACCATGAACCGCGCCGATCTCGTGTTCGCGATCAGCCATTTGCTCGGCATCCGCGCCAAGAGCGCGCAGAAGGCGGCTTAAGACAGCATGACCGTATCCACCTCTCCCAAGCGAACCACCCTGCTCAACGCCGCGCGCGAGCGCATTCTCGTGCTCGACGGCGCCATGGGCACGATGATCCAGAATCTCCAGTTCGACGAGGCCGCCTTCCGCGGCGAGCGATTCAAGAACTTCCATCGCGATTTGCGCGGCAACAACGACCTCTTGATCCTGACCCAACCGCAGGCGATCGAGGACATCCACGCCGCTTACTTGCGCGCCGGCGCCGACATCGTCGCGACCAACACCTTCTCCACGACCTCGATTGCCCAGGCCGATTACGATCTCGCCGACATCGTCTACGAGATGGCGCGAGAAGGCGCCCGCCTCGCCGGCAACGCCGCACGCCGCGTCGAGGCCGAGGACGGCAAGCCGCGCTTCGTCGCCGGCGCCATCGGACCGACCAACCGCACCGCCTCGATCTCGCCCGACGTGTCCAATCCCGGCTACCGCGCCGTCACGTTCGACGACCTGCGCAAATCCTATGGCGAGCAGATCAACGGCATGCTCGACGGCGGCGTCGATCTGCTGCTGGTCGAGACCATCTTCGACACGCTGAACGCCAAGGCGGCGCTGTACGCGATCGCCGAGATCACGGAAGAACGTGGCATCGACATGCCCGTGATGGTGTCGGGCACCATCACCGACAAGTCCGGCCGCCTGCTGTCCGGCCAGTTGCCGGAAGCGTTCTGGCATTCGGTCCAGCACGCCAAGCCCGTCACCATCGGCTTCAACTGCGCGCTCGGCGCGGAAGATCTGCGCGCGCATATCGCCGATATCGGCCGCGTCGCCGACACGCTTGTTTGCGCCTATCCCAATGCCGGCCTGCCCAACGAGTTCGGCCAGTATGAGGAGACCCCGGAATACATGGCCCGCCTGGTCGGCGAGTTCGCGCGCGATGGCCTCGTCAACATCGTCGGCGGTTGCTGCGGCACCACGCCGGACCATATCGCGGCGATTGCGGCTGCGGTCGCGCCGCACAAGCCGCGCATCGTGCCGGAGATCGAACCTCGCTTGCGGCTCTCCGGCCTCGAGCCGTTCATCCTGACCGACGCCATTCCCTTCGTGAACGTCGGCGAGCGCACCAACGTCACCGGCTCCGCCCGCTTCCGCAAGCTGGTCACCGCCGGCGACTACACCGCCGCGCTGCAGGTCGCGCGCGACCAGGTCGAGAACGGCGCGCAGATCATCGACGTCAACATGGACGAGGGTCTTCTGGACTCGGAAGCCGCGATGGTGACCTTCCTCAACCTTGTCGCCGCCGAGCCCGACATTGCCCGCGTCCCCGTAATGGTCGACAGCTCGAAATTCTCCGTGATCGAGGCCGGCCTGAAATGCGTGCAGGGCAAGCCGGTCGTCAACTCGATCTCGATGAAGGAAGGCGAGGACAAATTCATTCACGAGGCCAAGATCGCCCGCCGTCACGGCGCGGCCGTCGTGGTGATGGCGTTCGACGAGGTCGGCCAGGCCGACACGTTCGCCCGCAAGACCGAGATCTGCAAGCGCGCCTACGACATCCTGGTGAACCGCGTCGGCTTCCCGCCGGACGACATCATCTTCGATCCCAATATTTTCGCGATCGCAACCGGCATCGAGGAGCACAACAATTACGGCGTCGACTTCATCGAGGCGACGCGCTGGATCCGCAAGAATCTGCCGGGCGCGCACATTTCTGGTGGTGTGTCCAATTTGTCGTTCTCGTTCCGCGGCAACGAGCCGGTGCGCGAGGCCATGCACTCGGTGTTCCTGTATCACGCCATCAAGGCCGGCATGGACATGGGCATCGTCAATGCCGGGCAGATGATCGTCTATGACGATATCGATCCCGAATTGCGCCAGGTGTGCGAGGACGTCATCCTCAACCGCGACCCCGGTGCGTCCGAGCGTCTGCTGGCGCTTGCGGAAAGATTCCGCGGCAACAAGACTCAGACCAAGGAAGCCGATCTCGCCTGGCGCGAATGGCCGGTGGCGAAGCGGCTGTCACATTCGCTGGTGCACGGCATCACCGAATTCATCGAGCAGGATACCGAAGAGGCCCGCAAGGCCTCGACGCGGCCACTCGACGTGATCGAGGGACCGCTGATGGCCGGCATGAACGTGGTCGGCGATCTCTTCGGCGACGGCAAGATGTTCCTGCCGCAGGTGGTGAAGTCGGCCCGCGTGATGAAGCAGGCTGTCGCCTGGCTGATGCCGTTCATGGAGGAGGAGAAGGCACGCAATCTCGCCAACGGCATCGGCACGGAAGGCTCCTCGTCCGCCGGCAAGATCGTGCTCGCGACCGTCAAGGGCGACGTCCACGACATCGGCAAGAACATCGTCGGCATCGTGCTCCAGTGCAACAATTACGAGGTCATCGACCTCGGCGTGATGGTGCCCGCGGCCAAGATCGTCGAGACGGTGAAGGCGGAGAAGGCCGACATCGTCGGGCTGTCCGGCCTGATCACACCCTCGCTCGACGAGATGGCGTTCTTCGCCGCAGAGTTGCAGCGCGAAGGCCTCAAGCTGCCGCTCTTGATCGGTGGCGCCACCACGAGCCGCGTGCATACGGCGGTGAAGATCGACCCGAGCTATCGCGCAGGCCCCGTGGTGCATGTCAACGACGCCAGCCGCGCCGTCGGTGTTGCGTCGGCGCTGCTGTCGCCCGAGAGGCGCGAGGCCTATGCCGCCGAAGTCCGCGCCGAATACGCAAAGATCTCGGACGCCCATATGCGCGCCCAGGCCGACAAGAAGCGGCTGAAGCTGGCGACCGCCCGTGCCAACCGCGTGCCGGTCGACTTCACCGCGAACAAGCCGGTGAAGCCGACCTTCCTCGGCACCCGAAACTTTGACGACTACGATCTCGCCGAGCTGGTGCCCTATATCGACTGGACGCCGTTCTTCCAGACCTGGGAGCTCGCCGGGCGCTTCCCTGCCATCCTCGACGACGCCAAGGTCGGCGAAGTCGCGCGCTCGCTCTACGACGACGCGCGCAAGATGCTCGACCTGATCGTCAAGGAGAAATGGTTCCGCGCGCGCGCCACCGTCGGCTTCTGGCCGGCCAATGCGCAGGGCGACGACATCGTGCTCTATGCCGACGAGAGCCGGACCAGGACGATCGCGACGCTGCACACGCTGCGCCAGCAGCTCGAGAAGCGCGAGGGCCGTTTCAACGCGGCGCTGTCCGACTTCGTCGCGCCCGCCAACACCGGCGTGCCCGATTATGTCGGCGGCTTCGTCGTCACCGCCGGCATCGGCGAGGATGTGGTCGCCGACCGGTTCAAGATGGCCAATGACGACTACTCGTCGATCCTGTGCAAGGCGCTGGCCGACCGCCTGGCCGAAGCCTTCGCCGAGCGCATGCATGCCCGCGTCCGCCGCGAGTTCTGGGCCTATGCGCCGGACGAGGCGCTCTCGACCGACGAGTTGATCCTCGAAAAGTATCAGGGCATCCGTCCCGCCCCCGGCTATCCCGCGCAACCCGATCACACCGAGAAGGCCACGCTGTTCGAGCTGCTCGATGCCGAGAACACCGCCGGCGTGAAGCTGACCGAGAGCTATGCGATGTGGCCGGGCTCCTCCGTGTCGGGGCTCTATCTCGCCAATCCAGAGAGCTATTATTTCGGAGTCGGCAAGATCGAGCGCGATCAGGTCGAGGATTATGCTGCGCGCAAGGGCATGAGCGTCGCCGAGACCGAGCGCTGGCTCGCGCCGATTCTGAACTACATCCCGACGCGAGAGGGTGCGAGCGACAAGGCGGCGTTCACGGCAACGCCGGCGAACGACGAGACGTCGAAGGAGCTTGCGTCGCATCCGCCGGGCTGCACCTGCGCGGTGCACCTGGTCTGGCAGAAGAAGCGCGCGGGCGCGGGTTAGGCGCCCTCCAAACAGAAAACGAGAAATCAACCCCATGCACAGTAGGCATGGGGTTGAAAAAGCTCGATAATTTTTGCGGTGTCACCGAATAATTTTTCGATATTACCGAAATTGCTTGCGGCGTCGGGCAAAACACCTGTAACATTCCATCATCGCCGACCGTGCCCGTTTGATACTCCCTCGCCAGTCACCATCACGGCGCGTGCCACACGTTCGCTGTCGTCCTGGCGAAAGCCATCCATACCGGATGATCCATTGCTGGCCATCGCAGGCAATACCGAACGACCAATCTTCGCCAAATGACCCGCTGGGGCAATGGGTCCTGGCTTTCGCCAGGACGACATTGGTGAAGCTATGCCTGGCATGTGCTGGGGCAACGCACAGCATCGAACGCTAAGCGCGTTCGCCGCGACCAATGGCGGTCGCCGCCGAAGCGCAGGGGAATCGGATGCTGAACGCCCAACAATTGATGTGGACACAGATTGCCGCCGGCATCGCCGTGATGCTGTTTGGATTGACGCTGTTCAATCTGATCCGCATGCGGGGCCGGATGGTGGCGGCGCGGAGCTGGGACAAGGTGGAGGGCATCATCACGGTCTCCCAAGTCGACCAGCCGACGGCGCATTCCTCGGACGATCGGAACGACGCCAAGCCCATCATCCGCTATCGCTATCAGGCCGGCGGCCAGGAGCTGGAAGGCGACAAGATCTTTGTCGGCGGCACCGTCATCACGACGAGGGTCCTGGCCGCAAAACTGACCGGACGCTATCCGGTCGGCGCCCATGTCGAGGTCCATGTCGATCCGAAGCAACCGACAGAGGCGCTGCTGGAGCCTGCCGCCGCGCAGAACGTCGCGGCCCTGGTGGCGTTCACAATGGTGTTCGGCGTCATCGCCGCCACCCTGACCGCGCATTCGTTCGCGGGCCACGTGCTCTACGCCGACAAGGGCGTCCCGCTGTTCGCGTTCGCGGTGCCGATCATCGTGCTCGTGGGCGGGGTGTTCCTCGCCGCCGATTATGTCCGGACGCGCCGGCGGGCGAGCGCCAGCCTGCGCTGGCCGACCGCGTCGGGCAGGGTCACCCATTGCGACGTGATCGAGGAAATCATCGAAGAGAAGACCGAGCACGACAATCGACCGACGACTTCAAAGCTCGTCCACCGCTATCAGGTCGACCTGCGCTACGCCTACAGGGTTGGCAAGCGCGACTTCATCGGCACCGAAGTCGATTGGAACGGCACCATGATCTCCGGCCTGCGCGAGGTCGCCGAAGAGGCCGCGGCGAAATATCGGCCTGGGAAGAGCGTCCAAGTCTATTACGATCCGGACCAGCCCGGACAAGCCGTGCTGGAGCCTGCAAGCCGGGGAGGCGCGCTGGGGCCGCTGATCGGTGCCGCGGTCTGCGCGGTCGTCGGCGGCCTGTTCCTGACGATCCTGATCAAGGTCGGGTTCGCGTAGCGGCGATCACCCTTTCGGCGGTGACAGCGGTTGCACGATCTCCTTGAATGGCGCCAGCGCCTCGCAAGCGTGGGCGTGCGCCGACAGCGCCGGATAGAGCGACGGCTCGAACAGAAGCGGATGGGCCTCGCGGGTGAAGCGGACGACGCAGGCGACCACAATATCGGCGTGGCCGATGCGGTCACCCAGCCAGTACGGCGTGGTCACCTTGGCGCGCTCGGCCTCCAGCGCTTTCAGCACGTCCGCGATCTGCGCCTGGCAGCGCTCGACCCATAGCGTAAGCTGCTCCTTCCGCAGCACGCGTTCGTAGAGCAGGCTCACGGCCTTGTCGCCGAGGCCGGACGCGAGCGCGCAGATGCGCAAGTGATGCCGGCGCTCGGCGCCGGAGCGCGGCAGCATCGCCTTCTCCGGCCCGGCGAGCTCGTCGAGATAATCGAGGATGAACGTGCTCTCGATCAGCGCCTCGCCGTCGTCGAGCACCAGCGTCGGCACGCGGCGCAGCGGATTATAGGGCGCGATCTTGTCGGCGTCGCCGAAGGTCGACCACGGCCTGTGCTCGAAGGCGAGGCCGTAAAGCCGCAGCGCAATCGCGACGCGGCGGACGAAGGGGGAATCATATTGGCCGATCAGGAACATGGTTTTGCGCTCTTCTCTGGCTTTTGGACGAGGCAGGGCCGATCAGTTTCCACGGCAAGGCCGCAGTGGCGCAAGCAAAATCATGGAAGTGGAGCATTGCGTTGGATGCAACGGCGCCGCGACAGCGGCTGCCGGATGCGTTATCAAGGACGGCATCATGACAGCAACAATGGACATCAATCGGGAGCGGATCGCGGCGACCGAGGCCGTCATCCGTCCGCACATACGGCGCACGCCGCTGGTTGAGGCCGATCTCGCCGATTTTGGCCTGCTGGCATCGCCCGTCATTTTCAAGCTTGAGATGCTGCAGCATTCCGGATCGTTCAAGGCGCGGGGTGCCTTCGCCAACCTGCTGTTGCGGCAGGTGCCGGAAGCCGGTGTCGTCGCCGCATCGGGCGGCAATCACGGCGCGGCAGTGGCTTATGCTGCGCAGCGGCTCGGCGTTCCCGCCACGATCTTCGTGCCCGACATCACCTCGCCGGCCAAGGCCGAGCGGATCAGAGGCTATGGCGCGAAACTCGTGATTGCGGGCAGCCGCTATGCCGACGCGCTCGCCGCCAGCGAAGCCCATGTCGCGCAGACCGGCGCCATGGCGGTGCATGCTTACGACCAGGTCGAGACCCTGCTCGGTCAGGGCAGCGTCGGCATGGAGCTGGAGCAAGATGCAGCGGGCATCGACACGGTGCTGGTGGCAGTCGGCGGCGGCGGCCTGATCGGTGGCATGGCGGCCTGGAGTGCCGGCAGGACGCGCATCGTCGCGGTCGAGCCGGAGCAATCGCCAACGCTTCACGCCGCCTTCGCGGCGGGCGCGCCGATCGATGCGCCGGCGGGCGGCATCGCCGCCGATAGTCTCGCCCCGCGCCGCGTCGGACAATTGATGTTTCCGATTGCGCGGGCCCATGTCGAGCGAGTCGTCCTGGTCGCCGACGACGCGATCAGGCAGGCGCAGGCGGCCTTGTGGTCGAGCCTGCGCCTGGTGGCCGAGCCCGGCGGCGCAGCCGCATTTGCCGCCTTGCTCTCCGGCCGCTATCGTCCCTCACCCGGCGAGCGGGTCGCGGTGCTGGTTTGTGGCGCCAACACGACGGCAGTCAACTTCAACAGCTAGCGAGCTTCGCATGATCGGGAGCGCGTAGCCCGAATGAAAGGCGACGACGGCGCCACGCTCCGTCATTGCGAGCGCAGCGAAGCAATCCAGTATCTCTCGGCGGAAACAGACTGGATTGCTTCGTCGCAAGGGCTCCTCGCAATGACGGGAAGGAGGCAGCTCGGCACTATCCGATGATCGGCACATGCCTCGCCGCCGTCGGGGGCAGCGTACCATCGAGCCGCGGGTCGTCGGCGACCTCGATCTGGCGGCGGAACGGGCGGAAGCCGGAGCGCTGATAGAACGCAACGGCCGACGGATGATCGAAGGTGCAGGTGTGCACCCAGACGCGGGACAGATCGCGTGACCATGCGATTTCAAGTGCATGGTTCATCGTGAAGCGGGCGGCACCACTGCCGATCAGTTTTGCGGTGACGCCGAAATACACCAGCTCGCACTGGCCGGCCTCGCGAAAGTCGAGCTCCAGCAGGCCTTCATCGTTGCCGTCCACGACAAGCGTATAGACCTCGACGCCCGGTGCATGGATGATTGCGGCGAGCTCGGCGTCGTTCATGCGCGCCCGCGAAAACCACAGCCACTCCTCGCCGACGCGGCGATGGAGGTCGCGATACCAATGAAGCGCGGGGGTATCGACCTTGCGCAGGGTCCGGGCGCCGGGGGGATCGTCACGCAGCGCCGGACGCGCGGTCATCTCAAGATGAGTGACGACGGCTGCGATCTTGCCGGCGGGGATGTCGGAATAGCCGTCGGGGAGGATCATGGGATGCATCCCTTTGAAGCTGAACGCCGGCCACACATTCGGGGTCGTCCCGGCCTTCGCCAGGACGACGGCGGAGTTTGTGGAGACGCCTCATTCATCTCGGCGTCAGCGTGATCGCCTCCGCCGTCGCAGCCTCGACCGCGGCGCGGCTGTAGAGCAGCGGCACATACTGGCCGGTCGCCCAGAGCGGCGCGAGGTCGCGATAATGGCCGCTGAAGGGATCGCCCGACTGGCCCGGTGTGTTGATGGTGCGGCTCGCATCCCAATTGCCGACGTCGAGCACCATGCGGAACGATGCGCCGGCGAACAGCTGATAATCGGTGCGGCGATAGGTGGCCGCGCGCGGCACGTTGGCGGCGCCGCCGTAGGCCAGCGGACCGACCGAGAGCTGAGCGGCCGTCGCCTTGTCGGCCAGCGGCATCAGAGCATGGTCGAATTTTGCGACGTGCAGGCGGCCCCAGCGCCAGGTTGAGGAATCGGCCCCGAGCTTGGCTGTGACATCGGCCACCGCGGCGCCGAGGCTGTCGCGCAGGATCTGGTCGCGCGCGGCGGCGGGATCGGAGCCAAACGACGCGTCTGGAGATTCCAAGAAGGCAACAAGCGCCGAAATGCTCGACGCCTCGGGCGCGATCAGGTCGGCGGCCTTGGGCGCCGTGGTCTTCAACAGTACCGGTCCAAGATGATTGGCGATCCAGACCTCGAACACCGCAGCAGCGGCACTGTCGGCGGCATCACGGGCATTCCACGGCTTGAGCAGTTCGAGGCCCTTCTTCACGTTGGCATCGTCCGAAGTGAGCGGCTGCAACAGCTTGACCAGCCGCCGGCCCAGCATCGTGGTGTCGTCGTTCTGCAGATCCATGGCATCGGCCAGCGTCACCTTGCTGTTGGCCTTCAGGACCTCGGTGATACGCTGCCAGCGCGCACTGTCCGCCCATTCGAAGCCGACCTTGCGCTCGCTGACGGGATAATCCGCCGGCAGGTTCATCTGGTTGGCGGTGGCGAGAAAGCCCTGCTTGGGCTGATAGGCCTTGGGCAGTTCGTCGAGCGAGAGAAAACCCTGCCATTCGTAGCGGCCGTCGCCGGGCACCGGCATCAGGCCATCATAGTTGGCGCGCCGCGGCGTCTTGCCGGCGGCGACCCAGCCGATATTGCCCTTGGTGTCCGCATAGACCTGATTCTCCGACGGCGCGCCCCAGCGCCGCATTGCGCCGAGGAATCCGTTCCAGTCCTTCGCGGTCATGTAGTCGGAGGAGCCGAAATAGGCCGAGGTGCCGGGCTCGAACCAGATCGAGCGCACGGCGAAGGCGCGCTTGTTGGGGTCATCGACATAGATCACCGGACCATGCCGGGTGAATTTCAGCTCGAGATCGCGATCGCTCTCGCCTTTCACCTGCTCTTTCTCGTGGACGATGCGCATGTCCTCCCAGCCAGTGCCATAGCGGTACTGGTTGGGATTCTCCGGATTGAGCTCGTAGACGTAGAGGTCTTCCTGGTCGACGTTGAAGATGGTGAGACCGAAGGCGATGGTGCCGTTGTGGCCGATTGAGATGCCGGGCAGCGCCGGCTCGCCCGCACCGATCACGGAGAGGCCGGGCGCATTGAGGCCGACGATGTAGCGCAGCGACGGCACGCTGTGCTCGCGATGCGGATCGTTGGCGAAGATCGGCCGTCCCGTCGCGGTCCGCGACGCCGCGATCACCCAATTGTTGGAGCCGATGGTGTCGCGTTGCTGGTCGGCCTCGGTGAGGTACTTGTCGGGATCGTGCGCGAGTGCGGCCTGGCGATCTTTCGGCGCGGCAAAGGCGACCGGACGCGTTGCCAGATCGTAAGGCGCCAGCACCGCCTTCGGCACGCTGCAGGGATCGAGACCATCGGGAATCTTCGTCGTCCAGGCCGGCTCGAGCTTGACGCGAAACCGATCGGCATCGAGGCCGGCCGCACAGGCGACCAACGAGCGCTTGACCTCGGAGGCGACATTGCGCGTCAGGCCGTGGCTGCGGATGCGGACGATGTCGTCCGCCGTCCACGGATCCGGCCTGGTACCGGCGATCCTGAATTCGATCGGCAGCGGGCGCTTGCCCGCGCGCACATCGGCGACATAGGCGTTGACCCCGGCGACGAATGCCTCCGCATAGGTCCTCCCCTTGGGGCCGTAAGCCGCCCATTCCGCATTCATATCGCCGCGATAGAGAAAGAGCCGCAGCGCCTTGTCCTGTTCGGCATAGGCCGGGCCGAAATCCTTAGCCAGCAGACCAAGTCCGCGCTTGCGCCAGAGATCGATCTGCCAGAGCCGGTCGCGCGCGGCGTTGAAGCCCTGCAGGAAAAACAGGTCGTGCTCATTGTCTGCATAGATGTGGGGGATGCCCCAGACATCGACCAGAATCTGCGCGGGAGCATTGAGACCGGCGACGTCGGTCTTGACCTGACGCGCGCTTCCGAGCGGATCCGGCTTCTCACGCGCAATGGCGGTCGAGGTGAGCAGCGCGGCGCAGATCGCGGCACCGCAGAGCTTTTGGACGACCCGGTTGTGATCCGTGTTCATTGTCGTTTCTCCCGTTTGTTGTTGTTTGGCGCGTCGTGCGCGTCCGTTATTCGCCCTCGTCGCTCGCGAGCACGCCCTTCACCGCCCTTGTCCATCCCGCGAGCTTCCGCTCGCGCGTCGCCTGGCTCATGTTGGGCTTGAAGCGGTGCTCGAGGCGCCAGTTGTCGGCGAATTTGGTCGGCTCGGGATAGACGCCAGCCTGGAGGCCGGCAAGATAGGCGGCGCCCAGTGCCGTCGTCTCCTGGATCACGGGGCGATCGACCGGCGCATCGAGCAGGTCGGCGAGGCGCTGCATGGTCCAGTCGGATGCGGTCATGCCGCCATCGACGCGGAGCACGACGCTTGCCACCTCCGAGCTCGGCCAGTCGGCGCGCATTGCGGCCCAGAGATCAAAGGTCTGGTAGCAGACGCTTTCCAGGGCGGCGTGGGCAAGCTCGGCCGGGCCGGTGTTGCGGGTGAGGCCGAACAGGGCGCCGCGCACGCGCGGATTCCAGTACGGCGCGCCCATGCCGACGAAGGCCGGGACGAGATAGACGCTCTGCATGGAGTCCGACTGATCGGCAAGAGGTCCGGTCTCGGCGGCATGCTTGATGATGCCGAGGCCGTCGCGCAGCCACTGCACTGCCGAACCTGCGACGAAGATCGAGCCTTCGAGCGCGTAGGTGCGCTTTCCGCCGAGCTGGTAGGCGATGGTGGTGAGCAGCTTGTTCTTCGAGGCCACCGGCGTGGTGCCGGTGTTGAGCAGGGCGAAGCAGCCGGTGCCGTAGGTCGACTTCATCATCCCCGGGCGGAAGCAGGCCTGGCCGATGGTCGCGGCCTGCTGGTCGCCGGCGATGCCGGAGATCGCAATCGCGCCGCCGAACAAATCCGGCGTGCTCTCGCCGAAACGGGCGGAGGAATCCTTCACCTCGGGCAGCATCGAGCGCGGCACGCCGATGATCTCCAAGAGCTCGTCGTCCCACTGGCCGGTGTGGATGTTGAACAGCAGCGTGCGCGAGGCGTTGGTGGCGTCGGTGGCGTGGACCTTGCCGCCGGTGAGACGCCAAAGCAGATAGCAATCGACGGTGCCGAACATCAATTCGCCGCGCGCGGCGCGCGCCCGTGCGCCGGGGACGTGGTCGAGAATCCAGGCGACCTTGGTGCCGGAGAAATAGGGGTCGATGATCAGGCCGGTCTTCTGCGAGATCACGGGCTCGCGGCCGTCGGCTTTCAACTTGGCGCAGATGTCGGCGGTGCGGCGGTCCTGCCAGACGATGGCGCGGTGCACGGCCTGCCCGGTGGCGCGGTCCCACACCACGGTGGTCTCGCGCTGGTTGGTGATGCCGATCGCGGCGATGTCCTTTGCGCCGATGCCGGCCTGCGCGATCGCGTCGCGGCAGACCGTCACGGTCGAGGTCCAGATGTCCTCGGGCTCGTGCTCGACCCAACCCGAGGCAGGGAAATGCTGCGGAAACTCGGCCTGCGCCTTCGCCGCAATGGAAATGTCGCCGCGAAACACGATCGCGCGCGAGGAGGTGGTGCCCTGGTCGATGGCGAGGACGAAAGACATGGAAGCAAACCTTGGGGTTTCTTTGGCGTTTTCCCGGCGTTGTCCGGTGAGGGCTATTGTGTTTCGCCAAAGGGAGCGGATTAGGGCGGGAAGGTCAAGACGGCTGTCCTCCCACCCTCCCCTGGAGGGCAGGGTGGGCTCGCATGCAGCGAAGCGGAACGCGAACCGGGGCGGGGTGACAGACTATCCGCGAAGTTGGCGCTTCGAATTCTGAGCAGCAGCCGTCTCGTCGACGCAAGCGATACCGCCTTTGCGGCTTCACCCCCCTCCGCCTCGCGTTGCGCTCTGGGCAACACGAAGCGACCCTCCCCCTCTAGCGGAGGATAAGTGAAGCGCGCCCGGCGTACAATTGCAAGTAAGCAGAAGTTACGGCGCCGCCGTGGTCACGCCGCCGTCGATGACGATCGTTTGTCCCGTCATGAAGCTCGACGCGTCGGAGGCGAGGTAGGCCACTGCGCCTGCGATTTCGTCGGGTTCGCCGATGCGGCGAAGCGGGGTGGTGGCGGTGCGGCGCTTCAGATTCGCTTCATCTTCCCACAGCGCGCGAGCGAAGTCGGTCTTGACGAGGCCGGGCGCGATGCAGTTGACGCGGACGCCTTTCGGGCCCCATTCGCCGGCGAGCGAACGGCATAGCGCGAAGTCGGCGGCCTTTGAAATGCCGTAGGCGCCGATCACGGTCGAACCGCGCAAGCCGCCGATCGAGGAGATGATGACGACTGAGCCGTTGCCGCGGTCGGCCATCTGCGGGATCGCAAGCGCGGAGAGCCAGATGTTGCTCTTGACGTTCGAGCCCATGATCTTGTCGAAGGCCTCGTCGGTGATGTCGAGCAGCGGGCCGTAATACGGGTTGACCGCGGCGTTGCAGACGAGGATGTCGATCTTGCCGTAATGCTTGATCGTGCCCGCGATCAGCGCCTCGACCTCCTGCTTGCGCGCGATGTTGCAGGGGATGACGGTGGCCTCGCCGCCGGCCGCCTTGATGCCGTCGGCGACTGCCTTGCAGGCATCGGCCTTGCGCGAGGAGACCACGACTTTGGCGCCGAGCTTTGCGAGCAGCTCGGCGGAGGAGCGGCCGATGCCACGGCTGGAGCCGGTGACCACGGCGACCTTGCCGGTGAGATCGAACGGGGTGTTTTTCATTGTTGTTGGGCTCCGTTGAGGCCACTTGTTCAGACGACATCGCCCGGCTTGACCGGGCGATCCAGTATTCCAGAGACGGCGAGACTCGAACCAAGGGGCCGCGGCGTACTGGATCCCCGCTTTCGCGGGGGATGACAGCTACCGTCCTTAGATCAACCCGCCACCGTCCGCCACGCGGCGCTGGTGGTAGTCGGTGTCGCCGAACGAGTTCTCGATCATGGTCAGGCGCTTGAAGTAATGGCCGATCTTCGCCTCCATGGTCATGCCGATGCCGCCGTGGAGCTGGATCGCCTGCTGTCCCACGAACTTCAGCGACTTGCCGATCTGCACCTTGGCCGCGGCAACGGCATTGCTGCGCTCCTTGGCGTCCTCGAAATCAGCAGCCATGGTCGCGAACATCGACATCGATCGCGCCTGCTCGGTCGCGACGAACATGTCGGAGGCGCGGTGCTGCAGCGACTGGAACGAGCCGATCGGCACCCCGAACTGCTTGCGCGTCTTGATGTACTCGACCGTGGTCTTGAGCGATTCGTCCATCAGGCCGACCGCTTCGGCGCAGAGCGCGATGCGAGCTTCGTCGACCACACGCTCGATCAGCGCGAGCGAGTCGTCGGGATTGCCGAGCGCCGCATCGGCACCGATTTCGACGCCGGTGAAGGTGATGTCGGCGGCGTGCAGGCCGTCCTGGGTCGGGTACGACTTCTTGGCGACGCCCTTGGCGTCGGCCGGCACCAGGAACACGCCGATGCCGCTCTTGTCGCGGCGCTCGCCCCTGGTGCGCGCGGTGACGATGAGGGTATCTGCGTTCTCGCCGTTGAGCACGACGAACTTCTCGCCGTCGATGACCCAACCGTCGCCCTTCTTCTTCGCCGTCGTGGTGACGTCGAAGAGATCGTAGCGCGAGTTCTTCTCGAGCTGGGCAAAGGCGAGCGTCTTGCTGCCGTCTACGATGCCGGGCACATGCGCGGCCTTCTGCGCATCGCTGCCCGCATGGCGCAGGAAGCCGCCGCCGATCACGACGGTTGCGAGGTAAGGCTCGAGCACCAGTGCCTTGCCGAGCGCCTCCATCACGATCATGGTCTCGACGCCGCCGCCGCCGAAGCCGCCATCGGCCTCCGCGAAGGGCAGACCGAGCAGGCCCTGCTCGGCGAGCTTGCCCCAGACCGCTTTGCTCCAGCCGCCCTTCTCCTTCATGTACTTCTTGCGGCTCTCGAAATCGTAGGAATCGGTCAAGAGGCCGTCGATGCTTTCCTTGAGAAGCCGCTGCTCCTCGTTCAGATCAAAATCCATGTTCTTTGCTCTCCGGTATCGATTTCGTCATGCCCGGCCTTATGCCGGGCATCCACGTTCTTTCGTGGCGCTAGGCGTGGATGGCCGGGTCAGGCCCGGCCATGACGGTGAGTGCGTGTTGATGGTGTACGATCACAGCCCCAGCACCGCCTTGGCGATGATGTTGCGCTGGATCTCGTTGGAGCCGCCGTAGATCGAGACCTTGCGGTTGTTGAAATAGCTCGGCGCGATCTGGGCGGTCCAGTCCATGGCTTCGTTCGAGCCGTCGTCGCCGTGCACGTCATAGGGTGCCGCGAACGGGCCGATCACCTCCATCAGCAGCTCGGTGGTGGTCTGCTGGATCTCGGAGCCCTTGATCTTCAGCACGGAGGAAGCCGGATTGGGCTTGCCCTTGCCGTGCTTGCCTTCGTCGGCGACGACGCGGAGCTGGGTGAGTTCGAGCGCCTTGAGCTCGATCTCGCAGGCCGCGAGCTTGTCGCGGAAGGCCGCGTCCTGAATGATCGGCTTGCCGCCGGATTCGACCTTGGAGGCGAGATCGCGGATGCGGCGGAGCCGCTCCTTGGAGACGCCGACCCGCGCGATGCCGGTGCGCTCATTGCCGAGCAGGAATTTCGCGTAATCCCAGCCCTTGTTCTCCTCGCCGATCAGGTTCTCGATGGGCACTTCGACGTCGTCGAAGAACACCTCGTTGACCTCGGCGCCGCCGTCGATGGTCTGGATCGGGCGCACCGTGACGCCCTTCGACTTCATCGAGAACACGATGAAGGAGATGCCCATCTGCTTCTTGGCGGACGGGTCGGTGCGGCAGAGGCAGAAGATCATGTCGGCGTGCTGGGCGAGCGTGGTCCAGGTCTTCTGGCCGTTGATGATCCACTTGTCGCCCTTGCGCTCGGCCTTCGTCTTCAGCGAGGCGAGGTCGGAGCCGGAGCCGGGCTCGGAGAAGCCCTGGCACCACCAGTCGTCGACATTGGCGATGCGCGGCAGATACTGCTTCTTCTGCTCTTCATTGCCGAAGGTGTAGATGACGGGACCCACCATGCTGACGCCGAAGGCGAGCGGCTGCGGCGCCGGATAGGACTGCAGCTCCTCGTTGAAGATATAGTGCTGCACGGAGGTCCAGCCGGTGCCGCCATATTGCTTGGGCCAGTGGCTGACGCCCCAGCCCTTCTTGTTGAGGATGCGCCACCACGTCACCATCTCGTCCTTCGAGAGGTGGCGGCCCTCGACCAGCTTGCGCCGCGTATCCGGCGGCACGTTGTCGCGGAAGAATGACCGCACTTCCTCGCGAAACGCCTGCTCTTCTTTCGTGAATGCGAGATCCATCGGATCCTCCTGTGAATGTGTCGTCCCGGCGAAGGCCGGGACCCATAACCACCGGCCTTCGTTGGTTTGCGAAGGCCATTGTTGTTCGCGTGCCACACTCCTGCTGCGGAGTATGGGTCCCGGCTTTCGCCGGGACGACGGTTACTGGACGACGGCTACTGCAACACCTCGAAAAGCCCCGCCGCGCCCATGCCGCCGCCGACGCACATGGTGACGACCGCGTACTTCGCCTTGCGGCGGCGGCCTTCAATCAGAGCGTGGCCGGTGAGGCGCGCGCCCGACATGCCGTAGGGATGGCCCACCGCGATCGCGCCGCCGTCGACATTGATCTTGTCGGGGTCGATGCCGAGCTTGTCGCGGCAATACAGCACCTGCACCGCGAAAGCTTCGTTCAGCTCCCACAGGCCGATGTCGTCGACGGTCAGGCCATGACGCTTGAGCAGGCGCGGCACGGCGAATACCGGGCCGATGCCCATCTCGTCCGGCTCGCAGCCGGCGGAGACGAAGCCGCGGAAGATGCCGAGCGGGTTCAGCCCGCGCTTTGCCGCTTCCTTGTCGCTCATGATCACGCTCGCGCTGGCGCCGTCCGAAAGCTGGCTGGCATTGCCGGCGGTGACCGAAAATCCCTCGCCACGGACGGCCTTGAGGCCGGCGAGGCCTTCTGCGGTGGTCTCGGGGCGCGGGCCCTCGTCCTGCGACAGCGTGACGTCCTTGAACGAGACTGCACCGGTGGCCTTGTCGGTCACCGCCATCCTGGTGGTGATCGGCGCGAGCTCATCCTTGAACTTTCCGCCCTGCTGCGCCGCGGCGGTGCGGCGCTGGCTCTCCAGCGAATATTCGTCCTGCTTTTCGCGCGAGATGCCGTAGCGCTTGGCGACGATCTCGGCGGTGTCGATCATGGGCATGTAGACCTCGCCCTTGATCTCGAGCAGCGCCGGGTCCTGCGCGTGGAAGCCGTTCATCTTGTCGTTCTGCACCAGCGAGATGGACTCGCCGCCACCGCCGACCGCGATCTCGACACCGTCGAAGATCACCGAACGCGCGGCGAGCGCGATCGCCTGCAGGCCCGAGGCGCATTGCCGGTCGATAGTGGTGCCGGCGACGGTGACGGGGAGACCGGCACGGAGCAGCGCCTTGCGCGCGATGTTGCCGCCGGTCGCGCCCTGCTGGAGTGCTGCGCCCATCACGACGTCCTCGACCTCCTTGGGGTCGATCTTGGCGCGCGCGACGGCCTCGCCGATGGCGTGGCCGAGCAGCGTTGCGCCCTCGGTGGCGTTGAGCGCGCCGCGATAGGCCTTCCCGATCGGGGTGCGGGCGATGGAAACGATGACGGCGTCGGTCAAGCGCGATCTCCTGATGCAAGTCGGGTGGCAAGTTGGGCGGATTGTGACGGTTTCTGCCGCTGGCGCAATTCGTGGCGCGACAGCTTTCCGACCGGCGTGCGCGGCAGATCGTGGACGAATTCGACCTCCGCCGGCAATTCGTGCTTGCCGAGCTTGCCGGCGAGCTGAGCGCGCAGCTCGTCGAGCGAGAACGGCTTTGCGTCCGTCTTCAGCTTGATGAAGGCTTTGGCGGCCTCGCCGCGGTACTGGTCGGGAATACCGAGCACGATCACCTCGTGCACGCCTGGTATGGTATAGATCGCCTGCTCGATCATCTGCGGATAGACGTTGAAGCCGCCGGAGATGATCATGTCCTTCTTGCGGTCGACCAGGAAGAAATAGCCGTCGGTATCGACATAGCCGATGTCGCCGGTGAGGAAGCGGCCGTCGACGAAGGCCTCCGCGGATCCTTCGGGCTTATTCCAGTAGCCTTTGGTGACGTTCGGGCCCTTGATGCGAATCTCGCCGACTTCGCCCGGCGGCAGCACCTTCGTGGGATCGTCCAGGGAAACGACGTCGAGCTCGATGCCGGGCAGCATCAGGCCGATCGAGCCGGGCTTATCGGGACCTGTAGGCGGATGGCCGGTGCCGGGCGAGCAGGTCTCGGTCATGCCCCAGCCGCTGCGGAGCTTCTTGCCGACTTTGCGCTCGAAGAAACTCGCGATCTCCACCGGCAGCGGCGCTCCCCCGGAGCCGATCGTCGCCAGCGAGGAGAAATCGCGCTTGTCGAGATCGGGAAGGGCTGCGATCGCGATCCACATCGTCGGCACGCCGGGAAAGTAGGTTGCGCGCTTGATTTCGATGTCGCGCATCACCGCTTCGACGTCAAAACGCTGATGCAGCGAGATCAGATTGCCGCGCCTGAGCGAGGACAGCAGCACGACGGTGAGCGCATAGATGTGGAACAGCGGCAGCACGCAGATCACGCGCTCGACGACGTCGCCACGCGTCGCGCGCGACGGCTTGCCCCAGACGTCGTAGATCGACACGGCCGAGGTGAGATTGCCGTGGGTCAGCATCGCGCCTTTGGGCAAGCCGGTGGTGCCACCGGTATATTGCAGCAGCGCGATGTCGTCGGCGCTCACTTGCGGCCACTCTGCCGGCGCGGTGGCGCCCTCGACAAAGGCCTTGAAGGTGACGATGCGGGGATCGCTGGGGATCGCAGCCTGCGGCGTGCCGACCTTACCCCAACTATCGTCCTCGCAGACCACCAGGCGGTCGATCAGGCCCTTCTCCAGGAATTTCAGCGCGGTCGGCAGCAACGCCGCCAGGTTAGAGGTGACGAGCAGGCGCGAACCGGAATCGGAGACCTTGTGCGTCAGCGCGATCTCGCCGTCGAGCGGTGAGAGATGCGCGACGCGGGCGCCGGCCTTCAGCGCGCCGAAGAAATTGACGGGATGGTCCGGCGTATTGCCGAGGAACAGCGCGACCGAACTGTTCTTGCCGTAGCCGGCGCGCAGGAAGGCGGCGGCTGCGCGCTCAGCCATCGCGGCGAGTTCGCTGTAGGTAATCGGATGGTCGCGGAATTCCAGCGCGGTGCGCGGGCCGTACTCGGCGGCGGCTTTTGCCAGCAGATCAGGCAGCGTGCCCTGGACGATGGTGTCGTCCCAGCGCACGCCCTCGGGATAAAACTGTTCGCCGGGATGGGTCATTAGGGGTCGTTACTCTGCAAGGCGGCCGCGACGATGCCGTGTGAGGTGGGCACAAGCGGACCGGCTCCCTTCCCCCTTGTGGGGAAAGGTTGGGGAAGGAGGTGGCCACAAACGCCGGCGCCCGGGGCTGCCCCCGTCCCTGACCCTCCCCCACAAGGGGGGAGGGAACGGAGAGAGCGTTGCCCGGGACGAGACATCACAGCCACCGCCAATCCAATCACGCCGCTTTCGAGCCCGCCGCGAGCGAGGCGAAGGTCTTGCCTTCGGCCGCGAGCTTCTTCAGCAGCGGCGCGGGCTCGAGGCTCGGATCGTTGGTCTCCTTGGCGTAGAAGGAGAGCCGATCGGCGATGTGCTTGAGGCCGACGGTGTCGGCCCAGAACATCGGGCCGCCGCGGTAGATCGGCCAGCCATAGCCATAGAGCCAGACCACGTCGATATCGGACGGGCGCGCGGCAATGCCCTCTTCCAGGATCTTCGCGCCCTCGTTGATCATCGGGTACATCATGCGCTCGAGGATCTCATCGTCGCTGACGACGCGCTTCTTGCGGCCCAAACGAAGCAGCGTCTCGTCGATCAGCTTCTCGACTTCGGGATCGGGCAGCGCCGAACGGGAGCCGGCTTCGTATTTGTAATAGCCCTTGCCGGTCTTCTGGCCGAAGCGTCCGGCTTCGCAGAGCGCATCCGCGATCTCCGACTTGATGCCGCGGTCCTTGCGCGAGCGCCAGCCGATGTCGAGGCCGGCGAGGTCACCCATCGCGAACGGCCCCATCGGCATGCCGAACTTCGTCACGACGGCGTCGACCTGCTGCGGAAGCGCGCCTTCGAACAGCAGTTTCTCGGACTGCTTGCCGCGCTGGGCCAGCATGCGGTTGCCGACAAAGCCGTCGCAGACGCCGACCACGGCCGGCACTTTTGCGATTTTGCGCGCGATCGAGACCGCCGTCACAAGGGCATCCGGCGCGGTCTTGTCGGCGCGCACGATCTCGCACAATTTCATGACGTTGGCGGGAGAGAAGAAGTGCATGCCGAGCACGTCCTGCGGACGCTTGGTCGACTTCGCGATCTCGTCGATGTTCAGGTAGGAGGTGTTGGAGGCGAGCACGGCGCCCGGCTTGACGTACTGGTCGAGCTTGCCGAACACTTCCTTTTTCACTGCCATGGTCTCGAACACGGCTTCGATGACGAGGTCGGCGTCGCCGACGTTCTCGATGCCCACGACGCCGTTGATCAGCGCCATGCGCTTCGCGGGCGCATCCGCCGGGATGCCGCCCCGTGCCGCGGTCGCTTCCCAGTTCTTCTGCATGATGCCCATGCCGCGCTTGAGCTGCTCCTCGCCTGTCTCGATCAAGGTGACGGGAATGCCGGCATTGGCAAAGGACATCGCGATGCCACCGCCCATCGTGCCGGCGCCGAGGATGGCGACGCGGTTCACGGGCCGCGGCTTGGTCCCTTCAGGAACGCCGGCGATCTTGCTGGCCTCGCGCTCCGCGAAGAAGGCATAACGCTGCGCCTTGGACTGATCGCTGGCGACGAGCTTCAGGAAGCCCTCGCGCTCCTTCTTCAGACCTTCGTCGAACGGCAGGTCGATGGCGTAGCCGACGGCGTCGGCCGCCGCGAACGGCGCTTCCAGGCCGCGCGACTTCTTGGTCATGGCGGCGACCGCATTGGTGAAGATCGAGCGGTCGGCCTTGGCCGCCGCGATCTTGGAGTCGTCGTCACGCAGGCGGCGCAGCGGACGCTTTTCAGCCAGCAGCTTTCGTACGAAGGCTTCGCCACCGGCGGCCGGACCCTCGACGATCTCCTCGATCAGACCGTTCTTCAGCGCTTCCGCCGCTCCGATCGGATCACCGCCGACGATCATCTTGACCGCGAGCTCCGGTCCAACCGCGCGCGGCAGGCGCTGGGTGCCGCCGGCGCCCGGCAGCAGGCCGAGCTTCACCTCGGGGAGGCCGAGCTTGGCTTCCTTCACCGCGACGCGGAAATGACAGGCGAGCGCGACCTCGAGGCCACCGCCGAGCGCGGTGCCGTGGATCGCGGCCACGACCGGCTTCGGTGAATTCTCGATCTCGGAAAGCACGTCGTTAAGGGCGGGCGGCTTCGGCGGCTTGCCGAATTCGGTGATGTCGGCGCCCGCGATGAAGGTGCGGCCGGCACAGGTCAGCACGATGCCCTTGATGGCGGGATCGGCGACCGCGGCCTTGATGCACTCCAGAATTCCGCCACGAACCGCGGCGCTCAGCGCGTTGACCGGAGGGCTGTCGACCGTGACGATCCCGACTTCGTCATGACGCTCAAGCTTGACCACTTCGCTCACGGTGTCCCTCCTTGGTGGGGTAACTTTGTTCAATTTCGCACTGCAGAATTTAATTCCGCATCTTGACGGCAGGGTTATTTTGAAGCACGTGGCTTGTCAACGACTCCGCGCAAGAAGCAGATCAGGGATGAAGCGTACAGGAAAGAAGACAGCGACCGATCGGAATTTCGTCGTCGCGCTTTCCCGCGGACTTGACGTATTGCGCGCATTCCAGCCCAGCGACGGACTTCTTGGCAATCAGGAAATCGCGGCCCGCACCAATTTGCCCAAACCGACCGTTTCGCGGCTGACCTATACCTTGACCAAGCTCGGCTATCTGACGCCGGTTCCCCGCTTCGAGAAATATCAGCTTGCGCCGGCCGCGATGGCGCTCGGCTACGCCGCGTTGTCCAATCTCGGCGTTCGGCATTTGTCCGAGCCGTTTCGCGAGGAAATGATGCGTGCGACCGGCGGCGCCGTCGCCATCGGCGGCCGCGACCGGCACAGCATGATCTATTTCGGGCAGAGCCGTGGCAGCGAGACGGTTGGCGTTCAACTGGACGTCGGCTCCCGCGTGCCGATTGCAACCAGCGCGATGGGCCGCGCCTATTTCTGGGCACTCGACGAAGACAATCGCGCTGAACTGTCTCGTGTCTTGCGCGAACATTACGGCAGCCGCTGGCCCAAGATGCGCGACGGGTTGGAACGCTCCGGCGAGACGGTCGCGAAATATGGATTTGCGATTTCGGTCGGCGACTGGCACGACGACATCGGCGCCGCCGGCGTCGCGCTCAGACTCAACGACGGAACCGGTCCTTACGCATTCAATTGCGGCGCGCCCGCATTCCGCTTCACGGAAGAGCGTTTGATCAACGACATTGGACCGCGTCTGCTTGCGATGGTAAGGAACATCGAAGCGGCACTCGGGGGTCTGATGCCGCATTCCAAAAAAGACGTCAGCAAAAAGCTGAAATCAGGAGGGAAAGTTGCGCGTGTGGCCGAGGGGATCAGATAGCCTTTGTCATCATCGGGAGCGGTTCACATCGCCCCTTCGCTCACTGAACACAGTGGGCGAGACGAGATGACGCAGGCACAGCTCGCGCAGGGGACATCGCCCCTGCTCGCGGTTCGCGACGTCAGCGTCGTGTTCGGCGGCATCGTCGCGCTCAATGGCGTGTCCTTTGACATGCACAAGGGCCAGATCCTCGGCTTGATCGGCCCCAACGGCGCCGGCAAGACCACGCTCTTCAACTGCCTCTCGCGGCTCTACCAGCCGTCGTCCGGCGACATCCTGATGGAGGGCGCGAGCATCCTGACGCGCCCGCCGCACCGGATCGCGGAGATCGGCATCGGCCGCACCTTCCAGAACGTGGCGCTGTTTCCGAATTTGTCGGTGGTGGACAATGTCCGCGTCGGCACCCATGCCCGCACCTCCAGCGACATCATCAGCGACTCGCTGCGGCTGGCCTGGGTTCGCCGCAGCGAGAGCGACGTCAACAAGAAGGTGCACGAGATCCTCGCCTATCTCGACCTCGAGGACGTCGCCCACACCGTCGTGTCGGGCCTGCCGTTCGGCACGCAGAAGCGCGTCGAGCTGGCGCGCGCGCTCGCTGCCGATCCGAAGATCCTGCTGCTCGACGAGCCCGCCGGCGGCCTCAACCACGAGGAAGTCCACGTGCTCGGCGACCTCATCCGCCGCATCCGCGACGAACGCCACATGACCGTGCTGCTGGTCGAGCATCACATGGGCCTCGTGATGTCGATCGCCGACCACGTCGTCGCGCTGAATTTCGGCAAGAAGCTCGCGGAAGGCACGCCCGCCCAGGTGCAGGCGGATCCCGACGTCATCAAGGCCTATCTCGGGAGCAAGGACCAATGACGACGCTGCTCAACGTCAAGGACCTGCGCGCTTATTACGGCCAGGTCCAGGCCCTCCACGGTCTGTCCTTCTCGCTCAGCGAGGGATCGCTGACCACGTTGCTGGGGGCCAACGGCGCCGGCAAGACCACCACGCTGCGCGCGATCTGCAACATGGTGCGCTCAACCGGCGGCATCGAGTTCGACGGCAAGCCGCTGAACAACCGCTCCACCGAGAGCATCGTGCGGTTCGGCATCGCCCATGTGCCGCAGGGCCGCGGCACCTTCACCACCATGACGGTGGAGGAAAACCTCCAGCTCGGCGCGATCACCCGCAAGGACAGCGCCGGCATCGTCTCCGACATCGAGCGCATGTATGCGCATTTCCCGGTGCTGAAGCAGCGGCACACGCAGCAGGCCGGCACGCTCTCGGGCGGCGAGCAGCAGATGCTGGCGGTCGCCCGCGCCCTTATGCTGCGGCCGCGGCTGATGCTGCTGGACGAGCCTTCGTTCGGCCTGGCGCCGCTGGTGGTGCGCGACCTGTTCGGCATCCTCGGCAAGATCAACCGCGAGGACAAGGTGTCGATCCTGGTGGTCGAGCAGAACGCCCAGCTCGCGCTGGAGCTCGCCGACCAGGCCTATGTGATCGAGACCGGGCGCATCGTGATGTCGGGCAACGCCAAGGACATCGCGAACAACGAAGAAATCCGCAAATCCTACCTGGGTTACTGAGGAGCCGGCACGATGGAGCTGTTCACCAACCAAGTGCTGGCCGGCATCGCCACGGGCGCGATCTACGCCTGCATGGCGCTCGCCGTGGTCATGATCTATCAGGCGATCGACCATCTCAACTTCGCCCAGGGTGAGATGGCGATGTTCTCGACCTTCATCTCCTGGCAGCTGATGCAATGGGGCATCCCATATTGGGCTGCCTTCGTGATCACGCTGGCATTGTCCTTTGTCGGCGGCATCGCGATCGAGCGCATCCTGTTCAAGCCGCTCGCCAAGGCGCCGGTGCTGACCAACGTCGCCGGCTTTATCGCGCTGTTCGCGATCATCAACTCCTCGGCCGGCCTGATCTGGGACTTCACCATTAAGCAGTATCCGACCCCGTTCGGCTCCTCGCCCTTCCTCGGCAGCCAGCTGATCTCGACCCACCAGGCCGGCATGATCGGCGTCACCGTGCTGCTGCTGCTCGGCCTCTACTTCTTCTTCCAGTACACCAAGATCGGCCTCGCCATGCGCGCGGCCGCCTCCGTGCCTGAATCGGCCCGACTGGTCGGCATCAACACGAGCTGGATGATCGCGCTCGGCTGGGGCATGGCGTCCGCGATCGGTGCGATCGCCGGCATGCTGATCGCACCGGTCGTGTTCCTCGAGCCCAATATGATGGGCGGCGTGCTGATCTACGGCTTCGCCGCGGCGGTGCTCGGCGGACTGACCAGCCCGTTCGGCGCCGTGGTCGGCGGCTTCCTGGTCGGCGTCTTCGAGAACCTCGCCGGCACCTACATTCCCGGCGTCGGCAACGAGCTGAAGCTTCCGATCGCGCTCGCGCTGATCATTTCCGTCCTGGTCGTCAAACCCGCTGGCCTGTTCGGCCGGCAAATCGTCAAGCGAGTTTGATCATGAGCGCTGCAGAAGACGTCGTCACGGAAGCCCCGGCCGTCGAGGCGGTTCCGAAGCGGGCGATGACGCTGGGCACGGGCACCTCTCTGTTGGTGCTGGCGGTGCTGTTGATCGTGCCGGTGTTCGTCAAGAACTTCATCATCTTCCAGATGACGATGCTCCTGATCTACGGGCTCGCGGTGCTGGCCTTGAACATCCTGACGGGCGGCTCCGGCCAGTTCTCGCTCGGCCAGAGCGCCTTCTACGCCGTGGGCGCTTATACGTCGGCGGTGCTGATGGAGTACTTCAACGTCAACTATGCGCTGACAATTCCGATTTCCGCCGCGGTCTGCTTCGCATTCGGCTACCTGTTCGGCAAGCCGGCGCTGCGGCTGTCGGGCGTCTATCTCGCGCTCGCGACCTTTGCGCTTGCCACCGCGATGCCGCAGCTGCTGAAGCTGAACTTCCTCGAGCACTGGACCGGCGGCGTGCAGGGCCTCGTCGTCACCAAGCCCGACGCGCCGTTCGGGCTGCCTATGTCGCAGGACACCTGGCTCTACTACTTCTCGCTCGCCGTCGTGCTCGCGATCTACATCTTCTCGGTCAACCTGCTGCGCTCCCGGTCGGGCCGCGCCTTCATGGCGATCCGCGACAACGAGATCGCGGCCTCCTCGATGGGCGTCAACGTCGCACTGTACAAGACGCTGGCCTTCGGCGTGTCCGCCGGCATCACCGGCGTTGCCGGCTCGCTTGGCGCCATCGCCGTGCAGTTCGTCGCGCCCGACAGCTACACGATCACGCTGGCGATCTCGCTGTTCCTCGGCATGGTCGTCGGTGGCGTCGGCTGGCTGCCCGGCTCGTTCGTCGGCGCCGCCTTCATCATTTTCGTGCCGAACATGGCGGAGGGCATCTCCAAGGGCCTCTCCGGCGCGGTGTTCGGCGTACTCCTGTTCGCCGTCATCTACCTCGTGCCGCACGGCGCGAGGCAGATTGCGATCATGGGCCAGCAACTCGTCGGCCGGCTCAGAAAGAACTGACAACCCGTTGATTAAGCTAAGGAGACCCGAATTGTTTTTTGAAAGAACACTGCGAACCGCTGCGCTGGTGACGGCAACGGCGGTCATCACTCTCACCTCCGGCGCCGCATTCGCCCAGAAAAAATATGACACCGGCGCGTCCGATACCGAGATCAAGATCGGCAACATCATGCCGTATAGCGGTCCGGCCTCGGCCTATGGCATCATCGGCAAGACCGAAGAAGCCTACTTCAAGATGATCAACGACAAGGGCGGCATCAACGGCCGCAAGATCAACTTCGTCACCTATGACGACGGCTATTCGCCGCCGAAGGCCGTCGAGCAGGTCCGCAAGCTGGTCGAGAGCGACGAGGTGATCGTCGTGTTCAACCCGCTCGGCACGCCCTCGAACAGCGCGATCCAGAAATACCTCAACGCCAAGAAGATCCCGCAGCTGTTCGTCGCCACCGGCGCCACCAAGTGGAATGACCCGAAGAACTTCCCCTGGACCATGGGCTGGCAGCCGTCCTACCAGAGCGAAGCGCAGATCTACGCGAAATGGCTGTTGAAGGAAAAGCCGGACGCCAAGATCGCGATCCTCTATCAGAACGACGATTTCGGCAAAGACTACCTCAAGGGCACCAAGGACGGCCTGGGCGCCAAGGGCGCGTCCATGATCATCATGGAAGAAAGCTACGAGGTGTCCGAACCCTCGATCGACGGTCACATCGTCAAGATCAAGGCGGCCAATCCCGACGTCCTGCTGATCTACGCGACGCCGAAGTTCGCGGCCCAGACCATCAAGAAGACCGCCGAGCTGAGCTGGAAGCCGCTGCAGATCCTCACCAACGTGTCGATCTCGGTCGGCAGCGTGATGAAGCCGGCCGGCTTCGAGGCCTCGCAGGGCGTGCTGTCGGCGGCCTATGCCAAGGACTCCACGGACCCGCAGTGGGCCAACGACCCCGGCATGAAGAAGTGGAACGAGTTCGTCGACAAGTACATGCCGGGTGCCGACAAGTCCGACACCAGCATGGTCTACGGCTACGGCGCGGCGTCGACGCTGGCCAAGGTCCTGGAGATGTGCGGCGACGATCTGACCCGGGCCAACATCATGAAGCAGGCGGCCTCGTTGAAGGATTTCGCACCGGACACCCTGCTGCCCGGCGTCAAGATCAACACCAGCCCAACCGACTTCGCCCCGATCGCCCAGCTCCAGATGCAGCGTTTCAAGGGCGAGAAGTGGGAACTCTTCGGCGAGATCATCAGCGGCGACATCGCCACGGAGTGACGCTCTGACGCTATAGTCGACACATCGAGAAGCCCCCGCGAACGATCGCGGGGGCTTTTTGTTGACGTCCCGCATCAATCTTGTTCAATGCGGCGGCGATCCGTTCCGGGTGGAGAAAGATGACTGCCGTTCGATTTCAGGTTGCGGGCGTTCTGGCCGCATTCGCGTTGTGCACTGCGATGAGCGGCCCGGTCTTGGCGCAGAAGAAATACGACAGCGGCGCTTCCGATACCGAGATCAAGATCGGCAACATCATGCCCTATAGCGGCCCGGCCTCCGCCTATGCGGCGATCGGCAAGGCCGAGGAAGCCTATTTCAACAAGATCAATGCCGAGGGCGGCATCGGCGGCCGCAAGATCAAATTCATCTCCTACGACGACGGCTATTCGCCGCCGAAGACGGTGGAGCAGGCCCGCAAGCTGGTCGAGAGCGACGGGGTGCTGCTGATCTTCGGCTCGCTCGGCACCTCCACCAACGGTGCCATCCGCAAATACATGAACGAGAAGAAGGTGCCGCAATTGTTCGTGGCGAGCGGCGCCTCGAAGTGGAACGATCCGAAGCAATATGCCTGGACCATGGGCTGGCAGCCGAGCTACGCCAGCGAGGCGCGCATCTACGCCAAGTACATCATGAAGGAGAAGCCGGACGGCAAGATCGGCGTGCTCTATCAGAACGACGATTTCGGCAAGGACTACCTGAAAGGGCTGAAAGAAGGCCTTGGACCCAAGGCCTCGATGATCGTGCTGGAAGATGGTTACGACACGTCGGAGCCGGCAATCGACGAGCACGTTGTGAAATTGAAGGCCTCGGGCGCCGACATCTTCGTCAGCATCACCACACCGAAATTTGCAGCGCAGGCGATCAAGAAGGCGGCCGAGATCAGCTGGCATCCGGTCCACATCATCTCCAACGTCTCGGCCTCGGTCGGCGGCGTACTCGAGCCGGCGGGGCTCGAGATCTCGCAAGGGATCCTGTCGGCGAGCTACACCAAGGACGCCTCCGACCCGCAATGGAATGCCGATGACGGCATGAAGAAATTCTACAACTTCCTCGCCAAATACGATCCCAAGGCCAACAAGCTCGATGCCGGCGTGGTGTTCGGCTATGCCGCCGCGCAGACCATGGTGAAGGTGCTGCAAATGTGCGGCGACGACCTCACCCGCGACAACGTCATGAAGCAGGCCGCCTCCTTGAAGGATTTCCAGCCCGACACGCTGTTGCCAGGCATCAAGATCAACACCGCAGCCGACGATTTCGCCCCGATCGAGCAGCTCCAGATGATGCGCTTCAAGGGCAAGAAGTGGGAGCTGTTCGGGGACGTGATCTCGA
The DNA here is from genome assembly GCF_042666195.1 of Bradyrhizobium sp. GCM10028915. NCBI lineage: Bacteria > Pseudomonadati > Pseudomonadota > Alphaproteobacteria > Hyphomicrobiales > Nitrobacteraceae > Bradyrhizobium > Bradyrhizobium sp. GCM10028915. Next base: position 337,070 of record NZ_JBHTFN010000065.1, read on the forward strand.
GCGAGCTCGACCACTGAAGCCGCGCAACTCAAACTCGCTCCTGATCGGTTCATCAACTCAAGCGGATGTCTCTTCTCGCAGTCGCACACGAGCGCGCGGCCGCCCCTGACTACTAAAGAAGCAGCCTCCGCGACCCCGCCGCAGGGGCTTTCTGTTGTAGGCATCAGGTAAATCGTATTGAATTGCGGCTGCGTCACCAAAAACAGGCAACACAAGAAAAGGGACGCACACACACCAAGAAAATAGGGAGATAGGAATGCCCGCTGTCACCGGCAAACTTGCGGCCGCGTCACTGGCGCTCGCGCTCATTGCGGCCTCGGCCTCCACTGCATCGGCCCAGAAGAAATACGACACCGGCGCGACCGATACCGAGATCAAGGTCGGCAACATCATGCCTTACAGCGGACCGGCCTCCGCCTACGGCATCATCGGACGGACCGAAGCCGCCTATTTCAAGAAGATCAACGACGAAGGCGGCATCAACGGTCGCAAGATCAACTTCATCAGCTACGACGACGCCTACTCGCCGCCGAAAACGGTGGAGCAGGCGCGCAAGCTGGTCGAGAGCGACGAGGTGCTGTTCATCTTCAACTCGCTCGGCACGCCGCCGAACTCGGCGATCCACAAATACATGAACTCGAAGAAGCTGCCGCAGCTCTTCGTCGCCACCGGCGCCACCAAGTGGAACGATCCGCAGAACTTCCCCTGGACCATGGGGTGGCAGCCCAACTACCAGAGCGAGACGCAGATCTACGCGAAGTGGCTGCTGAAGAACAAGCCCGACGCCAAGATCGCCGTGCTGTTCCAGAACGATGATTACGGCAAGGATTATCTCAAGGGCCTGAAGGACGGCCTCGGCGCCAAAGCCGCGTCGATGATCGTCGTGGAGGAGAGCTACGAGACCTCCGAACCGACCATCGACAACCACATCGTCAAGCTGAAGTCGACCGGCGCCGACGTCTTCATGAACATCACGACGCCGAAATTCGCAGCCCAGGCGATCAAGAAGAACGCCGAGATCGGCTGGAAGCCGCTGCACTTCCTCAACAACGTCTCTGCCTCCGTCGGCAGCGTGATGAAGCCTGCCGGCTTCGAGAACGGCCAGGACATCATCTCGGCCGATTATCTGAAGGACGTATCGGATCCGCAGTGGGCCAATGATGCCGGCATGAAGGACTTTCTCGCCTTCATGACCAAATACTTCCCCGAGGGCGACAAGCTCGATAAGGGCACGATCGTCGGCTATGCCGTGGCCCAGACCCTGGTTCAGGTCTTGAAGCAGTGCGGTGACGATCTCACGCGCGAGAACGTCATGAAGCAAGCGGCGAATCTGAAGGACTTCCGCACCGAGGCCCTGCTGCCGGGCGTGAAGATCAACACCTCGCCGACCGATTTCGCGCCGATCAGCCAGCTTCAACTCGAGAAGTTCAAAGGCGAGAAGTTTGAGCTGTTCGGAGACGTGATCAGCGCCGACGTCGGCGGTTAGCCCCATCAAGGACGCGACGACGGAAACCCCCTGCGAACCATCGCAGGGGGTTTTTGCTTGCGCGGCGATTATGATCACGCGATTGCACAATCGAATGATGGCAAAGCCGGCTTACGCTTTGGCGCATGATGCGGTAGGCAGGTGAGCGGCGCGTTCGCCGCCAGTCTTTCCTGTTCGCTCAAGGCCCTTCGTCATGACCGACCGACGCCCCCTGCTCCGCGCGCTCTACGACGCCGCCGTTGCCGCCGCTCATCCGAGCACAATTCTGGCGCCGCACCTGCGGCCCGCGCCAAAGGGACGCGTGATCTGTCTCGCCGCCGGCAAGGGCGCGGCCGCGATGGCCGCCGCCGCCGAGCGGCATTATCTCGACACGCTCGGGCTCGCACCGGAACGCCTCGTCGGCATCGCCACCACGCGTCACGGCTACGGCGTGCCGACGCGCCGCATCCGCGTGGTCGAGGCCGGTCATCCCGTGCCCGACGAAGCCGGCCTGAAGGGCGCGGCCGACACGCTGGCGCTCGCGGCCGAGGCCGGGCCGGACGATCTGCTCTTGGTGCTGCTCACCGGCGGCGGCTCGGCGAACTGGATCGCGCCCGTCAACGGCATCAGCTTCGGGCAGAAGCAGGCGGTCAACAAGGCGCTGCTCCGCTCCGGCGCGCCGATCGGCGAGATGAATGTCGTGCGCAAGCATCTGTCGCGGATCAAGGGCGGGCGGCTGGCGCGCGCCGGCAAAAATGCCGCCGAGATCGTGACGCTTGCGATTTCCGACGTGCCGCATGACGATCCCTCCGCAATCGCCTCCGGTCCGACCGTGCCCGATCCGACCACGCTCAATGATGCGCGCGCCATCGTCGCCAGGTACAAGCTCGACATCGACGATGCCGTCCGCCGCGCGCTGGACGACCCCGCCAACGAGAGCTGCAAGCCCGGTGATGCCGCCTTCGCGCGCGCGCATTTCGAATTGATCGCACGTCCGAAGCAATCGCTCGACGCTGCGGTCAAACTCGCGCATGAGGCCGGTTACGAGACGATCGATCTCGGCGCCGACCTCGAAGGGGAGGCCCGCGACGTTGCCGCCGATCACGCCAGGCTGGCGCTTCAGGCCCGCGCGCAGGGCAAGCGGGTCGCGATCCTCTCCGGCGGCGAGCTCACGGTCACCGTGCGCGGCAATGGCCGCGGCGGGCCGAACCAGGAATATGCGCTGGCGCTCGCCGGCCTCTTGAAGGACACGCCTGACATCTCCGCGCTCGCCGGCGACACCGACGGCGCCGATGGCGGTGCCGGCAATCCCACTGATCCCGCCGGCGCGCTGATCGACGCGGCGACGTTCGCGAAGATGGCGGCGCAGGGGCTGCAGCCGCAGGCCTATCTCGACAACAACGACGCGACCACGTTCTTCGAGGCGACGGGCGATCTGTTGCTGCCGGGGCCTACGCTGACCAATGTGAACGACATCAGGGTAATCCTCGTCGACTGACACGGCGGCATCGCCATCCCGCCGGCGCCGCGCGCGTTCGGCGGGACGACATGGTTAACGATCTCTGAATTCTCGTCGGTGTCCTCTTTTCCAGGGCGCGGCATCGCCGCCCTTAACCTCGCGTTCGCCGCAGTTTCAGGAACATGTCCCGAAATTGGGCGAATTGTCGGGCTGATCTACCGCGAGATGTACGCGCTCTCGCCCGACCAGGTGCACCCGGGCACGCCGATCAAGGACCTGATCGAGCATCGGCTCAAACTGGGCCTGAGCATCGGCGGAGAAGCCGGCGCCTATGTCCGTGCCCGCACCGAGGGTTCGGTCGTCAGTGAGCAGACGGTCCAGCAATTCGCCGACGGACGAATCATCGCCTACACCATTCATCCCCTGCCCGACGGCGGCGGCATGGCGACGCACGAGGACATTACAGAGCGCGAAGAGCTCAGTCGGCGGTTGCAGGAGCGCAACTTCCAGTTCGACATCGCGATCAACAACATGTCGCACGGACTCTGCTTCTTCAGCGCCGACCATCGGCTGGTGGTCTGCAACACGCACTTTATCGAGATGTACGGCCTGCCGCCCGACCGCGTTCGTCCGGGCACGCCGCTCCAGGAGATCCTCGACCTACGCTACGAGGTCGGCAGCGTGCCGGCGATGACGCGGGAGGAATACGCCAAATGGCGGACCGATGTCGCCATGTCAGCCGAGGCCATGGACAGCATCGTCGAGATGCAGAACGGGCGAACCTTCAAGATCAGGCACCGACCGATGCCCGATCTCAGGTGGGTCGCGACCCACGAAGACATCACCGAGCAGCGCAAAGCGGAATTGCAGATCGCGCATATGGCGCACCACGACGCGCTGACGGACCTCGCCAATCGCGCCCTGCTCGGCCAGCGCCTCAAGCAGGCGCTCGAACAGGGCGGGATGTTCGCGATCCACCACGTCGATCTCGACAAGTTCAAGGCCGTCAACGACACCCTGGGCCACCAGGCCGGCGACATCCTGCTGCAGGATGTCAACCGCCGCCTCAAGCAGTTCGCGCGCGACAGCGATACGGTCGCGCGCATGGGTGGCGATGAATTCGTGATCCTCCAGACGCCGATTTCCGATTCGAGCGAGGCGGACCTGCTGGCGCGCGACGTTGTCAGGACGCTGAGTGCTCCGTTCGGGCTCGACGGACACCAGACCATTGCGGGCGCGAGCATCGGGATCGCGATTGCGCCTGGCGACGGCTCGACGCCCGAGCAACTCCTGCACAATGCCGATCTGGCCCTGTATCGCGCGAAAAGCGACGGCCGCGGCATGCACTGCTTCTTCGAACCGGCCATGGGCGAAGAGGCGCAAAGCCGTCGCGCGCTGGAGCAGGACCTGCGCAACGGCCTTGCCGCCGGCCAGTTCGAACTGCACTACCAGCCGGTCGTGAAGACCGACGGCGGCGAGATCAGCGGCTTCGAAGCCTTGATCCGCTGGCGACATCCCCGGCGCGGACTGGTCGCGCCCAACAGCTTTATCCCGCTTGCGGAAGAGATCGGCCTGATCGTGCCGATCGGCGAATGGGTGATCCGGCAGGCCTGTGCCACTGCAAGCCGATGGCCGGACCATCTGCACGTCGCCGTCAACATCTCGGCGGTGCAATTCCGCCAGCCGGGCCTGACGGAGGTGATCGTCGGCGCGCTGGCGGCCTCCGGCCTCGATCCGCGGCGGCTGGAGATCGAGATCACGGAAAGCGTGTTTCTGCAGGACAGGAACGGAACGCTGACGACGCTGCACCAGCTCCGGGCGCTGGGCATCAAGGTCGCCATGGACGATTTCGTCACCGGCTATTCGTCACTGACCTATCTGCAATGCTTCCCCTTCGACAAGATCAAGATCGACCGGTCTTTCGTCAGCGGCGTGGAAAACAATGCGGCATCCCTCAGCATCGTGCGGGCGGTGGCGGCACTGGCGCGCGGGATGGGCATGACGACGACGGCGGAGGGGGTGGAGAGCAGGAGCAACGGGACCGGATCGCAGCGGAGGGCTGCACGGAAATGCAGGGCTATTTGTTCAGCCCTCCGTTGCCCGCCGAGGAAATCGAGCGCCATTTCCTGTCCGCGAAAACACCTGCCATGCCCGACCGGTTCGCTCTGCGGCATAACCGCCGCCAGCCCGCCCGCGCTTCCGGGTTTGATGCCCGGTCGCCGGGCAATCAACCGTCAAAACTCGTTGGCGATCTTCGAGAGCATCCCGAGCAGGGCTTCGCGGTTGGACGGCCCGAGCAGCTCGTTCAGCCGGGCCTCGTGCTTGGTGGCGACGAGCTTCTTGGCGCGGGCCAGCACGGCCTTGCCCTTGTCGGTCAGCACCAAGATGTGCGAGCGGCGGTCGTTGGTGGAGCGGATCCGCGCGCAAAGGTCGCGGCTCTCGAGATTGTCGAGCATCGCCACGAAATTCGGGCGCAGGATGCCGAGGGTGGAGGCGATCTCGGTCTGGTTACGGCCGGGGTTTTTCTCGACCAGCAGCAGCACGGAGAACTGCGCCGGCGTGAGCTGGAGCGAGGCCATGCAGCGCAGGAAGTTCTCGAACACCTTGAGCTGTGCCCGCTTCAGGACATAGCCGAGCTGCTCCGAGAGCTCGCCGAGCTGGAGGGCTTCGCCGGGCCCGTCGGCCGCGTCCTTGCGGCCCTTGGCGGTCTCGGCGGGTTTTTCAGAGGACTTTTCAGCGGTTTTGGAAACGGTCATCGCCTCATGCTCGCAATCCCGTTAAGTTCGGGAGGATCGTTCGCCACTCTTGATGTTATATTTGATAATTGTTATGGACCATATCAAATATCGTCAGCGCTGTTCAATGGCTGTGAGCGGACCGTCCACCACAATCAGGGGACCGGTCCTGAATCTTTGAGGGGAGCGTCCGGTCTTGAATACCACCATCATGCTGTTCCTGCTGCAGGACGGCATCACCAATGGCGCGATCTATGCGCTGCTCGGCCTGGCGCTGGTGCTGGTGTTCGCCGTCACCCGCGTCATCCTCATTCCCCAAGGCGAATTCGTCACCTATGGCGCGCTGACCTATGCCTCGCTGGCCGCGGGCCAGATGCCGGGTACGGCGAAACTCGCGCTCGCCCTGGGCATTGGCGCCTTCGTGTTCGACCTGTTCGCCGCGCGCAAGGCGCTGCACGGACGCCTGGTGCTGCGCAGCGTCATCACCAATATCGTGCTGCCGGCCATCGTGCTGGCGCTGACCGTCTACTACGCCGCTCAGAAGCCGCCGGTTGCGGTCTGCATCGCACTGTCGCTGGTGATCGTGGCGATGATCGGCCTGTTTCTCTACCGCATCGCATTCCAGCCGCTGGCGCACACCTCCGTGCTGGTGCTGTTGATCGCCTCGGTGGGCGTTCACCTCGCGCTTCAGGGTTTGGGCCTTTTGTTCTTCGGCGCCGAAGGCCAGCGCGGACCTGCCGTGCTGTCCGGCTCCTTCACCAGCGGTGCGCTGCGCTTCACCGGCCAGAGCATCACGGTCTATGGCATTACCATCGCCTTCATCGTCGGGCTGTGGCTGTTCTTTGGGTTGACACTTTACGGCAAGGCGCTGCGCGCGACCGCTGTGAACCGGCTCGGTGCCCGGCTCGTCGGCATCCGCACCACGCTATCCGGGCAGATCGCCTTCCTGCTGGCGTCCGTCATCGGCGCACTGTCGGGCATCATGATCGTGCCTATCACGACGCTGTATTACGACTCGGGCTTCCTGATCGGCCTGAAGGGCTTTGTCGCCGCGATCATCGGCGGGCTTGTCAGCTACCCCCTCACCGCCGTCGCGGCGCTGGTCGTCGGCATCGTCGAGGCGTTCTCGTCCTTCTATGCCTCCAACTACAAGGAGGTGATCGTTTTCATGCTCTTGATTCCCGTGCTGCTGCTGCGCTCGCTCGCGGCGCCTGCGGTCGAGGAAGAGAAGGACTGACGCCAAGATGCAGAGCCGGCTCCCCATCCTCATCTTCGCGCTGATCATGGCGGCGATCCCGTTTGTTCCGGGCATGCCCCCATTCTGGATCGTGCTGCTCGACAATATCGGCCTCGCGGCCCTGGTCGCGATGGGCCTCGTGCTGCTGACCGGCGTCGGCGGCCTGACCTCGTTTGGACAAGCGGCCTTCGTCGGCTTCGGCGCCTACACCACCGCGGTGCTGTCGACAACCTACGGCATGTCGCCCTGGCTGACGCTACCACTGTCGCTGCTGGTCAGCGGATTGCTGGCGGTGCTGCTCGGCCTCGTCACGGTCCGTCTCTCCGGCCATTATCTGCCGCTCGGCACGCTCGCCTGGGGACTCGGCTTGTTCTATCTCTTCAGCAAGCTGGAATTTTTGGGAAGAAACGACGGCATCTCGGCGATCCCGCCGCTGTCGATCGGCTCGTTCAAAATGCTCTCGCCCGGCTCGATCTACTACGCGATCTGGGTTGCCGTGATCCTCTCGGCGTTGCTCACGATGAACCTGCTGGACTCCCGCACCGGCCGCGCCATCCGCGCGCTCCGGCGCGGCCATGTCGCGGCCGAGGCGTTCGGCGTGCACACCCCGCGGGCGAAAATGCTGGTGTTCATCCATGCCGCCGTGCTCGCCGGCCTCTCCGGCTGGCTCTACGCCCATCTTCAGCGCGCGGTGAACCCGACGCCGTTCGGCGCGCAGGCGGGCATCGAGTATCTCTTCATCGCCGTGGTCGGCGGCGCCGGCTATGTCTGGGGCGGCGTCCTGGGCGCGGCGCTGGTCGTGGTCCTGAAGGAAGTGCTGCAGAGCTACCTGCCGTTGATCCTGCCCGGCTCGGGCCAGGTTGAAACCATCGTGTTCGGCATCATGCTGGTGGCGTTGCTCCAGCTCGCCCCCGGCGGCGTCTGGCCCTGGCTGATGTCGTTCCTGCCCCAGGCTACCGGTGGCAAAAAGCCGGACACTTCGCTGAAATTGGAGCAGCGCACCCGCTCCCCCGGCCAATCCAGCGTCCTGCTCCAGGTCGAGAAGGCGCGGAAACAATTTGGCGGCGTGGTCGCGGTGAACAACGTCTCCTTCGACGTCCAGGCTCGCGAGATCGTCGCGCTGATCGGCCCCAACGGCGCCGGCAAGAGCACCACCTTCAACCTGATCACCGGCGTGCTGTCGGCCAGCTCGGGCTCGATCTCCGTGCTCGGCAACAAGGTCGACAGGGCGCCGCCGCAGGAGATCGTCAAGCTCGGCATCTCCCGCACCTTCCAGCACGTCAAGCTGGTGCCTGATATGACCGTGCTGGAAAACGTCGCGATCGGTGCCCATCTGCGCGGCCATTCGGGGCCGATCTCCTCGATGCTGCGGCTCGACCGCACTGATGAGGCAAAGCTGCTCGCCGAAGCCGCCCGCCAGATCGAGCGGGTCGGACTTGGCGAGCAGATACATCAGCTCGCAGGCTCGCTCTCACTGGGACAGCAACGGATCGTCGAGATCGCCCGTGCGTTGTGCGTCGATCCGATGCTGCTGCTGCTCGACGAGCCGGCCGCCGGCCTGCGCCACATGGAGAAGGAGCGGCTCGCGGCGCTGCTGCGCGAGCTGCGCGACGGCGGCATGAGCGTGCTGCTGGTCGAGCACGACATGGGCTTCGTCATGAACCTCGCCGACCGCATCGTGGTGCTCGATTTCGGCACCAAGATCGCGGAAGGAACGCCGGCCACGATCAAGACCAATCCCGAAGTGATCAAGGCCTATCTCGGAGTGGCGGCATGAGCGCGCTGTTGTCCGTCGCCGACGCCCATGTCGCCTATGGCAAGGTCGAGGCCGTGCGCTCGGTCTCGCTCGAAGTCGGCCAGAACCAGATCGTCACCATCGTCGGTGCCAACGGCGCCGGCAAGACCACGCTGCTCTCCGCCATCATTGGCATCTTGCCGCTGAAGGGGCGCGTTTCATTCGCAGGTCAGGATCTGTCGCGGCTCGACATCGAGGACCGCGTCGCCATGGGGCTTGGCCTCGTTCCCGAGCACCGCGAATTGTTCGTGACCATGAATGTCGAGGACAATCTCGAGTTAGGGGCCTTCCGCATCGAGAGAAGCAAGGCGAAAGCCTCGATGGAGCGGGTCTACACGCTGTTTCCGCGGCTCAAGGAGCGGCGCAAGCAGCTCGCCGGCACGCTCTCCGGCGGCGAGCAGCAGATGCTCGCAATGGGCCGCGCACTGATGGGCGAGCCCAAGCTCCTGATGCTGGACGAGCCGAGCCTCGGCCTCGCCCCGATCATCGTCGCCGACATTTTCCGCATCGTCACCGAACTGCGCGCCGCCGGCGTCTCCGTGCTGCTGGTCGAGCAGAACGCGCAGGCGGCATTGAAGATCGCGGATCAGGCCTATGTCATGGAGCTCGGCGAGTTCGTGCTCAGCGGCAAGGCCAGCGACATCGCGGCGAATGAGCGCGTGGCGGCGAGCTATCTCGGCTTCCAGCACGAAGGCGCGAGTGTGTTGTAGTTTCGAGACGCTTCCTCAAACTCATCTGTCATCGTCCGCCTAGTGCGCAATTGCGCACAGGGGCGGACGATCCAGTATTCCAAAGACCGCTGTGCTTGAACCGAGGCGCCGCGGCGTACTGGATGCCCCGCCTTCGCGGGGCATGACATCGGAGGATTCAGGGAGAGACGAAGATCGTGGCCTAGCTTGCCCCCTTCTCCCCCTTCAGCGCCGCCACCTCCGCCTCCAGCTCCGCGATTTTCGCATCCCTTGCCGCCAGCGCCGCTGCCACATCGCCAGCGTCGAACTTCTGCGGGATGTGCTGCGGGCAGTTCGTGTCCCACGCTTCGATCTTGAACAGGATCACCTGCTCGGGCCGGGCGCGATAGCCTTTCGGCATCAGCGATGTCGTCAGCGCCTCGTCGTCCTCGACCACCCGCGCTTCGCCCCAGATCTTCACCCGGCGGCGATGGGCGTAGTCCATCACGAAGATGTAGGCCTTGGGATTTTCAGACAGGTTTCCCTGCGTGATGTATTGCCGATTGCCGGCGTAGTCCGTGAAAGCCAGCGTCTGCTTGTCCAGCACCTTCAAGAAGCCCTTCGGGCCGCCACGATGCTGGATGTAGGGCTGGCCGTCGGCCGATGCCGTGGCGAGATAAAAGCTGTTGGCGTCGGCCAGGAACGCCGCGAGGTTCTCATCGACCTCGGTGCGCCAGCCGCGCTGCTCGGCATGGGCATAGCCTTCGCGTGATCCCTTTCGGGTCTGGATCGACTTCACCGCCGGCGTGAACGCCACGTCGCTGGCGTAGGTGTGAGTTGCCGTCATCGGAACATCTCCTGAAATCCCGGCGCATCCCTGCGTCTTCGCCATCCAAAATGGACCTCCCGCCGGCTAAAACAATCATCCCGCTTGACACTTCATCGTTGCGTTATATGCAATAATGCCATGGATCGCCTCGAAGCCATGCATGTTTTCGTCACCGTCGCCGACCTGCGCGGCTTCGCGCCGGCGGCACGAAAACTGCGGCTGTCCCCCTCCGCGGTGACGCGGCTGATCGCGGCGCTGGAGGAGCATCTTGGCGCGCGGCTGTTGCAGCGGACCACCCGTCAAGTGACCCTGACCGACGTCGGCACGCGCTATCTCGAGCGCGCGCGTCGCATCCTCGCCGATGTCGAGGAGGCCGACGGCTCGGCACGGGAGGAGCGCAACCGACCGAGCGGGCGGCTGGTGGTGTCGGCGCCGGTCGGCTTTGGCCGGCTCCATGTCGGGCCTGTCATGATCGCCTACCTCAAGCGCTATCCCGAGGTCGCCTGCGAATTGCGGCTGTCGGACAACCTGGTCAATCTCGTGGAAGATGCCGTCGACGTCGCGGTGCGGATCGGCCATCTCGCCGACTCCTCCCTCGTCGCGCGCCAGGTCGGCGAGATGCGGCGGATCGTGGTGGCGACACCTGGCTATCTCAAGCGCCATGGCGAGCCGAAGACGCCGGAGGCATTGCTCGGGCACCAGACCATCGCCTTCGGTCCATCCGCGAACTGGCGCTTCGTGCAGGACGGCCGCGACATCGAGGTGGCGCCGAATCCACGCTTCGCCAGCAACAGCGCCGACGCCGCCCTGCAATATGCCGAGGCGGGCGGCGGCGTGACCCGGGTGCTGGCCTATCAGGCTGCCGAGGGCCTGCGGCGCGGGCGGCTCAGAATCGTGTTGGCGAAATACGAGCAGCCGGCGTTGCCGATCCACATCGTCTACCCGACCTCGCGCCTGCTCTCCGCCAAGGTGCGTGCCTTCGTCGATCTCGTGGTGGAGACCGCGGAGTGGAAATTCGGGTGACGCCCTCACCCCTTCTTCGGCACTACGCGAAAGGTGCCGCTGGCGCGGGCGATCACGGCGCCGTCGGCCTTCGCGAGGCACTGCGCGAAACAGATCGTGCTGCCGGTCTTGATCGCCTCACCCTCGACCGCGAGCCATTGGCCGATCTCGCCGGCGCCGACATAGTCGACCGACAGCGAGATCGTGACCAACGAGGTCGTCCAGCCCGTCGCCTGCGCGCAGCTGTAGCCCATGGCGGCATCGGCCAGCGCCGCGATCAGGCCGCCATGGATCAGCCCGCGCGCGTTGGTGTGCGGTTTCGCCAGCCGCAATCCCACGGTGACGCCGTTGTCGGTCTTCCTGGAGTAAAGCGGCTCCCAAGGATCGGTGAGCGGGGCTTTGCGAAAGTGCGGCTCGAAGCCGGCGGGAATGTCGGTGCTGGTCATGTCCGTCTCGCGTTGGTGGCTCCCGCCATTGAACGCGGCAGACGGGACAGATGCACCACCTACAAAGTTTTAAACGGAATTTGCGCGGGTGTTTGAAAGGAGTGGCGCCGTCGCCCCGCTATCCCTGTCATCACCCGCGAAAGCGGGTGATCCAGTATTCCAGAGACGGTGACGTGATACGGAGAGGCCGCGGCGTACTGGATGCCCCGCTTTCGCGAGGCATGACGGCGCGCCCTAAAACGGCAGCCCCACGTAATTCTCCGACAGCGAGGTCATCGCGGCCTGCGACTGCGTGACATAGTCGAGCTCGGCGAGCTGGATGCGCGCGCCGATGGTGCCGGTGTCGGGGAATTTGTGCAGCATCGAGGTCATCCACCAGGAGAAGCGCACGGCCTTCCAGACCCGCGCCAGCGCCTTCGCCGAATAGGCATCAATGCCGGCGCTGGATTTTTCGTCGTAGAACTCGCGAAACGCACTCGACAGATAATGCGCGTCGCTCGCGGCCAGGTTCAGCCCCTTGGCGCCGGTCGGCGGCACGATATGGGCGGCGTCACCGCACAGGAACATCCTGCCGAAGCGCATCGGCTCGGCGACGAAGCTGCGCAGCGGCGCAATGCTCTTCTCAATCGAGGGGCCCGTGACCAAGCTGTCGGCGGCGTCCTGGTCGAGCCGGCGCTTGAGCTCGTCCCAGAAACGGTCGTCCGGCCATTGGTCGACGTGGTCGTCGAGCGCGCACTGCACATAGTAACGGCTGCGCCTGGTCGAACGCATGGTGCAGAGCGCAAAGCCACGGGCGTGGTTGGAATAGATCAGCTCGTGGCTGACCGGCGGCGTCTCGGAGAGGATGCCCAGCCAGCCGAACGGATAGATGCGCTCGAACTCCTCGATGGCCGAAGCCGGAACGCTGGCGCGGCTGACGCCGTGAAACCCGTCGCAACCGGCGATGAAATCGCAATCGATGGTGTGGGTGACGCCATCTTTCACGTAGGTTACGCGCGGGTGACCGCCGTCGAAATCCTGCGGCTGCACGTCCTTGGCCTCGTAGACCGAGGTGAGGCCGGCGGCCGTGCGCGCATTCATCAGATCGAGCGTGACCTCGGTCTGGCCGTAGATCATGACCGTCTTGCCGGTCGCAGCCTTCATGTCGATGCGGTGGCGGCGCCCCGAGAAGGTGAGTTCGATCCCTTCATGCACCAGCCCTTCGGCATGCGCCCGTGCGCCGGCGCCGATCTGGTCGAGCAGCGCAACTGTTCCCTCCTCCAGCAGTCCGGCACGGATGCGGCCGAGCACATAGTCCGGGCTCTGCCGCTCCAGAATGACATTGTCGATGCCATAATGATGCAGCAGTTGCCCAAGCAACAATCCTGCCGGCCCCGCCCCGATGATTGCGACTTTTGTCCGCAATACTTGCTCCTCCCGATCCTGTAGGCTTTCGGCGTGGCTCGCTTGTCGCTGCCGTCCGCGCACGATAATTATATCATATAACGGTTGGGCAAAAGGGAGTGCGCGGCGGCACGTCGCGCCAGTTCCGGCTTGAACGCGCCGGCCAACTAGATAACATGTTAATTAACGAGACCGGGCCATCGAAGCCCGCCGTCAAAAGAGGGAGAGACGCGTGATGAGGAAAGCCTGTCTGGCGTTGCTGCTGGCAGCAAGCGTGAGCCCTGCGTTCGCGCAGGACAAGACCTTCGATTTGAAGATCTCGCACTGGGTGCCGGCCTCGCATCCACTACAGAAATCGCTGGAGGACTGGGCTGCTGCGGTCGAGAAGGATTCCGGCGGCACCATCAAGGGCAAGGTGTTTCCGGCCCAGCAGATGGGCAAGGCGTTCGACCATTACGACATGGCGCGCGACGGCATCGCCGACGTCACCTATGTCAATCCCGGCTACCAGCCCGGCCGTTTCCCGATCATCGGCGCTGGCGAATTGCCATTCCTGATCTCGGATGCCAAGGGCGGCTCGATGGGGCTCGACGCCTGGTACCGCAAATACGCCGAGAAGGAGATGAAGGACGTCAAATACTGCCTCGCCTTCGTCCACTCGCCCTCCTCCTTCCATTCCCGCACCAAGAAGATCGTGATGCCGGAGGACGTGAAGGGCCTGAAGATCCGCCCCGCCCACGCCACCATGGCGAACTTCGTCACCTCGCTCGGCGGCACCAATGTGCAATCCTCCGCGCCCGAAGTGCGCGACATCATCGAGCGCGGCGTCGCCGATGGCGTCACCTTCCCCTGGGGCTCGCTGGTGCTGTTCGGCATCGACAAGGTGACCAAATACGACATGGAGGCGCCGCTCTACACCACGACCTTCGTGTTCGTCATGAACAAGGACAAGTACAATGCGATGTCCGACAAGCAGAAGGCCGCGATCGACAAGAATTGCACGGTCGAAATGGCAGGCGTGGTCGGCGAGCACTGGGGCAAGTTCGAGGATGCCGGCATCGACAAGGTCAAGGCGGAGTCCGGTCACGAGGTCTACAAGCTGACGCCCGAGCAGACCGCGGCCTGGAAGAAGGCCGCCGAGCCGCTGGTGAAGACCTGGAGTGACGGCGCGAAGAAGACCGGCGTGGATCCGGACGCGGCGCTTAGCGAGCTGAAGGCCTCGCTGAAGAAGTACAACGCGCTGGCGGAGTAGTTCTTCGTCGAAACACATGCGGCGGCGGGATGCATCTCGCCGCCGTTGTTCTGCACGCGGGTCGAGACGCGAGGAGCGCATCGCGCGTCCTCTCCCTCTCCCGCCCGAGGATGGCACCCATGAAGCGCAGCTGGATGGATCGTATTATCGATTCGATCGAATGGATTGCAGCGGCTTTCGTCGGCATCGTCGCGCTCGACATCTTCCTGTCGGTGTTGCTTCGCAACACGCTGAACTATTCGATCCCCGATAGTTTCGACATCGGCCGCATGCTGCTCGGCATCCTGATCTTCTGGGGCATCGCCGCGACCTCCTATCGCGGCACCCACATCACCGTCGACCTCGTCTGGGGCAATGTCGGGCCGCGCTACCAGCGCTGGATCGACGTGTTCGCGACCCTGGTGCTGCTGTTCGTCGTGACGGTGCAGACCTGGACGCTGTTCGACAAGGTGCGCGGCACCTACAACGACAACGTCCAGACCTTCGACATGCACATGCCGACCTGGCCGTTCTTCGCGATCGCCTGGATCGGCGACGTCTCGGCCGTGCTGCTGATCGCGATCCGCACCTACCGGTTGATCTTCCATCCCGAAGAGATGCACGACCCCAAGCTGAAGGCGACGGAGTAATCATGAGCACCGATGCCGTCGCCGTAATCGGCTTCGTTTCCCTGTTCGCCCTGATGCTGCTGCGCGTGCCGGTCGGCATGGCCATGGGCCTCGTCGGCGTCTCCGGCTTTTCCTATCTCGTCGGCGCCACGCCGGCGCTGAAGCTGGTCGGCCAGACCTCGATGCGCACGGTGACCGACTACACCTTCGGCGTCATTCCGATGTTTCTGCTGATGGGCTCGTTCGTCAGCAATTCCGGCATGAGTCGCGAGCTGTTCCGCGCCGCCAACGGCTTTGTCGGCCATTTGCGCGGCGGACTCGGCATCGCCACCGTCGGCGCCTGCGGCGGCTTTGCCGCGATCTGCGGCTCCTCGGTCGCGACCGCCGCGACCTTCTCCGCGGTCGCTTACCCCGAGATGCGCCGCTTCGGCTATCCGCAGTCGTTTGCCACCGGCGTGATCGCGGCCGGCGGCACGCTGGGTGCGATGCTGCCGCCCTCCACCGTGCTCGCCGTCTACGGCATCATCACCGAGCAGGACATCGGCAAGCTGTTCATCGCCGGCATCATCCCGGGCATCCTCGCGATGACCATGTACATGATCACGATCTTCCTGATCGGTTATTTCCGGCCCGACTTCCTGCCCAAGGGCAAGGAGCTGCCGTGGCGCGAGCGCTTCGCCGGCCTGAAGGACATCTGGGCGCCGGTGCTGCTGTTCGTGTTCGTGATCGGCGGCCTTTACGGCCTGCCCTATTTGCCGCGCTTCACGCCGACGGAAGCGGGCGGCGTCGGCGCCGCCGGCGCCTTCATCATCGGCGTGGCGACCGGCCGGCTCGACCGCGAGAAGATTCTGGCGTCGCTGCTCCAGGCGACGCGCACGGCCGCCGCCGTGTTCACCGTGCTGATCGGCGCCTTGATCTTCGGCTATTTCCTCACGGTGACGCAGACCCCGCAAAAGGTGACGGAATTCCTCACCGGCCTCGGTCTCGGCCCCTACGGCGTGCTGGCGCTGATCATGGTGATGTATCTCGTGCTCGGCTGCCTGATGGACGCCATGGCGATGATCATCCTCACCGTGCCGATCATCTTCCCCGTGATCATGCATCTCGGTTTCGACCCGATCTGGTTCGGCGTCATCATCGTCATGACGGTCGAGCTCGGCCTGATCCATCCGCCGGTGGGCATGAACGTCTTTGTCATCAAGAGCGTGGTGAAGGACGTTTCCTTCTCCACCATCTTCAAGGGCGTGATTCCGTTCGTGGCGACAGACCTGGTGCGCCTGGTGATCCTGATCGCCTTCCCGCTGCTGGCGACATGGCTGCCGACGCGGATGATGGCGCATTGACGAGGTGGTAAAGCGGCGAGCTGTCTTTTCCCTCTCCCCTTGTGGGAGAGGGTGGCTCGCCGCAAAGCGGCGAGACGGGTGAGGGGTATATTTCCTCAAGCGCTGATCTGAGTTTGGAGAGGCATACCCCTCATCCGGCGCTTCGCGCCACCTTCTCCCACAAGGGAGAAGGAAGGACAGCGGCGCTAGTTCAATACAGAAAGGTGACCGATGACGGCCCCTACCCTCGAGACCAAATACGTCTTTACCGTCACCGCACGCATCGGCGACGTCGTCACCGCCGGCGAGACCGGTATCGGCATTCGCCGCATCATCCCGATCGTCGGCGGCGAGGTGACGGGTGCGATCACCGGCAAGGTGCTGCCGTTCGGCGCGGACTTCCAGACCATCCGCCCGAATGAGCTGATTGATCTCGAAGCGAAGTACGCGTTCCAAACCGATGACGGCGCCACCGTCTATGTCGAGAACAAGGGCATGCGCTTCGGCCCGGTCGAGCTGTTGCAAAAGCTCAAGCGCGGCGAGCCGGTGGATCCCAAACTGATCTATTTCCGCACCGTGCCGAAGTTCGAGACCGGGCATGAGAAATACCGCTGGCTGATGCAGCACATTTTTGTCGGTTCAGCAGCCCGGCATGCGGACCGCGTCGTGATCGACGTGCATCAGGTGATGTGAGTTCATTGACGAGCATGGGCAAATGTGTATAAATACACATCATGAATGACCTGGAAATTATCTCGGTCCTTCAAAGAGATGGCTGGGTCCAAGTGGCTCAGAAGGGCAGCCACGTCCAGTTCAAGCACCCCGCGAAGCAGGGCCGGGTCACGGTCCCTCATCCGAAGCGGGACGTCCCTCTCGGAACACTGAAGAGTATTGAAAAGCAATCCGGCCTGAAGCTGAGGTAAGCGCCATGCGCCACTACATTGGTCTTATCCATAAGGACGCCGACAGCGATTTCGGCGTGTCGTTTCCCGATCTGCCCGGCCTCGTGACCGCAGGAACCACGCTCGACGAGGCACGCGACATGGCCGAGGAAGCGCTGGCGCTTCACCTCGAGGGGATGGCGGAGGACGGCGAACCGATCCCAGAGCCTTCCTCACTCGAAGATATCATGTCCAAGCCCGAGAACCGCTCGGGCGTCGCCATTCTGGTCTCGATGAAGGACGATCTGCCGAAGGTCGTGCGCGTCAATGTCACCTTGCCGGGTGATGTCCTGGAGCAAATTGACAAATACGCCGAGGCCCACGGCTACACGCGATCGGGCCTGCTTGCTCAGGCCGCGAAGAAGCTGATGACCGACGCAGCCTGAGGCGCTCCACGTATTGCGCCGAATGCGGCGCCCAATTGGCTGACGTTTTCCCGTTTCGAAGGAGGCTTCGAAGCGCAACGGCGGGACTTCCCTTGTTGACTCCCCCTGAATTCGTTATACAACATAACTATTCTGACAAGGACGCAAATGACACAGGGAAACGCCGAGACCGCTGACGCGGGCGCCTCCGGGCTTTTGAAGATCGAGCGGGCGGACCGGGTTTTGACCGTCGGCCTCAATCGGCCGGCCAAGCGCAATGCGCTCAACGACGGCATCATCCTGGAGATCGGCGAGTGTTTTGCGGCCCTGCCCGAGGATATCGGCGCCGTCGTCATCCACGGCATCGGCGACCATTTTTCCAGCGGTCTCGACCTCTCCGAACTGACCGACCATGATGCCAGTGGCGGCCTTCTCCATTCCCAGATGTGGCACCGGGTGTTCGACCGCATCCAGTACAGCCGCGTGCCTGTGATCGCCGCGCTCAGGGGCGCCGTGATCGGAGGCGGGCTGGAG
Organism: Bradyrhizobium sp. GCM10028915; assembly: GCF_042666195.1. Classification (NCBI taxonomy): domain Bacteria; kingdom Pseudomonadati; phylum Pseudomonadota; class Alphaproteobacteria; order Hyphomicrobiales; family Nitrobacteraceae; genus Bradyrhizobium; species Bradyrhizobium sp. GCM10028915. The sequence continues at coordinate 355,111 of NZ_JBHTFN010000065.1, forward strand.
CTCGCCTGCGCGGCGCATATCCGTGTCGCCGAACCCTCGACCTATTTCGCGCTGCCGGAGGGGCAGCGCGGCATCTTCGTCGGTGGCGGCGGTTCGGTGCGCCTGCCGCGCCTGATCGGCGTCGCCAGGATGATGGACATGATGCTGACCGGCCGCGTCTATTCCGCGACCGAAGGCACCTCCTACGGCTTTGCGCAATATGTCACGGAAGCCGGCAACGGGCTCGGCAAGGCGATGGAGCTTGCGACCAAGGTCGCCTCCAACGCGCCGCTGACCAACTTCGCCGTGCTCCAGGCGCTGCCGATGATCGCGGAGGCCAATCCGCAGACCGGCCTGTTGATGGAATCGCTGATGGCGACGGTGGCGCAGAGCGACAAAGAGGCAAAACGCAGGATCCGCGAGTTCCTCGAACACAAGACCGCAAAGGTGAAGCCGAAATCATGAGCGCGCAGCCGTCCTCTTCCAGCATGGAGCGCGGCGCGAGCACTTCCCCGCTGCGGCCCATTTCGTTCGGCGATCCCGTCGTCAATATCGAGCGGCGCGACGACGGCACGATTTATCTGCGGCCCAAACAGCCGCTCGGCGATTATCCGGCCCGCATCACCGACCGCCTGCATCACTGGGCGAGCGCGACGCCCGATCGCGTCTTCATGGCCGAGCGCGAAGGTGGCCGCGGCTGGCGCAAGATCAGCTACGCCGAGCTGCTCGCCGCGAGCCGGCACATCGCCTCAGGGCTCATTGCGCGCGGGCTGTCGGCGGAGCGGCCGGTCGTCATCCTCTCCGGCAATTCGATCGACCACGCATTGCTCGCGTTCGGCGCGTTCTATGCCGGCATTCCGTTCTGCCCGGTGTCGCCCGCCTATTCGCTGGTATCGAAGGATTACGGCAAGCTCTCCTACCTGATGAAGCTGCTGACGCCCGGCCTCGTCTTTGCCGAGGACGCCGAAAAGTTCGCCGACGCGCTCGCGGCCAACGTCTCGCTCGGCACCGACATCGCCGCGTCCTACGGTCGCGTGCCGGGCCGCGACGTCACCTTGCTCGCCGACCTCATGGCAACGCCGATCCGCGGCGATCTGGACGAGGTCCACGGCAAGATCGGCCCCGACACCATCGCGAAATTCCTGCTGACCTCGGGCTCGACCGGCAACCCCAAGGCGGTCATCAACACCCAGCGCATGATCTGCGCCAACCAGGTGATGCTGCGCGAGACGCTCGCCTTCCTCAAGGACGAGCCGCCCGTCATCATCGACTGGCTGCCCTGGAATCACACTTTTGGCGGCAACCACAACATCGGGCTGACGCTTTACAATGGCGGCTCGATGTATCTCGACGCCGGCAAGCCGGTGCCGGGAGGCATCGAGGAGACCGTGCGCAATCTCCAGGAGATTTCGCCGACGGTCTATTTCAACGTGCCCAAGGGCTACGAGTCGCTGCTGCCTTATCTGCGCGACGACCAAGGGCTGCGCGCAAAATTCTTCGACCGGCTGCACGCGATGTTCTTCTCGGGCGCGGCCCTGTCGCCGTTCGTCTGGAACAGCCTCGACGAGCTCGCGGTGAAGGAAAAAGGCTACCGCGTACCGATGCTGACCGGCCTCGGTGCAACCGAGACCGCGCCGTTCTTCATGTCGGTCAACCCGCGCACCAGCCGCTCCGGCCATGTCGGGCTTCCCGTATCCGGCAATGACGCCAAGCTGGTGCCGAACAACGGCAAGATGGAAGTTCGTTGCAAGGGGCCGAACGTGATGCCCGGCTACTGGCGCCAGCCCGACATCACCGCAAATTCGTTCGACGAAGAAGGCTTCTACAAGCTCGGCGATGCCCTCAAGCCCGTCGATCCCGATGATCTCAATGCCGGCTTCGATTTCGACGGCCGCATCGGTGAGGATTTCAAGCTCGGCAGCGGCACCTGGGTCAGCGTCGGCCCATTGCGCGCGCGCTTCGTCGCGGCTTGCGCGCCGCTGGTGCGCGACGTCGTCATCGCCGGCATCAACCGAGACGAGATCTCCGCGCTCGTCGTGCTCGATCTCGACGGCTGCCGGCTGATCAACCCGACGCTGCCGACCGACGATCTCGTCGTCGCGACCCGCGACCGGCTGGTGCGCGAGGCATTTCGCGAACGGCTGACCCGCTTTCTCAGCGCGGCCACGGGATCCTCGACGCGGATCACGCGCGCGATCCTCTTGGACACGCCACTCTCGATCGACAAGGGCGAGGTCACCGACAAGGGCTCGATCAACCAGCGCGCGGTGCTCGAGCATCGCAGCCTGCTGATCGAGGAGCTCTACGCTGCCAATCCATCGGACCGTGTGATATCGGTCGGGTAAGAAAACGTCGCACCAGGGAGAACGCCATGTTGTTGAAGGATCAGGCTGTCATCGTCACGGGCGGCGCGTCGGGACTGGGCGCGGCGACCGCGCGTAAGCTGGCGGCGCAGGGCGCCAGGGTCGCGGTGTGCGACCTCAATGCCAAGCTCGCCGAAACTGTCGCCGCCGAGATCAAGGGCGTGGCTGTGGCTTGCGACATCTCCGATGCGGCTTCCGCTGAGGCTGCGATCGCCCAAGCGACCAAGTCCCATGGACCCGCGCGCGTGCTGGTCAATTGCGCCGGCATCGGCGTTGCCAAGCGCGTCGTCGGCCGCGACGGCCCGATGGCGCTCGCCGATTTCGACAAGGTGATCAAGGTCAATTTGATCGGCACCTTCAACATGCTCCGCCTTGCCGCGAACGAGATGTCCAAGCTCGAGCCGCAGGCAACCGGCGAGCGCGGCGTCATCATCAACACGGCATCCGTTGCCGCTTATGACGGCCAGATCGGGCAATCGGCCTATTCGGCCTCCAAGGGCGGCATCGTCGGCATGACGCTGCCGATCGCGCGCGAGCTGGCGCAGTTCGGCGTCCGCGTGCTGACGATCGCGCCCGGCCTGTTCCTCACGCCGCTGCTCGCCAACCTGCCGCAGGAAGCCCAGGACTCGCTCGCCGCCGCGATCCCGTTCCCGCGCCGGCTCGGCCACGCCGACGAGTTCGCGGCGCTCGCCCTGCACATGGTCGAGAATTCCTACCTCAACGGCGAAGTGGTGCGCCTCGACGGCTCGCTGCGCATGGCGCCGAAATAGGGCGCGGCATATGTTCGTGAACCGGCGCGACGTCCAGATCCAGTGGGGTGACTGCGACCCCGCCAACATCGTCTATTACCCGCGTTATTTCGCGATGTTCGACGATTCGACGTCGACCCTGTTCGAAGTCGCCGGCTTCTCCAAGCAGGACCTGGTCAAGAAATACGGCCTGGTGGGCATTCCCATGGTCGATACACGCGCCAAGTTCTACATCCCCTCGACTTATGGCGACTGGATCACCATCGAAACCAAGATCGAGAGCATCAAGCGCTCGAGTTTCGAGGTGAAGCACAGCGTCTTCAAGGGCGAGGCGCTGGCGATCGAGGGTTTCGAGACCCGTGTCCTGGTCGGGCGCGACCCCGTTAACCCCGACAAACTGAAATCGGCACCGTTTCCTGCGGAAATGGTAGCCAAATTCACGGGGAGCGAGGCCCGGAGCTAAATCGCCACATCACCAAAAGAGGGGGCTGAATTACCCCCCGATTTCTGCTTTCAAAGAAACACATAAAGGGAGGAATAGATGAAACGCTTTTACCTGACCGCCGCCGTCACCGCGGCTGCGCTTGCGCTGCCGGCCGTGCCCGCGCTGGCTCAGACCGCCGAGGTCACCATCGGCATCACCACCACCACGACCGGCCCGGGCGCAGCGCTGGGCATTCCCGAGCGCAATGCGCTGGAGTTCGTGCCGAAGGAGATCGGCGGCGTGCCGCTGAAGGTGATCGTACTCGACGACGGCGGCGATCCGACCACCGCGACCACCAACGCCCGCCGCTTCGTGACCGAATCCAAGGCCGACATCATCATGGGCTCGGCGCTGACGCCGCCGACCATCGCGGTGTCCAACGTCGCCAACGAAGCCGGCATTCCGCATTTCGGCCTGGCGCCGTTCCCGATTACGCCGGAGCGCATGAAGTGGTCGGTGGCGATGCCGCAGCCGATCCCGATCGTGGGCAAGGTGCTGTACGACCACATGAAGTCGAAGGGTGTGAAGACCGTCGGTTATATCGGCTATTCCGACTCCTATGGCGACCTCTGGTTCAACGATTTGAAGGCGCAGGCCGTGCCGATGGGCATAACCATCGCCGACGAGGAGCGCTTCGCTCGCCCCGACACGTCGGTGACCGGACAGGTGCTGAAGCTCGTGGCGGCGAATCCCGATGCCATTCTGGTCGGCGCTTCCGGCACCGCGGCCGCGCTGCCGCAGACCGAGCTACGCGAGCGTGGCTATCAGGGCCTGATCTACCAGACCCATGGCGCCGCCAGTATGGACTTCATCCGCATCGCCGGCAAAGCTGCGGAAGGCGTGCTGATGGCCTCTGGTCCCGTCATGGATCCCGAGGACCAGCCGGACGAAGCCGCCACCAAGAAGCCGGGCCTCGCGCTCAACTCGGCCTATGAAGCCAAGTACGGCCCGAACAGCCGCAGCCAGTTCGCCGGTCACTCTTACGACGCCTTCGAGATTCTCAAGCGCATCATCCCGGCGGCACTCAAGACGGCGAAGCCAGGCACGCCGGAATTCCGCGAGGCGATTCGCCAGGCGCTGCTGTCGGAGAAGGAGCTTGCGGCGAGCCAAGGCGTCTACAATTTCACCGAAAAGGATCGCTACGGCCTCGACGAGCGCTCGCGCATCCTGCTCACGGTGAAGAACGGCAAGTACACGCTGGTGAAATAGACGCAGCGGCAGGATTGAGACGACGAGAGCCGGCCCGATGGGCCGGCTCTTTTTGTTTGCAGCGAGCGTAATGCCGGATCGCGTTTGAACAACAGCACCGCTCTCTGAGTTCCCTCCTCCCTTGTGGGGAGGGGACACACCTTTCTCGGGGCCCTAGATGAGTCTCATTCCAGGCCTCAAGCCGCCTGCCGCAGCGGGGTCCAGGCGAACTCCGGATAGTAACTGTCCATCATCCGGTCGACATAAGCGGTGAGGTTCGGAAATCCTTCGGCGCGACGGCGCAGTGCGGATTCGAAGAACGGCGTCAGGATCCCGGCGAGTGCACCGAAGGCGGTGGCATCGACGCCGCAGGGCTTGTTGCCCATCAGATAGGACTTGTCGCCGAGCTGCACCGAGAGCGCAAACAGCGAGCGCACGGCGAGATCGACGTCGTCATCGGGCGCGTGGCGGCCGAGTCCGGAGAGCAGGTAGTTCTCGGCGACACGGAATTGCGCGTCCTCGCGCAACTTCTCGCGATTGTGCTCCGGCGCGCCGTCGAAGAAATGCGCAGGCCCCTTGGCGAAGTTGACCGGATCGACCCAGCGCGCCCCGACCAGCGCAAAATAAACGTGATGCTCGATCATGCGTTCGAATGCCCAGGCCTGCGCGCGCTCGACGAGCGACAGACCGGCGTCGAAATCGAAGCCGTAGCGGCGCTCGATATGGGCGCGGATGAAAGTGGAATCGGCCACCGCCTCGCCGCCATCGTCGATGAAGGGCAGCTGCCCCTTGGGTGATGCGGGTGGCATCGCCCGCTCCTTCCGGTAGGGCAATCCCGCCATCTTGAGCTGCACCTCCGTCTTGGTGACGAAGGGGCTGATTTCCGGCAGGCCGAAGCCGGCGCCAAAGCCGTAAAGCGTGATCATGAAGGCTCTCCTGAAACGACCGAAAGAGTTGAGGGAACTTAACCGCGGGCTGCTGCCACCATGGTGGCAGCAGCCGTAATATCTTCTGCGAAACGGGCCCCCCGCCAGGCGCGGGCCATGACATGACGGACCAGCGCGTCCGCGGCCTGGACCAGGAAGCGAGCCACCATGGTCGCGAGCGCAAGGCGGAGGTCGAGGACCATGAGATCGAGGGATACGAGGCGGCCGAACGCCCATGCGTACCAAGCTCGGGCTTGCAAACGCGGGACTTGCAAAGGCTGGACCTGTAAAGGCGGGGTCCGCCACAGCGCAGCGGCCGGGCCGAAATGAGTTGGAATGATCATGGACAAATCCTCTTCAGTCGACGTGTTGTCCCGGTATAGAACTCCCCTGCTGCCAACATCCTGTCAGCAGCCACGCGCCGCCTTCTGAAAAACCACCGACAAGAGATCCGTCATGAGACGCGCCGACCGGCTGTTTCAAATCATCCAGGTGCTGAGGCGCACGCGTAGGCCGCTGACGGCGGACGCTATCGCGGCCGAGCTCGAGACCTCGAAGCGCACAATCTATCGCGACATCGCCACGCTGATCGGCCAGCGCGTGCCGATCCGTGGTGAAGCCGGCATGGGCTACATCCTGGAAAAGGGTTTTGACCTGCCGCCTTTGATGCTGACACCCGACGAAATCGAGGCGGCGGTGCTGGGCGCGCAATGGGTCGCCGGCCATGCCGATCCCGCGCTGGCGCGTGCGGCTGAAGATCTGATGGCCAAGATCGCCGACACTGTCCCTGAGCGCCTGCGTCCGTTCGTGCTGGAGCCGGCAAGCCGGGCCCGGCCGAGCTGGAACAGGGAGCCGGACCGCCTGGACATGGCTCGCACGCGCACCCAGATCCACGAAGGCAAGAAGATCATGCTGCGCTATCGCGACGAGCAGGGCCGCGCCAGCGAGCGCATGATCTGGCCGATTTCGATCGGCTATCTCGAAGCCGTGCGCCTGCTCGCGGCCTGGTGCGAGCTGCGCGGCGACTTCCGCAGCTTCCGCACCGACCGCGTGGTCGACGCGAGCTATCCCGACGAGAGATATCCTGAAAGGCGCGACGTGCTGCGCGCGAAATGGCGCCAGAGCCTGGTCTGGGGCCCGCCAAAGGACACGTGACGATGGATGAGAACGCCCCCATCGACCTGTCGAGCTGTTGCCAGAGTTGCGGCGCCTGCTGCGGCTATTCGGCGAACTGGCCGCGCTTCTCGATCGAGAGCGACGAGGAGCTTGCCGCGATTCCCGAAGCGCTCGTCAACGACCGTCAGTCCGGCATGCGCTGCGAAGGCGATCGCTGTTCGGCGTTGCAGGGAGAGATCGGACAAGCGACGGCGTGCGGCATCTACGCAGTGCGACCGGACGTGTGCCGCACCTGCTTGCCTGGCGATGCCGAATGCGCTATGGCGCGACGGAAATTCGGGCTGCCGGTGATAGAGGCCGCCGGCGCATGATCCGGAAAAGTGTGCAGCGGTTTTCCGCCGAGATCATGCGCCAATAGAGAACTAGAGCGCGATCGAGCGCGCTTTAGGCCGGGACGGCTTCGCTGATCTCGTCGTCGATCTCGTCGTCCAGCGGCGCGAGCACCGAGAGCGGCTTGGTCGACAGCGTGATCGGCTTGCGGCCACCCGACAGCGACGGCGAGGATTTCGCCGCGCCTTCGCGCGCAAGCGCGTAGAGCGTCGAACCGACACGGCCGCCGTTCTCGATCAGGTCGCGCTCGTTACAGCTGCCAGCGATCGCGACCGCCAGCGAGTGCAGATGGCTGCGGCGATAGCAGAACAGCGCCAGCCTGGCGCGCGCGTCAGGGGAAACACTTTCAACCAGCCTCGGCAGGCCACTCTCGCTGGCGCGGTACATCTCGCCAAGGAGTTCGTCGCGGACCGGGCACGAATCGCCTTCAAAGGTATCGCGGCTTGAAAACATTGCAGTTCTCCCTCGTCTGGGAAGATGCAGTGCAATTCTCTAATGAAAGGTTAACCACGCTGCCCGGTAGTCACCCGGGGGTCCTTGCGCGTGGGCCGCGAATCAATGGGCTGGGCGGGGATCCAGCCGCGCTATCTGAGCCGATGAGTCAGGCGCGAACGCCTCCACGCGTCATGGCCGGGCTTGTCCCGGCCATCCACGGAAAGCCGAGAGGCGCGAAGAACGTGGATGCCCGGGACAAGCCCGGGCATGAACGACCTCTTGTGGATGCCGATGGACGACCACCTACGCGCCGAGGCCGCCAGCGGTCAGTTCGCCGCCATGAAGATGGAGAGGCCGAAGCCAGTCAGATGGTGCAGGGCCTGGTCGACACCGATCAGGGTCCAGAACCAGGGATGCGCAAGATCGACACCGAAATTGGCTGAGACGAGGCCCTTGGCGCGGTCGATCGTGATGTGGATGACGAAGTCGATCAGCGCCACAAACCAGAATTTCGGCGCCACGATCAGGATCAGCGGCAGCGCAACCGCAAGGTGAACCAGGCAGTGCACCAGGAGCGGCAGGGCCCAGCCGTGCTTCTGGTCCTTGCCGTGCGCCATCCAGGCGGTCTGGAGGACGAAATCGGCGATGATGTGCTTGAACGTCAGCAGCAACATCCAACCAATGAGGGCTTCGACCGGAACCGCCGATGACAGGGGTGGAAACGACAAGGCGCCCTCGTTGACGTGACAAGAAGAATTGGAGCGTTCAGCGCAATCTCTTCCTGGACCGGTCAAATCGCCGGGACTTGCGATTTATGACACCTCCCGCGGCGGAATGCAGCCGGGGGGAACCGGAAAATCGCCAACTGTGGCTAACTGGTGATAGGATGACCAATCGCCGGGGCCGAGTTGAGTAAGGTTACCTTCGGCTCGGAATTTGCATTCCGCGGCCTGCGCGCTACCATCGTCAGTAGAGAATATCGTTCTTTTTTCAGACGTTTACGAATTACAGGGCGACCGCAGCGATCACATCCGCAAGCCGCCCGCCACCGGAAGCATAAGGCCAGAGTGCTGCCATGAGTACTGAGGGCCCGACCTCATCGCCGATCGAGCCACCGCCCCGGCGACCCAAGGTGATCAAGACCAATCAGCAGCAGGTCTTCCTCTACGTCGTGCTGACCCTGCTGTTGTCGCTTGCCACCGTCTGGGGCGGCCGCATGCTGGTGCACAATTCGGAGACGCTGACCTTTGCCGTCGGCGCCGCCAACAGCGACGAGGCGCTGTTCGCAGCCAAGCTCGCCGCCGTCCTGAAGAACAACGCCTCGCGCTTCCGGATCAAGATCGTCAACAACGCCGACAACGCCAAGGCGATCGCCCGGTTCGACCACAAGCAGGCCGACCTCGCGGTGCTGCGCACCGACGCCAAGGTGCCGCTGCGGGCACGCACGCTCGCGATCCTCGAGCACGATATCGTGCTGCTGCTCGGGCCCGGAAACAAGAAGATCAAGTCGCTCGCCGAGCTGAAGAAGAAGAAGGTCGCCGTCGTCGCCGACAACGACTCCGCGCTCGTCTTCGTCCGCGGTATCCTCGACGTTCCGGAGGGTGCGGACGCGGAGAGGATCCAGATGGCGCCACAGGGCGCTACGCTCGACAAGCTGCTCGCGCCGGCGAGCGGCTTTGGCGCAGTCGTCGCCATCGTCCACGCCTCGCGGGCGGTGCGGGACAAGGCGTATGAGCAGGTCGCCAGGCGCGGCGGCTTCACGCTGAACGCGATCGACGAGGCGAAAGCGCTGGCGCGCAAGATCCCCGGCATTTCCAGCGAGACGCTGACGGCGGGCACGCTGTCTGCATCGCCGGAAATTCCCGGCGACGATCTCGACACGATCGGGCTCGAATGGTTGCTGGTCGCCCAATCCAGGATGTCGCCGACGGCGGCCGGGGAGCTCGCGCGCACCGTCTACGAGAACAAGTCCGCGCTCGGGCTCGACAGCGGCTTTGCCACTAGGATCGAGCCCGCCTCCGTCGAGAAGGACGCCTTCGTGATGGCGCATCAAGGGGCGGCCGACTACATCAACGACGACACCAAGTCGTTCATGGATAAGTACAGCGACCTGATGTATCTCGGCGCTGCCGCGCTCAGCGTCATCGGCTCGATCTTCGCCGCGATCTACGCCAAGATCACCCGGATCGCGCCGGAGAAGGCCAGCGAGCTGGCCACCGCCATCCTCGACATCGGCGAGCGGATCGAACATGCGCATTCGCTCGACCAGCTCGAATGTCTCCAGGACGAGCTGGAAGGCATTTTACGCGGCGCCGTCATCGGCCTCAGAGACGGCACGATCAGTACCGACGGGCTCGACACCTTCAAGCTCGGCTACGAATTCGTCCGCGACGAGATCGGCATGCGCCGCGACTATCTCAAGCGCCATGCGGGCGCGGGCGAGAAGGCCGCTCAGGATGTGGCCCCTTCCCAGCACGACGAGAGCAATGTCGTGGTCGTGAAGACAGCTCAGAGTGCCTGACCTATCAATTTGAGGACCTACGGCGACGCCTTGCCGGCACGTCTGCGAGCGACCGGGGGCCCTAGGCCGGGAACCGTCCCTGTCCACAACCGTTTGTTCTCGGATCAACCGGAGACCGCGCCATGCGTGCACTCCTCATCATCTTCCTGCTGGGAATGTTGGCCGCGGTTGGCTATTTCGTTTATTCCGCGATGGCGGTCGAGGGCGAGCCGATCCCGACGGAAGGCTACGTGGCGCTGGCGCTGGGGGCCGGTTTTTCCGTTCTTGTCGGCATCGGCTTGATGGTGCTGCTGTTCTTCAGCAGCCGTCGCGGCTACGACGAACCGCCGCATTTCAAGTAGCGGCGCGTGGTCCGGCGGACCGTCGTTGACGGCCTCGAGCCGGGCAGGCACTTTGGCAGCGAGGTTCCAGCCGGGGACCGCAAAGACGAAACTGAGCCGCCTGCCCGCATGTCCAAGCCGCTGATCTCCGCTCTGGCCCAGTTCGCGGCCGCCACGGCCGGCCGCAACATGACCAGGGCGGCCTATGTGGCCGTCGCCGTCGGCGTGCTTGCCATGGTGCTCCTGACGGTCAACCCGGCCTATGAGACGGCACATCGCTGGGTGGACGCCCTGCTTTGGACCTGTCTCGTGTACTTCGTATACGAATGGGTGGTCCGGCTGCGCCATATGACGCGACAGGGGCGCCTTGCACTCTACATGTCCTCCTCCGCCGGGCTGGTCGACGCGGTCGGTGCGTTGGCCGTGCCGGCCGCGCTGATTCTCGGGATCGAGCCCAGGACGGCGTGGCTGCTCAGCGTGCTCTGGGTGCTGAAGGTGGTGCCGGGCATTCCCGGCCTGCGGCAGCTCCGCCGCGTGCTGGTGCTGGAATCGGGGCCGCTGGTCAGCGTGCTCGTGATCTTCCTGATGGTGGTCTTCCTGGCCTCGGTTGCCGAATATTTCCTGGAGCGGGACGTGCAGCCGCAGACGTTCGGCAGCGTGCCGGCCGCGCTGTGGTGGGCCGTCGCAACCCTGACGACGACGGGCTATGGCGACGTGGTGCCGGTGACGCCGCTGGGCCGCATGGTGGCGGCGCTGGTGATGATCTCCGGCCTCGGTGTGTTCGGCCTCTGGACCGGTATTTTGGCGACCGGCTTTGCCGCGGAGACCCGGCGCGACAATTTCCTCAAGACCTGGGAATCCGTCAGCAAGGTGCCGTTCTTTGCAGCGCTTGGACCGGCCGCCATCGCCGACGTCACCCACATGCTGCGCACCATGGAGCTGCCGGCGCGCACCATGATCATCCGCAAGGGTGCGCAGGGCGACTGCATGTATTTCATCGCCGCCGGCGAGGTCGAGGTCGACCTGCCCGGCAAGAAGGTGCGGCTCGGCGATGGCGCCTTCTTCGGCGAGATGGCCTTGCTCGGCAACAATTTGCGCGGCGCCAACGTCTCGACCACCAAGGTGTCGCGGCTTCTTGTGCTCGACCTCGTCGACTTCCGCGTGCTGATGGCGCGGCATCCCGATCTCGCCGAGACCATCGATGCCGAGGCGAAGCGGCGCACGCTCGAAAACAAATAAATGGCGACAAGCAAATAAATGGAGACAAGAATGTCGGACACAGCCGACGCAGCCACTGGCCCGGTGCTCGAACTCGTTGGCGCACGCGCCACCATCCGCCTCAACCGGCCCAAACATCTCAACCGGCTCCAGGCCGAGGATCTCGGCGAACTGGTCAAACTGTTCGACCGGGTCGAGGCCGATCCTGCTATCCGCGTGCTGGTGCTGACCGGCACGGGGCGCGCCTTCTCCGCGGGCTATGACCTCAATTCCGTTGCCGAGCGCGCGGTCAGTGCGAACGAGCAGCAGAGCGCGGGATCGGCGTTCGAGGTGGTCGTCAACCGGCTGGAGGATCTCGGCGTCCCCACGATCTGCCGGCTCAACGGCGGCGTCTATGGCGGCGCGACCGACCTCGCGCTTGCCTGCGACTTCCGCATCGGCGTCGATACCGCCGAGATGTTCATGCCCGCGGCACGGCTCGGGCTGCATTACTACAGCAGCGGCATCAAGCGTTACGTGACGCGGCTCGGCGTCGACAATGCAAAAAAACTGTTCCTGACCGCGCAAAAGATCAGCGCGCCGGAGATGCTGCGGATCGGCTATCTCACCGACATGGTGGCGTTGGAGTTTCTGGACGAGGAGGTCGACAGGCTCGCTGCGATCCTCGCCGGCAACGCGCCGCAGGCGATGCGCGGCATGAAGCGCGCCATCAACGAATTCGCCCGCGGCGAATTGGACGCGCAAGCCGCCGATCAGCGCCACCGCGACAGCATGCGCGGCGACGAGATCAAGGAAGGCATCAAGGCGTTCGCGGAGAAGCGACCGCCGAAATTCTGATCAAGCCCGCTTCGACCGCATCGCGCGCACCTGCGTGAGCCTGGGATCGCGGGCAAGCGCCTTGTAGTGTTTGCTCTCGATGGGATAGATCGCGATCCGGCCCTTGCTATCGGCATGAACGCCCCAGCCGAAGCGCTTGCCCAGGCTCGACGCCCTCATGCACGCCTGCCCTCGGGAAAAGAACGCTTCGCGGGCCGCCTGCTTCTCCGTTTTCGTCGCCTTCACGGCGAGTTCGCGTCCCGACGCAGAGGTCGCGAAGATCACGTCGTCGGACGTGTATTTGTAAGGCGCCTTGGCGATCATCCCGTATTGCAGGCACGCCACCGTCGGCTTTCCCGCGCGCAGCGGCGGCTCTTCGCCGGTACGCGCAGGACAATCTTCAGCAACCTGGATGAAGGTGTTGAAGCAGTTGGTCGTGTGCACCGGCTTCGTCATCTGCAACCCCGGTTCATTCAACCGCCAGCCGCCGCAGCATGCTGCGCCGCCATCTCAGCGTCCGCTGCTTTGATGCGCTGGAACGCGGGCCGCGAGGTCATGCGTTCGGCATAGCGGACGAACACGTCCTTTTTCGGCACAATGCCGAACATCATGGTCCAGCTGAACGCGACGCCCCACAGCACGTCGGCGCCCGTCATGCGCTCGCCGAGCAGATACGGGCCCTTCGACAGCTGCGCCTCGAGCGCGCCGAGCATGATGTCATAGTCGGCATACGGCGATTGCGTGATCGGTGCCGGCTCGCGCTGCATGAACTTGTCGATCAGGGCCGGCTCGAACGAGGCGCCGTAATAGGCGATCCAGCGCAGATACGGGCCGCGCAGCGGATCGTTCAGCGCGGGTGTCAGCCCCGCCTGCGGAAACAAATCGGCTAGATAGATGGTGATCGCGACCTGCTCGGTCACCAGCGCGTTGCGGTGGTGGATCGCCGGCACCTTGCCGAGCGGGTTGACGGCGAGATAGGCCGGCTGGCGCTGCTCGCCGGCCTTCATGTTGAGGACACGAAGATCATAAGGCGCTCCCAGTTCCTCCAACAGCACCCGCGTGCCGGTGGCCCGGGTTTGCGGCGAATAATACAGCGTGATGCGGTTCGGATCGGTCATAGCGGTCTCCATCTGCCGGCTGGCGATGGCGTTGTAGCGGACCATACCTGACATCCTGTGTCAGGTATGGTTTAAGGAATCATGCGCGCGAGCCGGATGCTGTCGATCCTCACCACCCTCCAGGCCAAGGGGCAGGTCACCGCGCCCGAGCTCGCGCAGGCCTGCGAAGTCTCGGTGCGCACGATCTACCGCGACATCGACGCGCTCGCGGCGTCCGGCGTCCCCGTCTATGCCGACCGCGGGGCGGAGGGCGGCTATCGCCTGCTCGACGGCTATCGCGTGCGGCTGAACGGTCTGTCGCAGAGCGAGGCGGAAGCGCTGTTTCTGGGGGGATTGCCGGGCCCAGCGGCGGCGTTCGGGCTGGATGCGGCGATGATCGCCGCACAGAACAAGCTGATGGCCGCGCTGCCCGCCAATTTGCGCGAAGACGCCGGACGGATGCAGGAGCGCTTTCACCTCGACGCGCCGGGCTGGTTCGGCGAGGCGGAAGAACCGAAGCATCTGCGCACGATCGCCGCCGCGACCCTGCGCGGGACACTGATCAAGATCCGCTACCAGAGCTGGCGCGCCGAGAAGCAGCGTCGCGTCGCGCCGCTCGGTCTCGTGCTGAAAGGGGGCAGCTGGTATCTCGCAGGTCTGGTCGACGGCAGCGTGCGGACCTATCGCGTCGCGCGCGTGCTCGACTGCACCGCGCTCGACGATCGGTGTGAGCGGCCCGCCGGTTTCGATCTCGCCGGCTATTGGCGGGATGCAACGCTGCGTCTTGAGGCCGAGATGCATCCCAATGTCGCGATCGTTCGGCTGTCGCCCTTCGGCGTGAGACTGCTCGATGCCCTGAGCCAGCCTTACGTCAGGGCGCGTACGCAGCTCGAAGAGACCGCGGATGCGGACGGCTGGCGCATTGCCAGAGTGCCGACCGGCAAGACGTCATGGCATGCCGCCGCCGAATTGTTGCGGCTCGGGCCCGAGGCCGAAGTGCTGGAGCCGGCCGACCTGCGCGAGAAGATGGCCGAGCTGACAGAGGCGATGGCTGTGCGCTATCGCGCGGCGCGGAAAACAGGACGGCGGCGCGACGCGCCGCGACCGACGAAACACTCCTGAAACACGATTCTCCCCGCGCTGCATGAACGCATTCGCGTTTCGGCTCGACCGAGATGCAGGGACACAACAACGGCCCTTACGCCAAACTGGAGAATGAAAATGTTTCGTAAGCTTGCACTTGGTCTGATCGCCGCCGGCTCGCTCGGCGTTGCCGCTCTCGCCCCCACCGCCGCGTCGGCCCACGGCTTCCACCATCACTGGGGTCACGGCTGGGGCTTTGGCGGGGTCTACGTCAACAGCGGCGTCAACAATTGCTATCAGGAGCGCGTCGTCCAGACCCGCCACGGCCTGCGCGTCCGCGTCGTGAACGTCTGCGCATACGGGATCTACTGATATCCCGCATTCACGACAAAGCCCCGATCGCACCGCGATCGGGGCTTTGCGCGTCGATTTTTCTTCCGCTAACCAGCCTGTCTATGTCGCCGAAACCAGGCCCAGGTCTCGCGCGTCGTCCGGATGTAGCCGCGGCCACGATGGACGATTTCGCCGTCGACGATCCCGTTCAGCTTCGGCAGTGCATGGAACGGAATCGAGGGATAGGCGTGATGCTCGACATGGTAGGGCATGTTCCACGCGATCCATTTGACGATCGCGCCGGTGTAGGTGGTGCGGGTGTTCTGGAATGCGCTGCGGGTACGCTCGCAACCGGTGTGCTCGGCGTAGAGATAGGGACGCAGGAAGAACTGCCCAATGATCAACGGCACGATCCAGACCCAGAGCAGCAGCGCCGACGAGAACCACAACGACAGCACGAGCAGCAGCGCATAGAGCGCGACATAGGCGCGCGCCTCGGTGACGATGATGGCGCGCCTGTTCTCGGGGATCCATGGCACGACGACCTTGCCGGTGACGGCATGGCCGAGCATCAGCCACAGGCGGCCGGCGACCTGAAGCACGCCGCTATAGGCGAGCGCGAGCTGCGTGTCGGATTTCGGCTTCACGCCGACGACGAGCTCCGGGTCCCTCTCGGGGTCTTGGGTGTAGCGGTGATGGTCCCAGTGAAACAGGCAATAATATTCGTAGGGCAAGCCGATGATGAAGCCCGAGAGATAGCCGACCACGAGGTTGAGACCGCGACTTTTGAACGCGGTCTTGTGCGCCGTCTCGTGCACGGCCATGAACAGGAAGGCGACAAGATAGCCCTGCACAGCCATCAGCGGCAGCGCCCAGAGGACGCCATGGCGTGAGGCGACCATCCAGATCAGCGCGCCGACCAGCAGGATCACGCCGTAATGACCGAGGCTCTGCACGGCGCCCCTGAGGTTGGACCGCACCGACAGTTCACGCAGCATCGCCGGCGCCAGCGGCTTCAGCCGATGGCCGGAGTCTGAAACGGTTGCGTCACTCATGATCGGATGCCTGCCCTACTTGCCGAGAAGCTCCGCGATCTCGGCCTCGATGAAGGCCCGATCGCGCGGATTGTTAACGGGGTTGCCGGCGCGATGGCCGTGCAGCGACGGGATCGGATGCAGCACCGCAGAGCGCGCATTGACCAGCCGGCCGAGTTCGTCCTCGTTGTCGCGGACGTCGAAATAGCGGTCGGTCGCACCGGGCATCAGCAGCATGTGGGCCGTGATCGCACCGAGCGCGCGATCGAAATCGCCGTTGAATGTGGCGCAGCGACTGATATCGCCCTTCTGCCAGATCTCGATCTGCGCCAGGAGATCGTTGGCATCGCGCCGGGCAAACGCCGCGTCCCATGCACGGACGAGATAGTCGTCCAACGAGGTGAAGCCTGCTTCGCGCCAGATCTCGTCGCGATAGAAACCGTGCGACATCGCCCAACCCGCGTAGACTCGCCCCATGGCGCGATAGCCTGCGACGGGCTTCTCGGCGAAGCGGCCGTCACGGAAGGCGGGATCGGCGGTCAGCGCGGCCTTCACACTTTCCAGGAAGACGTAATTATAGGGCGCGCAACGGGCACTGCCGCAGACGACGGCCGCCCGTTCGACCATATCGGGATGCAGCGCCGCCCAGTGATAGGCCTGCATGCCGCCCATCGACCAGCCATAGACCAAGGCTAGCTTCGCGATGCCGAACCGCTCGGTGAGCAGCCGATGCTGGACCGCGATGGCATCGTGATAGCTCACGATCGGGAACGGCGCGGCGGTATTCGACGGCGAGGACGACAGGCCGTTGCCGAGCAGGTTCGGAATCACGATGAAGTAGCGCGTGGGGTCGAGCACGCCGTCGGGGCCGATCAGCCACTCGGTGTCGGTGTGCTGCGCGCTGAACGAGGTCGGATAGAGAATGACATTGTCCTTGTCCGGACCGAGCGTGCCGTAGGTCTTGTAGGCGAGCTTGAGCGAAGGGACGACGTCCCCGGACCGGAGCGTGACGTCGCCGGCCTCGAAGATCTCGTAGTCGCGCCCTGCCGTCATGGACCGAACTCCCGCTCACGCGGCAAGCGCGCCGCGGACACAGCGATGCATCGATCATGCCGGTCCCGCAGACGCATCGTCGCGTCACGCTTAATACTGTACTTATAGTCCATTTATTGTGAATCAGCAAGATAAATCCGGTCGCGAGCCGGCTCAGGCGATGGCGGCCAGATAGCGCGCGACAGAGGCCGCGAAGGCGGCCTTGGCGCCTGCGGCGATGTTGCGGTCCCACCAAGCGCCGTAGATGCGATCGAAGGCCAGCGGTTCGACGGCAGCCGCAATCCGTCGCACTGCGGCGGCATTGAGTGGCATGTAGTTCGGATAGGAGTACATGAAGCTGATGAAGCGGCGATCCATCGTCACCTGCGCGATATCGCCGGTGAGCAGCGCGCCCTTGCCGTCCGCTCCCCTCGCATGGTGCAGCATGGTGGCGCCGGCGAAGTGACCACCGGTGCGCAGGAGCAGCACATCGTCGGAGATGCGATGGTTTTCGCCGGTCCAGTGCACGATCGACGCATGCGGACGCGTCACCCATTGGCGATCATCGGCGTGCAGATAGACAGGCACCCCGCCGAACGCCTCGCTCCAGTCGGCGAGCGCGCCATAGTAATGCGGATGCGAGATCGCAATCGCCTTCAACCCGCCGAGCGACCGCATATGCGCGATCGCCTCCGGCGTCGCCAGCGGTACGCAGTCCCACATCAGCCAGCCGTCCGCGAGCGGCACCAGCAGCGCCCGCTGGCCGATCGCAAAACTTGGCTCGAGCGCGATGCCGGTCAAGCCGAGATCGTCGCGCCAGGCCAGGCAGTGACGTTCCGAGAGCGCCTCGCGCGTGAGGAAAGTCTGGCCCTTCCAACCGACGTATTGCCGCTCGTCCTCACAAATCTGACAGGCCGCGGGCGGATTTTCGTCATCCGGAAATTGCGCGCCGCAAGTTTCGCAGGTCCAGAGAGGCATGCCGTACTCCCAACAGAGACAATCCAACGTCAATAAGGAATTGCTGGCCGTGACTGCAAGGCCCGCCCCTGCGCACGCCTGGAACCAACCCGATCAGCACTCGTTAATGCCTCGTCCGCGCCAGAACGATTGGCTGAAAGGATCATGTCCCACCCGCCGTATCCCGGCTGAGACCACGTTTTGGCATCGATGACATCGCGGTCCCCCTCCTCGTCTCGTATCTGGCCCCTGTTCGCTCTCAACTTCTTCATGGCCGACATGCAGTCGGGCATCGGCCCTTTTGTCGGCGTCTTCCTCCAGGAGCGCGGCTGGGCGACCGGGCTGATCGGCACCGCGATGACGATCGGGAACGTCGCGGGCATGCTGGTCACGACGCCGATCGGCGGCTTCATCGACGCCAGCCGCAACAAGCGGATGTGGGTCGTGATTCCCGGCATCTGCGTAGTGCTCGCGTCCGCGATCATCCTGATCTCGCAGAATTTCTGGGCGGTGACGTTCTCGCAGGTCGCACAATCGCTGGCGAGCGCCGCAATCGTGCCGGCGGTAACCGGCATTACGCTTGGCATCGCCAAGCAGAAGGGCTTCAACGCGCTCAACGGCCGCAACCAGGCGTTCAACCATGCCGGCAACATGGTGGGCGCCGCGCTGTCGGGCTATCTCGGTTACAAGTTCGGCTATGTCTCCGTGTTCGTGCTGGCGGCAATATTCGGTGCCATCGCGATCGCCTGTGTGATGATGATTCCGGCCAAGGCGATCGATGATCGCGCCGCGCGCGGCAGCAAGGAGGACGATCCCGACAGCGCGCCGGACGCGTTTACGATGCTGCTCAAGCACCGCGCGCTGCTGGTGCTGGCACTGGCGCTCGCGCTGTTTCATCTCGGCAATGCCGCCATCGTTCCGCTCTATGGCCTGGCGGCGGTCGCCGAGGGCCAGGCCAACGGCCCGAGCTTCGTCGCGACCATCGTGGTGATCGCACAAGGCGTCATGGTCATCACGTCGCTGATCGCAATGAAGGCGGCGAGCAAGCGCAACTACTGGCCCATCATTCTTGTCTCCTTCATGTTCCTGCCCATCCGCGGCGTGCTCGCCTTCTTCGTCACGGGATGGTGGGGCGTCGTACCGATGCAGGTGCTCGACGGCCTGGGCACCGGACTCCAGACGGTTGCCGTCCCCGGCATGGTCGCGCGCTCGCTCAACGGCACCGGCCGCATCAATCTCGGCCAGGGTGCCGTGATCACCGTGCAGGGCATCGGCGCGAGCCTCAGTCCCGCGCTTGGCGGCTGGATCGCGCAATGGATCGGCTACGGCCCGACATTCCTGCTGCTCGGCGGTTTCGGCCTCGCCTCCATGGCGCTGTGGTTCGCGTTCGGCGCCCACGTGAAGAAGTATTGAGGCGCGAGCTTCACGTGCCAAAATTCTTCTGGATCGCCTTGTCGAGCGTCTCGCCGCCGACGAAGCGCTGGCGTAGCTCGCGCTTGAGCAGCTTGCCGCTCGGGTTCTTGGGCAGGGCATCGACGAAGATGACGCGCTTGGGCACCTTGAAATGCGCCATCTGGCCGGCGCAATGCTTGATGACGGACTCCTCGTCGAGCTTCTCCCCGCTCTTGACCACGACGATCGCAGTCACCGCCTCGATCCAGCGCGGATCGGGCAGGCCTACCACCGCCACCTCGGACACGGCGGGGATGCGGTAGACCATCTCCTCGACCTCGCGGCTCGCCACGTTCTCGCCACCGGTCTTGATCATGTCCTTGACGCGATCGACCACGGTGATGTGGCCCTCTTCATCGACAGTGGCGAGATCGCCGGAGTGAAACCAGCCGCCGGAGAACGCCGCCGCCGTCTTGACCGGATCGTTGTAATAGCCGGAGAGCAGATGCGGTGAGCGGTGCACGATCTCGCCGACTTCGCCGACCTTCACATCCTCCATTGACGTATTGACCACGCGGGTCTCGACATTGAGCACGGGCTTGCCGGCCGAGCCGGCCTTGCGCAGCTGGTCCGCAGGACCCAGCACGGTCGCGAGCGGCGCGATCTCGGTCTGGCCGTAGAAATTCCAGAACTTCACGCTGGGCAGGCGGCGCTGGAGCTCGAGCAGCACCTCCACCGGCATGATCGAGGCGCCGTAATAGCCTTTCTGCAAGGTGGACAAATCCGTCTTGTCGAAATTGGGCGAGCGCAGCATCGCGATCCAGATCGTCGGCGGCGCGAAGAACGACGTGATCTTGTGCGTCTGGATCAATGAGAGAATGTTGTCGGCCGCAGGCTTGCCCGTGATCACGCCGGAGGCGCCGAGATAGATTTGCGGCCCCAGGAACACGTCGAGCTGCGCGCAATGATAGAGCGGAAGGGCGTGCAGGAATTTGTCGTCCACGCTCATGCCGCCGTCGATGATGCAGCTGACATACTGCCACATCACGGCTTCATGGGTCAGCATCGCGCCCTTGGGCAGCGACTCCGTGCCGCTGGTGTAGACGATCTGCGCGAGATCGCGGCTGTCGACGAAGGCCTCAAGGTACGAGCCGTTGGCATCGAGCAGATCGGCGAAGGTGGTGAGGCCCGCTGGCGCCGTGGCGGGATCCTCACCCGGCAGCCAGATCATCTTCTCGACCGCGCAATCCCGGGCGCTGGCCGCGCGCGCGGACTCGACGAAATCAGGGCCGGCCGCGAGCAGCTTTGCGCCGGAGCTCTTCAGGATGAAATTGATCTCGTCCGGATTGAGCATGAAGTTGATCGGCACCAGCACCGCGCCGATCCGGGCCACTGCGAACCGGAGCGCCGCAAAGGCATGCGAATTGCGCGAGAGCACGGCGAGGCGGTCACCCTTTTTCACGCCGAGGCCAAGCAGGCCACGGCCGAGCCGATTGCAGATCGCGTCCATCTCGGCAAAGGTCCAGCTCACATTGCCGCAGCTCACCGCGAGCTTGCCCGGATCGCGGCCCGCCGCACGGCGCAGGAGGTCGCCGATGGAATGCTCGCGGGCCTTCGAGATGGTGGCTGCGATATCGCCGGTCATTTCCATTCCCCTGAATTTTCTCTTTGCGTGAGGGCCGCCCAGCACAGGTCAGGCCATGGCATCACACGGTTCTCGTCTTTGCAAAAGCGTAGTCGGCGGGACCGGCCGCGTCAAATCACCCAGCGAGCGCGGCGCCGTTACGCAAGAGTTGACGCTTCAGGGAGGCAAATCTAGCCTCGTGCATCAACGATAAAACTTAGGGGGAAATGCCATGTGCCGGATTATTCGTGCTACCCTAGCGGCCGGATTGACTGCGTTTCTAATCAGCCCGTCTCTCGCCCAGCAGGCACCGCTCAAGATCGGCGTGCTCTCCGACTTCTCCTCAGTCTATTCCGACATCGGAGGCCAGGGGAATGTCGAGGCCACCAAAATGGCGATCGAAGATTTCGGCGGGCAGATGTTCGGCAAGCCGATCGACATGGTCAGCGCCGACGTGCTGAACAAGCCCGATGTCGCCTCCACCATCGCGCGAAAGTGGTGGGAGACCGAGGGCGTCGACATGATCATCGACCTGCCGACCTCGGCCACTGCGCTTGCAGTGATGGAGCTGTCGAAGCAGTATGAGAAGATCATGATCGTGACGGATGCGGCAAGCTCCGACATTACCGGAAAGTCCTGCTCGCCCTACACCGCGCACTGGACCTACGACACCTACGCCAACGCGCACACGGTCGGCAGCGCCATCGTCAAGAACGGCGGCGATAGCTGGTTCTTCCTCACGGCGGACTACGTGTTCGGTCATTCAGTCGAGCGCGACACCTCCGACGTGGTGAAGGCGGCCGGCGGAAAGGTGCTCGGCAGCGTCAAGCATCCGCTCAACACCGCGGACTTCTCCTCATTCCTGCTGCAGGCCCAGGCCTCGAAGTCCAAGATCATCGGGCTGGCGAACGGCGGTGGCGACACCATCAATGCGATCAAGCAGGCCGGTGAGTTCGGCATCGTCGCCGGCGGCCAGAACCTGGCTGCGATCGTGATGTTCATCTCCGACGTGCACAGCTTAGGGCTGAAGCTCGCGCAGGGACTGATCATCACCGAGGCCTATTACTGGGACCTCAACGAGAAGACCCGCGCTTTCGGCAAGCGTTTCATGGAGCGCGTCAAGCGCATGCCAACGATGAACCAGGCGGCGACCTACAGCGCGACGCTGCACTACCTGAAGGCGGTGCAGGCCGCTGGCACAAGGGACACCAAGACCGTGATGGCCAAGATGCGCGAGCTGCCGGTGAAGGATGCCTTCACCGACAACGGCAGCTTACGCGAAGACGGCCGCATGGTGCACAGCATGTATCTGTTCCAGGTGAAGAAGCCCGAGGAGTCCAAAGGCCCGTGGGACTATTACAAGCTGCTCGCCGAAGTCCCTGCCGACCAGGCCTTCCGGCCCCTGAAGGACGGCGGCTGCCCTCTTGTGAAGTGAGCCAACAGGACGGACAAGGCATAGGTTCGCTAGCGCTGTCGGTACAGGCTCAGAGCTTGTGCCCCTTCTGTCGCAGCGCCTCGATGAGGCGCTGCTTCAACTCGTCGGCCGTCTTCTGACCGACGTCCTGACCGATCTGCGCGCTGGCCTGCGCCAGCGCATCCGACTTCTCCAGAAGCTTCTTCCCGGCTGGCTGGACATAGAAAGCCTCGATCTGGCGCAGCTCGTCAATGCTGAAGCTCTGCGCATAGAGAGCGGCGACCTGGTCGATCATTGAGGTGAGGGCCGGGGTGTAGATCTCGGAGCCGGGCGCCGTCACCGCGTCATAGTCGCGCTCGATCTCCGGCCTGTCCTGCGCGACCACGGGCCTCAGCTTGAGCAGGAGCTGCGGCAACAGCGCGCGATACTGATCCGCGATCTTCAAGGTGACCACGAGCTTGCGCGCCGCGCTCATCGCCTCCGGCGAGGGCGCTTGCGCCGATGAACCCGAGATCAGGAGCAGGAGGGCGCCGGCGATCGTCAACACAAGTCTGGACATAAACCTCTCCGTTGGATCTCTCCGCGAAAATGCAGGCCGGCGATACTCAACGACCCGCGGGCGCCACGGCAGACCTGTCCGCAGGCGCGCTTTCCAGGACGGTGTCGGCCTCCTCGATCTCCGTCACCTTCACGAACAGGTTCGGCACCCGTTCCGTCCGGTCGAGCAGCCAGGCGGCTGCGATCATGATGACGATGCCGACGACGGAGACCGCGAGCTGCTCCCAGACCCCCTTGGTGTATTGCGTCAGGATCCAGTGCGCCGAGAACGACAGGAAGACGCCGAGGCAGAAGATCGGCAGCGAATGCTGACCGCAGAGAATCACGGGGCGCAGCCAGGCCCCGTGCAGGGTCCGCCATTTGCGGGAGATGAGGTGCGTCACCCAGATCGCCAGCGCCAGGAAATGCGTGAAGCGCAGCATATCGAGATCGGTCTTGTCGATCGGGTAAATCGCCTTGATCATCCATTTCGGGATCAACGCTTCGAGCACGGGGACGTGCCAGGTCATCACGATCAGCAGCGCGAAGGCGAGCCAGGCCGCGGCCAGCGCCATCGCCGCCCTGGACCACACCCATCTCGCGATCTTGTCGATCTGGCCGATGCCGCACCAGGCTGCGAACACGAACATCAGCTGCCAGCAGAACGGGTTGAAGTACCAGTGCGTGCCGGGCGGATAGGAGGCGACGTTCCAGTCGAACCAGCGCGCCAGCACGTAGAGCACCACGGATGCGGCGAGCGTCAGGTTCGGCCGGCGCACCAGGCACCACACGATGAAAGGCGAGGCGAACACCAGCGTGATGTAGAGCGGCAGCACGTCGAGATTGACCGGCTTGTACTTCAGGAGGATCGCCTGCCCGATCAGCTCGTCCGGATGCGACAGGAAATTGAACACGTTGAACTCGTGCTCGTACATCGGATTGTCGAAGCGGCGCGCGGTGCGGGCGATCTGCGCCGTGAACAGCAGGAACAGCATGATGTGGGCGACATACATCTCGACCGCGCGCCGCCACAGCCTCTTCAGCGCGGCGAGAAACCAGCCGCCCGCGACGATCGGCCCGTAGATCCAGCCGACCAGATAACCGGAGATGAAGACGAAGAATTCGGCGGCGTCGCTGAAGCCGTAATTGCGCAAGGTCAGCCAGGCCACGATGTCGTGCGGAATGTGGTCGAGGAAGATCATCCACAGACCGATGCCGCGGAAAAGATCGAGCCGCAAATCCCGCTCGACCGGCGCGAGCAGCGCTGACTGGTCCCGTGTGATCATGGCCCCGCCTCGTTCGGTGGGCGTCGCGCCGTCGCGGCGCCGGAAAATCGGATGCTAAAAAATTGAAATCAAAAGTCGCCTGGCCGTGTGGCCAGGGCCGACGGTAGCCGACCTTGCTGCGCGTGCAAGGGCATAGTCATCGGAGCGGGGCCGCACAAGCGTGCCGTCCTCCGCACTGCACCATGGGGGCCTCTTCAAAAAACGCCAAAAACAACCCCATGCACAGTAGCTAACCCATTGCGGGCCCTGCTTAATTTATTTGACGCGTCGGGCAGATTTCGGCCCCGATAGCGGCCCGGCCGCCGCTGCCGTCAGCTGAGCTCGTCACCCGTCGCCTGCATCTCGTTGAGCATCGCCTCGGCTTTGTGCCGCAGCGGCAGCGCGCCGCTCTCGGTGGCGATCGCGATGGTCGCGCGCAGGGCGCTCAGGATCGCCGCCTTGGCCTCCGCATCCGACGGCGGCGTCACCACGGCCTCGCCGAACAGGGCCTCCGCCTCCAGCCCGGAGAACCCCTGTTGCCGCGCGGTGTTGCGCGCTTCGCGCAGCATGTTCTGCGCGGCCTGTACGTCGCCGAGACGGTGGGTGGCGAGCGCCAGGTAGATCGAGCTGCGCAGCACCGCCGAGGTATAGCCGACCGCCTTCGCCTCCTCACGCGCCTCCGTCAGCATGCCGCGCGCGCGGTCGAACAGCCCCTGCTCCAGATAGGCCATGCCGAGGTGGCAGGCGAGCACCGGCACGAACAGCCGGATGCCGTGCTTCTGCGCCAGGACAAAACCATCCTCGAGAATGGCCGCGGCCGCCGCCGGCTCGCCGCGGCCGAGCATCAGCCAGCCGCCGCTATAGGCCGCGGCGACGCGGTCGTAGGGGCGGCCGGTCTCCTCCGCGATCGCGCCGGCCTGCTGCTGAAGCTGCTCGGCGGCATCGATCTGGCCCATCACCGTGTGAGTGACGCTGTTCATCATGCAGCAAAGCAGGAGCAAAGATCGTGGGGTCGTGCCGATCGGAGCACTCGCGGTCAGACCCGCAAGATGGACGCGGGCGGTGGCCAGCATCTTCTCGGCGCGATCGTAGCGGCCGGAAAGAAAATAGGCCTGCCCGAGACTGTATTGCGCGAGATTACGCCAAGCGGGATTTCCTGAGCTTTCCGCCAGATGCACCACATCTTCTCCGATCGCGACGGCTTCGACCGGCGTTCCATAGAAATTCTGGGCACCCGCTCTCATGGTCATGGCCGCGACCTTGCGTTCAATATCGCCAATCGCATCGGCTCGCCGTTCGGCCTCGCTCCCCAAATCCAGGGCTTCGGCGACACGCCCCGACCCGGCAAAGGCCAACCGCGCCTCCATCCGCAGGTCGATGGCGTCCGTTTCGCGCGCGTGCGTCACCGGGATCTTGTCGAGAGAACCCATCGCGATCTCGAAATAATCGACCGCTTCGGCAAAGGCCGAGCGCACCAGACATTTTCGAGCCGCGCTCCTGCCATGCTGAAAAGCCTTCCGCCAATCCTTCGCTCGGGTCGCGTGATAGCAGAGCGTATCCGGACCGTCGGTCCACGCCTCGTCGGTCTCGAGAGCCGCCAGAATGCTGGCATGGATGCTTTCCCGCACCTTCTCGACCATCGAATCGTAGGTCACCTGCCTGACCATCTCGTGCCGGAACTCGAGCGAATCCTCCAACTCACTGTCGATCCTGACGAGCAGCTCGGCCCGGTCGAGCGCGGTGAGGCAATCCTGCAGGACGTCTTCCGGCACGGCCGCTACTCTTCGCAGTGTGGCCTGGTCGGCCCGGGGTCCAAGCGCCGCGGCGATCTGGAGAAGCGATCGTTCCTGTCGTGACACACGATCCAGCCGCGCCGCGATCACACCCTGAATGCTGCTGGGGATGCCGAGTTCGTCCACAGGACGCGCAAGGGAAAGGTCGCCCCACTGGCCAAGAAGCATGCCGCTGTCCTTCAGACTGCGGCAGACCTCCTCGATGAACAGCGGAACGTTGGCCGTATGAGAGATGATCCGATTCTTCAGGTCTTCGTTGGTCGTGGCGGGACCAAGCATGTCCGCGAGCATGGCCAGCCCCGAATTGTCATCGAGAGGCCGCATCGCCACGATTTCCGCGCGGCAGCTCGCGATCCACACCGGCATTCCATTGGGCCGCGTCGTCAGCAGCACAAGCAAATCAGGGCATTGCAGCCCCGAAAGGGTCGCGACGACCGCATCGCTGGCCCGATCCATCCAGTGCAGGTCCTCAATCAAAAGGATCGTACGCTGACGACGGGCGACGCTCTCGACGATCGCACAGCTTGCGTCTGAAATCGCACGACCGCGCGCGTGAGGCTCCAATTCATCCCATTGCGGATCGGAAACCGGCAAATCCAGGATCGCGTCGAGAGCCCGCTGTTGCACCACCGGCAATTCGTCTCTGGGATCATCCGTCTTGGTCTGATCTCTTGCTGACGTATCGAGGATCGAGAGCAACAGGCGCTTGAGCGCGCTGTACGGCGCACCCTGGAGATTTGGGCTGCACTCGACATCGATCAGCCGCCAGCCGCCAGCCCGGAGGTCCTGCGCGAATTCATGCGCAAGCCGAGACTTGCCAATGCCGGCGTCACCCATCAGCAGAACCGTCTGCCGGCCGGCAGCAACCCTATCCGCAGCGCGCCACAACAACGCCCGCTCCGTCGTGCGGTCGACGAATCTGGAAACGCTCCGCGCACGTCGGACCCGCCAGCTCGACAGATCACTCGCACCCATCACCCGGTAGACAGGCAGGGGCTCGCCGAAACCACGGAGCGCCTTGCGGCCAAGGAATTCAAAGCGGACGTGTCCGTCCGCCAGCTCCTGGCAGGCTTCGGAGACATAGATCTGGTTCGCCTCGGCTGCCGTCTCCAGCCGAGCCGCGAGGTGCTGGGCTGCGCCGCCGATCTCGTAGACCTTGGAAAATTCGCTCGCGACCATGTAGGCCACCACATGACCCGAGTGCAGGCCGACCCGGACTTGAAGTCCTGGATCGCCCAGACTGCCAACACGCCGGACCAGCTCGATGGCCGCGTGGCAGGCTAAGGGCGCGTGGTTGTCGTCGGCGATCGGGGCGCCGAAGACGGCGGCCAACCCGTCACCCAACTCCTTGCTGACGATGCCGCCGAACTGGCGCACCGCGCCTCTCATCGCCGCAAGAGCAGGCTCGAGGCGCGACACCGCCGCCTCCGGCTCCAGTTCGGCAACAAGACCTGTGGAATCGACGACGTCGGCACGCAGAATCGTCACAAAGCGTCGTTCGCTGTCGGGGTCGACGGGCTGGCGCACCGCCGCTCCGCATTTGGAGCACCAGCGGTCGCCCGGACCAATCGCCGACTGACAAGCGAAGCAATGCATTCCAGCGCCTTCAACCACTGCCTCGGCAGCCTCACCCCAATCCCCGCGAGGCGTTCGACCCAACAATACCTATAGGAAAGTGCATGGCAATTGGGCTTGCGACATAGGCGACGTTACGGGATGGAGGCTCTCTGGACGAAATACATTCCTGAGTGGTAGCGTTGAGGGCGCACAACAAACAGCGTGATCGGCCGTAGCGTGACGCGTATTTTCGGCCACCGCACCAGAGATTTTGACAAACAGACATATGAAGGAAAGAGGCGATGGCCGGACTGGTATATAGCGGCAAGGCATTTCGAGACTTGATGAATAGCAATTACTATCCTTTGGCGAACATGAAGAAGAGCGTCGCGAAGCTCAAGGAGTCCGAGGACATCGACCTGCCGACCTTGGAATACGGCCAGTACCATTTGATTCTGAACCCGGCATCGAACTGGCCGCAGGGCAGCGCCAAGTACTGGCACAAGGAAAAGGGCCGGGCCCGCGTCGACCTCAGCACCCAGCCGAACACAGTCCCCCTGTCCAGGGATGAGCCGGGCGTCATTCCGCTGACGCGATGCGATCTGCTCGATGCCTGCGTCCGGAAATGCTTCAACTCCGAGCCGCCAATCCCGATGAAGACGAAGATCATCACCCACGAAGCCAGCGACGCTTTCGCGCACCGGCACGAGATCCGGCTGGAGTGGGACTACAAGAAGGGCTCGGACAAGCCGACGCTGCTCAATCTGACGATGGTCTGTCCGCACAGATCCTGACGCATTCTGTAGTACGCAAGACGCATCACGCCCGCGCGACTGGCGCGGGCGTAATGTTTGCTTCCGATCGCCGTTCGCCCCAAGGGGGCAGCCCTCGCGCTTGCCAAGACCGTGCTGTCGAAGGAAGCAGCACTGCCAAGACGCTGGTCCTATCCACCGCCTCCAAAAAACCGGTTCAGCTCGTACGCAGTCTGCTGCGGAAGCTCCTCCGGGAAGAAGTGCCCGCCATCAAGCGGCTTTCCGTCGATGTCATCTGCCCACGCCCGCCAGAGCCCCAAGGGGCCGCCCTCGCTCGCATACCACGCGTTGAGGGGGCCGCGACCGCTCCAGAGCACGAGCACAGGGCAGTCAATTCGGCGGCCGGAACGACGGTCCGCCACATCGTGCGCGTGATCGAGTGTCGCGGCCGCACGATATTCCTCGCAGATCGCGTGAACATGCGCCTCATCGCTCAACGCGTCGATATAGGCTGCTCGCACCGCCGGACTGAAGCTGCCGGCCGAAGACCCCCAGCCATGCAGCGCATTGTCGATGATGGCGTCGGGGGCTGCCGACAATAACCGCTCGGGAAGAGGTTCAGGCTGCGCAAGCAACGACCACGGCCAATAGCCGACCGTCAGGTTCTTGTCGGCGCGCTCCCAGGCGTCGGCAATAGGAACGACATCCAGGACGGCAAGCCGCTGCACGCGTTCGCGGTGATCAAGCGCGAGCCGAAAGGCGACACGGCCGCCACGATCATGGCCCGCGACCGAGAAACGGTCGAAGCCGAGTTTCGTCATGACGGACACCATGTCGTTTGCCATTGCTCGTTTTGCATATGGCGCATGGTCCGGACTGGAGGGAGGACAATCGCTCCGGCCATATCCGCGAAGATCGGCGCAGACCACGGTGAAGTTTTGCGCGAGCAACGGCGCAACGTCTCGCCACATCAGATGCGTCTGCGGAAATCCGTGCAACAGGAGAACGGCCGGCCCCGAACCGGCCCGACGGATGAAGATCCGGGCCTCGTCCGCCTGAACATCGGCGGCGTCGAAATCCTCGAACTGCATTGGCCCTCTCCTTCCGAACGACGGCAAGCCAACAAGCGAGCACCGGACGGGCCCGGTGTCCTCGTGTTGACGCCCGGCGCCATCCTGGGTTCCTTCCCGGATGGCATGCTCTGGGCTGATCGCGCTTACGCTTGGCAGCTCCACCGACGGCGACGGGACGCGCTTCGGCATGGTCCGAACGAACCCAAGCTCAGCCAAGCAGGACATGCATGATCGAGGACGCCCCAAAACAAAAAATGGCGCGCGCAAGGCGTGCCATTTCCTTCTGTAAACCAACAAATTCAGCGAAGGCCGCCGGCGACGTGAAGCGTCTCGCCCGTGACGTAGGATGCGTCGTCCGAAGCGAAGAAGGCCACCGCGGCAGCGATCTCCTCGACCTTGCCGACTCGGCCAAGCGGAGTGGTGGATTCGATCCAGTTTCGCATGTCGCCCTCGTGCAGGCCGGCGGACACGACCCCCTCGGTGACGATCATGCCGGGATTGACGGCGTTGACGCGGATCTTGCGCGGCGCCAGTTCCTTGCCCAGCACGGCGGAGATCGCATCCACCGATGCTTTGGTGGCGGAGTAGACGGCGCCGTTCGGCGGCGCGAGGGTCGACGCCGCGGAGCTGATGTTGATGATGCTTCCGCCATTGGCGTTGAAGTGCCGCGCCGCCTCTCCTGAGACCAGGAGGAGGCCCAGCACATTGAGATCGAACTGCTTGTGGAAATGCTCCGGCGTGATGGCCTCGAGCGGCGCGAACTCGTAAACGCCCGCGTTGTTGACGAGGATGTCGATCGCACCGAGCGCCTTCACGGTATCCGCGACTACGCTTTTCACGTCCTTGGCATCGGCCAGATTGCCGTGGACCGCGACGGCTTTGCCACCCTTGGCGACAATGGCGGCGACGACGCGGTCGGCGGCCTGCTCGCTGGAGCTGTAGTTGACGGCGACCGCCGCGCCCTCGGCCGCGAGCCGCGCAGCGATTTCGGCACCGATGCCTTTGGATGCGCCGGTCACGAGCGCAACTTTTCCTTCGAGTCTCTTGGTCATCACATTCTCCATCATCCGGCGCGACGCCGATATTCAATAGTTCAATACTAGTGAACTATTGAATGAGTTCAAGGGAGGTGCTATATTTTGTGCATGGTGCAGTTCGTTCACCCATCGCGGAGCGAGATTTCACTGGCTGGGGTGCTGGGAGCGCTCGCGGACCCTATGCGGCTGCGGATCGTCAAAAGCCTGGCCGCACAGAGTGATTGCATGTCGTGCACCGAGGCGGCGCCCTGCCCTGACATGGCGAAGTCGACCCTGTCGAACCATTTTCGCATCCTGCGCGAGGCCGGCCTGATCCGGACCTCAAAGCAAGGCGTCCAGCACCGCAATGTCCTGCGCGAGGAGGACATCAATGCGCGGTTTCCGAAACTGCTGAAAATGATCCTTAGCTATCCGGAGTGAGCCGTTCCCCCACTCTTGCGCAAGGTGCGACCGACGTTTCCACCGGAGCGCGGCCAAAACAAAAATGGCCCGCGTGAAGCGGGCCATTTTCGGATCGGGACCGGTAAGGTCCGAACTTGGTTGCGGGGATAGGATTTGAACCTATGACCTTCAGGTTATGAGCCTGACGAGCTACCGGGCTGCTCCACCCCGCGTTAACCGTTGCTTTGCCTTCGTGAAAGCGCCGGGGACGGTGAATGAAGGGCCGGCGCTGTTCGCGTGGCTTGCTTCGTCCGTCCCGAAGGCTTCCTTGGAAGGCAACCCCGGGCAAAGCCCGTTGGGTGCAGGCGGTATGTACCAACCCGGGGTGCCTTTGGAAAGGGCTGCGAGAACGTTTTTTTCGACTTTATGACAGCGCGGTGGACGAATTTGCGGCCTATTTGGCCGGCCCTTGCCAGAAGTTCCACAAGGGGCCAGCTTGCGGCAACAAAACCAGGCGGAAACGCCACTTAATGGGGGAGAACGCCATGGACCACGCCTTGGATCGCCCCTCAGATCGCCCCCCGCCGAGCGCCCCGCTTCGGGGCCTCGAAGACGCCTTCCATGCCATGGTCGAGCGGTCGCGGGCCGAGCCGGCGCCTGGCCTCGCCGAGCGGCTCGACCGGCTGGCGCGGTTGCGCACTGTCGTCGCCGACAACGAGGAGCGCTTCCGGCAGGCGATCTCGGCCGATTTCGGTCACCGCTGCGCGGTCGAGACCAATATCGCCGAGACCATGATGGTGTTCTCCGAGATCCGTCATGCCACCAAGCACCTCAAGAGCTGGATGGCGCCGCAGCGCGTTTCGACGGCGCTGCAATTCCTGCCCGCGCGCAACCGGCTGATGCCGCAGCCGCTCGGCGTCGTCGGCGTCATCGCGCCCTGGAATTATCCGCTGCAGCTGACGCTCGCGCCCGCCATCGGCGCGCTCGCCGCCGGCAACCGCGTCATCATCAAGCCGAGCGAGCTCGTGCCGCATTTCTCAGCGCTGCTGAAGGAGACGGTCGCCGCGCGATTCGACGCTGCGGAATTGCTCGTCACCGGCGTCGAAGACGAGGTCGCAAAGGCCTTCGCGCATCTGCCGTTCGATCATCTCGTGTTCACCGGCTCGACCCGGGTGGGGCGGCTGGTGGCGGAGGCCGCGGGGCGTAACCTGACGCCCGTCACGCTCGAGCTCGGCGGCAAGTCGCCTGTTATCATCGACGCCTCGGCCGACCTCGAAGAGGCCGCCGAGCGCATCGCCTACGGCAAGCTGCTCAATGCCGGGCAGACCTGCATCGCGCCGGACTATGTGCTGGTGCCCGAGCGCGCGTTGCAGGCCTTCGCCGAAAAAGTGCGCGCGCAGATGCGACGCATGTTCGGCACCGATCCCGCCAACAAGGACTACACCTCCGTGATCTCCGACCGGCATTATGCGCGGCTGGAAAATCTCGTCTCCGATGCGGCACGTCGCGGCGCAAAGATCCTGCAGCCGGCGAAGCCGGACGATCCTAGCTGGAAGGCGCACCGCAAATTCCCGCCGACGCTGATCGTGGGCGCGAGCGAAGACATGGCGGCCATGCAGGAGGAGATTTTCGGCCCCGTGCTCCCCGTGCTCGGCTATCGCGACCCGGCCGACGCCATCGCCTTCGTCAACGCCCGCGACCGGCCGCTGGCGCTGTACTGGTTCGGCAAGGACCGCATTGCGCGCGACGAGGTGCTGGCGCGCACCGTCTCCGGCGGCGTCACCGTCAACGACTGCCTGTTCCATTTCGCGCAAATCAACCAGCCGATGGGCGGTGTCGGCGCGTCCGGCACCGGCGTCTATCATGGCGAATGGGGTTTTCGCACGTTCAGCAAGCTGAAGCCGGTGTTCTATCGCTCGAAATTCAACCGCCTCGCCGACCTCTATCCGCCCTATGGCGGCAAGATCGCGCGGCTGGAGAAGATGATGCGGTTCATGTCGTAGGTTTCAGCACCTGTCATTGCGAGCGCAGCGAAGCAATCCAGAATCCCTCCGCGGCAAAAGTCCGGATTACTTCGCTGCGCTCGCAATGACAGAAAGAATGAATGCAGAGGGAAACATCAGTGACTGACACATTCGATTTCGTCGTCGTGGGCGCGGGCTCCGGCGGCTGCGCGGTGGCGGGGCGGCTGTCGGAGGATGCGGGGACATCCGTGGCGCTGCTCGATGCCGGCGGTCGGAACGACAATTGGCGGATCACCACGCCGTTCGGACTGGCTTTGCCATACAAGGCGGCGAACTGGGGCTTCGATACCGTGCCGCAGAAGGGATTGAACGGCCGTATCGGCTATCAACCGCGCGGCAAGGGGCTCGGCGGGTCCTCCGCGATCAACGCCATGGTCTATATCCGCGGCAACAAATGGGACTACGACCACTGGGCCTCGCTCGGCAATGCCGGCTGGTCGTACGCGGACGTGCTGCCCTATTTCAAGCGCTCGGAAAACAACGCCGATTTTGACGGCGCGTATCATGGCAAGGGCGGCCCGTTGCATGTCAACAGACTGCGCGCGGACAATCCGATCCACGACATCTTCCATCAGGCGGCCCGCGAGGCGCAGTTCCGCATCCGCGAGGACTTCAATGAAGAGGATCACGAAGGGCTCGGCAGCTACCAGGTGACCCAGCACAATGGTGAGCGCTGGAGCGCGGCGCGCGCCTATCTGCATCCCCACACGGACAAGCGCGCCAATCTGCGTGTCGAGACGCAGGCGCATGCCACGCGCATCCTGTTCGAAAGTGGGCGCGCGGTCGGCATCGAATATGTCCAGGGCAAGCAGACAAAGAAGCTACGCGCCCGTCGCGAGGTGATCCTCGCCTCCGGCGCCTTCCAGTCACCGCAATTGCTGATGCTGTCGGGCATAGGCGACGGCAAGGCGCTTGCCGCCCACGGGATCGACGTCGTGCATCATTTGCCGGGCGTAGGACGCAATCTGCAGGATCATCCGGATTTCGTGTTCGTCTACGCCTCCGACTATCCACACTTCGTCCATTCGTCGCTCGGCCGGCTACCATCCCTGCTCCGCGCCATCCAACGATACCGCCGGGAGCGGCGCGGCCTGATGACCACCAATTTCGCCGAGTGTGGCGGCTTCCTGAAGACCCGGGCCGACCTCGATGTGCCCGACATCCAGCTGCACTTCATCATCGCGACGCTCGACGACCACGGCCGCAAGAAGCACAAGGAGGCGGGCTTCTCGTGCCATGTCTGCCTGTTGCGGCCGAAGAGCCGTGGCAGCGTCTGGCTGAAAAGCGCCGATCCGCTGGCAGCGCCGCTGATCGATCCGAATTTCTTGGGCGAGGCGGAGGATCTCGAGACGATGGTCGCGGGCTTCAAGACGACGCGAAGGCTGATGGAGACGCCCGCGATGCGCGCGTTGCAGAAGAAGGACATGTTCACGTCCGATGTGAGAACGGACGACGATATCCGCGCCATCCTGCGCGCGCGTGTCGACACCGTCTATCACCCCGTCGGCACCTGCAAGATGGGCACCGACGCGATGGCCGTGGTCGATCCGGCGCTGAAGGTGCACGGCGTGGAAGGTCTGCGCGTCGTCGACGCCTCGATCATGCCGACACTGATCGGCGGCAACACCAATGCGCCGGCGATCATGATCGGCGAGAAGGCGGCGGATATGATCAGGGGCGAGATGCGGTGACTCTACCTCGTCGTCCCGGCCTAGTGCGCAATTGCGCATGGGGGGCCGGGACGATAGCAGCTTCTCAATTCAGCAAGAACCCGCCGTCCACCGTCACCACACTGCCCGTCATGTACCGCGAGGCCTTCGAGGCCAGCAGCAGGATCGCGCCGTCGAGATCGGACTCGGCGCCGATGCGGCGCTGGGGAATGCGCTTGGTCAGGCGCTCGCCCGGCGGCGTCGCCCAGAACGCGTGGTTCATCTCGGTGTCGATGTAGCCGGGTGCCAGCGCGTTGACGCGGATGTTCTGCCCCGCAAGCTCCAGCGCCATCGCTTTGGTCGCCTGGATGATGCCGGCCTTGGAGATCGCGTAAGGCGACACCGCCTTCAGCACGCCGGTGCCGAGCACGGAGGCGATGTTGACGATGTTGCCTGCCTGCTTGCTCGCGATCATGCGGCGCGCGATCTCGGTCGCGAGGAAATAGGCGCCCTTGAGATTGGCGCCCATCACCGCGTCCCAATCGGCCTCGGTCTGCTCGGTCGCGAGCTTTTCGATCGCGATGCCAGCATTGTTGATCAGCACCGTGACCGGGCCGAGCGCGGCTTCCGTGGCATCGAGGGCCCTGGCGATCGATGCGATGTCGGTGACGTCGAGCGCGACGGCGGCGGCGCGGCCGCCCTTGCCGCGGATCTCGTCTTCCAGGCTCTTCAGCTTGTCGGTCTGCCGCGCCGCGAGCGCGACGGCCGCGCCATGTGCCGCCAACACCCGGGCAAATTGCCGCCCCAAGCCCTGGCTCGCACCTGTGACGAGGATGGTTTCTCGACTGACGTCGAATAGGTCTGACATTGGGCGCGTCCCTGAGCTTTGGGGTCATCGGTTTTGGCCATCAATACAGACGATTTTAACGATCTGAAACCGGAATGATCGGTTCTGCGTTCACTCGTTCCATGGCAGGCTCCCGCGCATGAACAGTTTCGATCTCGCCGTCTATGCGGCGCTCGCCATCGCGATCGGCTTCGGTTTCAGGACCGGCCTGCTCGGCAGCGCCATGACGATCCTGGCCTATCTCCTCGCCGCCCCCATCGCGGTTGCGCTGATGCCGCTGATCGTCCCGCAGGTCGCGGGCAATCCGAATGCGCCGCTGCTGCAGAACTGGATCTGGTTCTTCGGCATCTTCGTGGTGGTCGGCATGCTGTTTGGACATCTCGGCCGGCTGGCGCTGAGCGACACGATACGCGACGCCGGCATCGGCGACCGCCTCGGCGGCGCCGCGCTCGGCGCCATCAGGGTCGGCCTCGTCGCCACCACCTTGGTGCTGGTGTTCGACCAGATCGTGCCGGCCAACCGGCAGCCGCCGTTCCTCGCCGGTTCGCATCTGCGGCCGCTGTTCTCGACGGTCGGCCAGATGGGCTTCAAGTCGCTGCCGCCGGAGGCGGCCTCCGCGATCGACCGTCTCAAGCAGGAGCGGCGCATCTGATGAGGCGCATTTGCATCGCCGCACAAGCGTGCATGCATTATGATGCGAGCCAATCCCTTATCAGCGGCGCCAAGGTTGGCTAGAATAGCGGCTCTAAAAACCTGCCTGACATTACGGGAGTGAAACAGTGGATCTTGGGATCAAAGGCCGCCGCGCCATCGTCTGCGCATCCAGCAAAGGCCTCGGACGCGCCTGCGCCATCTCGCTGGCCGAGGCCGGCGTTCACGTCACGCTGACCGCGCGCGGCGCCGAGGCCCTGAAGAAGACGGCCGACGACATCCGCAAAGCCTATCCTGATGTGACCGTCACCGAGATCGTCGGCGACATCACGACGCCGGCGGGCCGCGAGGCCGTGCTCAAGGCCTGCCCCGAGCCGGACATCCTGATCAACAATGCCGGCGGACCTCCGCCCGGCGATTTCCGCAACTGGACCCGCGACGACTGGATTAAGGCGATCGATGCCAACATGCTGACCCCGATCGAGCTGATCAAGTCGACGGTGGACGGCATGATGGCCCGCAAGTTCGGCCGCATCGTCAACATCACCTCAGCGGCGGTGAAGGCGCCGATCGACATCCTCGGTCTCTCCAACGGCGCGCGCGCCGGCCTCACCGGATTCATTGCCGGCCTGTCGCGCAAGACCGTGATCAACAACGTCACCATCAACGGCCTGCTGCCGGGCCCGTTTGAGACCGATCGCCTGCGCAGCACCGCGAAGGGGGAATCCGAGAAGCGCGGCATCACGCCGGACCAGGTTCTGGCCGAGCGCGCCAAGCTCAATCCCGCGGGCCGCTTCGGCGATCCCGAGGAGTTCGGCTATGCCTGCGCATTCCTGTGCGGCGCCAAGGCCGGCTTCATCACCGGGCAGAACCTTCTGCTCGATGGCGGTGCCTTCCCGGGAACGCTGTGAGGGCGGTCTGGTACGAGGAGACAGGACCGGCGGCGGACGTCCTCACCTATGGTGAGATGGCCACGCCGGTCGCAGGTCCAGGCGAAGTTCGTATTCGCCTGGAAGCCTCCGGCGTCAATCCGGCCGATGTCGGCCGGCGCGGGGGCGGCTATCGCGCCAAGGAATTTTCGCGCGTCATTCCGAACAGCGATGGCGCGGGCTTTATCGACCAGATCGGCGATGGCGCGACGCGGTTCAAGATCGGCGACAGGGTCTGGCTGTTCAACGGCCAGCGTAACGGCCGCGCCTTTGGCACCGCGGCCGAATATATCGCGCTTGCCGAGCATCTGGTGACGCCGTTGCCGGACAATCTCTCTTT
Organism: Bradyrhizobium sp. GCM10028915; assembly: GCF_042666195.1. NCBI lineage: Bacteria > Pseudomonadati > Pseudomonadota > Alphaproteobacteria > Hyphomicrobiales > Nitrobacteraceae > Bradyrhizobium > Bradyrhizobium sp. GCM10028915. The sequence goes on from NZ_JBHTFN010000065.1 coordinate 392,417, forward strand.
TGCGGAAGGCGCGACGCTGGGCATTCCCGCAATGACGGCGTGGTGCTCCCTGTTTGCGGACGGGCCGATCGTCGGCAAGTCGGTGCTGGTCACCGGCGGCGCGGGTGCAGTCGGACATTACGCCGTGCAACTCGCGAAATGGGGCGGCGCGCAGGTGATCGCGACCGTCAGCTCGGCGATAAAAGGCGAGCATGCGCGACAAGCCGGTGCCGATCTCGTGGTCAATTACAGGGACGAAGATGTCGTTGCCAAGGCCATGGCCTTCACCGGCGGACGCGGGGTCGACCAATTGGTCGATGTCGATTTCGGCGGCAACATCGCGACGACCCTGAAGTTGATGGCCATGAATTCGACAATCGCGGTCTACGCCACGAACGGCAACCGCACGCCGACCGTGCCGATGCGCGAGCTGATGGAGAAGTGCATCACGCTCCGCTCGCTCGTCTTGTTCGCGCTGCCGCCGGCGCTGCTTGCGGCGGCGCAGGCCGACATCTCGAAATGGCTGGCAGCGGGGCCGCGAATCCACAATGTCGCGGCGCAGTTTGCGCTGTCGGAGACGGCGCAGGCCCATGTCGCCGTCGAGAAAGGCGACAAGCTCGGCACCGTGGTGGTCGACTGCGCGCGCTGATATCGGCCGGAATCACCGCTGCTTGGTGATCTCGTCTTCGTCCCGCTGGCTTGGAGCGGATGAATCGGCCACCAGGTCTCCGTCGGTCCAGTCGACGCCGAATTCATCGAGCCCGTCGGCGAGCAGATCGCCCAGCATCGGCTCACCGAGCAGATAATGCGCCGTCTCGCGCCGGGGACTGCGATACTCCGCGCGTGCCTCCACGGCGCGTGCGCGCAAATCGTCCCAATCGTCGATCGTGCCGTCGCCGCGGCCGAGCCAGGTCAGCGCGACGAGATCGATCTGCTCGTCCTCGTTCATGGCCACGATGAAACTTCCGAGTTCGTTGACGACCGGATCGGAGCCGTCATCCTCGAGGACGTCGACCGCATCGTCATCAGTCGCATTCGAGCCGGAATCCGGATCGGAATCCGCCTGCTTGACGTCGAATTCACGCGCCTTTTCGATGATGAAGGCGACCTTCTCCGCGGAAATCGCAAGCTCTGGCATGGCTGGCCCTTTGTCTTTCCCTGGGTTCCCGCGATAACGCCGCACGGCGTCAGATGATCCATTGCGCCTGAGGGCGAAACTGCGCATGTTCCCCCGCAAAGCAAGAACATCAAACAAGAACATGGGGATGCGCCGGATGCAGTGGAAAGTCGGCAGGGTCAAGATCACCAAACTCGTCGAGATGGAGACGGTGGGTTCAACCCGCTTCATCCTCCCGGCAGCAACCAACGATGAAATCCGGAAGCTGCCCTGGCTGATCCCGCATTTCGCCACGGAAGAAGGCCGGCTGAAAATGTCGATCCATTCGCTGGTGCTCGAAACTCCTTCGCGCCGCATCGTGGTCGATACCGGACTTGGCAACGACAAGCAGGGCCGCAACGTCCCGACCTGGAACAATCGCACCACACCATTCCTGGAGACGATGATTGCGGCGGGCTTTCCGCCCGACAGCATCGATACCGTGCTGTGCACGCATCTTCATGTCGATCATGTCGGCTGGAACACGAAATGGGTCGACGGCAAATGGGTGCCGAGCTTCCCCAACGCGCGCTACGTCTTCGGCAAGACCGAATACGAGCACTGGCGCGACCACTCCACCGAGCCGGACAAGCAGGCCGTGTTTGGCGATTCCGTGAAGCCGATCGTCGATGCCGGCCGGGCGGAGTTGGTCGCGAGCGACCACCGGCTCAGCGAGGAGATCAGCATGATCCCAACCCCCGGCCACAGCCCCGGGCATATGAGCGTTCTGATCCGGTCGGACGGCGAGCAGGGACTGCTGACGGGCGACGTCGCCCATCATCCCTGCCAGATGGCGCATCTCGGCTGGTCCTCGACCGCGGATTCCGATCAGAGCCAATCTGCCGCGACGCGGCGCGAATTGTTCGGCCGGTTTGCCGACACCCCGACGCTGGTGATCGGCGGGCACTTTTCGGCCGGGCACATCAAGCGGGTTGGGGACGCATTCAGGTTCGAGGCGCTGGCCTAGTCTCGTGCCCCGGACGAACCTCCCGAATCGAGAGGGCTGCAATGCGCCCTCTTTGAGCGGTTGAATTTCCCGCCGCCCTGTTCCATGAAGCTGTTTAACCGATCGGTCAATTCCAGGGAGAAACGAGAATGAAGCTTGTTCGTTATGGCGAGAAGGGTGCGGAAAAGCCCGGCCTGTTCGACAAATCCGGCCAGTTGCGGGACCTGTCGGCGCATGTGAAGGACCTGACCGGCGAGGCCTATTCGCCCGAGAGCCTGAAGAAGCTGGCGGCGCTCGATCCGGCCTCGCTGCCCGCCGTCTCCGGCAAGCCGCGGTTCGGCGCCCCCGTTATCGGCATGTCGAAATTCGTGGCGATCGGCCTCAACTACAGCGACCACGCCAAGGAGACCGGCGCGGAAATTCCGAGCGAGCCGATCATTTTCATGAAGGCCAACACCTCGCTGTCCGGCCCGAACGACGCCATCGAGAAGCCGCGCGGCTCGACCAAGCTCGACTGGGAGGTCGAGATCGCCGCGATCATCGGCACGCGCGCAAAATACGTTTCGGAAGCCGACGCGCTCAACCACGTCGCCGGCTACTGCGTCTGCAACGACGTCTCCGAGCGCGCCTTCCAGATCGAGCGCCTGGGTCAGTGGACCAAGGGCAAGTCGCACGACACGTTCGGCCCGCTCGGTCCCTGGCTCGCCACCAAGGACGAGATCAAGGACGTGCAGAACCTGCCGATGTGGCTCGACGTGAACGGCCAGCGCCGTCAGACCGGCTCGACCAAGACCATGATCTTCTCGATGGCCAAGTGCATCTCCTATGTCTCGCAGTTCATGACGCTGCTGCCGGGCGACATCATCACGACAGGCACCCCGCCCGGCGTCGGCCTCGGCATGAAGCCGCCGACCTTCCTCAATGTCGGCGACGTCATCACGCTCGGCATCGAGGGCCTCGGCGAGCAGCGCCAGGAGATCGTCGCGGCGTAAGCCGCGGCCAGCGCACACTCGTCGTCATGCCCGGGCTTGTCCCGGGCATCCACGTCTCACAGTCTATCCACGCGGACGCGCGTGGATGGCCGGGTCAAGCCCGGCCATGACGGACGAGACACCATTTGCTCAAGACCGATCGCAGGGAATTGTCCCATGAAGCTCACCTTCTCCCCCGCCTCGCCCTTTGCCCGCAAGGTGCGCATCGCCGCGATCGAGCTCGGGCTGATCGACAAGATCGAACTCACGCCGGCGAGCGTCGCGCCCGGCACGGCCAACGAGGACTATTCACGCATCACGCCGCTGAAAAAGCTGCCGGTGCTGATCACCAATGACGGCGACGTCATCCTGGACTCGTATGTCATCGTCGAATATCTCAATGAGATGGCCGGCGGCAGCCTGATCCCCGATTACGGTCCGCGGCGCTGGAAGGCCAAGACCAATCATTCCCTGATCAACGGCATGCTCGATTCCATGCTGCTGTGCCGCTACGAGAAGATGGTGCGGCCGCAGGGCCTGCAATGGCAGGCGTGGTCGGACGACCATTGGAACCGGGCCTGGACCGGCATGGCGCGCTTCGAGAACATGCCCGATGTCCTCAACGGTCCGTTCGACATCTCGCAGATCGGCCTCGTCTGCGTGCTCGGCTATGCCGACTTCCGCTTCGCCGATTGCGGCTGGCGCAAGGCCTATCCGAAGCTCGACGCGTTCCACCAGAAAATGCTGGAGCGGCCCTCCGTGAAGATCTCAGTGCCGCCAGCGGCGTAGTATCGCGACGGCGGGGAGAAGGATGATGCTCGATCGCTTCCCCCGCCTCGGCATTCTCGGCGCGAGCCTCATGCTCGCGTTGACCGTCTCAACCACTTCCGTGCAAGCCGACGGCATGGTGCCTGGACAGCGAAACCTCGCCTGCGAACCGCCATCGTCAACCGACGACGGCTGGATGACTGCGTCGCCCGACAGCGTCGGCATGGACGGCGCGCAACTTTGCGGCATCGCCGCCCGACTCGGGCGACGCGCGACTTCGGTCCATTCGGTTGTCGTCGCGCGCCACGGCAAGCTCGTCTTCGAGCAATACTTCGCCGGCTACGACCAACCCTGGGGACAACCGGAAGGCCAGCGCGAATTCACCGCGACGACGAAGCACGACATCCGTTCGGCATCGAAGAGCATCGTTTCGATGCTCGTCGGCATCGCGATCGATCGCAAGCTGATCGAAGGCGTCGACGAGCCTGTGCTCAAGTTCTTCCCCGATCATCAGGCGGTGAAGCAAGCGGGCTGGGAGGCCATCACGCTGCGCCATCTGCTGACGATGTCCTCGGGAATGAAATGGGACGAGGCGCGAGCATGGACCGATCCGAACAACGACGAGCCGCATCTCACCTTTGAAGCCGATCCGATCAGCTATGTGCTCGCAAGACCGATCGCCGCACCGCCGGATGTACTCTGGACCTATAATGGCGGCGGGACTGAACTGCTCGGCAACATCCTCGAACGCGTCTCGGGCAAGCCGCTAGAGACGTTTGCGCGCGAGGTGCTGTTCCAGCCGCTCGGGATCACCGATTTCGAGTGGAAGGCCTACCCGAAGAACGGCAAGATCGCGGCGGCCGCCGGCCTGCGCTTGCGTCCGCGAGATGCCGCCAAGCTCGGCCAGCTCGTGCTCGATCGCGGCCAGTGGAACGGCCAACAAATCGTCTCGGCCGATTGGATTGCACAATCGATCGCGCCGCGCTTCCAGGCGATCGGCTATTTCGGCGGCACGCTGTTCTACGGCTATCAATGGTGGATGGGCCGCTCGCTGGCCGGCGGGATGGAAATCAAATGGGTTGGCGCCTTCGGCTGGGGCGGACAACGCATTTTCATCGTGCCTGAGCTTGACCTCGTCATGATGACCACCGCTGCCCAATACGGCCAGCCGAAGGAAGGGCTGGCCGCGATCGACGTCCTCTCCAACATCGTCATTCCGTCCGTGCGTGACGCACGCTGAGTGCAAGGAAGCGAGCATGAGCCTGAAATACGCGGTCGGCGATCTCACCATCCATCGCATCATCGAGCAGGAAACCTCGTTCGTCCCGGCGCTGGAGATGTTGCCGGGGCTGACACCGGAGCTGCTGGCCGAGAACCGCGCGTGGATGAGGGAGGCGAAAGCCCTGGATGACAGCGACACATTGATGCTGTGCTTCCAGTCCTATGTGATCAAGACGCCGCACCACACCATTCTGGTCGACAGCTGCATCGGCAACGACAAGCCGCGGCCGCAGCGCCCGAAATGGAACATGAAGACCGACGACACCTATCTGCGCGGACTCAACGCTGCCGGATTCTCGCCTCACGACATCGACTTCGTGATGTGCACGCATCTGCATGTCGATCACGTCGGCTGGAACACGCGTCTGGAGAACGGCCGCTGGGTGCCGACCTTCCCGAAAGCGCGCTACGTCTTCGCCAAGCAGGAGTTCGATCATTGGACCGAGCAGAACGCGAAGGCGGAGGTGCCGCCCTTCGCCGACAGCGTGCTGCCGGTGGTCGAGGCCAAACGCCACGAGCTTGTCGGCAACGATCACCAGATCGGCGACCACGTTCGTATTCTGCCGACGCCGGGCCACACGCCGGGCCATATCGCCATCACGATGGGCCACGGCAGGGATGACGCCGTGTTCTCCGGCGACCTCATGCACTCGCCGTTGCAGACGCTCTATCCGGAGCTGTCGGTCAAGTTCGACCTCGATCAGGCCAAGGCGGCAACGACGCGCCGCAGCTTCCTGGAACGCTATTGCGATACCGACACGTTGTGCTGCACCGCGCATTTCCCCTCGCCGTCCGTTGGGAATATCCGGCGCAAGGGCAGTGGCTTCGTATGCGCGGCGGTGTAGTCGAATGGCGCAATCGTAGGGTGGGCAAAGCGAAGCGTGCCCACCATGCCAAACGCGTTGTAGAATGATGGTGGGCACGGCGCGCGAAGCGCGCCTTTGCCCACCTTACGATTCCACCCGTGTGGAGAAAGCAAATGACAATGCTCCCCGACATCCCGCTCCCCGCCGGCATCCGCTCACGCTATGTCGACGATATCAACGGCCTGCGCATGCATGTGCTGGAGGCCGGCTTCGAGACCAAGGGGCGGCCCTGCACCCTGCTGCTGCACGGCTTTCCCGAGCTTGCCTTCTCCTGGCGAAAGGTGATGCCGGCGCTGAGCTCGGCTGGCTATCACGTGATCGCGCCGGACCAGCGCGGCTATGGCCGGACGACGGGATGGAGCGCGGAGTATGACGGCGATCTCGCGCCCTTTTCGCTCTTCAACCTGGTGCGGGATGCGCTCGGGCTGGTGTCGGCGTTCGGCTACAGGCAAGTCGACGTGGTCGGACATGATTTCGGCAGCCCAGTCGCGGCCTGGTGCGCGCTGATGCGGCCCGACGTATTTCGTTCGGTGACGATGATGAGCGCGCCATTCGGCGGAGCGCCGCCGCTGCCGTTCAACACGGTCGACACGCCGGTAAAGCCAGCGGCCGAAGACCCCGTGCATCGCGAGCTCGCCGCCTTGCCGCGTCCACGCAAGCATTATCAATGGTACTATGCGACACGCCCGGCCAATGCCGACATGCACCGCGCGCCACAGGGCGTGCATGATTTCCTGCGCGCCTACTATCATCACAAGAGCGCGGACTGGACCGACAACAAGCCATATCCGCTGAAATCCTGGTCGGCGAACGAGCTTGCGAAGCTGCCGACCTATTATGTGATGGACCTGAACGAGACCATGGCCGAGACGGTCGCGAAGGAGATGCCCTCGCAGGCCGCAATCGCCGCCAATCAATGGCTGCCCGACCGCGAGCTCGGCTACTACGGCGCCGAATATGGCCGCACTGGATTCCAGGGCGGCCTGCAATGGTACCGCTGCGGCACATCGGGCGCATTCAACAGCCAGTTCCAATTGCTGGCCGGCCGCAACATCGACATCCCCTCCTGCTTCATCTCGGGCAAGCAGGATTGGGGCACCTATCAGCGTCCCGGCGTATTCGAGGCCATGCAGGCGCGGGCCTGCACGAAGCTGCTGGGCTGCCACCTCGTCGATGGCGCCGGTCACTGGGTGCAGCAGGAGCAGCCGGCCGAGGTGAGCCGCCTGCTGCTCGATTTCCTGGCGAAGAGCCGCGGCGTGGTTTGACCCGGGAACCCAAGCGCCCTATATAGTTTAGAATTATTCTAAACTAATCAGACAGGGCCGCCGTGAAGAATTTTGCCGATCTGACCGAGCGCGAGGTGCTTGCGGTCGCAATCTCCTCCGAGGAGGAGGACAGCCGCATCTACATGAGCTTCGCCGAAGACTTGAAGGAGCGCTATCCGGACTCCGCCAAGATCTTCGAACAGATGGCCGAGGAAGAGCGCGGCCATCGCCACATGCTGCTGGAAATGTACGAGCAGCGCTTCGGTCCGCATTTGCCCCCGATCCGCCGCGAGGACGTCAAAGGCTTCCTGCGCCGCCGTCCGGTCTGGCTCACCAAAAACCTGTCGCTCGACACCATCCGCAAGGAGGTCGAGACAATGGAATTGCAGGCCGAGCGCTTTTACGTGAAGGCCGCTGAACAGGCGCAGGATGTCGGCGTGCGCCGCCTGCTCGGCGATCTGGCCGAGGCCGAGAAGGGCCACGAAGAGGTGGCGGCGAAGCTGACGGACCGGATCCTGAGTTCAGACGTGCGCGCCGAGGAAGACCGCACCAACCGGCGCATGTTCGTGCTGCAATATGTGCAGCCAGGTCTCGCCGGCCTGATGGACGGCTCCGTCTCGACGCTGGCGCCGCTGTTTGCGGCTGCCTTCGCCACGCATCAGAATTGGCAAACATTTCTGGTCGGCCTCGCCGCCTCGATCGGTGCCGGCATCAGCATGGGCTTTGCGGAAGCGCTGTCCGACGACGGCTCGCTGACCGGGCGTGGTTCGCCCTGGCTGCGCGGTCTCACCTGCGGCTTGATGACGACGCTCGGCGGGCTTGGGCACACCCTGCCCTATCTCGTGCCCGATAGCTGGGCCAACGCATTCTGGATCGCGACGGGAATCGCCGGAATTGTCGTGTTCTTCGAATTGTGGGCGATCGCCTTCATCCGCGCGCGCTACATGGACACGCCGTTCCTCCAGGCCGTGTTCCAGATCGTGCTCGGCGGCGCGATCGTGCTGGCGGTGGGGATATTGATCGGAGCGGCGTAGGACGCCTTCATGCCCCGGCTTGACCGGGCATCCAGCACGCCGCGACCTGTCCGTGTCCAATCGGCGCCGGTGGAATACTGGATCGCCCGGTCAAGCCGGGCGATGACTGCGAGTGGTTGCTTGGCTCACCGCGTTCCGTCTTGCTCAGATGTCAATCGCGATCAAACGGCGGTTGCGGTGCTGGGCCAAACTGCGCATCATTGTTCCACGCTAAGAACAGGAGATGCGGGATGGCCAAATCCGAATGGAGCTTCAAGAGCGCGGTCGAGCTGTCGGCGGCACTGACGGCCAAGAAGGTTTCCGCGGTCGAGCTCACGCAGGATGCGATCGACCGCATCGAACGGCACGACAGCAAGGTCAACGCGATCTGCTTCCGGGATTTCGACCGTGCGCTGGACGCCGCACGCGAGGCAGACGCCGCATTGGCGCGCGGCGAGCGAAAGCCGCTGCTCGGTCTCCCCATCACTGTGAAAGAATCCTACAACATCGCCGGCCTGCCCACGACCTGGGGCTGGACGCCGCAGAAAGATTTCAAGCCGGCGGAGGACGCGCTGTCGATCGCCCGGGTCAAGGAGGCCGGTGGCGTCATCCTCGGCAAGACCAACGTCCCCGTGGGCTTGGCGGATTGGCAGAGCTACAACGAGATCTACGGCACGACGAACAATCCGTTCGATCTCGGCCGCACGCCGGGTGGCTCGTCGGGCGGCTCGTCTGCGGCGCTCGCGGCAGGCTACGGACCACTCTCGCTTGGGTCCGACATCGGCGGCTCGTTGCGCGTGCCCGCCTTCCATTGCGGGGTCTATGCGCATAAGCCGACCTACAATCTCTGTCCAACGCGTGGCCACACGCCGCCGCCCTTTCCAGCCATCCCGATGGAGCGCGATATGGCGGTGATCGGTCCGATGGCGCGGAGCGCAGTCGACCTGCCCTTGCTCCTGGACGTGATGGCAGGCCCCGATCCGTTGGACCTGGGCATCGGATACAAGCTCGCGCTGCCGGAGGCGCGACACCGCGCGCTGAAGGATTTCCGCGTGCTGGCGATCGACAGCCATCCGCTGCTGCCTGCCAATGCCGACATTCGCAGCGCGATCGAGAAGCTGGCGAAACAATTGGCGGGCGCAGGCGCGAGCATAACGCGCGAAAGTCCGCTATTTCCCGACTTCACGAATTCCTCCCGCCTCTACATGCGCATGCTGATGGGTTTTCTCGGCGCCTTCCTTCCGCCGGACAATCTCGCGGGCGCGCGTGCCGGTGCAGCGCAGCTCTCACCCGACGACAAGAGCCTCGCTGCCGAACGGCTGCGTGGTATCACCAGCACGCATCAGGCCTGGGTGTTCGACGAGGGCGCCCGCGCCGGCCTGCGCGCGCAATGGCGGCAATTGTTCAAGACATTCGATGCGGTGATCTGTCCGATCATGCCCACGCCGGCCTATCCGCATGATCATTCGCCGGAGCAGGAAAAGCGCCGAATCAATATCGATGGCAAGGACCACGCCTATCCGGACCAGCTTGCGTGGCCCGGCATCGCCACGCTGACGGGCCTGCCGGCAACGGCTGTTCCGCTCGGTCTGTCGAAGGGTGGCCTGCCGGTCGGCGTGCAAATCATCGGGCCCTTCCTCGAGGACCGCACGCCGTTGAAGCTCGCCGAGCTGATCGAACGCGAGTTCGGCGGGTTCGTGCCGCCGCCCTTGTTCAATGACTGAGAGAAACCCCATGAGCAACGACCTCGAACAGCTCACCGCACTCAACCGCGACTATGTGGCCTCGGTGCAGAATTGCGACGTCAAGCGCTTCGACGAGATTTTGGCGCCGGAGTTCTACTGCTCCAATCCCGACAAGACGCTGGTTGATCGCGAGGCCTTCCTGAAGCAGACGGCGCGGCCGATTGCGATCCGAAACCTCAGGGCGCACGAGGTCATCATCCGCATGATGGGCGATTTCGCCATCATCCACGCGGCAACGAGCTACACCAATGCGGGCGGCCAGCAGGCCACCGGGCGCTATACCGATTGCTGGGCGAAGACGAACGGGACGTGGCTGGCGGTGTCGGCGCACGTGTCGCGGTAAAGAGCGAGTCACACCACACATTCTCCGGCACAGCCAGATATTCGGGAGGCCGCGAGGTCACCGCTCCAGATTCTTCAGCAGCAATTTCAGCGCTGTCGCTGCAAAGGTCTGCATGTTGGCCAAGCGGCCGTTGCTGCCCGTCTCAAGCGTCATCACCTCGACTGCGGGCCCGGCGACCGCCATGCAGCTGTGGCCCGCCGCATCGCCGTAGCGATTGCCGGTGGGACCGGACGCGCCGGTCTCGGATAGGCCCCAATCGCAGTTGAAACGGCCGCGCATCTGCTCGGCCAGCAGTTGGGCGTAGGGCTCCGACGAGGAACGAAAGCCCTTCATTCCTTCGTCCGAAATATCCATCAGCACGCGCCTGGCATCGCGGGTGTAGACCACGGCGCCGCCGAGGAAATAAGCGGACGCGCCGGGCACCGCGAGAAGGCTGGCCGAGATCAGGCCGCCGGTCGAGGATTCCGCAACAGCAATGGTCTGTTTGCGCGCGATCAGCTTCGCTGCGACCTGTTCCGCAATGCCGACGAGCTCTTTCATTCCTTGACCCCTTATTGCTTCGCAACCGAGCTCGGCCTTTCTAGCATATGACAGCGCCGTTGGCCGAGTTGCAGCCAACGGGCAGGCCTGCTTGAATGGCGGCCAAAGGGCGGAGCGGCCAAGCTCTGCCCGCGGGAAAGACGCGACGAGGAAACGTGAAGGACACGTCATGGCGTCCCTGATCGCCGGCGGGGTGGATTGCGATGTGCATCCGGCCGTGCCGCATCTGACCAGCCTGCTGCCGTACCTGAACGACTATTGGCGCGATCAGGTGACGACGCGCGGCATGGTCGATCTCATCTCGCAATCCTACCCGCAGAACTCGCCGATCACGGCGCGGCCCGACTGGCGCCCCGAAAGCGGCAAGCCGGGTGAAAGCCTGGCGGACATGCAGCGCCATGTGCTCGATCCCTTCCAGCTCTCGCACGCCATCTGCAATCCGCTCTACGGCGTGCAGATGGTGTTTTCAGAGGATCTGCAGGCCGCCTTCTGCCGCGCGCTGAACGACTGGCTCGTGAAGGAATGGCTCGATCGCGATCCGCGGCTGCGCGGCTCGATCGTGATCCCCACCCAAAGCGTCGAGAAGGCCGTCGCCGAGATCGAGCGCTGTGCGACGGACCGCCGCTTCGTGCAGGTGCTGATGCTCGTGATGGGCGATGCGCCGCTCGGCAAGCGCGCGCTCTGGCCGATCTACGAGGCGGCTGAACGGCTGGAATTACCGATCGGCATTCATGCCGGTTCCGCCTATCACAATCCGCCGACCGCCGTGGGCTGGGGTTCCTACCACATCGAGGATTATGCCGGTCAGGCCCAGGCGTTCCAGACCCAGCTCACCAGCCTGATCGTCGAGGGCGTGTTCGTCAAATATCCGCGGCTGAAGATGGTGATGCTTGAATCCGGGGTGTCCTGGATCTCCCCATTTCTATGGCGCCTGCACAAGTTCTGGCGTGGGGTGCGGATGGAGACGCCGTGGGTTGATCGCGCGCCGCTGGACATTGTGCGCAGCAACATCCGCTTCTCGTTGCAGCCATTCGATGCACCGCCGGATGAGGCGACATTAATTCGCCTGTTTGATCATATGCAGTCCGACGAATTGGTCGTATTCTCCACCGACTATCCGCACTGGCAGTTCGACGGCCAGGAGGCGCTGCCCGCAGGTCTCACCCCCGATCTCGTGCGCAAGATCATGATCGATAATCCGCATGCGACCTATCCCCGCCTGACTTAGCCGCTGCCAAAGGAGGCAAGGCGATGAATATTCAGTTCCGCGAAAGCTCCGAAGCCGCTTCCCCACTGGCCGTCAAAACCGCGATCGCGGACTGCGACATCCATCCGGCACGCGCGACCCGCGCCGAGCTCTATCCCTACCTGGCCAAACGCTGGCAGCATCATCTCGAAGTGTACGGCGTCCATGCCTATCAGGGCATGATGGAAGGCCCGCCCTATCCGAAGGCCCAGCCCAACGCCTCGCGCCGCGACGCCTATCCGCCGGAAGGCGGGCCGCAGGGCTCCTCGCTGTCCTTCATGCAGAAGCAGCTGCTCGATCCCAACAACGTGCAGCTCGGTGTGCTCAATCCGCTCAACACCGGGCAAGGCATCCGCAATCACGAGCTCTCGGCGGCCTTGTGCTCGGCGATCAACGACTGGCAGATCGACAAATGGACCAGCAAGGACAAGCGGCTGAAGGCGTCCATCGTCGTCGGCAATGAGGACGGGCTGTCAGCCGCCGCGGAAATCCGCGAGCGTGCCGGCGACAAGAATTTCGTGCAGGTGCTGCTGCTCAGCCGCAATGTCGAGCCGCTCGGCCAGCGTCGCTACTGGCCTATCTATCAGGCTGCGGAAGAGGCCGGCCTTCCCGTCGGCGTCCACGCCTTCGGCTTCGGCGGCAACCCCATCACGCCGTCGGGCTGGCCCTCCTATTACATCGAGGAGATGGTCGGCCACTCGCAGTGCCAGCAATCGGCGCTCGCAAGCCTCGTGCTGGAGGGCGTGTTCGAGCGCTTCCCGAAGTTGAAGATGGTGATGATCGAGGCCGGCTTCGGCTGGGCGCCGTCGCTAGCATGGCGGCTCGACAAAGTCTGGCAGCGCCTGCGCAGCGAGGTGCCGCATGTCAAGCGGCCGCCGTCCGAATATATCCGCGAGCAGGTGTGGTGGACGACGCAGCCGATGGAGGATCCGGAGCGGCGCGAGGATCTGTTCGATGTCATCAAGTGGATCGGCTGGGACCGGCTACTGTTCGCGACCGACTATCCGCACTGGGATTACGACGAGCCGTCGCGCGTGCTGCCCGCGGGCGTCAGCGACGACGACCGCGAGGCCTTCTATCTCGGCAATGCGAAGAAGCTGTACGGGATCAGTTGATGGCGCGGCATGTGATTGCCGCGGTCGACGAGCTTCCGCCCGGCACGCGAAAATTTCTGGAGATCGACGGACGGCCGATCGCAATTTTCAACATCAAGGGTGAATATTTCGGCCTGATGAACCGCTGCCCGCATCAGGGCGCTGCGCTGTGCGAGGGACCCTTGATCGGGCTCGCGCAATCGAAGGATCCGGGCGAGATCGAATATACCAAGCTCGGCGAGATCATTCGCTGCCCCTGGCATGGCTGGGAGTTCGACATCCGCACCGGCCAGTCCTACTGCGACCCTCGCCGCTTCCGCGTGAAGGCCTACCCGGCCCATGTCGAGCCGGGTGCAAGCGTGGTGAAGGGGCCGTATGTCGCCGAGACGATACCCGTGAAGATCGAGAGCGACTACGTCGTGGTGGAGCTGTAGCGAGAAGCAGGTTGCGCGGACATGCGCCGGCACGATTTCAGGCCTTATTCCGCGTTGCCGCGATCATCCACTCACGGAATGCGGCGAGCTTCGGCGCTTCGCGGCGCCCCTCCGGCGCGACCAGGTAGAAGCCGGCATCGGCCGGCAGCGCGATCTTGAAGGGGACCACTAGTCGCCCCTTGGCGATGTCGTCCTGGACATAGGAGGTCCGCCCCATCGCCACGCCGATGCCGTCGATCGCGGCCTGGATGGTCATGAAGATCATGTCGAAGGTGATGCCGGGCTGCCTGGCGATGTCGGCCGGCAGACCCGCCGCCGTCAACCACAGCCGCCAGTCGTCGCTGTTGGCGTTGGAGGTGTGCAGCAGCATGTGGCTCTTGAGGTCCTCGGGACAGCGCAACGGCTTGTCGCCACGCAGCAGAGACGGGCTGCAGACCGGAAACAGCTCGTCCGCCATCAGCCAGTCGGCGCGCAAGCCCGGCCACTGGCCGCGCCCGTAGCGGATCGCGGCATCGACATTGTCGCGCTGGAAGTCGACGAGGCTGGTGGAGGTCGTGATACGGACGTCGATGCCGGGATGGTGCTCCTGGAAATCGGTCAGCCGCGGCAGCAGCCATTTTGCGGCGAGCGAAGCCAGCGTCGAGACCGTCAGCACCTTGTCATCGTCCTTGCGCAGCAGCCGATCGGTGGCAAGCCGGAGGTCGTTGAAGGCGGCGCGGACGCCCGGCAGATAGTCGCGCGCCTCGGCCGTCAGCGCCAGCGCGCGGTTCTGCCGGACGAACAGGCGGATGCCGAGCTCCTCCTCGAGCCTGCGGATCTGATGGCTGATCGCGGTCTGGGTCACGTTCAGCTCGGACGCCGCCAGCGTGAAGCTGAGATGGCGCGCGGCGGCCTCAAAGGCCCGCAATCCATTCAGGGAGGGCAATCTGGCAGTCATCTGGCAGCAGGATACATGACGTTATTTCATGCGAAAGAGTACAAATTGTCGTTTGTCGCAACGCACCCGCAAGCAGATATTAGCGGTCAACTTAGCTCCAGGAGCTGACAATGTCTACTTTGACCCAGAATTCGATGACAAATCATCATGCACCAGGGCTGATCCACCAGATCGGCGAGACCCTTCACGTCTGGCACGAGCGTTACCGGACCCGGCGTGAGCTCACCAACTGGTCCGCGCGCGACCTTCAGGACGTCGGACTGTCCTGGAGCGATGTCGCCTACGAGGCCGACAAACCCTTCTGGCGGGCCTGATTGGCCGCCAGGCCGGCGCCGCCTGACTGTGGGGCGCCGGCGGTCCCTTTCCCCTTTGGTCCCCTTGGGGGCGCGTATCATGAGCACCCTTCGCCTGGAAGATCTGAAGCAATATTCGGACACGCTGCGCACGCGACACGGCGAGGCGCTGCGCGTTCGTTTCGTCGAGCCGCGCGACACCGAGGAGCTCCAGCACTATTTTCGCTCGCTCTCGACGCGGTCCCGATACAACCGCTTCTTCGGCGCGATCAGCGAACTGCCGCAGGGCCTGCTGCACGAATTCCTTCAAATCGGCGAGCGCGAACGTTTTACCGTGGTGGCGACCATGATGGTCGACGGCTTCGAGACCATCGTCGCCGAAGCGCGCTATGCGCTGCATGCCGAAACCGCGACGCTTGAATTCGGTCTGTCGGTTGCCGACCCCTGGCAGGGCCACGGCATCGCCACCGTGCTGATGAAGAATCTTGAATGCCGCGCGGCCGCGCTCGGCGCCGACCACATGTTCGGCGACACGCTGCGCTCCAACGCCGCCATGATCTCGGTCGCGCGTAAATCGGACTTCGCCTTCGTCAACCATCCGGACGACTGGAAGCTAGTGCGCTTCGACAAGGAGATCTCCGTCGCACCGAAAGACATTCCCTGCGCGAGCTGGCGCCTCGTCGCTCTTTCCCGTCGGGCCGATAGCCCCTCAGCCTCGGCCTGACACCACTCGAGCCCGGCCTGGCGAAAACCAGAGCCGGGCATTTTTTTCGCCGCTACTTCCCCGTGAACACCGCCTTGCGTTTCTCGATGAAGGCCTGCACCGCTTCCTTGTGATCGGCGGTCGTGGTCAGGCGAACCAGACGTTCGGCCTCGTGGTCGCGCGCGGTCTCGAAGTCGAACAGCAGGGCCTCGTCGAGATTGTCCTTCATGTAGCGCAACGCGAGGCGCGGACCTTCAGCGAGGGATTTTGCCAGTGCAAAGGCCTCCGCCTGCAATTTGTCATCGGGCACCACGCGGTTGACGAGGCCGATGGCCTCGCACCTGGCAGCATCGACCCGATCGCCGGTGAACAGCAGCTCGCGCGCCCGCGCGGTGCCGACGAGGCGCGTCAACAGCCACGCGATGCCATAGTCGCCGGACAGCGCGATGCGCGCATAGCCGGTGGCCACGAAGGCCGATTGCGCGGCAATGCGGATATCGCAGGCCATGGCGATGGCGAGCCCCGCGCCGACCGCCGGCCCCGGCAGCGCCGCGATGGTCGGCTTGCGCACCGACACCAGCGCGCCGGTGAGCAGGCGCTGCCGCTCCTGGAGATCGGCGACCTTGTCGTCAAAGGACATCTCCAGCTTCTTCGGGTCGCGATGCGCGCCCATGCCCTTGACGTTGCCGCCGGCGCAGAACGCTTCGCCGGCGCCGGTGATCAGCAGCGCGCCGACATCGGGGTTCTCGCCGCAGGAGCGGATCATCGTACGCAGCGCCGGGGTCAGCGCGTCCGACAGCGAGTTGCGCGCCTCGGGCCGGTTCAGCGTGATCAATGCGACGCGATCGCGGATCACGCAGAGGAGTTCACTGGTGCCGGTATCGATGGTGGTTTCCGTGGACATGATTCCCGCCCTTGTAGGATGGGCAAAGCGAAGCGTGCCCACCAATTGCTGTTTCGTCGTTGATAGTGGGCACGGCGCTATGCGCCTTTGCCCACCCTACGGCAGCTTGCCTCAAAACTTCTCCACCCAGGGCCGCAGCTCCAGCTCCCAGCTCCAGGCGCTGCGCGGCTGCTGCAACACGTTCCAGTAGCTCTCCGCGATGGCATCGGGATCGAGCATTGAATCCGGCTTCTCCGGCGCTTCCGTGCGCGCTGCGCTCCTGATGCCGCCATCGATCACGAAATGGGCGACATGGATGCCTTGCGGCGACAATTCGCGCGCCATGCTCTGCGCGAGCCCGCGCAGTGCGAACTTGCCCATCGCGAACGGCGCGGACTGCGCATAGCCCTTGACGCTTGCCGAAGCGCCGGTGAACAGGATCGCGCCGTGCTGGTTCGGCAGCATGCGCCTGGCCGCTTGCTGCGCCACCAGGAAGCCGCCATAGGCACTGACCGCAATGGCGTTCGCCACGTCGGCCGGAACGAGATCGACGAACGGCCCGCGCGCGCGGCCGCTGGCGTTGTAGACGACCACGTCGGGCATGCCGATCTCGCGTTCGACCAGGCCAAACAGGCGTTCGACCGCATCAGGCTCGGTGGCGTTGCAGGCATAGGCCTTGGCGCCGGTCTCGCTGCAGAGCGCGCCGAGCTTCTCGATTTTTCGCGCGGCCAGCGCGACGCGGATGCCCTGGGCGGACAACAACCGCGCCAGCGAGGCGCTCAGGCCTTCGCCGGCGCCGACGATGAGGGCGATCTTGTATTTCGGGTGTTCCATGGCGTGATCTCTCGAAGACGGGAAGCCGCTGATCTATGCACGGTCCGCGCGGACAACCAGCCGGGACGATCACAATTCCGCAGAGCGAATTGCGCCCTCACGGCGATCATGCCTCCCTGACAATTTGCGGCTTTATCCGCTTTCGCGACTGGAGCATGATCGACATCATCCCAAGCGGCAAGCGCCAAATCAGCGCAAAATGACCGCAAGGCGGAAACGAAGAGGACGATCATGCGACAGCCGGCCCCCGCGCAGCCAAAACAGGTCGCGGCCGCATCATCCGGACTGCTGGCTCCCGATACCACCGGCATGAATTTCTACCGCGCCGATCAGGCACTCACCGATCTCCTGCGCATTCATCTACCGGAGACGCTATTCCGCCACATCGAGCCGCATCTCGATCGGCTGGGCGAACTCGCCGGCGGCGTGCTCGATGAATGCGCGCGGCTCGCCGACCGGCACACACCGGTGCTGCACCAGCGCGACAAGTTCGGTCGCGACGTGCAGTGGATCGAATACCACCCGGCCTATCGCGAGCTGGAGAAGGCCGCCTTCGGCGAGTTCGGCATCCACGCGCTCTCGATCCGCAAGGGCATCATGGGCTGGCCGGACAAATATCCTGTCGTCGCCAAGCACGCCTTCACCTTCCTGTTCAACCAGACCGAATTCGGCATGGGTTGCCCGATCAACGTCACCGACGGCTGCGCCAAGCTGCTCGCGAATTTCGGCAGCGAGGCGCTGAAGGCGAAATATCTCGACGGACTAACCCAGACCGACATGAGCAAGCTGACCCAGGGCGGCCAGTTCATGACCGAGAAGGAAGGCGGCTCCGATGTCGGCACGCTGACCACGACGGCCGTGCAGGAAGGCGACCATTGGCGCCTCACCGGCGAAAAATGGTTCTGCTCGAACGCCGACGCAAAGATCGTGATGCTGCTGGCGCGCCCCGAAGGTGCCGGCCCCGGCACGCGCGGAGTCGGCCTGTTTCTGATGCCGCGCTTCCTCGACGACGGCTCGCAGAACCACTACCGGATCGTGCGTCTGAAGGACAAGCTCGGCACGCGCTCGATGGCCTCGGGTGAAATCAAGCTCGAAGGCGCGATCGCCTACGCGGTCGGCAAGCTCGACCGCGGCTTCGTGCAGATGGCCGAGATGGTGAACTCGTCGCGGCTCTCAAATGGCGTCAAATCCACCGCGCTGATGCGGCGGGCCTACCATGACGCGATGACGGTGGCGAAAAACCGCGTGGTGTTCGGCAACCGCATCATCGACCTGCCGCTAGGTCGGCGCCAGATGCTGAAGATCATGCTGCCGGTCGAGCAGGCGTTGTCGATGAGCTTTCTCACTGCGGACGCGCTCGACCGCGCCGAGGCCGGCAGCCAGGATGCGGCCGCACTGCTGCGCATCCTGACGCCGACCTTGAAATTCCGCGCCACCCGCGATGCGCGAAAGGTCTGTGGCGATGCGCTCGAGATGCGCGGCGGCATCGGCTATATCGAGGAATTCGCGACCGCCCGCCTGCTCCGCGACGCGCATCTCGGTTCGGTCTGGGAAGGCACCGGCAACATCGTCGCGATCGATGCGCTGAGGCGTGCGGTCGGCCGCCACGGCGCCGAATCCGCGCTGGCCGCCGATCTGCATGCTCGCCTCGATGACAGCCCCTCGGTGCCGCAGGCCTGGCGCGACCGGCTGCACACGCTCACCGATCGTGCGGTGGGCTTCGCACGCGAGGTCGCGGGAAAGGCCGACAATGAGGCCGATGCGCGCCGCGCCACCAGCCTGCTCTATCATGTCGCCGGTGCCGTCGCGCTCGCCTGGGAGGCGCATCGTATTCACGACATGCGGGGCGATGCGCGCAGGCTGTTGTTGTCGCGGCTGGTGATCGATCACCGGGTGTCGCCGAGCGATCCGTTCCGGCTGACGGAAAATGCCGTGCAGCAGAAGATCGCGGCGCTGCTGCTCGGCGATCGTGCAGGCAGCATGAGCGAGGTTGGCGAACTGGTCCTGGCAGCGTAGGCTGCACCCACGTTCGAAGCAAAAAAAGCGATAGGGAGTGCTCGATGAAGGCGGCCGTCCTCCATGAAGTCAACAAGCCCCTAGTCATCGAGGATGTCAGCCTGCCGAAGCCCGGCCCGCGCGAGGTCCTGATCCGGACCTCGGTCGCAGGTCTCTGCCACTCCGATCTGCACTTCATGGAAGGCCTTTATCCGCATCCGCTGCCCGCGGTGCTCGGGCACGAGTCGGCCGGTGTCGTCGAGCAGGTCGGCTCCGACGTCACCTATGTGAAGCCCGGTGATCATGTCGTCACCTGTCTTTCGGTATTCTGCGGCACCTGCGACAACTGCACCACGGGCCGCACGGTGCTCTGCACCGACACCACGGTGAAATTGCTGCCGGGGGTGTCCAATCGGATGCAATGGGCTCGCTCCGAGAAGCTGCATCAGTTCCTCAACCTCTCGTCCTTCGCCGAGCAGATGCTGGTGCACGAGAACGCGATCGTCAAAATCCGCAAGGAGATGCCGCTCGATCTGGCCGCGCTGATCGGCTGCGGCGTCATCACCGGCTACGGCGCGGTCGTGAACACGGCGAAGGTGACGGCCGGCGAGACCGTGGCCGTGATCGGCTGCGGCGGTGTCGGCATGGCCGCGATCAACGGCGCGCAGATCGCGGGCGCCGGCCGCATCATTGCCATCGACACCAACCCGGCCAAGCTCCAGCTCGCGACCAAGCTGGGCGCCACCGACATCATTAATCCGGCAGACGGCGACGTCGTGAAGCAGGTGCGCGATCTCACCAATGGCGGCGTGCATCATTCCTTCGAGGTGCTCGGCCGCAAGGAGACCGCGGAGCAGGCCTTCGGCATGCTCGCCTCGGGCGGCACGGCCACCATCGTCGGCATGATTCCGTTCGGCCAGAAGATCGAGCTGCACGGCTTCGACTTCCTGCGCGAGCGCAGGATCCAGGGCTCATCGATGGGCTCGAACCATTTTCGCGTCGACATGCCGCGGCTGGTGGATTTCTACCTGCGCGGCCGGCTGCATCTGGAAGACTGGATCTCGGCCAAGCTGAAGCTCTCCGAGATCAACGAAGGGTTTGCCAACATGAAGGCCGGCAAGACGCTGCGCAGCGTGATCATGTTTGACAGCTGATGGCTCGATGACGCGGGTCGCCCAGGATTAAGGCAACTGGTCCGGGCCGGCCAAGTCGCCACGCGACTCTTTCAGGAGCAGCAGCGCCGCAGCTGTCACGAGACCCGTGGCGAGCAGGTACAGGGGCGATATGTTCAAACCGGGCCCTTCGATGACCAGATAGGAGAACAATCCCGCGGTCGACGCGATGAAGCCGAGCCAAGCAAGCTTCGGAAAGCGAAATCCACGTTCGCCGCGCCAAAGATCATGCACGAGGTAGTACACGAGAAGGCTGTTGCAGAGTGCCGCCGGCAGCACGCCCAGGACGATTCCGTTTTCGAACGCGAGATAGGATAACACGCCGTCGACCTGAGCAATCACCGCGAAGGGCACATAGCGCGGATTGAGGCAGGCCAGCGCGATCGACGCAAGCTCGAACGCGTAGAAGTACCGCTCGTGCATCTTCGGGAGCAGATACGGCATGAGCATGAGCGATACACAGGCGACGAGCAGAATAAACTCCGGCCCCGCCCGTCGAGAGCGCGCGATGAAGATCGACAAGGCGAGCCCGCTCGCGGCCGCGAGCACCATGCCGACGGCGACTCCGATCGCGTACGGCAGTCCGCCAGCCAGCACCCAGATGTTCGCTGCGTTCATGGTGAGGCGATTGAAGGTGTGAGCTTGGTCCAGATAGACCGCGAACACGGAGGCCAAAGATCTACCGGCGACCAGAACCGGAATGGCGAGAACCACATAGATCCCGGGAACGGTGGCGAGCCATGCCGGGTGGATCCTGCGGCGCAGAATCATGCCGAGCACGAAGGGTCCCAGGAACACGCCCTGAGCCTTCACCGAAAATGCCATCGCAAATGACGCAACGCCACTTCGGTCCCGCATGAACAGCGCGATGGAAACCAGCGTGAAGTACGTCCAGATCGAATCACTCTCCGCCCACACCGCGCCGTTGAAGATCACCGTCGGTGCAAGCCAGACAGCGCAGAAGGCCAGGGAAGCTCGCAACGGCAGCTTTGTCGCTCGCCAGACGATCTGGGCCACAGTGATCGCGCAGCCCAACTCGAATACTGCCGAGATCGCTTTCACGAGGGAAAGTGGCTCGCCTAGCCAATCAAATCGGGCGGCAATCAGCAGGAGGTAGCTGTAGAACGGCGTGTAGTTGGTAAAGGCTTCGGCCAGCCCGGCGACTCCGTGATCGCGAGCAAAGACATACCAGGGGATCAGATGCTGAATGGCGTCATCGGTCGCGTGTTCCCGGGCAACGTAGCGGAGCGCAAGGCCGACAAGTCCACATCCGATCGCGACGGCGATTGCAAGCCGCCAACTCTCTGGCTGCGTCTTGTTCGGATTGACGTCATGACCGGGCCCGCGGATCGCGTCGATTCCAACAATGTCTTTTGTCACGCGATCACTCGTGAGGCTCCATTTCGTGACCCAACCTCTACGGGCCATCAATTCATAGCTGGATAACGTCTGGTTTCGCAGGTCTTAAGATTGCCGCGAAACGGTTGCTTGGTTAGCGAATGCTTTAGAGGAATTGACGCTCGTCGAAATGGCTGCCGGCGGGAAGGTAAGCCCGGCAAGACCAAATCTTGACCAACTGATGAACTGTCCTGGAGCATGACGGCGGAGGCTGGAGCGGCACTATCGCTGCAAATGTCGCGTGAAGATCCGCACCACATGGCCCCTGACCCGCGGCGCCTCGTCGTAGAGGTCTGAGGCGAGCCGCTCGATGGTCTCGCGCAGCGACAGGAACTGGGCCTGCCGCGCGCTGCTTTCGGTGCCTTGCATGCCCGCAAGCTCGTCCATGGCGGCGTCGCTGATCTGGCACTGCACGACCTCGCCGTCGTTCAGCATGGTGAAGCGAAAGGCGAGCCGTTCGAGATCATGGCCAATGATCCTGTCGCGCATGAGTGGCATCAATTCGTCCCGGTCGACCCCCGCGCCGAAAATGCCGAAAATCCCGCTGCTTGTCAGCAGCAAAGGCAATCCATGGCCTACTGAAATGCAACTTCGGCGAAACTGCGGAGCTTGCGGGAATGCAGTCGCTCGGATTCCTGCTGCTTGAGCCGTTCCAGCGCCTTTAAGCCGATCTCGAGATGCTGGCCGACGCGGCGACGGTAGAATTCGCTGGCCATGCCTGCGAGCTTGATCTCGCCGTGGAGAGGCTTGTCGGAGACGCACAGCAGCGTGCCGTAAGGGACGCGAAAGCGGTAGCCGTTGGCGGCAATCGCGGCCGATTCCATGTCGAGCGCAACCGCGCGCGATTGCGACAAGCGGCGAATGACATCGGGCCCGCTGATCTCCCAATTGCGGTTGTCGACGCTCGCGACGGTGCCGGTGCGCATCAGGCGCTTGAGCTCGAATCCTTCGAGCCCGGTGACGTCCTCGACCGCCTCCTCGAGCGCCACCTGCATCTCCGCGAGCGCCGGGATCGGCACCCAAAGCGGCAACTCACGATCGAGCACATGGTCCTCGCGCACATAGCCATGGGCGAGCACGTAGTCGCCGAGCCGCTGCGTGTTGCGCAGGCCCGCGCAATGGCCGAGCATCAGCCAGGCATGGGGCCGCAGCACGGCAACATGGTCGGTGACGTTGCGCGCGTTCGACGGACCGGTGCCGATGTTGATCAGGGTGATACCACGATAGCCGGGCGCGGCCAGGTGGAAGGCAGGCATCTGCGGCGTGCGCGCGGGCGCAACGCCCGTCGTCGCGCCGCCGCTGCGCGTGATCACATTGCCTGGAGCGACGAAGGCATCGAGGCCCGCCTCGCCAGCCTGAAGCCGCTGCTGGCAAAGCTGCGCGAAGGCGTCGACATAGAACTGGTAGTTGGTGAAGATCACGAAGTTCTGGAAATACTCTGGATCCGTACCCGTGTAGTGGTAGAGCCGGCGCAGCGAGTAGTCGACGCGGGCTGCCCGAAACAGGGACAGCGGTTCGGGCGCGCCGGGCTGAAGTTCGAAAGTGCCGTCGGCGATGGCATCGTCCATGGTGGCCAGATCAGGCACGTCGAACGCATCGCGCAGCGACCGCGTCACCGGCGAATTCTCGCTGGTGGTGATGGCGGCCTCGATGTTGATGTCGCGGCGATAGGCGAAGTGAACGGGGATCGGTTCGCTGGACTCGCCGATTTCGACCGGGACGCCGTGGTTCTGGATCAACAGTCCGATCTGCTCTGTGAGATAGGTCCGGAACAGATCCGGCCGCGTGACGCTGGTCTCGTGCACACCGGGCCGCGCGACGAAGCCGTAGGCGAGCCGCGAATCCAGCCGCGCATGCGTCGCAGTGGTGATACGGACGAAGGGGTAGAAGGCTCGCACCCGCGTCGTGATTAACTCGCCGTTGACGTAAGCTTCGAACCGGTCACGCAGGAACTTCGTGTTGCGCTCGTAGATCTCTTCGAGGCGGGCGACGGCGAGGCCAGCGTCGGAATAGGATTCGGTGGCGATGGTAGGTGGAGATTGCATTGTTCGACGCCGGGTTGCTGGGGCTGAATCGAACTATAGCAAGAATGACGCCTCGCCGTCATCGCTCGCAATGACGGATAGGATGACGCGCTTTCGCGCGTCACTTCTCCCGGAACGCCCGCATGAACTGGTCGTGCAGCGGCTTCATCAGGTAGGACAGCATGGTGCGATCACCGGTCTGGACGAACGCTTCCGCGGGCATGCCGGGGATCAGCCTGGAGTCCCCGAGCTTGGCGACCTCCTCCGCGGACAGCGAGACGCGGATGGTGTAGTAGCTCTGGCCGGTGCGCTGATCGGTGGTGACGTCGGGCGAGACGCGGCTGACGACGCCGTTGAGCTCCGGCGTGGTGCGCTGGTTGAAGGCGGACAGGCGCAGCAGCGTCTTCTGGCCGATCTGGAGCTTGTCGATATCGACCGGATTGACCTTGGCTTCGACCTGGAGATCGTCGGCCTGCGGCACGATCAGCATGAGGGCGTCGCCGGCGGTGATGACGCCACCAACGGTATGCACGGTCGATTGCAGCACCATGCCGTCCTGCGGCGCGCGAATGTCGACGCGGCGAAGCTGGTCCTCGGCGGCGACCTTGCGCTCGATCATTTCGCCGATCTTGTCGTTGGTCTCGCGCAGATCCTTGGAGACCTCGCTGACCATGTCTTTGTCGACCTGGATGATCTGGAGCTCGGTCTCGGTGATCTTGCCCTTGGCCTGCGCCCGCGAGGCGATGTATTGCGCGCGCTCGCCGTTGAGGCGGGCGCTGTCGCGTTCGAGCGTGGTCAGACGGGAGATCTGCACCAGGTGCTTGTCATAGAGATCGCGGACCCCCACGAGCTCCTGCTGCACCAGCGAGATTTCCCTGTCCTTGGCTCGCTCCTGCGCGGAGAGGCCCTCGATCTCTTCATTGAGCTGCTGGATGCGCTCGCGCAGCTGCGCCTTCTGGCCGGCGCGTCCGTTGACGCGGACGTCGAACAGCTTGGTTTCGGCGGAGAGCAGCGCCTTGACGTCGGGATCGTTGCCGCGATCGAGCAACGCTTGCGGGTAGTCGATCCTGTCGATTCCGCGCTGCTCGGCCTGGAGCCGCGCCGCACGCGCCTGCGCCGCGTCGAGATTCTTGGTGACGATGGCGAGATTCGCCTTGGTGACGGTGTCGTCGAGCCGCACCACGATGTCGCCGGCCTTGACCACGTCGCCATCGCGCGCACGCACCTCGCCGACCACGCCGCCGGTCGGATGCTGCACCTTTTTGACATTGGACTCGACGACGATCTGACCCGGCGCGATCAGCGCGCCCGAAATCTGCACCGTCGAAGCCCAGCCGCCGAGGCCGACCAGGAGGACCAGCACGATCCCAAGCCCGAGCATCAGGTGAAACCGGATCGACTGCCGTACGGTCCTCTTCGCGGCAGGCTTCGCGCCGCCGAGCGCCATCGTGCTCATGCCTTGGCTCCGCCTTCGCTGACGATCTTGATCGGCGCCGGCGGCGTCACGCGCGGCTGGAGCACCTGGGCGAGCACCTGTTCCTTCGGCCCGAAGGCCTGCATGCGGCCGTCGCGCAGCACCAGGATCTGGTCAACCGCTTCCACGCCGATCGGACGGTGCGCCACTACGATGACGATGGCGCCGCGCTCGCGCGTCGCGCGGATGGCGCGGGTCAGCGCCTCGTCGCCTTCGGTATCGAGATTGGAATTGGGCTCGTCGAGCACGATCAGGAAGGGGTTGCCATAGAGCGCGCGCGCCAGCGCCACGCGCTGCGCCTGGCCCGCGGAGAGCGCCGTGCCCTGCTCGCCGACCTGGGTGTTGTAGCCCTCGCGCATCTTGATGATCATCTCGTGCACGCCGGCTTCCTTGGCGGCGGCGATGATGCCGTCAGACGTGGCCTCGGGATCGAAGCGGCTGATGTTCTGCGCGATGGTGCCGCCGAACAATTCGACGTCCTGCGGCAGATAGCCGATGTGGCGGCCAAGCATGTCCGACGACCACTGGTCGAGCGCCGCGCCGTCGAGCCGCACCTTGCCGCGGACCGGCTGCCAGACGCCGACCAGCGCGCGGATCAGCGACGACTTGCCGGAGCCGCTCGGTCCGATCACGCCGAGGCCATTGCCGGCTTCGAGCGCAAAGGTGATGTCTTGCACGATGAGGCGCTGGTCGCCCGGCGGCACCATGGCGATACCTTCGACCGAGAGGCGGCTGGTGGGCGCCTGCAACTGGGTCGGCATCGTCTGCGCCGGCATCTGCTCGAGAAGGCGGGTCAGACGATGCCAGCTCTGGCGTGCCGCGACAAAGGATTTCCAGTGCGCGATCGCGAGGTCGACCGGCGCGAGCGCGCGTGCCGAGAGGATCGAGCCGGCGATGATGATGCCGGCGGTCGCCTCCTGGTGGATGACGAGATAGGCGCCGACCGCGAGCACGGCCGATTGCAGCATCATGCGCAGCACTTTTGCGACCGCGCCGAGACCGCCGGCGACGTCGCTCGCACGCTGGTTGCCGTCGAGATATTTTTCGTTGGCCTCGCTCCAGCGCGCGTTCATCCGGCCGGCCATGCCCATCGACACCATGACTTCGGCATTGCGGCGGCTGGCCTGGGCGAGATCGTTGCGCTGGGCGGCGAGCCCCATCGCCTCGCGCGCCGGCTGGCGGGACATGAACTCGGTGACCAGCGTCAACCCGACCAGGATGACGGCTCCGACCAGCGCGGTGACGCCGATCATGACGTGGAAGGCGAAGCAGATGGCGAGATAGAGCGGCAGCCAGGGCAGGTCGAAGAACGCGCTCGGTCCCATGCCGCCGAGGAAGGAACGGACATTGTCGAGATCCCGCAGCGGCTGAAGCCCCTCGTTGCGGCTGCCAACCAGCAGCGGCAGGCGCACGATGGTGTCGAACACCCGCTTGTTCAAGGCTTCGTCCAGGGCGGTACCGACCCGGCCCAAGATCCGGTTGCGGATCATGTCCAGCACGCCCTGCGCCATGTAGAGGAAACCGGCGAGGACGATCAGGCCGACCAGGGTCGGAATACTGCGGCTCGGCAGCACCCGGTCGTAGACCTCCAGCATGAAGATCGACCCGGTCAGATAGAGCAGGTTGATCATGCAGCTCATCAAGCCGACGCCGACAAACGCCGTGCGACAGGCGCGCAGCGCATCACCGAGCTCTGAGCGGCGGACGCCGGGAACGGCTGCCATCAGTCTGATCTCTTTCGGGTAGGGGCCAAAGTCCCTGATTTCAAAGGCAAATTCAGGAGTAATTGACCCGGATTAACATCGCGTTTGCGCTCATCGCTCAACGCAGTCGAACACCCGGGACCCCTATGGCCCACATCACCCCCGACCGACCTTGCACGCAAGTCCGGAATCTCACGATCTTGCGGCTTTTTCTTGCAGACATGTCACCTCTCCCCGGGCGGGGAGAGGTCAAAAGTTCGATCAATTGAACCCGGGCGCCATTAGAACCGGCCGCCGCCGCGGACCAGCCGCACCACCAGCAGCAGGATGACCGCGCCGATGGCGGAATAGATGATCTCCGATATCAGCCCGGTGCCGATGTGAATGCCGAGCTTCGGAAACAGGAAGCTTGCCACCAGCGCGCCGGCGATGCCGACCACGATATCGCCGATGATGCCGAACCCGGTTCCGCGCACCACCTTGCCGGCCAGCCAACCAGCGACGAGGCCGACGAACAGGATGACAAGCAAGCCTTCATTCGAAATGTACATAAATGAGGTCCCTCTCCGTGAACGGTTCCATGGAAGCGGAACCGGGATGAACGAGGTCTGAATGCTGTTCCCCCGTTCCCCGCTGGCGGTCCAAATATCATGACAGCACGGTGACCGGCTCCGCCAGCACGCACCGTGCTGCCCGGCCCGGCCCGACCTCCACATTCCCAGGCAATTGCTCCAGGCAGCGCGGCTGGGCAGCGGCGCAGCGGGGCGCAAAGGAGCAGTTGTGCGGCCGCTCGCCCAGCGACGGCGGGGTGCCGGGGATGGTCTCGAGCCGCTGTCCCCGCTTGGCCCCGTGGACGGTCGAGGCGAGCAGGCCCCTGGCGTAGGGATGCACCGGCGAGCGGACGATGTCGCGAAGCGTGCCCTGCTCCACGATCTGGCCGGCATACATCACCGCGACCCGGTCGCAGATCTCGATGGCGACCCCGATGTCATGGGTGACGAAGATGACGGACATGCCGAACTCGCGCTGCAGCTCGCGCAACAGCAGCAGGATCTGGATCTGCACGGTGGCATCGAGCGCCGTGGTCGGCTCGTCCGCGAGCAATATCTTGGGACGACACGCGAGCGCCAGCGCGATCATCGCGCGCTGACGCATGCCGCCGGACATCTCATGCGGATAGGCATCGAGCCGCCGTTTTGCGGAAGGAATGCGCACGACCTCGAGCATTTCGAGTGCGCGCGCCCTGCCCTCCGCATACGACTTGCCTTCGTGACGCACCACGCTTTCGGCGATCTGCGCGCCGATGGTGTAGACCGGATCGAGCGCCAGCGCCGGCTCCTGAAAGATCATCGACACGGTTTGGCCGCGGAACGACGACAGCTGCTCGTCGTTCATGGCGAGCACGTCGCGGCCCATGACGTTGACCTTGCCCGTGATCTGCGTGCGCTTCTTCGGCAACAGGCGCATCAGCGCGCGCAAGGTCACGCTCTTGCCCGAGCCGGACTCTCCGAGCAGGCCCAGCACCTCGCCGTCGCCGAGCGAGAGACTGAGATCGTTCACGGCATAGACCGTGCGCTCCCCGGTGAAGCGGATGTTAAGGCCTGAGATCTCGACGAGCTTTGTCATGACGGAAGTTTCGGCAGCCTTTCGTGGTAGTCGGTGGCGCGCTGGAACGCGGCGCCGATGGTGAGCAAGGTCGCTTCATCGAACGAGCGGCCGATCAGCTGCATGCCGATCGGAAGACCGCTTTTGGTGAAGCCCGAGGGCACCGTGAGCGACGGCAGGCCGAGGTAATTCACCGGACGGGTGAACAGCGTCAGCCGCTGCAACAGCGCCGGCGCATTCGGCCCGCCGCCAACGTCGCTCTCCTCGATCGTTGGCGCCGGCACGGGGGACGCCGGCGCGATCATCGCGTCGACGCCCGATGTGGCAGCGTTGTGCGCGGCGAGCGCAGGTCCGCGCCAGCGCATCGCCTCGAGATAGGTGATGGCGGGGACCGCGAGGCCGTTCTGGAGCCGCATCAACACCTGCGGACCATAATCCTGCGGCCGCTCAATCATCCAGCGCTTGTGGAAGGCGGCGGCTTCGGCTGCGAGCACGAGCTGGCTTGCCGAGGACAATTGCCGCTGATCGGGCAGCTCGACCGTGACGATGTCGGCGCCCTCACGCTTGAGCACCGCAACGGTCTCGTCCAGCACGCGCGCGACCTCGCCGTCGAGATCATCGACATAGAAGGACGAGGGGACGCCGACCTTGAGGCCCTTCAGCGAGCCCTTGGTCGCGCCGACATAGTCAGACAGCGGCTCATGACTGCAGGTCGAATCCTCGGGATCAGGGCCGGCCATCAGCGCCAGCAGCAGCGCGCAATCCTCGGCGGTGCGGGCGAGCGGGCCGACCGTGTCGAGCGACTGCGACAGCGGCATCGCGCCGGCGCGGCTGACCCGGCCGACGGTGGTCTTCAATCCCGTGACGCCGCAGAAATGCGCGGGCACGCGGATCGAGCCGCCGGTGTCGGAGCCGAGCGCCGCATAGGTCAGTCGCGCCGCGACCGCCGAGCCCGAGCCCGACGACGAGCCGCCGGTGATGTGCGCAACGTTCCAGGGATTGCGAACCGGGCCGTAATGGGCGTTATGGCCAGTCGGGCCATAGGCGAATTCGGCGAGATGCAACGTGCCGAGGCGAACCTGGCCGGCGTCCTTCAGCCGCTGCAAGGCGGTGGAGGTGACGGTCGGAACGAAGTCGCGGCGGATCAACGAGCCGCAGGTCGCGACGTGACCTGCGTCGTAATACATATCCTTGTGCGCGAGCGGCACACCGTGCAGCGGACCGCGGACTTCCCCCTTGGCGAGTTCGGCGTCGGCGGCATCGGCGGCCTTCAGCGCTGCCTCTGCCTCGATCGACATGAAGGCGTTGAGGTGCGGCTGCCACTGCGCGATGCGATGCAGCAGCGCACGCGTCACCTCATGCGAGGACACCTGCTTCATCGCGATCGCGCGCGCGACCTCGGTGAGCGTCATCAATGCGGGCTCGGTGCTCATTTCGAGACCTTGGCAGTCTGCGCGATCGGATAAAGCGCGGGCTCGAGATCGAACGGCAACGTGCCGGCAATGGCCGCAAAGCCCTCGAAGGCCGGTCCGATGGAATTGGAGATGCGCGTCGCGATCTCGTCGTCGACGGGAACGCCGGCGACCTGTGCCGTCGCCTTGATCTCTTTTGTCGTCGGTCTCATGCGGTTTCCTCCTTCGGCGCGCGGCTATGGCCTGAACCCGGGATCGCCATGTAGCACGCGGCCTCGTGGCCCATTCTATCGAGCGCGGTGAGTTTTGGTGTCGCATTTGCGCAGAGCGGCTCCGCAAACGGGCAACGGGTGTGGAAGCGGCAGCCCGAGGGTGGATCGATCGGATTGGGCGGATCGCCCGTGATCGGCGGCGTCTCGGTGCGGCGGTCCGGATCCGAGGACGGCATCGCGGCAAGAAGTGCGCGCGTATAGGGATGCGCCGGTTGGTCCCAGACCTGGTCGACCGGGCCGAGCTCGACGACCTCGCCGAGATACATCACCAGCACGCGATCGCTGATATAGCGCACGACGTTGAGGTCGTGACTGATGAAGAGATAGGTCAGGCCGAACTCACTCTTGAGATCGGCAAGCAAATTGAGCACCTGCGCCTCGACCGACTTGTCGAGCGCGGAGACGGCTTCATCGAGAATCACCAGCCGCGGCGACAGGGCCAGCGCACGCGCGATGTTGACGCGCTGGCGCTGGCCGCCGGAGATCTCATGCGGGTAGCGGTTGGCAAAGTTTGCAGGAACCAGGCCCACTTTGCCCAGCAGCTCGCGCGCCAGCGCGCGCGCGGCGCCGTCGGCCATGCCGTGCACCTTTGGGCCGAAGGCGATCGAGTCCTCGATGGTCAGGCGCGGGTTGAGCGAAGCGTAGGAATCCTGGAACACCATCTGCATGCCGCGGCGCAGCTCGCGCAAGGAGAGCGACTGGCCGACGCTCATGCCGTCATAGATGATGTCGCCGGTGTCGCGCGGCATCAGATGCATGAGCAGCCGCGCGGTGGTCGACTTGCCGCAACCGGACTCGCCGACGATGCCGACGGTCTCGCCCTTGGCGACGGTGAACGAGACATTATCGACCGCCCGCACGGTGCGCTTTGCGGCGAACAGGCCGCCACGAACCGGGAAATGCTTGGTGAGGCCGTTGACCTGGAGCAGCGGCTGGGCGACGCCGCCGAGGTCTTCGATCGGCTCCAGCATTGCGACGGAGAGGTTGGTTTCGCTCATGGCTAGTTCCTGATGTCCATGGCGCTGCGCAGGCCGTCCGAGAGCAGGTTGAAGCAGATCGAGACCGCGAAGATCATTGCACCGGGGAGCGCGGCGACCCAGGGGTTGACATAGATCGCGGTCCGCAAGGTATTCAACATCAGGCCCCATTCCGGCTCCGGCGGTTTGGTGCCGAGGCCGAGGAACGACAGGCCTGCCGCGAGGATCATCGAGACCGAGATCAGGCTGGTCGCGTAGACGAAGATCGAACCGAGCACATTGCCGAGGATATGAACGCGCATGATGGTGAACGGTCCCGCGCCCGAGGCGCGCGCGGCGTCGACGAAGTCCATGTTGCGCACGCCCGTCGTGACGCTTTCGGCGACGCGGGTGATCTGCGGCACGAACACGACGGTCAACGACACGATGGAATTGAGGATGCCCGCGCCCAGCGCGCCCGAGATCGCGATCGCCAGCAGCACGGACGGAAACGCGTAGAACACGTCGATCGTGCGCATGATCGCAGTGTTGAGCTTGCCGCCGACATAGCCGGCAACGAGGCCGAGCGAGGTGCCGATGCAGAAGGCGAGGATCACCGGCAAAATGCCGATGAGAAGCGACAGCCGGCCGCCATAGATCAACCGCGCCAGCATGTCGCGGCCGAGTTCGTCGGTGCCGAGCGGGTAGCCGGATGTGCCAATGTGCCGAAGGCGGCGGATCATCGAGCCCTTGTAGGGATCTTCCAGACCGAGCCACGGCGCAACGATCGCGGAGAGGAAGATCAGCAGCAGCACCAGCGCGCAGACCATGCTGACCTTGTCACGCCGGATACGACGGCCGACGGTCGCCCAATAGCCGCGCGCCTTGGTCGCGGGCGCGGACTGAAGCGCCGTATCGCTGGTGACGGACAACGGAAGCTCGCTCATCGCTAGCCCCGTTTGATGCGCGGGTCGATCGCGGCTTGCGCGATGTCGACCATCAGATTGAGGAAGACGAAGAACAGCGCCAGGATCAGGATCGTGCCCTGCAGCAGCGGCAGGTCGCGCTGGAAAATCGCGGAGTTGAGCAGGAAGCCCGAGCCCGGCCAGGAGAACACCGTCTCGATCAGGATCGAGCCGCCGAGCATGTAACCGAGCTGAAGTCCCATCACCGCGAGCGCGGTGGGGGCGGCGTTCTTGATGACGTGGCGGAACACGCCGCGCTCATGCAGGCCTTTTGCACGCAGCGCCTCGACGAAGTCCTGGCTGAGAATGTCGCCGGTCAGCGCGCGCACCGTGCGAGTGACGATGCCCATCGGGATCACCGAGGTCGTGATCGCTGGCAGCACGAGATATTGCAAATGCGCCCAGTCCCAGGCCCAGGCGGCCGAGCCGCCGGGTCCGGCGCCGACAGCGGGCAGCCAGTTCAGCTGGACCGAGAAGATGATGACGAGCACCATGCCAAGCCAGTAATGCGGCACCGAAACGCCGGCGATGGCAAAGGAGGTCGCCAGCTTGTCGATCCAGGTCTCGCGGAAATAGCCGGCGATCAGGCCGAGCAGGATGCCCATGGTGAAGCCGATGATCGCCGCCGCAATCGCCAGCGTGACCGTGTTGCTGACCGCGCGCATGACCTCGGCGAGCACCGGACGGCCCGTGGCGATGGAATTGCCGAGATCGCCATGAAGCGCGCGGAGCAGCCAAAGCCCGAACTGCACCGGCAGCGGGCGGTCGAAACCATAGGCTGTCCGGAGCTGCGCGGCGAGCTCCTGCGAGGCGTCTGCGGGGAGCACCGCGACGAGCGGATCGCCCGGCGTGATGTGCACGAGCAGAAAACACACCAGCGCGACGCTGATGACGATCGGGATGACGTAGACGATGCGTCTGGCGATATAGGCGAGCACGTTGTTTCTTTTCTTCCCTTCTCCCCTTGTGGGAGAAGGTGGCGCAAAGCGCCGGATGAGGGCTCTAACCCCGGATGCAGTGTTAACGAAAAAGAGAGAGGGTCATCCGCGGAAAGAGATCCCTCACCCGGCTTCGCTTGCGCGAAGCCACCCTCTCCCGCAAGGGGAGAGGGTGCACTGCGTATGAGGCGCGAACTATTGCATCGACACCAGTGAGAAGTCGATGAACCAGCTCTTTGGCTGCACGACGCCTGTCACCTTCGGGCTGATGGCGCGGGGACCGACGTCGTGGGCGACATAGAGGAAGGCCGCGTCATCGACGGAGGCCGCGTGCAGTTCGGCGAGCGCGGCGTCACGCGCGGCGGGATCGAAGGTCTGCCGCGCCTTCTTCACCAGCTCGTCGAATTTGGGATTGTTGATGAAACCCCAATTGTTCGAGACCGGCGGCGCCATGCCCGATTGCAGGAAGCGCACCAGCGCGAAGAACGGGTCCATCGCCGCATAGGTGACGTTGGTCGCGTTCGAGCCGTTGGCACTGGGATCCTTGGCGCCGCGGCGCCAGTTGGTGAACAGCGTATTCCACTCGATGACATCGAGCTGCACGTCGAAATAGCATTCGGCCAGCGCCTGCTGGATATATTCGTTCATCGGCAACGGCTGCATCTGGCCCGAGCCGGACGCAGACGTCTGGGTCTTCACCGTCAGCTTCTTGTTCGGGCCGAATCCGGCCTCCTGCATCAGCTTCTGTGCAGCAGCCTTGTCGTACTTGATCTC
This sequence comes from Bradyrhizobium sp. GCM10028915, assembly GCF_042666195.1. Classification (NCBI taxonomy): domain Bacteria; kingdom Pseudomonadati; phylum Pseudomonadota; class Alphaproteobacteria; order Hyphomicrobiales; family Nitrobacteraceae; genus Bradyrhizobium; species Bradyrhizobium sp. GCM10028915. The sequence goes on from NZ_JBHTFN010000065.1 coordinate 426,402, forward strand.
GAAGGTCGGTTTGCCGCGCCAGGGATGGCCGACCTCGAACGTGCCGGTCGCAGGCACCATCAGCCCCGCGAGCAGGCCGTCCTTGAGGCCTTCGCGATCGACGCAGAGGTTCGCGGCCTTGCGCACGCGGATGTCGTTCCAGGGCGAGCCCTCGACGCGCGAGAACTGCCACGGCCAGACGTGCGGCTGCTCGTTGGCGTAGAGCTTGAAGCCGCGCTGCTTGAGCTCGGGCAACGCGTCCGGCGCCGGCGCCTCGACCCAATCGACCTGCCCGGAAAGCAGCGCCGCGGTGCGCGCGTTGGCCTCCGGCATCGGCAACAGCACCATCTTGTCGACCTTGGGCACGCGGTCCTTGTTCCAGTAGCTCGCATTCTTGACCAGCTCCAGCCGCTCGCGCGGGGTGAAGCCCGCCATCTTCCACGGGCCGGTGCCCGCGGCGTCCTTGGCAAACGCGGTCCATGCGGCCTGCGACTTGGCCTTGGCGTCGGCGCCCTCCGCCTTGTCGTAGAAGGCCTGCCACTTCGCCGGGCTCGCCATGAAGAGATTGGTGAGGTTGATCGGCAGGAAGCTGTCGGGCTCCTTGGTGGTGAGCTCGACCGTCATGTCGTCGACCTTCTTCGCTGATGCCAGCGTCGGCATGCGCGAGGCCGTGACACCGACCTGGCTGGCGTCGAATTGCGGCGCGTCCTGCTTCAGCACCTTCTCGACATTCCACACCACGGCGTCCGCATTGAACGGCGAGCCGTCATGGAAGGTGACGCCCGGCCGCAGCTTGAAAGTCCATTTGGTCTTGTCGGCATCGTCGACCTTCCACTCGGTAGCAAGGCCGGGGATCACCACGCTCGCCTTGTCGGCCGAGGAAAGGTCCCAGCCGGTGAGCGCGTCATACATGGTGAGGCCGGTGAAGCGGTTGCCTTCAAAGCCCTGATCGGGCTGGCCCAGCGTGCGCGGAATATCGGCAGCCGTCATGGCGATGCGCAGCACGGTTTCGGCAGTGGCCGCGCGCGGCCACGCAGCCGCGCTACTGAGCGCCAGCAACGCGATCAGCGCCGCGCGGGTCTTGTTTTTCTTGATCAACATTGACTCAATCCTTTTCCGGCTTCGATGACTAATTTTGATGCAATCGTATGCAATGCCTATGCCAATGGGGAAACTTATTCTGCAAATTGCCCCTGCGACGACAAGTCCTTGTGATGACACGTCGGCGAAAGCACCTCGCTGCCTATTCTGGCATCAAGATTGCAGGTTTGGCTCCGATTGTCCTTGAAGTCTTCCTTGGAGCTTTGGCCCATGCGTATCCGACTATCGACCTGTTTCGCCGTGCTTGCACTGGCGTTGTCCGCGATTCCGGCGGGCGCCGAAACGGTGCTGCGCTACGGCATCTCGATGGCGGACATCCCGCTGACGACCGGCCAGCCCGATCGCGGCGCGGGCGCCTATCAGTTCACGGCCTACACCATCTACGATCCGCTCGTGGCGTGGGAGATGGACGTCGCCGACCGGCCGGGAAAGCTGGTGCCCGGATTGGCCACCGAGTGGAGGGTCGATGCCGAGAACAAGACCAAATGGCGCTTCACCTTGCGCAAGGGCGTGAAGTTTCACGATGGCAGCGAGTTCGATGCCGACGCCGTGATCTGGAATCTGGACAAGGTGCTCAATGACAAGGCGCCGCAATTCGACAAGCGCCAGAGTGCGCAGGTCAAGACCCGCCTGCCTTCGGTCGCGAGCTACGCCAAGATCGACGACTTCACGGTGGAGATCACCACCAAGACGATCGATTCCTTCTTTCCCTATCAGATGCTGTGGTTCCTGGTCTCCAGCCCGGCGCAATACGAGAAGCTCGGTAAGGACTGGGACAAGTTCGCGAGCCAGCCTTCGGGGACCGGCCCGTTCAAACTGACAAAACTGGTGCCGCGCGAACTCGCCGAGCTCACGAAGAATCCGGATTATTGGAACAAGAAGCGTATTCCCAAGGTCGACAAGCTCGTGCTGGTGCCGATGCCGGAAGCGCTGACGCGCACCAATGCGCTGCTGGCCGGGCAGGTCGATCTGATCGAGACGCCGGCGCCGGATGCTGTGCCGCAGCTCAAGGCCGCCGGCATGAAGCTCGTCGACAACGTTACGCCGCATGTCTGGAATTATCATCTGAGCGTGCTGCCGGGTTCGCCCTGGACCGACATCCGCCTGCGCAAGGCGCTGAACCTCGCGATCGATCGTGAAGCCGTGGTGGGCCTGATGAATGGCCTTGCGAAACCCGCCAAGGGACAGGTCGATCCGTCGAGCCCCTGGTTCGGCAAGCCGAGCTTCGATCTGAAATACGATGTCGCAGCCGCCAAGAAGCTGGTCGAGGAAGCCGGCTACTCCAAGGCGAAGCCGCTGAAAGCGACCTTCATCATCGCACAGGGCGGCACCGGCCAGATGCTGTCGCTGCCGATGAACGAATTTTTGCAGCAGAGCTTCAAGGAGATCGGCATCGACATCGATTTCAAGGTCGTCGAGCTCGAGACACTCTATACGCATTGGCGCAAGGGCGCGGCCGACGAGATGAACGCCGGCATCACCGCCAACAACATCGCCTATGTCACCTCTGACCCGCTCTACGCCATCGTCCGCTTCTTCCATTCGAGCCAGATCGCGCCGGTCGGCGTCAACTGGGGCGGCTACAAAAACCCGAAGGTCGACGCGCTGATCGACGAGGCCAAGCAGACCTTCGACAGCGCCAAGCAGGACGAGCTGCTGGCGCAGGCGCACGCGCTGATCGTCGACGACGCCACGCTGGTATGGGTGGTGCACGACACCAACCCGCATGCGCTGTCGCCCAAGGTCAAGCAGTTCGTGCAGGCGCAGCACTGGTTCCAGGATCTCACGACGATCGGGGCGGAGTGAGGCTCAAGGTCGGCACCCCGCTTCCGCAAACACCACTGTCGTCCTGGCGAAAGCCAGGACGACACCTCTTATTAAGGCGACGGCCTGCGGCGTCGAACACCGCTGTCGTCCCGGCGTAGCCGGGACCCATAACCACCGAGTTGAATTCGGCAACGACAGCCAACTCCGATCTGGCGTACAGCTTCTGCTGCGGAGTATGGGTCCCGGCCTGCGCCGGGACGACACCGAGGGTTTAGCCGCTAGCAAGCGCCTCCCTTATTTCGTCAGCAGCGCATAGGCCCCGGTCCAACCTTCCGGCGGTGGATTGACCTGGAATTCCTTGATGCGCACTTCATAGAGCTTGAACAGCTTTTCCAGCGTGTCGGCATCCTCGCTCCTGCGGCCGCGGTCGATCGCGTCCAGCGCGCCCTGCCAGTCGCGGCTGCGATAGCAGGCGAGCATTTCGATGGTGACGTTGCGCAGGCGCTGGAAGGCGCCCGAATGCATCACGTCCGCGCGGCCGGCGATGGCGTAGATCACTTCCGGCTCGGTTTTGCCCTTGACCATGATGAAGTCGAGCTCGAGAATCGCGAACTCGTCCTTGGCCGCGAGTGCGGTGCGGGAGCCAACGATGATCGGAAAGCCGTATTCCTTCGACTGGCCTTCCAGGCGCGAGGCCAGGTTCACGCTGTCGCCGAGCACCGAATAGTTCTTCTTCAGGTCGGAGCCCATGTTGCCGACCACGCCGATGCCGGTGTTGAGACCGATACCGACATTGAGCGGGATGTAGACGTGACCGCCATCAATGGCCTCCTGCTCGCGGTCCTTGTTCACCGCGTCGATCTTCTCCAACATCTGGATCGCGGCCTCACAGGCGTTGACCTCGTGCTCGGCATCGTCGAGCGGCGCGTTCCAGAACGCCATGATGGCGTCGCCCATATATTTGTCGATATAGCCCTTCTGATCGATGATCACGTCGGTCAGCGGAGTCAGGAAGCGGTTCATCAGCGCGATCAGGCCCTGCGGATCGTGCTTGTAGGTTTCCGATATGGTGGTGAAGCCGCGCACGTCGGAGAACATGATCGTCATTTCGCGCTCCTCGCCGCCGAGGACGAGTTTTTCCGGTGACTGCGCGAGTTGCTCGACCAGCACCGGCGACATGTATTGCGCGAACATGCCGCGGATCTGCACGCGCTGGCGCTGCTCGCGCACGAAGCTGGCGAAGATTAGCGTCAGATAGATCGCGGTGGTCGAGAGCAGCGGATAAGTGAAGTCGATGAGATAGCGGTGCTGCGCATAGAAGAACCAGGACACTCCGATCAGGATAGCGGCGAAGGTCGCGCCGGCAAGCACGAGGCGAACTGGTCCGAGGTTCGGCGTGAAGATGATGACGAGCAAGCCGATGACGAGCGCGGCGAGCAGCTCGACGCCGAGCGCATAGTTCGGCTGGGAGATCACCGCGCCGCTCAGCACGCTCTCCAGCACCTGGGCGTGGATCTCGACGCCGGGCATGGTCGAGGACACCGGCGTGGTCTTGATGTCGTTGAGCCCAACCGCCGAGGTGCCGATCAGCACCAGCTTGCCGGCGATCTTGTTAGGCGGCACCGTATTGTCGAGCACGTCGGCGGCCGAGACGTAGATCGAGGGATCCTGGCGAGCGTAATGCACCCAGAGCTGACCGTTCCTGTCGGTTGGGATCTCCACGCCCTTGAGACGCACGGCCCGCACGCCGGTCTTGTCGGTCCGAACCAGCAAGGTCGGCGTGCCCGTGACGACACGCAAAATCTCGAGGCTGAGCGAGGGCATGACCATGCCTTGGGCGCGCATGATCATTGGCACGCGCCGGATCAGGCCGTCGCGCTCGGTCTTGATCGAGAACAGGCCGCGGCCGGCCGCGACCTTCTCGATCTCGGGCACGTTGCGCAACAGCCCGGGAAATTCGAACAGGAAGCGCTCAGCGCCCTCCTCGCCGACCGTTGCGACGCCAGTGAAGGGCAGCGACTTGTCGACCTCGGACGAAATCGCCCGCTGCCCGGTCTCGCCCAGGATCACGCGCGAGCGCTTGATCGCTTCGGAGAGGATCTGGTCGTTGCTCGGCAGCTCGCGCAGCTTGGCGCGGGTGGCGTCGTCGAGGTAGCGCATGTCGCTCGCGACCAGATCCGGATTGAGCCGGTCGGCCTCCGAGAACACGACGTCGAAGCCGATTGCGACCGCGCCGTGACTGGTGAGGTTCTGGATCAGGTCGGCGATCCGCGTGCGCGGCCACGGCCATTGGCCGAGCTTGGCGAGGCTCTTGTCGTCGATGTCAACGATGGTGACCGGCCGCGCCGTCTTGTGGCGCGGATCGATCAATTGAAACATGTCGAAGGTGCGCAGCCGCAGTTCCTGGATCGGAGGCGGATCCCAGAGCCGAGCGCCGGCAAATACGACCAGCAGCGCAAGGCACATCAGCCGCGCAAACCCGAACTTGCGCGCAAACCACCGCCGCAGGATCTTGAGACGTTTCATGGTGGCTGGATATCACGCTTTGGCGGTGAACGGCAGCGTGGATCGGGCCTGCCGACGATCGCGGCCCATCATGCAGCAATCAGGCATGGACGATGAAGTCGCTCGCCTGGAGGTGGGCGACACCCTTCAGAAGGATGGTGTCCGAAGCGTTGATCGTGATCAGGGTGTCCAGCCCCCAAGGGGTCGCGTGCAGGTCCAGCCAGGCCTGGGTGTCGGAAGCCGTGACGACGCTCGACAGGTCGATCCTGTCCGTGCCAGAGCTGAAATTCATAATCACATCGTGGTTCGAATTGGCCGCGAACACGAACTGATCCTGATAGCCGGTGCCGAAGAGAACGTCCTTGTGTTCTGTGCTAGCCAGGGTCACCGGGCCCTGTTCACTCAGGTTGAAGATCAAATTGGCCGTGTCGGTTGCCCCGTGACCGTCGGTCACGGTGATTGCGACCTTGTCCGTCCCCGGAGCGCCCCGGCTAGGCTCGGTGTAGGTGAGGTAGTTGAGCGCCGAGTCGACAATATCCAATGTGTCGGACGTCGATGCGGGGTCCACATAAGTGCCCGAATCCGCCGCCGCTGTAAGGTGGAACGTTTCGTCGGCGACGGCATCGACGTCGCTGACCGAGAGGCCGTGAACGAAGACCTGGTCGCCTTCCTGCGAGACGCTGACCTTGTCGATGTTGATGACAGGCGCCTCGTTCGCGGGCGCCTCGTTCGCGCCGGTGACGTCCACCGTGAACGTCGCCTCGGCGGTTGCGCCTTCCGTGTCCTTGGTCTGGACAGTGAAGGTGTCCGTATAATTGCCTTCCGAGAGCGCGTTGATCGCGGCTGCGTCGGGAACGTAGCTGTGGGTGCCATCCTCGTTGACCGTCAACGAACCATAATGACCTGCAACCGTCGTCACGGCGTGGCTGGTCGCATCCAGCACCGCGTATTTCAGCGTCGCGGTATCGCCCGTGTCGGCATCGGCCCCGTGCAGCGTCCCGGTGAGATTCGAGAAGGTGTCGGCGCCGGCCGTGTCCACCAGCGGCCCCGTCGTGACCGCGGACAGTGTCGGCGCATCGTTGGCACCGGTCACGTTGACCTTGAACACCGCCGTGCCGACGGCGTCGTGCGCGTCCTTGGTCTGGATGGTGAACGTATCCGTATAGTCGCCTTCCGACAGTGCGTTGATCGCCGCCGCGTTGGGGACATAGCTGTAGGTGCCATTGGCATTGACGGTCAGCGTGCCGTAGTGACCAACCACCGTTGTCACGGCGTGGCTCGTCGAATCCAGCACGACGTAGGTCAGCCCCGCCGTCTCGCCGCTGTCGACGTCGGTCCCGGCCAGCGTTCCCGTGATTTCCGAGAAACTGTCGTTCGCCGCCGTGTCCACGAGCCCGCCCTTGGTCACCGACGCCAGCGTCGGCGCATCGTTCTTGCCGGCGATCGTGATGGTGACGTCGGCAGTCGTCGTCTGGCCCTGGTGGTCGTCGAGCGTGATGGTCGACACCACCGTCGCGGTCTGTCCCTCGCCGAGGAAGTCGAGCGTGCTGTCGACGATCGAATAGCTCCAATCGACCGTGCCGTTGTTCTTCCCGGTCCCGAGAATCGACAACGCCTGCTCGAGCGCCGAGGCCTGACCCGAGGTCAGATTCAATTCCGTGTTTTGGTCAGCAGCCAGCCATGTCGCAGTCTGGTGGGTGATCGCCGCGGTCGGCCGGTCGGTCAGGTCGATGTCAGTGAAGTGGATCGAGCCGGCCGCGGCGGGTACCGGGTCGGAATTACCGGAGCCGGTGGCGTTCTCTTGCTCTGAAAAACTGGCGCTCAACGTCGCGGTCGCCGTGTCGAACGCCGGCGCGTCGTCGGTCGCATGCATCGTGATCAGCGTGTGACCACCATCGTTGCTGCCCGCGAAGTGCGCATTGCGATAGTCGCCGACGAGGGTCAGGTCGATGGTCTTGCCATCGTTGCCGGTGACCGTGAGCACGCCGCCGCTCGCGGGATCTGCGGCATTGGGCACGTAGACGGCGCTGGTTCCGGTGCCCCAATTTATCGTCGACAGTTCGATCGTGTCGTTCACGGACAAGTCGGCGATCGAGCCGCCGAACGTGTCCGTATCGATCTGAAGGCCCGCGCCGTTGCCGGCGAGGTGGATCGTCTGCGCGACCGTGCCTTCGAGGATCAGGTGCGCACCGACATCGACGGTGACCGAGCCCGTGCCCGACAGCGAGCCGAACAGCGTCAGGACCCCGTCATGGACCTCGATGGCGCCGGTATTGGCGATGGCGCCCGAGATCGACGCCGTGCCCCAGCTATCGATGTCGGTATAATTGCTGATGTTCAGCCCGGTCCCGGAAAGCGAGGCACCGTACAGGTCGATCGCGCCATGGTTGACGATCGAGGACGCGTTGCCGAACACGCCGCTGCCGGCGACGGTCCAGGTGCCGCCCGCATTGTTGTTGAACGTGGCGTGGGCTACCGCGATATTGCCGTTGATGTGGCCGGTGTTGTTGATCGTGACGGGACCGCCTGTCTCGACGATGGCATAAGTCGTCGAGGTCACGGTGGAGGCGATGGCGGGCCCGATCGTGCCGGAATTGTCGATCGTCGCCGAGCCGGTCACATTCTCCTGGATGAAGATCGCAGCATGGCCGGCAGCACCGACCACCGAGCCGGAGTTGGTGATGTGCGTCGATCCGGTCGCGACCGGATCGCCCGCCGCGTCGGCGTCGTTCTGCGTGACGCTGATGCCGGCGAGGCTCGTGCCGGTGATATTACCGTGATTGATGATGGTGACGTCGCCCGCGCCCGCCGCCACAGCGGACAAGCCAACCGTGCCGGTGGCCGAGCCGTCATTGGTGACGGATACGTCGCCGCCACCATGGCTGAAGGCGCCGATCGCGGTGCCCGCAGTAGCGGTGATCGACGACAGCAGGCCCGTGGTGACCGTGACGTCACCGACGCCCCATGTGAACGCCTCGATACCGTAGCCCGCATCCGCGGTGATCTTCGCGTCGCTCTCGACGGTGACGTCGCCATTGACCGCATTCGAGAACGTGCCGTTGCCGCCGGCCTTGTAGCCGGCGATGATCGCACCCGGCGTGGTGCCGTCGTTGTTCAGCGTGGTGCCGGAATGGATGGTGCCATGCGCCACGACGGAGATCGTGCTGTCCACGCTGCTTGCGATCGCCGTCGCAAAGTTGACGGCCACGATGCCCGAGCTGCCGGACGTGATGCTGTCGCCCTTGGCGAGGGTGACGCTGATGTCGCCCTGGTCAATGCTGTAGGCCCTGATGCCGTAGCTGGTCGCGCCCGAGATCGTGACGTTCTCGCCGAGCGTGATCGTCACGTCGCCGGTGCCGCCGCTCAAGGCCGCGGCGTTGATGCCGATGCTCTCGGTGCCGGCGACGGCGATCGTCGTGCCGGCAAAGCTGTTCACCGTGACATCGCCATTCCCGTAATTATAGGCATTGATGCCGTGACCGGCTGCGGCGGTGATGTTGGCGTGGTTGTTGATGATCACCGTGCCGTTGACGCCGCTGTCGGCATTGGTGCCGTTCGTGGCGCCAGTGTAGCCAGCCTCGATGCCCGCCGGCGGATTGCCGCCAAGGTTCAGGCTGCTGCCCGAATTGATCGCGCCATAGGCGTTGACGGTGATGGTGCTGTCGGCGGCTCCGCCGAGCAAGACCGCGCGATTGACGGCGACGATACCAGAGCTGCCCGAAGTGACGACGCTGTTAGCATCGGTCGTGACGGTCTGGTTGCCGGCACCATAGCTGCGCGACCGGATGCCATAGATGGAGCTGCCCGTGATCACGCCGCCGGCGTCGATGGTGGTATCGCCGTTACCTTGTGTCAGCGCATCGATGCCATAGGCGCCGCCCACGGTCCCGCCTAGCTGGGTAATCGAGATGTCGCCGGCATTGGCGCCGTTTAGATTCTCGACGAGGACGCCGACCGAGCTCGCGCCGGTGCCAGTTGCCTTGCTGAGGTTGTTGACCGTGATATCGCCGGAGCCCGTCGCGCTGTTGCGCAGCGTAATGCCGTTGCCGGCAAGCCCCTTGATGTCGCCGGTCGCGGTCAGCGAGATGTCACCGTTGCCGTTTTGAGTCGCGACGACGCCATTGGCCGCGCCCGTCAGCGTCCCCGTCGGCGTGAGAACGATGTTGCCAGGCTTGGCCTGCGTGCCCCCCGACGCCGTGAAATCGAGCGCGTCGCCACTCGATGTCGTGATGTCGGCCGCGCCGGTGACGGTGAACGTGCCATCCTTCGTCGACTGGCCGGCGATGGTGCCGATAAAGCTGTGGCCGGCGACCTTGTCGAGCCGAAGCGTGTCGGCGCCGCCGGCAAAAGTAATGATCTGTGCCGTCGCCCCCGCGAGCTCCAGCGTCGCGCCATCGTCGATGATCAGCGTGCCGATGCCGCTGAGGCCGCCGGACAGATTGAGCGTGCCGGTCTGCACTTCGATGGTGCCTGTGTTGATGACACTGGCCGAGATCGTGTTGGCGCCGGAAACGCTGTAGAGATTGCCGGCATTGCTCAGGCTGCCGCCGTTGATCGTGACGTCGGTCAGATAGAGCTTCGAGGTCCCGTCCACCGAAATCGTGCCGCCGGCATCGGCGACGGTGGTGGTTGCCAACTTCAGCTTGCCGCCGGTCACAGCCTCGATCAGGCTATGATTGGCGATGGCATGGAGGTCGATCGTCAGCGTGCCGCTGGTGACCGTGATCGTGCCGGTGTTGGTAATGTCGGCATTGTCGATGGCGCTGGTGCCGGTCGATTCCAGCGTACCGGCAATCGTCACCGTGCCGCCGTCGATGGTCGCGCCCTGAAGATCGAGTGTCGAGCCGGACTCGACCGAGACACTACCGCTGCCGGTGTCGGTCACCGTCATCCCGATCAGCTTCAGTGTCCCGTGATTGATCGCCGCCAGCGTGCCGGTGTTTGCGATGGCTTCGCCGTTGATGTCGAGCTCGGCGCCATTGGCCCTGAGGATGCCGCCATTCGCGATCGAGCTTGCGGAGGTCGTCGCCAGCAGCGTCAACGCGCCCAGGGTTGCCTCGATCAGATAGTTGTTCGAGATGTTGGCGTCGGTAATCGCAGTTGTGCCGGTCGAATTCAGCGTGCCCGAAACGGTGAGCGCGCCGCCTGTCAGGCTCGCACCGTTCAATGTCAGCTTGCTGCCTGCATCGACCTTGACCGTGCCATGATTGGCGATTGCGGTGCCCGCAACTATCACGTCATCCAGCGTCAGGATGACGCCGCTCTCGACCGTCACGGCAGTGGTGCTTAGCGTCGCCGATTGATCGATCTTGCTGGCGCCGGTGACATCGATCGTGCCGAGACCGTTGATCGTACCACCGCTGATCGTCGCGCCGTTAACCGTCAGCTTGCCGTCGGCATCGACCGTGACGTTGCCGGCATTCGCAACCGTCGAGCCCTGGTCGATCGTCAGCGCGCCGTTCGCTAGCACTTCGATCGTGCCGGTCGTCGCATTCGTGATCGTTTCGTGGTCCAGCGCGTTGCCGCTGCCGCTGACCTTCAACGCCGCGTTGTTGTTCAGGATGCCGCCGCTCAGCACCGCAGCGCCGGTCAAATCGATCTCGCCATTGCCGGTGACCGTGCCGGTGCCGTTGATCGTCGCCCCGTTGACCGTCAGCTTGCCGTTGGCATCGACCGTGACGTTACCGGCATTCGCGACCGTCGAGCCCTGGTCGATCGTCAGCGCGCCGTTCGCCAGCACTTCGATCGTGCCGGTGCTCGCGTTCGTGATTGTTCCATGGTCTAGCGCGTTACCCGTGCCGCTGACCTTAAAGACCGCGTTGTTGTTCAGGATGCCGCCGCTCAGCACCGCAGCGCCGGTCAAATCGATCTCGCCATTGCCCGTGACAGTCCCGGTACCGCTGATCGTGGCGCCGTTAACTGTCAGCTTGCCGTTGGCATCGATCGTGACGTTACCGGCATTCGCGACCGTCGAGCCCTGGTCGATCGTCAGCGTGCCGTTCGCCAGCACCTCGATCGTGCCGGTGCTCGCATTCGTGATCGTCTCATGGTCCAGCGCATTACCGGTGCCGCTGACCTTGAAGGCCGCATTGTTGTTCAGGATGCCGCCGCTCAGAACCGCGCCGCCGGTCAGATCGATCTCGCCATTGCTGGTGACCGTGCCGGTGCCGTTGATCGTCGCCCCGTTCACCGTCAGCTTGCCGTTGGCATCGACCGTGACGTTGCCGACATTCGCAACCGTCGAGCCCTGGTCGATCGTCAGCGCGCCGTTCGCTAGCACTTCGATCGTGCCGGTCGTCGCATTCGTGATCGTTTCGTGGTCCAGCGCGTTGCCGCTGCCGCTGACCTTGAAGGCCGCGTTGTTCTTTAGGATGCCGCCGCTCAGCACGGCAGCGCCGGTGAGATCAATCTCACCGTTGCCGGTGACCGTGCCGGTGCCGCTGATCGTGGCGCCGTTGACCGTCAGCTTGCCGGTGGCGTCCACCGTGACGTTGCCGGTGTTGGCGACGCCGGAGCCCTGGTCGATCGTCAGCCAGCCATTCGCCAGCACCTTGATCGTGCCGCCGGATGTGTTTGCGACGGTCTCGTGGGCGAAATCCGCCGTGCCCTTGATGTTGACCGCCCCTGAATTGTTCAGCGTGCCGTTCTTGAGGACGCTGCTGCCGTCGAGTTCCAGCGTGCCGGCGATGGTGACCGTGCCGCCGCTGATGGTGGCGGTGTCGACGATCAGCGTCGTGCCGGCATCGGCCTTCAGCGTGCCGCCGGCATTGTTAATTCCGGCGAGCGTCTTCAGCGTGCCGCCGAACAGCTCGATCGTGCCGGAATTGGTGATTGTGGTGCCGTTGGCGAAATCGCCGCCGCCCTTGAGCGTCAGGTAGCCGGCATTGGTGAGGACGCTGCTGTCCAGGAACTCAGCCTTGCCACCAACCGAGATCGTGCTTGCCGTGAAATTGGTGAGCTTCGAATCGGCCTTGAGGCTGATCTCGCCCGCAATCGTCAACGCACTCTTGTTGATGACTTCCGGCGCCTTGTGGCCGACCGCGGTGTCGTAGTCGTTCATCGTGATCGACTTGGCGTAGGCTGCCGTGTCGATCGTCACCGGATAGGACGGCGTCAGCCCATGCAGCTGGTCGGTGATGACGATGACGTCGTCATTGATGGTCGGGACCGTGCCGGTTGCCCAGTTGGCCGCATCCTTCCAGAAGCCGCCGGAGGGAGCACCGGGCTTATCGGTCGCGATCCACACCACGGCGGGAGCGTCGGTGCCGGTGATCGTGACGGTGATGGTCTGCTGCGAGGTGGCGCCTTGCGCGTCCTTGAGCGTTACGGTGTAAACCAGCGTCAGCACCTCACCCTTGGGGATGAAGTCGGCGAGATAGACCGGCAGGTCAGCCAGCGACCAGTTGATGGTGCCGGTGCCGTCTCCGGTGCTATCGGCGCCCGCCGCGATCGCGACCGACATCGCGCTCTGGAACGCCGCAAGCGGCCCCGGCGGAACGGTGCCGTCAGGCAGGGTCGCGCTGGTCAACGCCACCGACACCGTATGCTTGTCGGTGAGATCGACGTCGTCGAAGCTCAGCGTGCCCGACGTGGGAACATCGCTGGTGAGCGGGCCACCCGGCACGCTGGTGCCGCCTTCGAAGATGATGGTCGGAACGCTGGTGGTGATCACCGGCTTGTCGTTGGTGCCGGTGATCGTGATGGTGATGTCGATGGTCGACGTTTCGGGATTGACCGAGAAATTATTGTTGACGCGGACCTTGTAGGTCAGCGTCAACGTTTCGCCCGCCGCGAGGAAGTCGAAGACGTGGTCGGGAATCGTGTAGGTCCAGACCGCCGAGCCGTTGTTGTTGTTACCGGCGGCTGCGGCCACGCTGAGCTGGATCTGCGTTGCCGCGATGTCCTGCTTCTGGAGTGCAGAGAGCGCGCCGGTGACATCCTGCTGGCCGGCGTTCTTGTAGACAAAGTTCGGCGCATCGCCGAGGTCTATGCTCACCGTCGGCAGATCGGCCAGGTTTTGATCGACGAAGGTGATGCGACCGGAGATGGTATCGTAATGAGTTGTGTCGCCGGTCGTGCCCGCGCGCTCGATCATCTCGAACGCCGTCTTCACATTGCCGTTGAGATCGAGGCTTTGACGAACGGGCGGGCCGGGAATGCGGGTGCTGGTCGACGGATTATGGCCGGTCCCCTGCGATCCCGGCTCAGGGAGATGCGTAAAGGTCGCGGTCGCGGTGGCACCGGTATCCGTCTTGATGAAGACAATGTTGCCGGTCTGCGTGATCGAGTCGGTGAAGTTCTGGGTCAGCTTGGTGTTGCTGTTGTTGTCCGTGAACTTCAGCGTGAACACGTCCGTGATCAGCTTCTGGATGTCCGGCGACATCAGCGCATTGGAGATCGAGACGTTGCCGCCGCTGATCTGGATCATCTGGCCGGCCTGGTTGACCGTCGCGATCGGCAGCAGCGTGACCTTGTCGAACAGGATGTAGGAGCCCGTCGTGCCGTTCGGCTCGACCAGCACCTGGAAGCTTGCCTGCGGCTGCGGATCGCCGCCGCCAGCGGGAACGACGAAGTTGATCTGGCTCAGCACCGCCGTACCGCGGATGCCCATGGTGGCGACCGGCGTGTCGACCTTCATGTCGCCGTGCTTAGCGGTCTCACCGGCAACGAAAGTGATGGTGCCTGCGACCAGACTGAGCAGAGAGGAATTGTTCGACCCGTTGGGGTCGTAGACCATATCGTTCAGCACCATCCGCGCATTGGAGGACAGGCCGAACACCGTGCCGTCGATGAACGTAATGCCGAGCGTCGAGTCGCCGCCGGTCGAGACCACGTCGCCCTTCTCGACGTTGTCGCCATTGTTCAGGATGACGGAGACGCCGTTACGGACCGCGGTCGCGCTGCCGGAGAGCTTGGTGACGTGGCCGATGACCTGCGCGGCGGCAATGCCTGAGGCGGCCTGCGCGTATTGCACATGGCCGGTGAGTGCGTTGACGACGTCGCCGGTGAGGTGCGCGCCGTCGGGCGAGGCGATCGCCGCGCGCTTGTCGCCCCTGAAATAATCGTGAACGACGAAATCGTGCCCATCATGGGACAGCACGAGATCGAGACCGGCGCGCTTGAAATCGCCGTTGAAGATCAGGTTCGGGTCGGGAACCACGAATGCGCCATCGGGCACGTGGCCGTGTGCCTTCGCAGTAAAGGAATCGACATGGCCATCGGCGGGCGATCGGGAACCCAAGCCGTCCAAGGAAATCGCGGCGTCAAATTTGCCAGCGTAATTCAATCCGGGCACCAAAAAAGGAGTTAAAATCTAAGTAAGTATCGCTCGCCTAAACTTGCATATCATTACCAAGTCCTTAGCGAAACCACCTATTGCTTGTGTGATTTCGCATCACCAAGCGGTCGATGCTCTCGGACGGCTGGGCACCTGCAGGGAAGCCAAAGTAATCTTTCAAATACTCATAAGTAAAGTAGCGCTTATTTTCGCTCATTTTCAGTAACCTCATGTATTCTATTGCAGAAATCTGGCAATAGATACTTCTGTCATCTTTTGTTCGTGGTGCCCCGCACCACCCTGCGGCAAATACGGGGCCAAATCTGTGATCCAGCTAACAGAACTCGCGAAATAGCCAGCCGTTAGCCATAAGGCGCAGAATCAGTTCCACGACAACTTCTGCCTGCAATTGGTCCCTCTTCGCGGCAACCGCCGCCCTCCTAGCCGGCGAATCGTAAAATTTTACGCAATATGAGCAGGCCCGTTTCAGCCTGTTGCCCGGTTTTGGGACCCCAGCCGGGCGCGTTAAGCAGAACAAAACCGCCCGCCTCGCACTATCTCCGCGAAAGCAACAAAGCCCGGCACGTGCAGGTCGAGGGGGACCTGGCGAAGCCGGAAGGGGATGTCAGATGGAGACCGCTGCTCGTTCGCGCGCTTGGCGCGCTATCCTTGTGCTGTGCGGATTGATCCTACTCGGATCGGCCGCCGAGCTTCGCGCTGGCACGCTACTATCGCCGGGAGCCGGCGTCCTCGTGCGCAAATCCGCCGAGCCGTTCGGCGTGTTCGCCTTCGCCATCTCAGCCGGCAGCCTGCAAGAGAAATGGCTCGCGCTGAGGTCCAGGCTCGACGATGACATGGTGCAGCTCGCGCTGTGCGACGGCGACCGGAACAATTGCGCTTCGCCCGCTGCGCTGAAACTGCTCGCGATCGTCGACCAGGCCCGCAGCCGTGACGGCCGCGCCCGGCTGGGCGAAACCAATCGCGCCATCAACCTCGGCATCCGCGCCGCCGATGACGGTTCTGAGGACGTCTGGAGCTCGCCGCTCGCGACCTTCGCGCGTGGCGCCGGGGATTGCGAGGACTATGCCATTGCCAAGCTCGCCGCTCTTAAGCTCGCGGGCATTGCCGCCGAAGATCTCCGCATCGTCGTGGTGCGCGACCTCAGGGCCGGCGAAGAGCATGCGATTGCCGCTGCACGGCTCGACGGCCACTGGCTGATGCTCGACAACCGTCGCATGGCAATGGTCGAGGACGACGCTGCACGTAGCTACCAGCCGCTGTTCGTGCTCTACCAGTCGGCCGTGTTGAAATATGTCGACGAGCCCGTGCGGTTCTCGATGATCGCCGCCGAGGCGCGTTGATCTTGTTGTAGCCCGGTATAAAGTACGCTTACCCCACAAAGTCATTTCGCCGCGCGATTCGGGACGCTAGCATGCCCGCGGCTATGCGGGGGCGACTGGAATGCGGTTCATCGTGCTGACTATGCTTGCGCTGCTGGCCTTGCCGGCGGCTCCAGGCTTCGCGCAATCCAGCCCGTCCGACCGCTCCGTCGCCGACAGGCTGCCGCTGTTTGCCAAGAACAACTGCCAGCAGATCCGCGATCCCGGCAATCAATTGTTCTGCGGTGATGCCGAGCTTGCCGCCGCCGCCGAGAAGCTGAGCACGGGAATCGAGGCGCGGCTTGCCCGCCTGCCCGATCGCCTGCCTGGGATCGAGGAGAACGCGATCTGGATCCGCCAGCGCAATCTCGGTTGCGGCATCGTCGGCCAGACCGCGATCCGCGCCGAAGATTTCGACCGGGTGAAGGCATGTCTTCTCAAGGTGACCGATGAGCGCGCAGCGATCGTACGCGATCCGGATTTCGACTGTCTCGCCGCCAACACCGCCGCCGGCGCGCTGATCTGTGCGGACCCGTCGCTGGCGCTGGCCGAGACTGAGTTGAACAGCCAGGTTCTCGGCCTGATCGGCAAGCTCGATCCGACCGCGGCGCGCTTTGCCTTCGCCGAATACGGCCGGTGGACGCGGGAGCGCGATCGCAAATGCAATCTGGTTGGCAAGGAGAACGTGCCGCTCGGGGAGCTCGAGTCCGCGGAGGACTGTCTCGCCGGCTATCTGAAGCACAAGGCTGACGAGATTGGCACGGCGAAAGGCGATCCGAAGAAGGTGTTCGGCCGGCAGGTCGCAGCCCACTCGCCCGACACCGATGCCGTCGATTTCTGCGCCGCGCGAATCCACGCGGCCAATTCCTGCGGCAACTTCCTCCGCATCAACCGCGTCTACGCACTCGACAGCCAGGTGGGCGAGGAGGAGGCGCAGGTCACGGGCGAGATCGAGATGGCCGTGCTGGCGCCCTTCGCCACCTGCAGCAAGATCGCCACGACCTGTACGGGCACCTGCTGGGATGCCAGAACGGGTCGTCCGCAGCCCGGCGTCGGCAACAAGGAGCGCTCCACGGACGCCTTCAACGTCACACGCCGCCTGCGGATCCAGCGCACGTTTGCATTTGTCAAAGCCGCCGATGGCTGGCGCTGCCGGGAAGACGAACTGGCCCCGGTGAATTCAGGCACCGCGGGTGGAGGATCGTAGGGCTGTGTGCTCTCCCTCTCCCGCTCTTCGCAGGGAGAGGGGTGGGGTGAGCGGCTGCTTCAGCGAATCCGGTGACAGTTAGACTCTTGGGAGAGCCCCCTCACCCGGATTTGCTGCGCAAATTCCCGCCTCTCCCCGCATGCGGGAAGAGGCGAAGAAATCAAAACATCAGATTGTCCTTCACCAGAACCCAGCGGCCGCCCTTGACCTGCTGCACCTGGGTGATGGTGTTGGCGAGGTGGTCGGTCTTGGAGAATTTGGTCGGCGGCGAGTTGAAGATGTCGAGGAACTTGTCGCCCGATTCCAGCGCGTCCAGCATCTTCTGGCCGGTCAGATCCTTGCCCGCCTTGTTGGCGTAAAACGCGAACGTCATCACCGCATTGTAGCCAATGATGGCCTGCGTGTTGGCATCGGTGCTGAACATCTTCTTGTAGTTGACCAGCCAGTCCTTCACCTTGCCCTTTGCGGTATCCTCGTAGGGAATCTCGAATCCGGACGCAGCATAGAGGCCTTCGACCGCCTCCTTGCCGAGCATGGGCACCTCCATCACGTTGGTCGGCGTCGCGCCGAGAAAGGTGACCTCCCAGCCGAGCTTCTTGGCTTCCGTCATCGCGCCGATGGGCTCACGGAGCACAGCGCCGAGCACAACGAGGTCGCAGCTGTCGGACTTCATCTTGGCGATCTGCGCGCTGAAGTCGGAGGCACCGCGCTTGTAGCTCGTGATCGAGGCCGGCTGCACCTTCATGGCAGTAAGCTGCTGGTTGAAGCCGTCGAGCACGTTCTTCCCGTACTCGTCGTCCTGATGCATGATGCAGGGTTTCTTGAAGTTCTTCCACTCCATCATGTATTTCAGCGCCGCCCGCGTACTCTCGACATAGGGCAGCAGATTGTTGAACTTCAGCCGCTCCTGCGGCTTGGCGGGATCGAACTTGAACGTGAACTCCGCCGCCGTCAGCGGGAAGAGCTGAAGCACGCCGGCGTCGAGCAGGATATCCTGCGCCGCCAGCACGGTCGGCGAGCCCATTGGCCCCACCATCGCGAAGATCTTGTCGCGCTCGATCAACTTCTGCGACGCGAGCACGGCCTTCTTCGGATCGTAGCCGCTGTCCTCGACGACAAGCCGAATCTTTCGCCCCTGGACGCCGCCGGCGGCGTTGATCTCCTCGACCGCCATCTTCATGCCGTTCGAGACTGGCACACCCCAGCCCTTGATCGGCCCCGACAGATCCTGATGGGTGCCGATGACGATCTCGGAGGCCGAGATGCCCTCATTGGTGACCTTGGTCTGCGCCGCGGCAGGCAGACAGGTGAGCACCACCGCGCCTGCCGCAAAGCCGAACGTTTTCAACGATCTCGACATTGAAGTCTCCTCTCCTTGGGGCCCTTATGATGCGAAGGGTGGGGCCTTCACTCCTTCCCTGTTATTCAAACAAGATTGTTCAAGCCACCGCCCGCGCCGGATACATCGCGTCGATCTCGGCGGCATAACGCTTGTTCACGAAGCCGCGCTTCAGCTTCATGGTTGGCGTCAGCTCTTCGTCCTCCGGGGTGAGCTGGCGTTCGATCAGATAGAATCTCTTGATGGTCTCGACGCGGGCGAAATTGGCATTGACCGTTTCGATTTCGCGCCAGATCAGGTCCTGGATCTCCGCCGCGCGGCACAGGCTGGCATAATTGGTGAAGGGGATGTCGTGGTCCTGCGCGAATTTCTCGACATTCTCCTGGTCGATCATCACGAGGCAGGTGAGGTATGGCCGCTTGTCGCCGATCACCACGGAATCCGAGATGTAGGGCGAGAATTTCAGCTGATTCTCGATCTCGGACGGCGTGACGTTCTTGCCGCCCGAGGTGATGATGATGTCCTTCATCCGGTCGGTGATGCGGACGAAGCCCTCATTGTCGATGGTGCCGACGTCGCCGGTATGCAGCCAACCGCGATGGTCGATGGTCTCGGCTGTCCTCTCCGGCTGGTTCAGGTAGCCCATGAACAGGAAGTCGCCCCTGATCAGGATTTCCCCCTCGGGTGACAGCGCGACTTCGCCCCAGGAAACCGCCTTGCCTACCGAGCCGAGCTTGATCCGCTCCGCCGGCATCATGGTGGCGACCCCGCAATTCTCGGTCTGGCCGTAGACCTCGTGAATGTCGATGCCGAGCGCGAGATACCAGCGGATCAGCTCCGGCGCGATTGGCGCCGCGCCGGTGAAGGCGATGCGGCAACGGTCGAGCCCGATCATGCGTCGGATGTTGCGGAAGACGAGCCGGTAAGCGATGCCGTTGGCGAGGCGCAACGGCAGCGGCGGCGGCTTGCCTTCAATCCTGCAATCGACCATGCGATAGCCGATGTCGATGGCGCGGCGGTAGACCCATTGCTGCAACGGCGTCGCATCCTTCAGCGCGATGGTGATCGCGGAATAGAATTTCTCCCAGATCCGCGGCACCGCGAGGAAGATGGTCGGCTGCACCTCGCGCAGATTGTCCGGCACAGTCTCCGGACTCTCGGCAAAATTCATCACCGAGCCAAGCGCGACCGAGATGTAATAGCCGCCGATCCGTTCGGCGACGTGGCAAAGCGGCAGGAAGATCAGCCGGTCCTCGTTCTCGCGCGCCGGAATGAAATCGTTGGCGTGCCGCATCTGGTGCGTGACGCTACGGTTGGCGTGCATGGCGCCCTTGGGCGGACCCGTGGTGCCGGATGTATAGACGAGGACCGCGAGATCGCTTGCGCTACGACTGTCGACCATCTCCTGCCACAGCGCCTCGCGGCCGGCCATGTGGTTGCGCCCGAGCGCGCGAAACTCGTCGAGCGACATCACCATCTCATCGGAGAAGCCGCTGAGGCCCTCCATGTCGAACACGATGATCCTTCGCAGAGACGGGCAGCGTGCGCGACAGGCCAGGATCTTGTCGAGTTGCTCCTCGTCCTCGGCGAAGATCACCTTCGTCCGGGAATCGTTGACGAGATATTCGACCTGGGATGAGGCATCGGTCGGATAGATCCCGGAAGAGACGCCGCCGGCGCACAGAATGCCCATGTCGACATGGACCCATTCCGGCACGGCGTTGGCGATGATGGAAGCAACGTCGCCGGGCCTGACGCCGATGGCATGCAGCGCGTAGGCGACCTCCTTCGAGATCTCCAGCCATTCGCGCCAGCTGGTCGGCTGCCAGATCCCGAATTTCTTCTCGCGTATAGCCGGCCTGTCGCCCCGCGTCTCCGCGGCGCGCAAAAAGCTTTTCGCGATCGTGTCAGCGACCGTCAGCACCGCCGGTCGGGCCATGCACGTCTCCTCCCTGTCGCGTTCCCCTCCGCTGCCTGCCTTGCCGGCGGTCTATATTGGCGGATGGGCATTGGTATTTAAGGCTTTTTCTAACGCCAAGTCTTCCCTTAACGCCAAGTCTTCCCCTAACGTCTTCCTCTAACGCCAAGTCTTCTTCTTTTTCCAGCGCCGCTCGCCTCGTGCGCCCGCTTCCTTGGCGCCAAGATAGAATTCCTGGATGTCCTTCGAATGCATCAAGCGGTCGCAGCTGTCGTTCATCACGATCCGGCCGATCTCCAGTACATAGCCATAATGCGCCGTCTCCAGCGCCACCTTGGCGTTCTGCTCGACCAGCAGGATCGACATGCCCTGCTCCTCATTGACGCGACGGATGATCGCGAAGATTTCCTTCACCAGGATCGGCGACAGCCCGAGCGAGGGCTCGTCGAGCAGCAACAGAGTCGGCCGGTTCATCAGCGCGCGGCCGATCGCGAGCATCTGCTGCTCGCCGCCGGAGAGCTGTCCGGCCGGCTGGTTGATGCGCTCCTTCAGCCGCGGGAAATAGCCGTAGACGCGCTCCAGATCGTCCGCAACGCCGTTACGATCCTTGCGCGGATAGGCCCCCATCATCAGGTTCTCGCGCACGGACAGGAACGGGAACACCTCGCGTCCCTCCGGCACGTGGCTGAGGCCCAGCCGCACGATCCTGTCCGCCTCCATGCGTTGAATCGACTTGCCCATGAACTCGATGGCGCCCTTCTGCGGATCGAGAATGCCCGAGATCGTCTTCAGCACCGTCGTCTTGCCGGCCCCGTTGGCGCCCAGCAGCGTGACGATGCGGCCGCGCGGCACTTCGAGCGAGATGCCGCGGATCGCCATGATCGGCCCGTAATAGCTCTCGATGTTGGAGAGTTTCAGGATGATGTCTGGTGTTACCACGGCATCCATCGCGTCAGGCTCCCAGATAGGCGGCAACGACATCGGGGTGCTGTTGCACTTCGGCGGGCGAGCCCATCGCCAGCACCCGGCCGTAGTTCAGGGCGATGACGCGGTCGGAGACGCGGTTGACCAGCGACATGTCGTGCTCGACCATGAGCACGGTGACGCCGAGCTCGCTCTTCAGGTCGCGGATCCAGAACGACATGTCGTCGGTCTCCTCCACGTTGAGGCCGGAGGACGGCTCGTCGAGCAGGATCAGCTTCGGCTCCGAGCACAGCGCGCGCGCCAGCTCGATCACCTTGCGCACGCCGTAAGGCAGACCCGAGATCAGCTTGTCGCGGTAGGGCTCGAGATCGAGGAATTCGATGACCTGTTCGACCCTGCGGCGATGCACCTTCTCGTCGGCGCGCACGCCCGGCAGGAACAACAGCTCCTGCCAAAGCTGCGTGGTCGAATGCCGGTGGCGGCCGACCAACAGGTTCGACAACACCGTCGCATTCTCGAACAGTTCGATGTTCTGGAACGTGCGGGCGATGCCGAGCCTTGCGATGTCGTGGGGCGGCTGCTCCGTGATGTCCTGGTCCTCGAAGAAGATGCGACCCGAGGTCGGGCGGTAGATCCGCGAAATCAGGTTGAAAATCGAGCTCTTGCCGGCACCGTTGGGCCCGATGATCGAGAGGATCTCGCCCTTCTCGACCGCGAACGACACCGCATCGACGGCCTTCAGCCCACCGAAATGCAGGGACAAGTTCTCGGCGCGAAAATAGCTCATCGGTTGCGCTCCGACTTCACGTAGATCTTCTGCCGCTTGAAGGTGGCGCGCTTGTAGAGCGGGAACAGCTGGAAGAAGAGTTTGATCTTGAGCCAGCGGCCGTAAAGCCCGAGCGGCTCGAATAGCACGAACAATACGATGATGATGCCGTAGATCGCGCCTTTCAGGCCGTTGAGCGAGGCAAAGGCCGCGACCTTGGACTGGACATTGGCTGCGGCTTGCGTGCCCGCTCCGAAGGTCGCTGCAATGCCGGCGATGATGCCGGGCATGTCGTCCTTGAGGTAGGTCAGGAACGGATCGATCATCACGATGAAGATTGCCCCCAGCACCGCGCCGTGCAGGCTGAAGGTGCCGCCGATCAGGATTACGATGATGAACTCGATCGAGAGTTGGAGCGTGAACATCTCCGGCGAGATGAAGGAGAGCTTGTGCGCAAACAACACGCCGGCGAAGCCGGTGATCGCCGCGGAGATCGCAAAGGACTTCACCTTGTACAGCGCGACATTGACGCCCATGCTGCGCGCAGCGGTCTCGCTGTCGCGGATCGCGACGAAGGCGCGCCCGGTGGGCGAACGCAGCAGATTGAGCGTACCGACGATGGTCAGCACCAGCACGGCGAGGCAGAGGAAATAGAAAGTGGGGCTGTCGCGCGGCACCGCAACGCCGAGCAGCGACAGCGTCTTCACCCGCATGCCCTCGTTGCCGTGGGTCACGCTCTCCCAACGCGCCAGGATCTCCTCGACGATCAAGGCGAAGGAGATAGTGGCGATGACGAGGTAGATGCCCTGGAGCCGCAGCGCGGGAAAGCCGACCAACGCGCCAATGCAACCGGACAGAAGGCCTGCGGCGAGGAAGTAGACCGGGAACGGCACGTTGTACGTCTGCAAGTACGCCGCCGTGTAGGCGCCGATCGCGAGGAACGCCGCGTGCCCGAGCGAGGCCTGCCCGGTGAAACCGGTCAGGATCAGCAGCGCCACGCCGACGGTCGCATAGATGCAGACGAAGACGAGCTGGCTCATCAGATAGCTGGAGAGCACATAGGGCGCGATCAGCAGCACGGCCAGCAGGAGACCGTATGAGACGTAATAGCCCGAATGCGGAAACAGCCTGATGTCGTCCTCGTAGTCGGTCTTGAACAGGAAGCGCATGCGTTCAGACCTTCTTGCGGACGTGAAGGCCGAACAGGCCTTCGGGCTTGAGCAAGAGCACGGCGAGCAGCACGATGTAGGGCGCGACGTCCTTCCAGCCCTCGGCCAGATAGAAGCCCGCCATGCTCTCGATGACGCCGATCAGGACGCCGCCGACCACGGCGCCGGGGATCGAGCCGAAGCCGCCGAGCACGGCGGCCGGAAACGCCTTGAGGCCGAGCACGAGGCCGACATTGGAATGGATGAAGGTGATCGGCGCCAGCAGCACGCCGGCGCAGGTCGCGACCGCCGCGCTGATCGCCCAGACGATCGACACCACGCGCTTGACCGGAATGCCCATGTAATAGGCCGCGAGCATGTTCTCGGAGCTGGCACGCATCGCAGTGCCGAGCGTGGTCTTGTTGAAGAACAGATAGAGCAGCGTGCACAGGATCATGGTCGCCGCGATCACCGAGAGCTTGTCGTAGGCGAGCACCAGCGAGCCGATGCGCAGCACGCCCTGGCTAAACGGCGTCTCGATCTTCAGATCATCGGTCCCCCAGATCATGCCTGCGATCGAGCGCAGGAAATAGCCGAGCCCGATGGTGGCCATGATGATGGAGAATTGCGGATAGCCGAGGATCGGCCGCACCACCACGCGCTCGGCCAGCATGCCGAACAGCGCCATCGCCGCCACCGCACCGGCAAAGCCGATCCAGTAGTTCAGCCCCATCATGCCGATGAAGGTGAAGGCAAAGAAGCCGCCCAGCATCATCAAATCGCCTTGGGCGAAATTGACGACCTCGGTGGCCTTGTAGACAAGCACGAAGCCGAGCGCGATCAGGCCGTAGACGCAGCCGAGCGCAACACCGCTGACCAGCTGCTGAACGAAATCCAGCATCGTCGCGCATCCTCCCGATACAACCGGCGGTTCTTCCTGACCGCCTTGCCGCATCTTGTGTTCAGTCGCTACGCAGTCGTTTCGCTGCGTTCGCGCCATTCGTCCCTTCACCAATTCAGCCTGAACCGCCAGGCGCTGTCAACAAACGGTGACTTGCCATTAGTCCAATCCGGATGACGGAATTTGCGGCAGCGCGATTCACGGTGCCGAAACATCTTCGGGGCATGGTCGCGAGCGATGCAAAACCGCAAGGTGTGGCCGTGATGAAGCGGGACGACTCGGCGCTCGAAGTCATGGGGTTAACGAAGTGTTTTGACCGTCTGGCGGTCGATAACCTCGATCTCACCATCCATGCCGGCGAATTCTATGCGCTGGTCGGCCCCAACGGCGCCGGCAAGACCACCACTTTGCGCATGGTTGCAGGCCTTTTGCGGCCCGATGCCGGCTCGGTCTCCATCTTCGGCATCGATGCGCTCCAAAACTCCGTCGCCGCCAAGCAGGTGATGGCGTGGGTCTCCGACGAGCCCATGATCTATGACAAGCTCACGCCGCTCGAATATCTCGAGTTCGTAGCCGGTCTGTGGGGCATCGCACCATCGGCCTCGGAACCGGTCGCCACGGAGCTCCTGAACTCGCTCGGGCTCGAGCTGCACCGGCACGAACGCTGCGAGGGCTTTTCCAAGGGCATGCGCCAGAAGGTCGCCCTCGCCGGCGCCCTGGTGCACGATCCCCGCCTCATCATCCTCGACGAGCCGCTGACGGGACTGGACGCCGTCTCCGCCCGCCATGTCAAGGGACTCCTGAGCGAGCGCGTCCGCGCCGGCTGCACCGTCATCATGACCACGCATATCCTCGAGGTCGCCGAACGCATGGCCGACCGCATCGGCGTGATCGCAGCCGGCCGCCTGGTTGCCGAGGGCACGCTGACTGAGCTCCGGCAGCAAAACGGGCACGCCGATACCAGCCTGGAAGATCTCTTCATCGCGCTGGTGACCCTCCAGGAAGCCGCATGAGCTCGGCCACCGCGCTGTCCTGGTTCGCCCGCCACGAGCTCCGGCTCGCCTGGCGCGAATGGCTTGCCATGATGACCGGCGGGCGGCGCAATCGAACGCGTGCCGCGGTGATCGGCCTGCTGTTCTTCGCGGCGCTGCTGCACGTCCCGGCCTGGGCGGTGATCGGCCGCTTCGCCGACCTGCAATTGCCGCTCGACAAATCCTCGCTGATCGTGATTTCGGCGACAATTTTTCTCGCCTGGACGCTGATGCTGTCACAGGCGATCGAATCGGTGACGCGGGTGTTCTACGCACGCGCCGATCTCGACCTCATCATGTCCTCACCCGCGACGCTGGCCAATCTGTTCTCGGTGCGCATCGCCGCGATCGCGCTCGCCATCACGGTGATGGCGCTGCTGTTCTCGACACCCTTCATCGACGTGCTGGTGTTCGGGGGCGGCGCGCGCTGGCTTGCAGCGTTCGGCGTCGTCGTCGCGATGGGCCTGTCGGCCGCAGCGATCGCGATCGCCGTCACCATCCTGCTGTTCCGCCTGATCGGTCCGGCGCGGACACGGTTCGTCGCCCAGATCCTCGCCGCCATCATCGGCGCCGGCTTCGTGATCGCGCTCCAGGTGGCGGCGATCATGTCCTACGGCACGCTGTCGCGCTTCACCATCCTGACCTCGGGTAGCTTGGCCGCTTACGCGCCCGATGCCGACAGCATCTGGTGGTGGCCGGCGCGGGCGGCGATGGGGGACGCCGAAGCGCTGCTGCTGCTCCTGGCGCTCGGCCTCATGCTGCTCGGAGGCGTCATGGCGATCTTCTCGGGCCGCTTTGCGGACACGGCGATCGATGCCGCCGCCTATGGCGCGTCCGGCCGTCGCAGCGCGAAGGAGCGCCCGTTCCGCGGCGGATCGCGGCAGCATGCCCTACGGCGCAAGGAATTTTCGCTGCTCTGGCGCGATCCCTGGCTGATCTCGCAGACGCTGATGCAGCTGCTCTATCTGGTGCCGCCGGCATTGCTGCTCTGGCGCAACTTTGCCGACAGCTCCGCGGCGCTGACGCTGATCACGCCGGTCATCGTCATGGCGGCGGGACAACTCGCCGGCGGGCTTGCCTGGCTGACGCTCTCGGGCGAGGACGCGCCCGACCTGGTTGCGACCGCGCCATTGCCGCCGTCCAGCGTCATCCGCGCCAAGATAGAGGTGGTGCTGATCGCGATCGGCGTCATCTTCTGCCCGCTGATCGCGGCGCTCGCTTTCGCCTCGGCGTTCCAGGCCGCGGTCAGCGCCGGTGCGGTCATCGTCAGTGCGGCCTCCGCCACCGCAATCCAGCTCTGGTTCCGGGTGCAAGCCCGGCGCAGCCAATTCCGCCGCCGCCAGACCTCGTCGCGGCTTGCGACCTTTGCCGAGGCGTTCTCCTCGATCGGCTGGGCTGCCAGCGCCGCGCTGGTGCTCACGCTGCCCATCGTCGGCCTCGTCAGCAGCCTGATCACCGCGAGCCTCGTCGCCCTCACCTGGAAGTTCAGCCCGCGGCGGGAGTAGTAAAGGCGCGAATCATAGGGCGGGCGTGACGGTGCGACACTGACGCGCTATTGATCGCGCACTGTTGGCCACGCGCTGCATTGCAAGCTAGACTTTCCCCTGAAGTCATCGGGGATGGATTCATGCGGCGACTGGTTTCGGCGGCTCTGGCGCTGTTCGGCGCATTCCTCTCACCTGCCACCGCCCAGCAGTCGCAGCGCAGCGAATGCTTGGCGATGGCGAATGCTGCGCCGCGCCTCATGTCGGTCGCGTTCAGGCAGGCGGCGGCTGCGCCCGAGGTCGAGATCACCTATGCCGGCCATTCCACCTATTTCATCGACACGCCCGGCGGCTTACGCATCGCCACCGACTATAGCGGGGCCTACCAGGTGGGCCGGCTGCCCGATGTCGTCACCATGAACCGGGCCCACAGCACGCACTACTCTTTATATCCCGACAAGCGCATTCCTCGTGTGCTGCATGGCTGGGGCGAGGACGGCAAGCCGGCCATCGTGTCGGAGCGCATCGGCGACACCTTCATCCGCAACGTCACGACCGACATCCGTCGCTATTTCGGCGACGATGCCGGCGCCGATATGATCCGTGACGGCAACTCCATCTTCATCTTCGAGGTGGCGGGCCTCTGCATCGGCCATCTCGGCCATCTTCACCACAAGCTCGATGACAGCCACTTCGCCCAGATCGGGCGGCTTGACATCGTGATGGTGCCGATCGACGGCACCTACACCATGTCGCTCGACGGCGTCTCCGAGATCACCAAGCGGCTGCGCGCCTCGGTGGTGCTGCCGATGCACCGCTTCGCCACCCCGCTCGACGATTTCATGCAACGCATCGGCCAGCAGTTCGAGATCGACCGGCGCATGGAACGAAGTTTCCGGATGTCCCGAGATGCGTTGCCGTCGAAGCCGACGGTGATCATCCTCGACGGGGTGTGACGCAATTTTCTCCAAGTCGGCTGCCGGCCGGTCGTGCTGATCTCCCGCAAAGGGAGATCGACATGACCGACTTTGCGAGATTATTGCACGCGGACGGACCGAACCCCCAGCACGCGGCGGCACTCCAGCTTTATGGCCGCTTCGTCGGCGATTGGGACGCCGAGATCACCGCCCATGGACCCGATGGAACGAAACACACCGCGCCCGGCGAAATCCATTTCGGCTGGGTGCTGGAGGGCCGCGCCGTGCAAGACGTCTGGATCATTCCGCGCCCGGCCGGCAGCCCGGCCTTGCCGATCGCCGGCAATTGGTACGGCACGACGCTGCGGGTCTACGATCCGACCATCGATGCCTGGCGGATTTCCTGGTTCGATCCCGGCCGCTGCATATTCCGCCAGCAGATCGGCCGTCCACGCGATGCCGACATCGTGCAGGAAGGCACGACCGAAGCCGGCGACCTGACGCGCTGGAGTTTTACGGAAGTCACCGAGGATTTCTTCCACTGGCTCGGCGAGGTCAAGCCGGCCACCGCAACCGATTGGCGGCTGGTGGTCGATGTGAGGGCGAAGCGGCGCAAGGGTTGACGCCGGCGCCGCTGTACCGCGATGACGGGCGCGATTGCGCAACGCGCGTTGGTGCATGCGAGGACGAGGTGCTAGGCTCCCCAAAACAAGAAGCATACATCAAGGGAGCGCACGCCGATGGCTGCAAGCGGTTTGCCCGCCAACACGAGCGGGCTATTCGTCGAGCCGCGCGAGGACTGGCTCGCGCTGCATCAGGAGGAGATCATCGATCCCTCACGGCCGATCGTCGATCCCCATCACCATCTCTGGAATCGCGGGCACCGCTATCTGATCGAGCAGATGGCGGCCGATATCGCCTCCGGCCACAACGTCATCGCCACCGTCTATGTCGATTGCCGCTCGATGTATCGCGCGCACGGGCCCGAAGCGTTCCGGCCGGTTGGCGAAGTCGAGTTCGCCAATGGCGTCGCCGCGATGAGCGCCAGCGGCGGTTACGGCAAGGCCGCGATTTGCGCCGGCATCGTCAGCCACGTCAATCTGCTGCTCGGCGATGCCGCACAACCGGTGTTGGAGGCCGAGATCGCGGCGGGCAACGGTCGCTTCCGCGGCATCCGGCATTCCTCGGCCTGGGACCAGGATCCTGCTGTCGCCGGCATGTATGCGAGCCGGCCGCAGGGATTGCTGCAGGACCCGACCTTCCGCAAGGGCTTTGCCTGCCTCGCGCCGCTCAACCTGAGCTTCGACGCCTGGCTGTTCCATCCGCAAATCGGCGAGCTGACCGAGCTCGCCCGCGCATTTCCCGACACCAGGATCGTGCTCGACCATTGCGGCGGCCCGGCCGGAATCGGCCGCTTTGCCGGGCGACGCGAGGAGGTGTTTCCGCAATGGCGCGCCTCGATCCGGGAGATCGCCAAATGCGAGAACGTGGTGGTGAAGCTCGGCGGGCTCGCGATGTGCCTGCTCGGCTACGACTTCCATTTGCGCGCGAGTCCGCCATCATCCAAGGAGCTTGCCGCGGCGTGGCGGCCTTACATCGAAACCTGCATCGAGGCGTTTGGACCCGAGCGCGCGATGTTCGAGAGCAACTTCCCGCCGGACAAGGGCCAGTGCAGCTACCAGGTGATCTTCAACACGTTCAAGCGTATCGCGGCGCCCCTGAGCGAGACCGAGAAGACGGCGTTGTTCTCGCAGACCGCGAGCAATTTCTACCGGCTCGATTTGCCTTAAAGGGATTGGCACCATGACGAGAACAGGGGCCGGGATGTTGATCCCGGCCCCTGTTCCGTCGTGACCGCTGGGAAGCGTCCTTGAACTGTTTGAACTCTAATTTGCGCCCATCAGCGAGGCCGGACGGCGCTCGCCGGTGGCGACGAAGATCTTCTTGAGCTTGTTGACGACGCGGATCAGGAAGCCGATCATCACGGGATTGGTCTTGCGGCAGAAGGCGATCTTCTTGACGTGGCCTTCGACATGCCATTTGGCATGTGCGCCGTCGCGGAAGAAGATGACGTCGCCCGGGCCGTAGCGCTTCGGCGGCATGCCGTCGCTTTCGAGCACGATCGATCCTTCCATGATCATGATCGTCTCGTCGATATCGTAGTACCAGTTGAAGCGCCCTTCGGTGCAGGCCCAGATGATGGTCGAAGCGGTGCCGTCGGCGCTGGTGGACAGGATGTGCGAGCGCGACACCGGATTGCCTTCGATAATCCAGGACGGCTCGATCGGCCGGAGCTCGAGATCTACATTGCAATGACTGTTTTCAATCAATGTGCGCGACATCTGTTTCCTCGGGGGATAAAATATGACCTGCCCGGATCTCGGCCCGGATTGTTCAAAGATGGCGGGAACGCTAGTAGCCGATTTTTAATTCTTTCTTACGGAGGGCCCGACAATCAGCCGCAAGTTGCAGACGCGAAACGGTTAACGTCGCAATTTCCCTGCAATTTCGCGCACATGAACCCTTCTTTTCCGGGGTGCGACAAAGTGCGCGAAGCGTCTGAAGGAGCCCTGCCGATGCCCCTCCCCCCGGAGGTTCTCAAAGCTCACGGCGAGGTCGTCGCCTGGCTCGGCAGCCTCGATGTCTCCTTCGCAACCGAAGAGGAGCCCTGGTTCACCGTTGGCGGCATCGAAAGCCCTCGGCAGATCGGCAGTGACCTCCATGAGATGCGGCGGGCGGCGGATGCGCTCGAGGCGACACTCGACGACGAGGACGACGTCAACGAGGCCCGCGAGCAAATCCGCAGGGGCCTCGACCTGCCCGAGGCGAATGATCCGGTCGGTGCGCTCTACGATGCGGTGGCGGCCTCCGACGCCGTCGTGCGGGCCACCGACGGCAGCCCGTTCACGACGTTGTTCAACCGCTTCAGCATCGACAACAGCCCGATGCTGCGCAACCCGGCGGCGTAGTTACTTCGCCCATTCGCCCTTGCGAAACACCGGCACTTTGCTGCCGTCGGCGAGAATGCCGTCGATGTCGGTCTCGGCCGAGCCGATCATCCAGTCGATATGGATCAGGCTCTGGTTGCCGCCTTGCGCGGCGATCTGCTGCGGCGTGAGCTGCGCGCCATTGACGAAGCACTTCGAGTAGCACTGGCCAAGCGCGATGTGCGAGGCAGCGTTCTCGTCGAACAGCGTGTTGTAGAACAACAGTCCGCTCTGCGAGATCGGCGAGGAATGCGGCACCAGGGCCACCTCGCCGAGACGGCGCGCGCCCTCGTCGGTATCGAGCACCTTGTTCAGTACCTCCTCGCCGCGCGAAGCCTTCGCATCGACGATCCTGCCGTCCTCGAAACGCACCGCGATGTTGTCGATCAGCGTGCCCTGGTAGGACAGCGGCTTCGAGCTCACGACATGGCCGTAGACGCGCCGGCAATGCGGCGTGGTGAAGACCTCTTCGGTCGGGATATTGGCGTTGCAGCTGATGCCGTTCTTGGAGAGCGAAGCGCCGCCTTCCCATTCATGGCCGTCGGCGAGCCCGATGGTGAGGTCAGTGCCCGGTCCCGAGTACTGGAGCGCGCGGAAACGCTGGCCGTTGAGCCAGTTGGTGCGCTCGCGCAGCACCGCATTGTGGCTCGCCCAATTGGCCGGCGCGTCGTCGCGATCGACGCGGGACGCCGCGAAGATAGCGTCCGCGAGCTTGCCGATCGCGACCTCTTCAGGATCGTTCGGAAAGACTTGCTTTGCCCAGGATGGGCTTGGATACGCAATGATGTTCCAGTTGGTATCGAAATTGACGATCTTTTCCAGCGCCGGCTGAT
Organism: Bradyrhizobium sp. GCM10028915; assembly: GCF_042666195.1. Lineage (NCBI taxonomy): Bacteria > Pseudomonadati > Pseudomonadota > Alphaproteobacteria > Hyphomicrobiales > Nitrobacteraceae > Bradyrhizobium > Bradyrhizobium sp. GCM10028915. The sequence goes on from NZ_JBHTFN010000065.1 coordinate 457,865, forward strand.
AGGCCATGGAATTGGCCTTGCTGGCGCGCGCGACCTTGGAAGCATCTTCGCCCGACAGCAGCATCGGATTGTCGCCGACGATGGCGAGACGGGCGGTGTTGTTGGAGAACGCCTTGGCCATGCCCTCGTAGAGCCAGTTGGCGGCGCGATCGAAGCTGTCGTCGTGGCCGTGGCGGTAGCGCGCCAGCGTCATCTCTTCGTCGGAGAGAATGGGCGTCACGATGCCGGCGCCGGCCTTGTAGGCATGCACGGCAATCCGCCGCACCAGCGGCAACGCGATCGCAGGTGCCGTCAAGAGCAGATCCTGGCCCGGCCGCAAGCCCAGGCCCACCTTCACCGCCACCTCGGCCAGCCGGTCGAGCTTCACGGGATCGATGGGAGTGGAGGTGTTGCGTTGATCAGTCATGCCGGGTCCTCTGCCGAACGTCTCTTGCTCAATTTAAGTCTAGCATCGCGAGACACAAGTGCGCGAGTGCCTTGCGACACCCCAAAGATACGCAGTTTCGCGCATTTTGGTTTTCAACGCGTTGCCGATTTCAGCACCCGGTCGACCATGGCGGGAGCAAGGCCGAGGTAATTTTTCGGTGATGTCAGCGCCTCGATCGTGGCACGGTCGATTCTGACAGAGACGCGGGCGTCGGAAGACAGCGCGTCCGCCAGCGTAAGACCTTTCTCATTGGCGAGCCGGCAGGCATCATAGACCACGTCATGGGCCTCCTGCCGTCCGATCTGCGGCGCAAGCCCCATCATGACGGCTTCGGCCACGATCAGACCGCGGCTGACGGCGAGATTCTCGTTCATCTTGCTTTCATCCACGATGAGGCCGGCGAGCGCGAATTTCGCCTGGTGCAACGCGCCGGCGGTCAGCACGAAGCTCTCGGGGATCGCCATCCATTCGGCGTGCCAGGGCCCGGTGGCGCGCTCGAAATCCTGCACCATGGCATCCAGCATGAGGCCGGCATGCTGGCGCACCGCCTTGGACGCCGCGAGCATGAGTTCCGAGGAGATCGGGTTGCGCTTCTGCGGCATGGTCGAGGAAGCGCCGCGTCCCTTGACAAAGGGCTCATAGACCTCGGCGAATTCGGTCGAGGCCATGATCATGATGTCGAGCGCGATCTTGCCGAGCGAGCCGGTGACCAGCGCCAGGAAATTCACGGCCTCGGCAAAACCGTCGCGTGCGACGTGCCAGGTCGAAGCGGGGACGCCGAGCCTCAGTTCGGCGCAGAGCGCTTCCTGCACCTCGAACCCCTTGTCGCCGAGCGAGGCCAGCGTGCCGGCGGCACCGGCGAACTGACCGACCAGGACGCGCGGCTTCAACTCACTGATCCGCTCGGCGTGGCGGTCGAACATCGCGAGCCAGATCGCGGTCTTGTAGCCGAAGGTGACCGGCAGCGCCTGCTGGAGATGGGTGCGGCCCGCCATCGGCGTGTCGCGGTAGCGCCTCGATAGATCGGCGAGGATCTTGCGCAAGCCCGCGATGTCCCGTTCGACGATCTCAAGCCCTGCGCGCAGTTGCAACACCACGGCGGTGTCCATGATGTCCTGCGTGGTCGCACCCCAATGCACATAGCGGCCGGCATCGCCGCATTGCTTCACCATCTGATGCACCAGCGGCAGGATCGGATAGCCGACGACATCGGTCTCCTGCCGCAACAGGTCGAAATCCAGCGCGGCAACGTCGGTCCGCGCGGCGATCTGATCGGCCGCGTCCTGCGGAATCACTCCGCATCTCGCTTCCGCCTTCGCCAGTGCCACCTCGACCTCGGCATAGCGCGCGACCGTCGCGATATCGGAAAACACCTCCCGCATCTGCGGCGTGCCGAAGGCATCGCGGAACAGCATGGAATCGAGCACGGTGGTCGACGCATGAAAAGCGGGCATGAGCGTTTCTTCGTGGTTGGTGTTTTGTGTGAGGGCAGCTTACGCACACGGAACTGTTCGGCAATGGACATTCACTATTCGTCACACATTCGATGCCGTCGCGAAGGCCAGGACAACGTCGGCAGCTGCCGCACGCCATTGCCTCAACACCGTCATTGCGAGGAGCCCTTGCGACGAAGCAATCCACGCTGGCTCCGCGGCGGCAGGCTGGATTGCTCGCAACGACGTGAGGAAATCGCGACAATCCGGCCGAAACGGCTTTATTCTAATCCAGGTTGCATTCCTCCCCGTAAACTGCATGCCTGCCATCACGCGATCGTGGTGAACCGGGCAGGCCCCTCGGCGGACTCACAGACATCAGCCGAAATCCGTTTTGCTTTCATTATTGCCCGATGTTGCCTTGAGGTCTGAGTTTTCGACGTGCAGTTTCTGTTCCGGGATCACCTGCTCGATACCGACTTGCGCGAGCTGAGCCGCGAGCAGGTTCCCGTTGCCGTGGAGCCGCAGGTCTTCGATCTCGTCGTCCACCTCATGGAGAACCGCGATCGGGTGGTCAGCAAGGACGAGCTGATCGACAAGATCTGGCACGGGCGCAGCGTCTCCGAATCCACGCTGACCAGCCGGATCAATGCGGCACGCAAGGCGGTCGGAGACAGCGGCGCGAGCCAGGCGCTGATCCGCACCATCTCACGCAAGGGTTTTCGTTTCGTCGGCGACGTCGAAACCAAGCGTGGGGCAACCGCGCCGGAATCCGATTTCGAAGCGAAGCTTCTACGGGCCCCGCTGCCGCTACCGGACCGCCCCGCGATCGCGGTGCTGCCCTTCACCAACATGAGCGGCGACCGGGAGCAGGATTATTTCTCGGACGGAATCAGCGAGGACATCATCACCGCGCTGTCGAAGCTGCGCTGGTTCTTCGTCATCGCGCGCAACTCCTCCTTCGTCTACAAGGGCCGCGCGGTGCACATGAACGAGGTCGCGCGCGAGCTCGGCGTGCGCTACGTGCTCGAAGGCAGCGTGCGGCGGAGCGGCGATCGCGTGCGTATCTCCGCGCAGCTCAACGACGTCTCGACCGGCAGCCATCTCTGGGCCGAACGCTACGACCGCGAGCTTGCCGACATCTTCGCGGTGCAGGACGAGATCACCGAGGCGATCGTCGCCGCGATCGAGCCGCAGCTCTATACCGCCGAGAGTTTTCGCGCCCAGCAGAAGCCGCCGGGAAGCCTGGATGCCTGGGACCTTGTGATGCGCGCATTGTCGCATTACTGGCGCATCACCCGCGAGGACAATGCCGCCGCGCAAGGACTGCTCGAAGAGGCCGTCGCGCTCGATCCCGCCTATGGCAAGGCACTCGGCCTGCTCGCAACCAGCCACATCTTCGGCGCGCATATGGGCTGGTCCGACATGGCCCCGACCGTGCCGGTCGCCGAGCGCGCCGCGCTCGCGGCGGTGGAGGCCGATCGCGAAGATGCCTGGGCTCATCATGGTCTGGCGTATGCTTATCTATTCCGCCGCCGCTTCGACGACGCGCTGGCGGAGTTCGAACTGGCGCTGAACCTCAATCCGAACTTTGCGATGGCGCACGCCTTCTATGGCGTGACGCTGTGCTACGCGGGACGATGGCAGAACGGCGATGTCGCGGCGCGCCGCGCGCTGCGGCTGAGCCCGCGCGACCCGCTCGCAGCAATCTATTGCGGCGTCGCGGCCTATGCCCGGTTCATCGGCCGCGATTACGAAGGCGCCGCACAGATGGCGCGCGAGTCGATGCGGCAGCGCGCCGATTTCGTCGGCGCGCATCGCGTGCTGACGGCCGCCGCCGGTATGTCAGGGGATTCCGCGCGCGCGGCTTCCGCCTTGGAAGGCTTGCGCCGCGCCCAGCCCGGCATCTCGCTGGCCTGGATCACACGCGAGCTGCCGATGCTGCGGGACGAGGATCGCGAGCATTATCTCGAGGGATTGCGGCGCGCGGGGATGAGGTAGCTAATTTCTCGTCTCCCGCTTGCGGGAGAGGAGAAGGGCGCCGCTACTCCTGCATCATCTCGCCGCTGCCGCCGAATTCGGCCGGGAAATCCTTGAGCTTGGGCAGTCCGTCGCGCATTGGCAGCACCGTCTCGGCGTAATTGACGTGGACGCCTGGTGCAAACGCGAGGGTGGGGATGGTGGCAGTGAAGACGTCGATCAGGCCGAGCGGCGGATGGTTGGTCATGAGATGACCGCCGCACTTCTTGCAATATTTGCGCTGGCTGAGCGGCGTCTTCGCAAAGGTCTCGACATTCTCTGCACCTTCGCTGATGCGCACGGCTTCGGGCTTCCACAGGCTGAAGGCGTTCACCGGACCGGCCGACCACGAGCGGCACGAGCTGCAATGGCAATAGCCCATCGCCTCCGGCGCGCCTGTGACCTCGATCGTGACTGCGCCACAGAAGCAGTTTCCAACATGTTTCATTAGGTCGTCTCCGTTGATGATTGTTCAGATTCCTCTCCCCGCTCCTGTTTGCCGATAACTCGGCAAGAAACGAATGCGGGGGTCGCAGCGAGCTTTGCTCGCACTGATAGCGTCGGGATGAGGGGGATTCACCCCGAGAAACGTTGAAGGTTGCGTCCGGCAAGCTCCGATACGCGCCTCGGCGCCGCCGCGCGTCCTCCTTTCGGGGGACGCGACGGAACGACGCGCAAGCTATACCGACTTGCGCCAGGGAATAAGCATCGACACCCGTTGTTTGTACTGCCGGTACTCGTCGCCGAAGAGATCGATGAGGTCGTGCTCCTCCAGCGCGATGCCGACGAAGATGTAGGCCGTGGTCACGGCGGCGAACAGCAGATGGCCCGCGGTCATGACCGGCGCCGCCCAGAACGCGATGATGAAGCCGAGATAGATCGGATGACGGACGAATTTGTAGAGCAGCGGCGTCTTGAAACGCGGCGGCGACGCCTCCTTGCCGACGAGATGATTGGTCACCTGATGCAAGCCGAACAACTCGAAGTGATTGATGATGAATGTCGAGGTGAACACCAGGACCCAGCCCACCAGCGACAGCGTGACGATCGTCACAGCAAGATCCGGGTTCGCGACGTCCCATACGACCCTGGGCAGCGGACGCCACTGCCAGAACAGGAGGAGCAATGACAGGCTCGCAAACAGCACATAGGTGCTGCGCTCGACCGGCTTGGGGACGTACTGCGTCCACCAGGCCTTGAATTGCCGGCGCGCCATTACGCTGTGCTGGACCGCAAACAGGGCCATCAGGAGCAGATTGATGATGATGGCCTCGGCCACGGGCGTGTCGGTCCCGGTATCGATGGTCTTCGGCACCACCAGCCCCATGACGAAACCGATGGCGTAGAGAATGGTGATGAAAAACACGAGATACGCCGCAATTCCGTACAGAAAGGCGATGAACTTGAAAATGCGTGAGCCCGCAACCGGGCCGATAGGATGAACCTGATGATCAATTTGGGTCATAAACAGCTCCGTTGTGCCAAAACGCCGGCACTTCATTGGTCGCTGCACCATGCCGCACCGGAGGTCCCAAGACTTTCGCGGACGGTTGATTTTCGCCTGAGACGACTTTGATTTTTGCTTGAGACGACAAAAACGTGCGATTTTGCTTTGAAAACAACGTGCTCGACGGCGACCTGCGGGAACTCACTTGCAGCGGAGCCGCTGTGCCGTTGCAGCCGCAGGTGTTCGATCTCCTGCTCTATCTGGTGGCGCAGCGCACGCGTGTGGTCAGCAAGGATGACCTGATCAGCCAGATCTGGAGCGATCGGATCATCTCGGATTCCGCCCTGAACAGCCGGATCAACGCCGCCCGCAAGGCGCTCGGCGACGATGGCGCAAGCCAGCGGCTGATCAAGACCATTCCGCGCAAGGGTTTTCGTTTCGTCGGCGAAGTCCGGGAAGAAGTGGCAGCCACGACTGCGCCCGCGCAGCCCGTCGCTGCCCTGCCGCGCATCCTGACGGACCGTCCGGCGGTCGCGGTGCTCGCTTTCGAGAACATGAGCGGCGATCCCGCACAGGACTATTTCGGCGACGGCATCAGCGAGGACATCCTCACCGCGCTGTCGAAGCAGCGCTGGTTCATGGTGATCGCCCGCAACTCGTCCTTTACCTACAAGGGGCGCGCGGTCCACATCCGGCAGATTGCCGAGGAACTGGGCGTCCGCTACGTCGTCGAAGGCAGCGTGCGCAAGTCGGACAACCGGGTGCGCATCACCGCGCAGCTCAACGACGCCACGACGGGCAGCCATCTCTGGGCCGAGCGCTACGACCGCGAGCTGGTCGACGTGTTCGCCGTGCAGGACGAGATCACGAATGCGATCGCTGCGGCGATCGAGCCGCAGATCCATGCGGCGGAAAGTTTTCGCGCCCATCGCAAGCCCCCCGCGAGCCTGGATGCCTGGGATCTCCTGATGCGGGCGCTGTCGCATTACTGGCGCGTGACGCGGCGGGATCACGAGACCGCACGGGCGCTGCTGGAACGCGCGGTGGGGATCGACCCGAACTACGGCCAGGCGCTGTCGGTGCTCGCGGCGAACCACATGTTCGGCGTGCATCTCGGCTGGGCCGAGCTTGCCATGGTGGCGCCAGCGGCGGAAGCCGCCGCGCTCGCCGCGGTGCGCTGCGACCATGAGGATGCCTGGGCGCACGCCGCGCTCGGCAGCGTCTACTTCTCGACGCGAAGACTCGCGGACGCACTGTCCGAGTTCGAGCAGGCGCTCGCACTCAATCCGAACTTCTCGCTGGCGCAGGGCTATTACGCACTGGCGCTGTCCTATGCCGGGCGGCCGAAGGATTCATTCGAGGCAGCGCAGAGGGCAATGCGGCTGTCGCCGCGCGATCCATCCCTGGCGATCTATCACGGCATCGCCGGCTATGCCCGCTTCACCGAGCGGCGCTATGCCGAGGCCATCGCGCTCGCGCGCGAGGCAATCCGCCATCGCGGCGATCTCACCGGCGCCTACCGCGTGCTCGCGGTTTCTGCCGGCATGACCGGAGACGGCGTGCTTGGGGAGATGGCGCTGGGCGAGCTCCGCCGCACCCAGCCCAACATCTCGCTGCACTGGATTTCGACGCAATTGCCATGGGCCAATGAGGCCGACCGCGAGCACTATCTGGAAGGATTCCGGCGGGCGGGCTTGCGCTAGACGATCCTCACGCCGGGTCCGCGTCGCGCTTGCGGCGCAGATGGACGGATCGCGCGGCGCGGCGGCGCCGGCTTGGCCGCCAAACACCATAACAGGACGCGCTGTACATTTTTTGTGCGAACATTGTCGAGACTTTCATCTTGCGGCGCCGAATGAGACCGTGTGAGCCTCGATCCCGGATGGGGACTGGGATGGGCCGGCCGTAGCTTTGCGCGCCACGACGTGCGAAGCGTTTGCGGCTGGTCTCGCTTGAGAAAGATACGACATGTCAAAACGAGTGTTGCTTGGTGTCCTCCTGGCTTGCGGCCTCGCGGCCCCCGCGCTGGCGCAAGAGCCGAAGGCGGGTGGAGCGATCAATGCCGTGATTCAGCCCGAGCCGCCCGGCCTGATGCTGGCGATGGTCCAGAACGGCCCGGTGCAGATGGTGTCGGGCAACATTTTCGAAGGCCTGCTTCGCTACAGCCCCAAGCTCGAACCGCAGCCGGAGCTCGCCGAGAGCTGGAGCGTCAGCGAGGACGCAAAAACCTACACATTCAAGCTCAGGAAGGGCGTGACCTGGCATGACGGCAAGCCCTTCACCGCCGCCGACGTGCTGTTCTCGCTCGAGATGCTGAAACAGACGCATGCGCGCGCTCGCAACAACCTCGCGCAGGTCGACAAGGTCGAGGCCCCCGACGACTACACGGTGGTGTTCACGCTGAAGCAGCCGTTCGGTCCGTTCCTGGGCATCTTCGAGGTCGGCTCGATGCCGATGGTGCCGAAGCATCTCTATGAAAGCACCGACTGGAAGACCAATCCCTACAACAACGCCCCAGTCGGCACCGGCCCCTTCATGTTCAAGGAATGGCAGAAAGGCTCCTTCATCCGCCTGGTCAAGAACCCGAACTATTACGAGAAGGGCAAGCCCTATCTCGACGAGATCTACTGGCAGATCATTCCCGATGCCGCGGCGCGCTCGGTGGCGTATGAGACCGGCAAGGTCGACGTGCTGCCCGGCGGCTCGGTCGAGAATTTCGACGTGCCCCGGCTCTCCAAGCTGAAGGACACCTGCGTCACCGGCGCCGGCTGGGAGTTCTTCTCGCCGCTGGCCTGGCTGTGGCTCAACAACCGGCAGGGTCCGCTCGCCGACAAGCGGGTGCGGCAGGCGGTCATGTTTGCGATCGACCGCGAGTTCGCCAAGGACGTGATCTGGAACGGGCTCGGCAAGGTCGCAACCGGCCCGTCGGCCTCGACCATCAAATACTACACCGACGACGTGCCGAAATACCCTTACGATCCCGCCAAGGCCAAGGCGCTGCTGAAGGAAGCCGGCTACAAGGGCGAGAAGATCCGCCTTCTGCCGCTCGCCTATGGCGAGACCTGGCAGCGCTGGGGTGAAGCCGTGAAGCAGAACCTCCAGGACGTCGGCATGAACATCGAGACCATCGCCACCGACGTCGCCGGCGGCAACCAGAAGATCGGCGACTGGGACTACGACATCGCCTTCACCTACCTCTACCAGTACGGCGACCCCGCGCTCGGCGTCGGCCGCAATTACGTCTCCAGCGCGATTGCCAAGGGCCAGGTGTTCAACAACGTCGAGGGTTACTCCAACGCTGAGATCGACAAGCTGTTCGCCGAGGGCGCGGTGGCAACGCCGGACTCCAAGCGCAAGGAGATCTACGAGAAGGCGCAGAAGATCCTGGTCGAGGACGTGCCGGTGGCCTGGATGCTCGAGCTGCAATTCCCGACCATCATGCGCTGCAAGGTCAAGAACCTGATCACCACCGGGATCGGAGTCAACGACGGCTTCAAGGATGCATGGCTGGACAAGTGAGAGCTGCCGCCGTCACCTCTCCCCGCTCGCGGGGAGAGGGGATCGCTCCATCTCTGTCGCTCCAGGTCACATCACCGATATGATCCTCTAGATGCTCTCCTTTGTCGCTCAGCGTGTCGCGAAGGGCGTGATCGTCCTGCTTGCGATCGTCGTCCTCAATTTCTTCCTGATCCGGCTCGCGCCCGGCGATCCCGCCGTCGTGATGGCGGGCGAGGCCGGCGCCAGCGACCAGATCTTCGTCCAGCAGCTCAGGGAGAAGTTCGGCCTGGACAAGCCGATGCCCGAGCAGCTCTTCATCTACGTCAAGGGCATTGCTACCCTCGACCTCGGCTTCTCCTTCCGCCAGCAGGCACCGGTCGCGAAGCTGATCGGCGAGCGGCTGCCCGCGACATTGCTGCTGACGCTGACGGCGTTTGCGATCTCGCTCGTGCTCGGCGTTCTCTTCGGCACCTTCGCCGCGCGCTTTGCCGGAACCTTTCTCGACACCGCGATCACCGTCTTCGCCCTGATATTCTACGCAATGCCGATCTTCTGGGTGGCGCTGATGGGCATCCTGCTGTTTTCGGTCACCATGGATTGGCTGCCGAGCTTCGGCTACGAGACCGTCGGCGCCAACCTTTCCGGCCCTGCCCATGTGGTCGACGTCGCAAGGCACCTGATCATGCCGGCGATGACGCTCGGCCTGTTCTTCATGGCGACCTACACCCGCATGACGCGCGCCTCGATGCTGGAGGTGAAGCGTCTCGACTTCGTCAAGACCGCGCGCGCCAAAGGCCTGTCCGACGCCGTGATCCAGCGTCGCCACGTCCTGCGCAATGCGCTGCTCCCCGTCGTGACGCTCGCCGGCGTCCACTCCGGCACCCTGATCGGCGGCGCCGTCATCACCGAGACCGTGTTCGCCTGGCCCGGCATCGGACGCCTGATGTACGACGCCCTGCTCCAGCGCGACTACAATCTGCTGCTCGGGGTCTTCGTGATCTGCTCCGCCATGGTCCTGATCTTCAACCTCATTACCGACCTGGTCTATCGCCTGGTCGACCCGCGCATCGAATTCACCACATGAAACAGTTCTGGAAATCGATGTTGAGGAGCCCGAGCGGCGTCATCGGGCTCATCATCCTGCTCCTTGCGATCTCAGTCGCCTTGTTCGGTCCGATGCTGTTCCCGAACTCGCCCTGGCGCATGGTGCAGCGGCCGTTCCTGCCGCCGTTCACGCTCGCGACCGTGCCGCTCGGCACCGATGCACTCGGCCGCGACGTGTTCGCCGGCATGATCTTCGGCGCACGCGTCTCGCTGCTCGTCGGCATGGTCTCCACCCTGGTGGCGCTGGTCGTCGGCGTTCCGATCGGCGCCATGGCCGGCTATTTCGGCGGCAGGGTCGACGACGCCCTGATGCGTTTCACCGAGTTCTTCCAAACCATTCCGAGCTTTGCGCTCGCGATCGTCCTGGTCGCGATCCTGCAGCCCTCGATCTATTCGATCGTCGCCTCGATCGCGCTGGTAAGCTGGCCGCCGGTCGCGCGCCTCGTCCGCGGCGAGGTGCTGTCGTTGCGCACGCGGGAGTACGTCCAGGCCGCGGTGGTCACGGGCCAGAGCAACACCTGGATCATCCTGCGCGAAATCCTGCCGAACACGCTGTCGCCGGTGATCGTGCTGGCTTCGCTGATGGTGGCGACCGCGATCCTGCTGGAATCCTCGCTGGCGTTCCTCGGCCTCGGCGATCCCAATCTGATCTCCTGGGGCTACATGGTCGGTGCCGGCCGCACCGTGATCCGCCAGGCCTGGTGGATCACCGTGTTTCCCGGCGTCGCGATCCTGATCTCGGTGCTCGGGCTCAATTTGATCGGCGAAGGCCTCAACGACGCGCTCAATCCGCGGCTGTCGCGGGAGGGCCGCTGATCATGACCGCACCGCCCGCCGTCTCCGTCAAGAATCTGCGGATCGCATTGCCCAAGGGCGCCGAGCGTCCCTTCGCGGTCGACGGCATCTCGCTCGATTTGCGGCCCGGCAAGATCGTTTGCGTGGTCGGCGAATCCGGCTCCGGCAAGTCGATGTGCGCGCATGCGCTGATGGGCCTGTTGCCGGACACGGTCACCGTCACCTCCGGCGAGATCCAGTTCGAAGGACGCGACCTGCTCAAACTCGACGACGAATGCTGGCGCGATCTGCGCGGCCGCCGGCTTGCGATGATTTTTCAGGAACCGATGACCGCGCTCAATCCGTTGATGCGGATCGGCGACCAGATGGCGGAGATGTTCGAGGCGCACGGGCTGCTCACGCCGAGGGAGCGGCGCGCAAAGGCGCTATCGCTGGCGCGCGAAGTCGGCCTCCCCGACCCCGAGCGCATCGTGCGCGCCTATCCGCACCAGCTCTCCGGCGGCCAGCGCCAGCGCGCCATGATCGCGATGGCGCTCGCGCTCGAACCGGCGGTGCTGGTTGCGGACGAGCCGACCACCGCGCTCGACGTCACCACGCAAGCGCAGATCCTGAAACTGATCCGCAACCTCCAGCGCAATCGCAACATGGCGGTGATGTTCATCACCCATGATTTCGGCGTGGTCGCCGACATCGCCGACCAAGTCGTGGTGTTGCGCCATGGCAAGGTGGTCGAGGAAGGCCCCGCCTCGGCGGTCTTCAACGCGCCGCAACACGACTACACCAAGGCGCTGCTCGCCGCCGTGCCCTCGATGGACCCACCCGCCCGCAGCCCCCTGGACGACCAGGCCAAGGCGGTCGAGGTGATCGGACTGGACAAGACCTACGTCACCTCGGGCGGCTGGTTTCGCGAGGACCGCCGCGTCGATGCCGCGCGCGGGGTTAATTTCAACATCCTCAAAGGCGAGACGCTCGGCCTGGTCGGCGAATCCGGTTCTGGCAAATCGTCGGTGGCCCGCCTTGTGATGCGGCTGATCGAGGCCGACCGCGGCACCGTGCGGATCGGCGAGACCGATCTCACAAAGCTCGCGGGCAAGGCGCTACGCGCCGAGCGCCCTCGCATCCAGATGATCTTCCAGGATCCGTTCGCTTCGCTCAATCCGCGCCGCAAGGTCGGTCATATCATCGCCGACGGCCCGATCGCGGCCGGCACCGATCCGAAAGTGGCGTTCGACCGCGCCCGCGATCTCCTCAAGATGGTCGGGCTCGATGCCGGCGCGCTCGAACGCTATCCGCATGAATTCTCCGGCGGCCAGCGCCAGCGCATCGGCATTGCGCGCGCGCTCGCGCTCGAGCCCGAGATCATCGTCGCGGACGAGGCCGTCTCCGCGCTCGACGTCTCCGTGCAGGCGCAGGTCCTAAGGCTGCTCGAAGACCTCAAGGCCCGCCTCGGCCTCTCGATGCTGTTCATCACCCACGACCTGCGAGTCGCAGCGCAACTCTGTGACCGCATCGCCGTGATGCAGCGCGGCGTCATCGTCGAGCTGAAGCCGACCGCGCAGCTGTTCGCCGCGCCCGAGCATGCCTATACACGCGAATTGCTCGCAGCAGTCCCGGGGCAGAGAGAGCGCGCGCCGGCGTAAGTCAGCCGACCGCGGTTTCTACTTCGTTCGAGGATTCGTGTTGTTCCAGGTGGGGACTGAGTTTGTTACGCCGACGGAGGGCTGGTTGGACGTTCCGATCGACGGCGCCGTCACGGTCCCGACGGTCTGCCCGGAACTTCCGATGGTCCCTTGCTGAACCGGCGCTCCGGTGCGTCCGCTCGTGCTGCCTGGTGTACCCGTCCCCGATGTTTGTGCGTTTACAGCAAGTGGCGCGGCGGCCAATCCGAGAGCAATAAGTGCAGCAATGGTGCGTTTTGTTCTTGTCATGGCTGGTCCTTTCGGGCGCTGTCTCTCAATCGCAATGCCGTTCCTCGAGGCGCCCGTGCACTGAGTGATCTTACAACTCCACGCGCGAGAAAATGTGCCGCAGTGCCATCATCCCGTGGGCTCAACTCTTCATCACGATGTTACGAAGCGGTCCCCGCCGAACAGATGCGCCGTGAGATCGGTGCATCGCTGAAGGTACCCCGTTCCACCTCAGGAATGGAATACTCACGGGCTTTTTATCCCTCGTGACCGCCCGCATGGCTGCAAAGCCGAAGCCGGCACCCCACATGCGCATGAAATGATTTCCATCATGTGATGGTGGATTGAAGATCTAATTGGAGCCGACATGGGCCAGATTATTCAGTTTGTCTCGAAATCCGAGCGCGAGCGCATTCGCCTCATCCAGGAAGCGCGCGCGATCTACGACAGCATCTTCCCGCCGACTGATCCGATGAGCGAGAGATCAGGCGGAGCCGCCGCACGTCGCAGCGACGGGGGCAACCTCGCGTGATCAAAATCATCGCCGTGCTCTGCAACCTCGCCTCTCCGGCGAACTGTCATGAGCAGACCGTCACCACATCCGACTTCGCCGACGTCTCGATGCAATCTTGCCTGATGGGCGCGCCGCAACTCGCCGAATGGATGAACCAGCATCCGGCCGAGCGCCTCGCCGGGTGGCGCTGCGTGATCGGCCAACAGGCCGGGCGGGGAATTTAGGATCGGACGGGCTCTCCCTGAACGATCCGCAATGTCTGGTCCACCGCCATGATCATTGCTGGTCGCACTTTATCATCTTCTTTGGCCTTGCGACCGTCACAGGTGACCGGCATTGGCTCGCCAGACAGGCGCGCCTACCTGACCGGCGGGTTGGTGTTGCTCCAGGTCGGGACTGCGTTGGTCACGCCGACCGACGGCCAGTTATACGTACCGACCGACGGCGCCGTGACCGTCCCGACCGACTGTCCGCTCGACCCGTACGCTCTGGGCTGTGCTGCCAACGATCCGGCGCTCCCATAGCTCGGAGCCACCACGCCGGTGCTGTAAGCTCGGCTTGACCGGTGCTTCTTGGCCTCAGCCGCGATCGGCGCGGCAAGCAACCCGACGGTGACTAGGGCGGCAATGGCGGGTTTGATGCTTGTCATGGCGGATCCCTTCATTCGCTGTGGGCCCCTTGCCATCTGTTCATTCAGCCGCGGATTTCCATAGGCAGCCGTTCATAACTCCGTGCGCGGGCGGAGGCGCCGGGGAGCGGTCGCACGACTAGCACGCCCGCTCGCGTGCCTCGCCTTCGGATGGACCCGAATCAGCGCTAGTGCATTCACCTCATCGACTTCGCGTATTGAGGCGACATGACCGGTCCCGAACTGAAGCAACTCCGCAACGATCTCTCGGAGGTCCTCGAGCGCAAGCTCACAGCGGCCGACATGGCCCGGCTTTGCGGATTGCCGGAGAAGGGCGGCGCCGACACCATCCGGCGCTGGGAAGTGAGCGGCCCGACACCGTCGGCGACCAAGGTGCTGCGCGTGCTCGCGATGGCGAGCGAGCGCTATCCGATCCTGGAGAAGTTCGACGTCTTCGATCGTCATGACGTGCGCGAGGAAGACCGGCCCGCAAAGCGCGCTGCATTCCGCGAACAGATGCGCGATGAGGCGCGGCGCCGTCTTGGTTAATGAGATGCGCGCGCAAGTTAGCCTGATAACGCCGAGTTAAGCTTTCCTTCAGCACTTCTTAAGCCGACATTAAGCACAAAAATCGTTTACAGCCCAATAAGTTACGTTGACTGCCGCTGTGCCATGGATGTGACAGCATTTTCGTCAAAAGCGAGCTATCTGCAGAACCAACGACGGCGCGGAAAGCGCGACTGCCGGGGACCTGAGTGTTGGAGTTTGGACTATGAAGAAGATTCTGTTTGCGACCGTTGCGCTGCTCGTAGTGGGCGCTGCCGCACCGGCGGTCGGTGCCGATCTCGGTAACCGCAACTATTATAAGGCGCCCGCGCCCGCCTATGCCGGCCCGATTTACAACTGGACCGGCTTCTATATCGGCGGCCATGTCGGCGGCGCGTTCTCCAGCGACAACAATTTCAGCGGCCTCTCCACCGGCAATAACGGCAACGGCCGTTTCCTCGGCGGTCTGCAGGCCGGTGCGGACTGGCAGTTCAACCCGAACTTCGTTGTCGGCGTCGAAGGCCAGTATTCCTGGCTCTCCGGCAGCGTCGGCGCGGTGTTCCCAGGCGGCGTCGCCTACACCAACGACCAGCGCGGTCTCGGCTCGATCACCGGCCGCGTCGGCTACACCTGGGGTCCGGGCCTGCTCTACGTGAAGGGCGGCTACGCCTATTCCGACAACAACGAGAAGGTGACCGTCGGCGGCGTGCCGACCGGCTTCATCATCAGCGGCGACCACCGCAACGGCTACACCGTCGGCGCCGGCCTCGAATACATGTTCGCGCCGAACTGGTCAGCCAAGGCCGAGTACCAGTACTACAATTTCGGCGACGCCCACTTCACCGCGGGCCCGCTGGCGGGAACCGGCAACTTCACCACCGACGACCACACCATCAAGGCGGGCGTCAACTACCGCTTCAACTGGGCCAACTCGGCGGTCGCGCGCTACTGAACGGTTATCAAAGCCTTATCATGATGAAGGGCCGGCATCGTTGCCGGCCCTTCTTTTTTCGCTGTGCGGAACGGAACGCAACCGATTGAGCAACTTGCGATTTTTTAACCTGCCCCGAGGATACTCCGCCGCGAAAACATAAAGATCATGCGTGGGGGAATTTCGATGGCGATCCGTCTGGGCCTTGGCCGTTTGCTTGGTGGTATCCGGCCTCGTTTCAAAATGCCGACATGGGGCGTGCGCGGCAGCCTGTTCACGGCCTTCGCAGTGATCGCGGGCATGGGCCTCGTGATCGCGGCCGGCGCCGGCTTCGTCTTCAACCATCTCGGCAGCACTATGATGGACCTGAGCGGCCGCGATATCCCGCGCCTTTCCGCAAGCCTTCAACTCGCATCGCAAAGCGCAACGCTCGCGGCGCAGGGGCCGGGCCTGCTGGCGTCGCCGTCCGACGAGGCGCTGAACGAACGCACCAAGAAGGTGCAGGAGATCCAGCAGCTTGCCATGGCCAAGCTTGGCGAGATCATCGAGCTCGGCGCCGACAAGCAGATCGCAACCGCGTTGCGCGACACCGCCAAGAGCATCGACGAGGCGACCCAGAGCCTGGTGTCAGCCGCGCGCGAGCGGCTCGATACCGGCGCGCTGCATGACAAGCAATATGAAGCACTCCGCAAGGCGCAGCTCACCTTCGTCGGTGCGGCCGGTCCTGCCATGCTGGATGCCCAGACGCGTCTGAACGCGATCCTCGGTGCGGCGGAAGTTTCCGCTGACGATGCCACCGAAGCCGCCCGCACCGTCTCCCAGGTCGCGACCATCTCCGCCAACGGCAATCTGATGGCCGCCGACATGATGGCGGCGCTGTCGGCCAGCAACAGCGATACGCTGGAGGCGATCGAGAAGGAGTTCAAGGCGACGCGCGACCGTGTCAAGTCGAACCTCGAGGACCTGCCGAACGTGGCCTCGATGCAAGCGGTGCGCGACACCGTGCAAAAGCTGTTCGCCTTCGGCGAAGGCAAGTCCGGCGTGTTCAAGATCCGCCAGAAGGAGCTCGACGCCATCGACTACGGCCAGACCATCCTGGACGAGACCCGCAAGCTCAATGTCGGCCTCGGCATCAGCGTGCAGCAGCTGGTCGAGGGTGTGCAGAAGGAGACCAACGCGTCGACCTTCCAGGCGCGGCAGGAGATCTCGCTCGCGACCACCGCGATGCTGGCGCTCGGCGCACTGACGCTGGTCGGCTCGGCGCTGTTCGTCTGGCTCTATGTCGGCCGCAACATCCTGCGCCGCATTCGCGAGCTTCAACGCGCCATGCAGTTGCTCTCGGCCGGCGACCTCGACACCGAGATCGTCCGCTCCCGGCAGAACGACGAGATCGGCGCGATGAAGGAAACGCTGACGGTGTTCCGCGACAGCATGATCGAAGCTCGCGCGCTTGCGAGCGAGCAAGACAGGGATCGCGTCGCCAAGGCCGAGCGTGCGGCGCAGATGGAGGCGAAGATTGCAGACTTCGAGAGTACGGTGCGTTCCGCGCTCGACAATCTCGCGCAGTCGGCCAATTCGATGCAATCGACCGCGCAGAGCATGTCGAACACGGCAGACCAGTCCAATGCGCTGGTGAACGCGGTTGCCTCCGCAGCCGAAGAGACCTCGGTCAACGTGCAGACCGTATCATCAGGCACCGAGCAGCTCTCGTCCTCGATCGAGGAGATCAGCAAGCAGGTCGTGACCTCGGCCGCGATCGCCAGGAAGGCGGTCGACGAAGCCGGCGCGACCGATGCCACGGTGCAGAGCCTCGCCGACAGCGCGAGCCGCATCAGCGTCGTGGTCGACCTTATCCAGACCATTGCCTCGCAGACCAATCTGCTGGCGCTCAACGCCACCATCGAGGCGGCGCGCGCGGGCGAAGCCGGTCGCGGCTTCGCGGTGGTCGCCTCCGAGGTGAAGAGCCTCGCGAGCCAGACCGCCAAAGCGACGGAGGAGATCCGCAGCCAGATCGCCAGCATGCAGTCAGTGACGACGTCGGCGGTCGGCGCCATCCAGGGCATCGGCCGGATCATCGGCGAGATCAACGACGTCACTACGACGATCGCCGCCGCCGTCGAGGAACAGGGCGCGGCGACACGCGAGATCGCCCGCAACATCCAGCATGCGGCCGGTGGCACCAGCGAGGTTTCCGGCAACATCGTCGGCGTCTCCACGGCTTCGGCGGAAGCCGGCGCAGCGGCGAACGAAGTGCTCGGCGCCTCCGACGCGCTCCGCCGCGAAGCCGACATGCTGCGCGGAGAGATCGACGCGTTCCTCAACAACATGCGGGCTGCGTAAGGCGCCGTTCCGTAGCCCGGAATGACCGCTATGCAGGCCGCGCCAGCGTTCTTTTTCGGCTGGCGCGCCGTGACGGGCGGGTTTAAGCCGGTAGGATGAACGCAAAGACCGACACCGTGCAGTCCTCCGCCGACGCCCTGCGCTATCCCTGGGAACAGCATCCCGGCCCCGAACAGGTCGTCGAGGTGAAGCCAGGCGTGTTGTGGGCGCGGCTGAAGCTGCCGTTCCGCCTCAACCATGTGAACATCTACCTGCTCGCCGATGGTGACGGCTATGCCATGATCGATGCCGGCTTCGGCAATGAGGAGACGATCGAAGCCTGGACGAAGCTGTTCGACGGGCCGCTGAAGGGCGTCAACATCACGCGCCTGATCGTGACCCATTCCCATCCCGATCATGTCGGTCTGGCCGGGTGGATCGTCGAGCGGTTCAACTGCCCGCTCGTGATGTCGCAGGTCGAATATCTGCAATCGGTCTATCACCAGAACCGCGGCACCGAGGAGCGGCAGGAAGCGCAGCGGCTGTTCTTCCGCCGCCACGGCATGGACGAGTCGCTCACCGAAAAACTGCTCGGCCGCGGTCAGGACTATCTCAAGCGCGTCTCGGTGCTGCCGCCGTCCTACCGCCGCATCTCGCATGGCGAGGACGTCGTGATCGGCACGCGCCGCTTCAAGGTGATCACCGGCGGCGGTCACGCACTCGACCAGTTGATGCTGTACTGCGCCGACGACAAGCTGTTCCTCTCGGCCGACCAGGTGCTGAGCAAGATCTCGCCGAACGTCAGCGTGTGGGCGGTCGAACCCGACCAGAACTCGCTTGGCGAATATCTGGCCTCGCTCGCCAGCCTCACCACGACTCTCCCCTATGACGTGCTGGTGCTGCCTGGCCACGGCGTGCCGTTCTACGGGCTCAAGACCCGCATCAAGCAGCTCGCCGATCACCATGAGGAGCGCTGCCGCCTGATCGCGGAAGCCTGCCGCGAGGTGCCTCAGACCTCGCGCGCCCTGGTGCCCGTGGTGTTTAACAAGCACGTTCTGGACGAACATCAGATGGGTTTCGCTGCCGGCGAACTGGTCGCCCACGTCAATTACATGATCGTCGAGGGCCGGCTGACGGCCGAGACGCAGGACGGCGTGTTGCAGTTCAGGACGACCTGAGCGCTGACTTCAATTCAGCGGATGGTGCAGAGCAACATTGCATCTCGCGCGAACTTGATCCGGATCAAGTTTCAAATCGCACGATAGGGCATTTTGCCCAAATGCCCCGCAGGTCCAAATGTGGGATAGCGCATAGACATTGGAGCTGGAAAAGCTCTAAGGATATGCGGGTCTTTGGTCGGTTCCGCTGCAGGTTTGACGATGGATTACGCCCAGTTTTTCAATTCCGCCCTTGATCGTCTCCACACCGAGCGGCGCTACCGCGTGTTCGCCGATCTCGAGCGCATTGCCGGCCGGTTCCCGCATGCGCTCTGGCACTCGCCCAAGGGCAAGCGCGACGTCGTGATCTGGTGCTCCAACGATTATCTCGGCATGGGCCAGCACCCGAAGGTGGTGGGCGCGATGGTCGAGACCGCGACCCGCGTCGGCACCGGCGCCGGCGGCACCCGCAACATCGCCGGCACGCATCATCCGCTGGTGCAGCTCGAGGCCGAGCTCGCCGATCTCCACGGCAAGGAAGCCTCGCTGCTCTTCACGTCCGGCTACGTCTCGAACCAGACCGGCATCGCGACCATCGCAAAGCTCATTCCGAACTGCCTGATCCTGTCCGACGAGCTCAACCACAATTCGATGATCGAGGGCATCCGCCAGTCCGGCTGCGAGCGGGTCGTGTTCCGCCACAACGACCTCGCCGATCTCGAAGCGCTGTTGAAGGCTGCGGGCCCGAGCCGGCCCAAGCTGATCGCCTGCGAGAGTCTTTATTCGATGGACGGCGACATCGCCCCGCTCGCCAAGATCTGCGACCTCGCCGAGAAGTACGGCGCGATGACCTATGTCGACGAGGTCCACGCCGTCGGCATGTACGGCCCGCGCGGCGGCGGCATCGCCGAGCGCGACGGCGTGATGCATCGCATCGACATTCTCGAAGGCACGCTTGCCAAGGCGTTCGGCTGCCTCGGCGGCTACATCGCCGCCAACGGTCAGATCATCGACGCCGTGCGCTCCTATGCGCCCGGCTTCATCTTCACCACCGCGCTGCCGCCGGCGAT
The DNA here is from genome assembly GCF_042666195.1 of Bradyrhizobium sp. GCM10028915. Lineage (NCBI taxonomy): Bacteria > Pseudomonadati > Pseudomonadota > Alphaproteobacteria > Hyphomicrobiales > Nitrobacteraceae > Bradyrhizobium > Bradyrhizobium sp. GCM10028915. The sequence continues at coordinate 477,660 of NZ_JBHTFN010000065.1, forward strand.
CTGCTCGGCCGCGACCGCCGCGATCAAGCATCTGAAGACGTCAAGCTGGGAGCGCGAGCGTCACCTGGACCGCGCCGCCCGGGTCAAGGCGATCCTCAACGCCGCCGGCCTGCCGGTGATGTCGAGCGACACCCACATCGTCCCGCTGTTCATCGGCGATGCCGAGAAGTGCAAGCAGGCTTCCGACCTCTTGCTCGAACGGCACGGCATCTACATCCAGCCGATCAACTATCCGACGGTCGCCAAGGGCTCCGAACGCCTGCGCATCACGCCCTCGCCCTATCACGACGACGGCCTGATCGATCAACTCGCCGAAGCCCTGCTGCAGGTGTGGGACCGCCTGGGTCTGCCGCTCCGCGAGAAGTCGCTGGCGGCGGAATAGGCTTCTTCGCCTTCTCTTTCGATCTAAGTTTCACCGTCCCGGAGCTTCCCCCTCCCCACCCTCCCCCACAGGGGGAAAGGGAGCGAGAGAGTTGCGCCTCCCTTACGTCGGGGGAGCCCCACAGCGTAGCGGTCGGTCTCGAATTTCCTGCAACGCGGACGGTCTCTCCGTTCCCTCCCCCTTGTGGGGGAGGGTCAGGGAGGGGGGTACCACGCGGGGACTCTCTGCGGGGAGCCAGAAGCAGCGCAGCTTTAAGGCAGCCGCTTAACGACAACCTCCGGTTCCCGCCGTGGCACGGCATTTCGCTGTCGCCTCCACCCGTCCAACGCGCTAGATTTACAGGGAAAATGAGATCGGGCGCGGCCAGCGCGCGCCCCGGGAGAAGCACGCTCGCCATGCTGCACGATTGGGGCGTGATCGCCGCCGCCTTCGGCTATATCGGCTTTCTGTTCCTGGTGGCGAGCCATGGCGACCGCCGCTCGCCGGCCGGGCGCGGCCGCGCCTCGGGGCTGATCTATCCGCTGTCGCTGGCGATCTACTGCACCTCCTGGACCTTCTTCGGCTCGGTCGGCTTCGCCACCCGCACCTCCACCGACTTCCTCGCGATCTATGTCGGCCCGATCCTGATGATCGGACTCGGAGCCGGCGTGCTGCGCCGCGTGATCCAGCTCGCGAAGGCCCACAACATCACCTCGATCGCGGACTTCATCGGCGCGCGCTACGGCAAGAGCCAGGCAGTGGCGGCAACCGTCGCGCTGATCGCCATCATCGGCTCGGTGCCCTACATCGCGCTCCAGCTCAAGGCGGTCGCCTCCTCGCTCGAAACCATCCTGAGCGAAGACCAGGCCTTCTCCCACATCCCGATCATCGGCGACGTGGCGCTGATCGTGACGCTGGCGATGGCGGCCTTCGCGGTGCTGTTCGGCACGCGGCAGACGGACGCCACCGAGCACCAGCACGGCCTGATGCTGGCGGTCGCAACCGAATCCATCATCAAGCTCGTCGCCTTCCTCGCTGCGGGCATCTTCGTCACGTTCTGGATGTTCTCGCCGCACGAACTGATCGAGCGCGCGATGAAGACACCGGAGGCGGTGCGCGTCATCAACTATTCGCCGTCGATCGGCAACTTCCTGACCATGACGCTGCTGTCGCTGTGCGCGATCATGCTGCTGCCGCGCCAGTTCCACGTCAGCGTAGTGGAGAATTCCTCGGACGCCGAGGTCGGTCGCGCGCGCTGGCTGTTTCCGCTCTATCTCGTCGCCATCAATCTGTTCGTGATCCCGATCGCGCTCGCCGGCCTCGTCAGCTTCCCGTTCGGCGCCGCCGATCCTGACATGTACGTGCTGGCGCTGCCGATGGAGGGCGGCGCGGATCTGCTCAGCGTCGCCGTCTTCGTCGGCGGGCTGTCGGCGGCGACCGCGATGGTGATCGTCGAATGCGTCGCGCTCTCCATCATGGTTTCGAACGACCTCGTGGTGCCCCTGGTGCTGCAACGACGGCCGGAGGGGCGCACCGGCGGTGCCGATTTCAGCGACTTCCTGTTGCGTTCGCGCCGGCTCGCGATCTTCGCCATCATGGTGATGGCCTATTTCTACTACCGCGCGCTCGGCAACACCCAGCTCGCGGCGATCGGCCTGCTGTCTTTTGCCGCCATCGCCCAGCTTGCACCAAGCTTCTTCGGTGGACTGCTGTGGCGGCGCGCGACCGCGCGCGGCGCGATCGGCGGCATGCTGGTCGGCTTCGCAGTGTGGCTCTACACGCTCTTCATCCCGAGCTTCATGGATACCTCGACGGCGGGCATCCTGCTGCTCCAGCACGGCCCGTTCGGGATCGAGGCGCTGCGGCCGCAGGCGTTGTTCGGCGCCGATTTGCCGCCGCTGATGCACGGCGTGGTCTGGTCGCTGTCGCTCAACATCCTCACCTACGTGCTGCTGTCGCTGGCGCGCCGGCCGTCTTCGATCGAGCTGGTCCAGGCCGATCTGTTCGTCCCCAACACGCTCGCGCCGATTTCCCCGAATTTCCGCCGCTGGCGCACCACGGTCACGGTGCAGGACATCCAGACCACGGTAGCGCAATATCTCGGGCCTGACCGCGCGCGGCATTCGTTCGAGGCCTTATCCGCGCGGCGCAATGTGCGGCTGGAGTCCGGGGCGCCCGCCGATTTCGAGCTGCTGCAGCACGCCGAGCACCTGATCGCCTCCTCGATCGGCGCAGCCTCCTCGCGTCTCGTAATGTCGCTGCTGCTGCGCAAACGGACGGTCTCCGCCAAGGCTGCGCTAAAACTGCTCGACGATTCCCATGCGGCGCTGCATTTCAACCGCGAGATCCTCCAGACCGCGCTCAACCATGTGCGCCAGGGCATCGCGGTGTTCGATGCCGATCTGCAACTGATCTGCTCCAACCGGCAGTTCGGCGATCTCCTCAACGTTCCTCCGCATTTCATCCAGTTCGGCACGCCATTGCGTGAAATCCTGGAATTCATGGGCGTGAGCGAGCCGGCCGATCCGATCGAGCGCGAGGCCATGCTGGAGCGCCGGCTGGTGGCTTACACCACCGACGGCGAGCCTTATCTCGAGCGCCTGCCCGACCGCCACATGGTGATCGAGATCTTGACCAACCGCATGCCCGGCGGCGGCTTCGTCATTACCTTCACCGACGTCACGCCCACGTTCGAGGCGGCCGAAGCGCTGGAGAGGGCCAATGCGACGCTGGAAAAGCGGGTGCGCGACCGCACCGAGGAGCTGACCCGGCTGAATTCCGAGCTGGCGCTGGCCAAGAGCGCGGCCGAAGACGCCAGCATCTCCAAGACCCGCTTTCTCGCTGCCGCAAGCCACGACATTCTCCAGCCGCTGAACGCGGCGCGGCTCTATGTCACGAGCCTGGTCGAGCGTCAGCACAGCGGCGAGGAGACACGGCTGGTCGAGAACATCGACGAATCGCTCCAGGCGATCGAGGAAATTCTCGGCGCGCTGCTCGACATCTCCAGGCTCGACGCCGGCGCGATGACGACCTCGATCTCGAGCTTCAAGATGGCCGATCTGATGCGCTCGCTGGAGATCGAGTTCGCGCCGATCGCACGCGCGAAGAATCTGGCGCTCGTGTTCGTGCCGTGTTCGCTGCCCGTCGAGTCGGATCGTCTCTTGCTGCGGCGGCTGCTCCAGAACCTGATCTCCAACGCGATCAAATATACTCCACGCGGGCGCGTGCTGGTCGGCTGCCGCCGCCGCGGCGCCACGCTGAAGATCTGCGTCTACGACACCGGCGTCGGTATCCCGACGGTCAAGCGCGGCGAGATCTTCAAGGAATTCCACCGCCTGGAGCAGGGCGCGCGAATTGCCCGCGGCCTCGGCCTGGGCCTGTCGATCGTCGAGCGGCTGGCGCGCGTGCTCAAGCACGACATCGCCATCGATTCCAATGTCGGCGGCGGCTCGGTGTTTTCCGTGACGGTGCCGACGGCGAAGGCGATCACTCACACCGCGGCCGTGACCAGTGCGACGCCGCTCGCACGGACCTCGATCTCGGGTACCCTGATCGTCTGCATCGAGAACGACGCCGCGATCCTCGACGGCATGCGCACGCTGCTGAAGGCGTGGGACGCCGAGGTGATCGCGGTCGCCGATCCCGAGGCCGCGATCGCCGCAATCGAGACTGCGGGCCGCCGCGTGACCGGCCTGCTGGTCGATTACCATCTCGACCGCGGCAACGGCATCGCCGCGATCCGCGACATCCGCCGCCGCTTCGGTGACGGCATCCCCGCGATCCTGATCACCGCCGACCGCAGCCCCGCCGTGCAAATGGCTGCGCGCGACGAAAAGGTTGCGGTGCTCAACAAGCCGGTCAAGCCGGCTTCGCTGCGCGCCCTGCTCGGCCAGTGGCGCACGCAGCAGATGGTGGCTGCGGAGTGAAACTCCGCACTCAGGGCGCAAGCCTCGTAAACACGTAGTCGCGACTCTTCACACGAGCTTCGTGGCACGCGAAGCAGGTGCGATGCTGGGCCTCGTCGACCGGCTTGCCGTTGATGAAGCGACCAAATCCCCAGCCGCCGGTCGAGGCATATTTTTTGGAATCCTTGACCATCACCTGGACGGTGGTGGCTTCACCGGGAATCGTCGCGGACGCAAATTCGGGCGACTGTTTCCGCTTCCAGGCCCGCTTGACCAGAATTGTGCCGTCCGGGAACGGAAGCTTGTTGTCTTGATAAGCATCGATCGCGGTCCTGTTGCCGACGACGGCACGCAGCTCGTCCAGGGGAGCCGCCTCCTCGGCCGGCGCGATCAGCTCCCACTGCTTGTAGCCCTCCGGCACAGTGACGCCGAAGATGGGCGAGGCATCCGCCGGGCCCTGCGCGAAAGCGATCGTGACCAGATAGGGCACGCAGGTCAGGACAACGACGAGGAGGAGCACGGCAAGCACGATCATCGTCGTAGAAGACGGAACTTTTGACTTTTCGGATTTCATTTTCGCTGACGCTTCATTGAACTGCGTTCGCATGTCAGGCCTCGGTCCGGCCTTGCCGGACCGAGGCGCTGCCAAAATCCTCAGGCGCCGCCGTCGGCGTCGATGACGGCCTTGGCAAAGGCTTGCGGTGCTTCCTGCGGCAGATTGTGGCCGATGCCCCCGGTGATCAGGCGATAGTCGTACCGGCCCGAGAATTTCTTGGCATAGGCGCTTGGATCGGGATGTGGCGCGCCGTTGGCATCGCCTTCCATCGTGATCGCCGGGACGCTGATGACGGGAGCTGCGGCAAGCTTCTTTTCGAGCTCCTCGTACTTCGCCTCGCCCTGGGCGAGTCCGAGCCGCCAGCGGTAATTGTGGATGGTGATCGCGACGTGATCCTTGTTGTCCAGCGCCGCCGCGCTGCGCTCGAAAGTGGCGTCGTCGAACTTCCACTGCGGCGAAGCGAGCTTCCAGATCAGTTTTGCAAAATCATGCGTGTACTTCTCGTATCCGGCGCGGCCGCGCTCGGTCGCGAAATAAAACTGGTACCACCATTGCAGCTCGGCCGACGGCGGCAGCGGCGCGTTGCCCGCGGCCTGGCTGGAGATCAGATAGCCGCTGACCGAGACCAGCGCGCGGCAGCGCTCCGGCCAGAGCGCGGCGATGATGTCGGCGGTGCGCGCGCCCCAGTCGAATCCGGCGACCACCGCCTTCTTGATGTCGAGCTTGTCCATCAGTGCGATGATGTCGACGGCCATTGCCGCCGGCTCGCCGTTGCGCGGCGTTTCGGCGGAGAGGAAGTGGGTCGTGCCGTAGCCGCGCAGATAAGGGATGATGACGCGATAGCCGGCCTTTGCCAGGATCGGGGCGACGTCGACGAAGGCGTGAATGTCGTAGGGCCAGCCGTGCAGCAGGATCGCGACGGGACCATTCGCAGGGCCCGCCTCAGCGTAGCCGACGTTGAGGACGCCGGCATCGATCTGCTTGATCGCGCCGAACGACGCATTCGTCGCGGTCGAGCGCGGCGCTTCCGATTCGGCGCGGGCGAGGCCGATCACGCCGAGGCCGGCGGCGACAGTTCCGGCGGCGATGCCGAAAAACTGGCGGCGGTGCTGATCGATGATCTGTTTCATGATGCTGCTACCTTTCTGATAGTTGGAGGTGGTGCGTCAGATCAGTGCGACCGTGACGTCGATGTTGCCGCGGACGGCCTTGGAATAGGGACAGGTCTGATGCGCCTCATCGACGAGGCCGCGCGCGATCTCGCGATCGAGGCCGGGCAGGCTGACATCGAGGCGTGCCCTGAGCGAATAGGCGCCCTCGTCGAGCACGAGGTCGATCTCCGCATCGATCGCACATTTCCTGGGGAGCTCGATTTTCCGCTTGCGGGCCGCGATTTCCATCGCGCCTTCGAAGCAGGCCGACCAGCCGGCCGCGAACAATTGCTCGGGATTGATACCGATGCCGTTGCCGCCCGGCGGCGACAGCTTGACATCCAGACGGCCGTCGGAACTGCGCGATATCCCGTCCTGCCGCCCGCCACTGGTGCGGGTCCGGGCCGTGTAGAGCAATTTTGCCGCTTGGGTCATGAATGTCTCCTTGCCATCGCGCAACTCACTAGCAGCGGCTGCCGCGACACACCCGTTGGGACTTGTGAGAAGTTGTGAGGTCTCGGTTCGCGCGCCTCACAGGACCTGCATCCGCGGTCCGATCGCGGCGTGGGACGGCCTTGCCGGATTGCGATCATCTGGCTATCCGGTCCGTTCCAAAAGATCAGGATTCCGCCATGACCGAGCCGGCCGGCACCACAACGGGAACCCTCTCGTTTGGGCCATTCACTGTGACGCTGCATGAAAGACTCGTCATGCGCGACGGCGTCGCGCTGCCGCTCGGTGCAAAGGCCTTCGACACGCTGCTCGCACTGATGTCGCGGCCGAACCAGGTCGTCAGCAAGTATGATCTGATGGCGCTGGTGTGGCCCGGCATGACGGTCGAGGACGCCAATCTGCGCTTTCACGTCGCGGCGCTTCGCAAGGCCCTTGGCGACGGCAAGGACGGTGCCCGCTACATCACCACGCTCTCCGGCCGCGGCTATTGCTTCGTGGCGCCGATCTCGCAGGTAAATATCCCGGCAGATCGGCGCACCGTAGCGCGAACGGAATTGCCGCCCGTCAAACTGCCGAACCGGCTGCAACGGATGGTCGGGCGCGACGAAGCGGTCGCCGCCGTCTCCGACAGGCTCATCCGTTCGCGCTTCGTCACGATCGTCGGCCCGGGCGGTGTCGGCAAGACCGCCGTTGCCGTTGCCATCGCTCACGATCTGCTCGCGACATTCTCCGACGCCGCACATTTCGTCGATCTTGCCGCGCTGAGCGATCGCGATCTCGTGATCACCTCGATCCTGCTGATGCTGGGCTTGCCGGCGCAAACCGACGATCCCCTGCCTGCGCTGCTCGCGCATCTCCGGGACAAGCGGACGCTGCTGATCCTCGACAATTGCGAACACGTCATCGCAGCCGCGGCCCCGCTGGCCGCCGAGATCTTCCACGCCGCACCGAATATCTACATTCTGGCGACGAGCCGCGAAGCCCTGCGGGTCGAGGGCGAGCAGGTGTATCGGCTGGCGCCGCTTGCCGTTCCGCCCGACCATCCCGGTCTGACGGCGGCCGCGGCGCAGACTTATCCCGCACTTCAACTCTTCCTCGAACGTGCCACGGCCGGTGGCGCGCAGATCGCGCTCGACGATGCCAATGCAGCGATCGTCGCCGGGATCTGCCGCAAGCTGGACGGCATGGCGCTGGCAATCGAACTCGCCGCCGGCCGGGTCGAAGCCTACGGCCTGGAGCAGACCGCGGCACTGCTCGACGAGCGCCTCAATCTGCTCTGGCAGGGCCAGCGCACGGCGCCGCCGCGACAGAAGACGTTGCAGGCGACGCTGGCATGGAGCTACGGGCTCTTGTCCGATATCGAACGTCTCGTGCTGCGCAGGCTCGCGGTTTTCGCCGGTCACTTCACTATCGACGCCGCACTCGAGATCGTGCCGGACGAACGCGTCGACCGCTCCCGCCTGTTCGACGCCATCGACGGCCTGGTGGCCAAGTCGATGGTCGCGGCGCGGCCGATTGGCGCCATGATGCGTTACCGTCTGCTCGACACGACGCGCGCCTATCTGCTCGAGATCGAGCCTGATGACGCGGCGCTCGCCGCCCGCCACGCGACCTATTACCGGCAATGGCTGGAGCAGGCCGGCACGACATGGGCCACGGTGCCGAGCGCCGACGAGCGCGCGATCCACTTCTCCGCGCTTCACAACGTGCGCGCGGCGCTGGACTGGTGTTTTGGCACGGACGGCGATGCCAGCATCGGCATTGCACTGGCCGCAGCTGCAGCGCCAATCTTTCTCGCGATGTCGTTGCTGGTCGAGTGCCGGCGCTGGTCTGAACGGGCGCTGCTTGCGCTCGATCCTTCCTCGCGCGGCGGCGCCGAGGAAATGCACATCCAGGCCGCGCTCGGACTGACCTTGATGTTCACGCGCGGCGGCAGCGAAGCGGCGCGTGCCGCGTTGAGCCGAAGCCTTGCGATCGCCGAGGCGCGCGGCGACGCGCCGAACCAGCTCCAGCTGCTCGGGCGCATGCATATCTTCCACGAGCGGATGGGACAGTTCGACGCCGCGCTCGGCTATGCGCAGCAAAGCCTCACGGTCGCCGGGACACTCGGCGATGCCGCCTCCCTCGCCCTCGCCCATTCGCTCCTCGGTGTCTCCTTGCATCTTGCCGGCGAGCATCGCGACGCGTTGACGATGCTGGAGACCGCCTGGCATGGGCCGGGCACGGAACGGATCAGCACCGTCTATGGCTTCGATCACCGCAACCGGGCCGGCATCTCGCTCGCGCGCGAGTTTTGGTTGCAGGGCCGCCCCGCGGATGCGATGCAACTGGCCCGGCAGACGGTCGTCGAGGCCGCCCAGATGGACCATCCGATCACGCTCTGCATTGCGTTGATCTGGGCGGTCTCGATCGATCTCTGGAGCGGAGACCTCGATGCCGCGGAAGAGAACATCGACCGCTTCATCGCCCATGCCGAATCGCGCTCCATGGGGCCCTATCTTGCGGTCGGCCGCGGCGTCAAAGGCGAGCTGGCGATCCGGCGCGGCAATGCCGCCGAAGGCGTCGAGACGATCGGGACGTGTCTGCGTGAGCTCCACGATGCCGGTTACGAGTTGCTCACCACGACGTTCAACATCGCGCTTGTTCAGGGCTTGATGACGCTTGGGCAGATCGAGCGGAGCGCGCGCCTGCTCGACGACGCGATCCGCCTCGTCGAGCAAAGCGGCGATCATCTGTACATGCCCGAGCTGCTGCGCATGAAGGGCAGGGTTCTCTTGGCCAGAGCCCAGCCCGAGGCCGATCAAGCGGAAGCCCATTTCGTGCAATCACTGGCATTGAGTCGTCGCAAAGGTGCCAAGGCCTGGGAGCTGCGGGCCGCGATCGATCTCGCCGGTCTCCTTGCCGAACGCGGCCGGCGCGAGGAAGCGAAGCGGTGGCTTCAATTGGCGTATGAAGGCTTCGCCCAGGGCTCGGAAACAGCGGATATCAAGGCTGCCGAGAAGTTGTTGCAAACATTGTGACGCGGACTCTGGTGCGGAGTGAGGCGCGCACTCTCTCAAAGCGTCATTGCGAGCGCAGCGAAGCAATCCAGAATCTCTCCGCGGTAAGACGCTGGAACGCTTCGCTACGCTCGCAATGACGGAGCAAAGGGCAGCATCGCCATCCTCCAATTCAGGTTCAACTTGCAGACATGCCTTCGCGTCCTCGCGGCGCGTTTCGCCCGAGCTTTGCCTGGTCATTCCACCCTCAAAGCCAAGAGGGCGCAGGGAAGACCGGGTGCCGGCTGGCACCCGCGGTCCGCTGCGCGAAAATGTAGCGCAAGGAAACCGCACAGCAGCATACAGGTGTAGCCAATCACTCGGCCTTCCCTGCGCGATGGTTGGACGGCTTATGCCGTGCTCTCCCGGGAGCCGAGTTCGTTCTGGCCTCCCTCACCCTGCGAAAGTCACCGACACCGCGCCGGTTGACGCAGATGCCGCATTCGCCAGGGCTTGACCGTAGCAACGACGGCCAGGACCACACGGTTTTGCCGTACGCACGGCCCGCCATTTCGCCGCAGTTTTCCAACCCTGTCGACCGAGCCGGAAACTTACAGACGAGACGAAGCCTAGCAGCGCCGCTCGTCGGCACGAAGTTTTGGGCTCACGGAGAGCAATCCGCCCTGCCCACACCTCTCGCACCCGAACGCTGCCGCGTCCACCGCAAGCCCGGCTCGCAATTAAGACGACAACAAGATCGCCCTCAAGGATGAGCCGGGATGGGCGACACATACGCCATTTCCGAATTTCGGTAAAGTGGAATATTTTTGCGGCGGCGGATTGACGGGGGCGACACAGGTAGCCCGGATGAGCGAAGCGATATCCGGGGTTTTCGCTAGCTAGCCGCACTAGCGGTCCCGGATGTCGCTTCGCTCATCCGGGCTACAGGCTGCGAGAGGCGCTCGCTACAGGCTCACCCCGTCGGGGTACCCTGCTTCCATTGGCCGCCGGCGATTTTCGCGGCGGCGATCACGGCTTGGGTCCGACTTTCGACGCCGAGCTTTTGCAGGATCGCCGAGACATGCGCCTTGATGGTGGCCTCGGAGACGCCGAGCTCATAGGCGATCTGCTTGTTGAGCAATCCCTCCGACAGCATCATCAGAACCCGGACCTGCTGCGGCGTCAGCGTCACCAGCCGGTCGCGCAGGCGCGTCATGTCGGGGTCGGCGACTGCCGACAGATCAGTGTCGGCGGGAACCCAGACGTCGCCCTCCATTACCTTGAGGATCGCGTCGCGCAAGGTGTCGACGCCGAAGCGCTTCGGGATGAACCCGGAGGCGCCGAAGTCGAGCGAGCGGCGGATGGTGGCGCTGTCGTCGGACGCCGAGACGATCACCACCGGAATGGCCGGATATTGCGCGCGCAGATAGATCAGGCCGGAAAAGCCGGAGATCCCGGGCATCGACAGGTCGAGCAGGATCAGGTCGACGTCGGAGGTCTGTTCCAAAAGCTTGGTCAGATCCTCGAACGATCCAGCCTCGTCGATCCTGGCCGAGCTCAGGACGCCCGTCACCGCCTGCCGCAACGCGTCGCGGAACAATGGGTGGTCATCGGCAATGACGAGATGGGTCGAGGGAGCGTTCATCGTTCTCTTGCTGGCAATCGCACCGGGCCAGTAAGCCGGCGCGGGGCCCTGGTCAATTCTTTCCCGACCAGCCGTGGCATGCAAGTGGACATTATCCCTTTGCGGCAACGGGGTTAATCCGGATGGAAGGCTCGCAGTGTCAGGCGAGCGTCAGTGTGAAAGGCCGAAAGTCGTATTGGGGCGGGTTTCACGCCAATGTTACCTTGGGGCAAGGCTTGGGTTGATCCGGCATGACCGGACATCCAGGGCGCGAGGGAACGATTTTTCGGGGAGCGACTCAACATGTCGACAATGGCTGTGTCTCAAGCAGGCGCGGGAGGGATGACGAAGGACGAACGGTTCGTCATTCTCGCCTCCTCGCTCGGTACCGTCTTCGAGTGGTACGATTTCTATCTCTACGGTTCGCTGGCCGGCATCATCGGCGCGCAGTTCTTCTCGGCCTATCCGCCGGCAACCCGCGACATCTTCGCGCTGCTGGCCTTCGCGGCCGGCTTCCTGGTGCGCCCGTTCGGCGCGATCGTGTTCGGCCGTGTCGGCGACATCGTCGGCCGCAAATACACTTTCCTCGTCACCATCCTGATCATGGGTCTGTCGACTTTCATCGTCGGCCTGCTGCCCAACGCTGCCACCATCGGCATCGCGGCCCCGATCATCCTGATCGCGCTGCGTCTCGCCCAGGGCCTCGCGCTCGGCGGTGAATATGGCGGTGCGGCCACCTACGTCGCGGAGCATGCTCCGAACGGCAAGCGCGGTTACTACACCTCCTTCATCCAGACCACGGCGACGCTCGGCCTGTTCCTGTCGCTGCTGGTGATCCTGTTCACGCGCTCCGCGCTCGGCGAACCCGACTTCGCGGCATGGGGCTGGCGCATTCCGTTCCTGGTCTCCGTGCTGCTGCTCGGCGTTTCGGTCTGGATCCGGCTTCGCCTCAACGAATCCCCGATCTTCCAGAAGATGAAGGACGAGGGGAAGAGCTCGAAGGCCCCGCTGACGGAAGCCTTCGGCAACTGGCAGAACGGCAAGCTCGTGCTGCTGGCGCTGTTTGGCGGCGTGATGGGCCAAGGCGTGGTCTGGTACACTGGCCAATTCTACGCGCTGTTCTTCCTGCAATCGATCCTCAAGGTCGACGGCTACACCGCCAACCTGCTGATCGCCTGGTCGCTTCTGCTCGGGACCGGCTTCTTCATCGTGTTCGGCGTGCTCTCCGACAAGATCGGCCGCAAGCCGATCATCCTCGGCGGCTGCCTGATCGCGGCGCTGACCTTCTTCCCGATCTTCAAGATGATCACCACCAATGCCAACCCGGCGCTGGAAAAGGCGATCGAGTCGGTCAAGGTCGACGTGGTGGCAGATCCCGCAGGTTGCGGCGACTTGTTCAATCCGGTCGGCACCCGCGTCTTCACCTCGCCTTGCGACACGGCACGTGCCTACCTGTCGCAGTCGTCGGTCAAGTACTCGACCACGCCAGGTGCGGCAGGCTCCGGCGTGAAGGTGATGGTCAACGGCAAGGAAGTTCCCTACGCCAACGCCAAGGACGGCAATCCGGCAGTGCTCGCCGCCGTGCAGGGAGCCGGCTATCCGAAGGCCGGAGATGCGGGCATCGTGAAGATGGCGCATCCGTTCGACATCTTCCGTCCGCAGGTGGCCGCGGTCGTCGGATTGCTGTTCGTCCTGGTGCTCTTCGTCACCATGGTGTACGGCCCGATCGCCGCGATGCTGGTCGAACTGTTCCCGACCCGCATCCGCTACACCTCGATGTCGCTGCCCTACCATATCGGTAACGGCTGGTTCGGCGGCCTGCTGCCGGCAACCGCCTTCGCCATCGTGGCCTCGACGGGCGATATCTATGCGGGCCTCTGGTATCCGGTCATCTTCGCGTCGATTACCGTCGTGATCGGCTTGTTCTTCCTGCCGGAGACCAAGGACGTCGATATCAAGTCGACCTGATCGACGCAGATCGAGATCAACACCAACCGGCCGCGGTCTCCGCGGCCGGTTTTGTTTTGGCCTACTGATTGCTACCGAGGAATTGCAGCACCACCTCGCGCCGGTGCGGGCGGGCGCGATGCTCGATCAGATAGATCGCCTGCCAGGTGCCAAGCGCGAGCTTGCCGCTCAGGACCGGCACATGAAGCGAAGTCTGGGTCAGCATTGTCTTGACGTGCGCCGGCATGTCGTCCGGTCCCTCGGCATCATGCGTCCAGCCGGCGTTCTCGGGCGCGAGCCGGGACAGAGCCGTGGTGAGATCCACGAGCACGGAAGGGTCGGCGTTCTCCTGGATCGTCAGCGATGCGGAGGTGTGACGAACGAACAGCGTCAACGCGCCGTCTCGCGCGCCTGCCTCCGCCACGAACTTCGCAGCTTCAGCGGTGAGATCGGTGAAGCCGCGGCCGGGCGTCTGCACGGTCAGCAGCGACGATGCGATGGTGGTGGCTTGCACCGACGATGGCGCCGAGCGCGTGATGGATTTGGCTGATGTCATCATCACTCTCTCAATTCGGAAAGCTGCCGTAGGTGGGCAAAGCGAAGCGTGCCCACCGACTCACGCAACGAAAACAAAAATGGTGGGCACGGCGCGTCGCGGCCTTGCCCACCCTACCGCATCTCGCCACGCGCTAAATCTTCCCCGACACGTCCTTCTGCACGCGGTTGGCCATGTCGATCAGCCGGCGCCAAGCCCTTTCCAGGAATGACATCACGCGATCGACGTCCTGGTCGCTCGGCAGCGGGATCTCGATCCTGCGCTCGCCCTCGGCGGCCTTTGGTGCTTGCGGCTGCGCCTTCTTGAGCGGATCCGTTTTCGGCAGCGCCTCGTCGATCTTGCCTGACACGGTCGGCCCCGCCGCAAGCCGTCCCTTCAGCGTCTCGACTTCGGCCTGGAGCCTGCCGATCTCGGCGTCGAGCGCGGTACGTTCATCGGGCACCGCGTAGCAGGCCCAGCCGGCGCCGCTGCGGGTGCAGGTCGACACCGTGCCGGTGCGGCTGTCGAGCCGCAGCACCCCCTCGGGGATGGGCGTCATGCTGTAGCGGCCGTTTTCGCTGTCGGGCGCGGATTGCGCGGCGAGGCAGCCGCCGCTGATGGTCAACACCGCGGCGAACGCCGCCGCCACCAGCCATGATGCTGTGGATGAATTCGCTGCTCTCATCGCGTTCTCCGCCACGACGCGCCGGTAGCACGTCCAAAGATGGCGCTCATAAAGGTGGCACGTCTCGCAATTCTACACCCCGGCGAGGCGATCCGCCGCCCAAAACGCGCCTTTGACATGAACGATCACGGCGCCCCCTTTGATCCCGGCAGCCGGGCGAAATGGCGACGGCATCCGCCGATCCAGCGGAGACCTGCTGCGGTGCGGCGTCACGCTGTGTGCAGCGCTGCCGCCCGCGCCGATATTGCAAGATAAATCAAATACATAACAGGAATGGACACAATCGTGACTTGGCTTGACTTGATTATGGGCCATCAGTATGGTCCGCGCGGCTTTTGAGGGTGGCGGGCGTAATTTCCATTCAACCGCGGCGTTTCGGGTCTTCGTTGCATGACACAGGGCACGGGACACGGCGAGAATGGAGATCGCGATAGATCGCCCGAGGAAGCTGCGCTTTCCGAACGGCTCGGAAATCTTGATCAGCGGTTGTCCGAATTTCGCGGCCGCCACGTCAAGACCGAGCAACCCGCAGGTGACGGTGAGGACAGAGCGGCCAGAGCCTCGGCGATGGCGCTTGGTTTTCGGTTATCCTCCGAGTTGGTCGCCGGGGTCGTTGTCGGAGCGGGGATTGGCTGGGGTTTCGACCGCTTGCTGTCGACGTCGCCTTTCGGATTCATCGTGTTCCTGCTGCTGGGCTTCGTCGCCGGCGTGGTGAATGTGGTGAGAACGGCAGGCGCGGGTCAAAACAGGCGCGGTGGTTCTTAGGCGGTCCACACCAGGAGAGGAATGATCGTGCCGGCTCGTGCCGGTACGGGCCGGGCCCGACCGGCAGACCGAGACCCGCCGGCATCGCCCGGCAGACCAAGAGATGCCGCGCTGATGAAAATCGATCCGATCCACCAGTTCAACATCGAGCCTCTCTTCACCCTGGGCCATATCGGCAACCACACGATCGCCTTCACCAACTCGTCGCTCTACATGCTGGTGGCGGTCGCGATCATCTCGATCCTGATGCTCGCCAGCGGCACGCAGCTGGTTCCCGGCCGGCTGCAGTCGGTCGCCGAGATCTCCTACGAGTTCGTCGCCTCGACCATCCGCTCGACGGCCGGCGCGGAAGGCATGAAGTTCTTCCCGCTGATCTTCTCGCTGTTCATGTTCATCTGCGTTTCGAACCTGGTCGGCATTATCCCCTACACCTTCACGATCTCGAGCCATCTGATCGTCACCGCGGCGCTCGCGCTGCTGGTCTTCTTCACGGTCCTGATCTACGGCATTGCCAAGAACGGCCTGAAATTCTTCTCGATCTTCGTGCCCCACGGGGTCCCCGGCTACATCCTGCCGCTGGTGATGTTCATCGAGATCCTGTCGTTCTTCCTGCGGCCGGTTTCCCACAGCGTCCGTCTGTTCGCCAACATGCTGGCCGGCCACATCGCGCTGAAGGTGTTCGCGGGCTTCGTCGCCATGCTCGGCTTCTCGCTCGGCGCCCTTGGCTGGGTCGGCGGCGTGCTGCCGCTGGCGCTCACGGTCGCGCTGTACGCTCTCGAGATTCTGGTCGCGTTCCTGCAAGCCTATGTGTTTGCGATCCTGACCTGCATCTACCTCAACGACGCCATTCATCCGGGACACTGAGCGGTCCGGGGAATTTCCACCCAAAACCCAATCTTTCTTCCAAGGAGTCTAAAATGGATCCGGCAGCAGCAAAACTTATCGGCGCGGGCATCGCATGCATCGGCATGGGCGGCGCGGGCGTCGGCGTCGGCGTGATCTTCGGCAACTACCTCGCCGCGGCCGTTCGCAACCCCTCGGCCGCTCAGGGCCAGTTCGGCAATCTGATCTTCGGCTTCGCCGTGACCGAAGCGCTCGGCATTTTCTCGCTGCTGATCGCGCTGCTGCTGCTGTTCGTTCCGCTCTGAGAACGATTTTTCGCGCCGCTTCAACCGAGGCGACGCGCATGACTGCAACAGGAGTACTCCATGGCTGAAAGTCATGGCGGGGCGAAAAGTCCGGCGGCGGGCGCCCACACCGGGTCCGAAGGCGGTCACGGTGGCGGTTTTCCGCCGTTCGAGAGCGGCACTTATGCTTCACAGCTGGTGTCGCTCGCGATCTTCTTCGTCGCGCTTTACGTGATCGTGTCCAAGCTCGCTCTGCCGCGCGTCGGCGGTGCGATCGAGGCGCGTCAGAACAAGATCGAGGGCGACCTCGCCGAAGCGCAGAAGCTGAAGGACCAGTCCGAAGCGGCGCTGAAGGCCTATGAAAACGAGCTTGCTTCGGCACGCTCGCGCGCGCAGGCCATCGGCAACGAATCCCGCGACAAGGCAAATGCGCAGGCGGACGCCGAGCGCAAGGCCTTGGAAGAGCAACTGGCGGCCAAGCTCGCCGAGGCAGAGAAGACCATCGCCTCGACCCGTGCGACCGCCATGAGCAACGTCCGCGGCATCGCGGCCGATGCGGCAGGCACCATCGTGCAGCAGCTCACGGGCGTGGTTCCGGACGCGGCATTGGTCAATGCCGCCGTTGATGCGTCCTTGAAGGGTTAATCGATATGTTCTTCGATCCTGAAACCTGGGTCGCCATCGCCTTCGTGATCCTAATGGTCGTGTTCGGCTATCTCGGAGTCTTCAAGAAGGCCATGACTGCGCTCGACCATCGCGCCGATCGCATCAAGGCCGAGCTCGACGACGCGACGCGCCTCAAGCAGGAAGCCGCCAAGGTGCTCGCCGACTACAAGGCGCGCACCGCCTCGGCCGAACGCGAGGCCGCCGACATCATCGCCAACGCGAAGAGCGAAGCCGAGCGCATCGCAACCGAGGCCAAGGCCAAGGTGGAAGATTTCGTCGCTCGCCGCACCAAGACCGCGGAGGGCAAGATCGCGCTCGCCGAGGCTCAGGCGGTGGCCGATGTTCGCGCCGCAGCGGCCGAAGCCGCCGTCCAGGCCGCCTCCACGATCCTGTCGAAGTCGGTCAGGGGCCAGGTCGCCGACGATCTGCTCGCCAAGGGCATCACCGAAGTCAGGCAGAAGCTGAACTGAGGGATATCGCCTTCACCTATCAAAAAGCCGGCGCGATCAGCGCCGGCTTTTTTGTTTGTCGGGCACTGCATCGGCAAATCTGATGTCATCGCCCGCGAAGGCGGGCGATCCAGTATTCCAGAGACAGCCCTGATAGATCGAGAAGCCGCGGCGTACTGGATGCCCCGCCTTCGCGGGGCATGACGACTATCTTGACGTGGTTACTTCTTCTTCGCCCGCGCCTTCGGCTCGGGTGATAGCGCCTGCGGATCGAAGCCGACATAGAAGATGTAGCTATCGGCGTCCTTGGCCGAAGGCATCGGGTAGACCAGATCCTCGGCCACGAAGGTGAACGGCACGCTGCCGCCCTCCGACATTCCGACCGTGGTCCGGTAGGCCTTGGAAGCGATCACCTTCTCGCCGACGCCGCCCTGCACCACGGCGACGCGCAGCGGCACCTCGACGCTCGCAGGCGCGCCGGCGGGTCCGGCAATGACGCGGCCCTGGATGCCGATCCGGGCCGTGATATCGCCGCCATTGCGGGCGCATTCGCGCGCCATCTTGGTGATGGTGGCCTGGAAGCGGATCTCGTTGCCGACGGCCGGCTTCCCGGTGGCACCGACCGCGTAGGTGGAGGCTCCGGCACGCACCGTGACTTGCGGGCAATCAAGATCGTCATCAGCCGCCGGCTGGCCCGGCGCAGGCGCCGGCTTGGGTTGGGCCGGCTCGTCCGACTTGCCGCCGAACAGGCCCTTGAATCGATCGGTCAGCGACTGCGCCGCGACCGGCGAGATGGAGACGAGCGCAACTGACAACGCCAGCGCGACCGCCGCCCCCCGCCGCAACGCATTCCGGGATGACCGAAGCTCCTGCACCATCAACACCCATACTCCTGACGACATCCCGGCCGATCACCGGCCGGGTTGCGCCGTTATATCGTCAAAACCGGCGAACCCAAGGCAGCAAACAAGGAGACTTTGGCCGCATCAATCAACGGGCTCAGCCGCGGAAATCCTCGTGCAGCAGGCCGAACAGCAAATGGTCCTGCCAGACCCCGTTGATGCAGAGATAGCGCCGCGCCAGCCCCTCGCGGGAGAAACCGCACTTCTCCAGCACCCGGATCGAGGGCGCATTGGTCGGGATGCAGGCGGCCTCGACCCGGTGCAGATTGAGCTCGCCGAACAGCGTCGGCAGCAGCACCCGCAGCGCGGCCGTCATGTAGCCGCGCTGGGCGTGGGGCTTGCCGACCCAATAGCCGATGGTGCCGGCCTGGACGATGCCGCGGCGGACATTGGCGAGCGTGATGCCGCCGACCATGGCGCCGTCGAGCTCCCGGAAGATCAGAAAGGGATAGGACCGGTCCGCGGCGATGTCCTCGGAATAGCGGCGCAGGCGACGGCGGAAACCGGAGCGGGTGAGATCATCCGACGGCCAGATCGGCTCCCAGGGGGTCAGGTAATCGCGGCTGGACTCGCGCAGATGGGCCCATTGCAGGAAGTCCGACATCTGAGGCGCGCGTAGCAACAGGCCGTTGCCGCGCGGCGCGAGAGCGGCGGGTCCACTGGATGGCAGGCGAAAGAGGGCCATGGTGATGCTTCCCGGGGCGGATCAACCCGTGCGCGGCTCCTAATGCAGCCGCGCCTTGGCGCGTGCCCGGGTCAATCCTTCCGCAAAAGACACCGCCGTGTCCAGACCCCTGCCACTGCCCAATGCGACAACCGCAGGGCGGCTGCGCGAAAGCAGCGCACGCGCCGCATCCCGGGTCGATTCGACGCTGACGGCGTCGATCCGGGCCACCAGCTCCTCGGCGGTCTGGGGCCGGCCATAGGCCAGCACATGCCGGGCGAGTTGCTCGGCGCGGGACGAGCAGCTCTCCAGCGCCATCAGCAGCCCCGCCTTCATTTGCGCCTTGGCCCGCGCGATCTCGACCTCGGTCAGGGTCTCGACCGAATCATTCATGATGTCGACCACGACCTCCATCATCTCGGGCGCATCGGCCGGATCGGTGCCGGTGTAGAGGCCGAAGAAGCCGGTGTCGGTATAGGGGGCATGGAACGAGTAGATTGAGTAACAGAGGCCGCGCTTCTCGCGCACCTCCTGGAACAGCCGCGACGACATCCCGCCGCCGAGGATGTTGGTAAAGACCTGGAGCGAGAACAGCGACAGATCGGTCTGCGGCACGCCCTCCAGGGCCAAGGTCAGATGCGCCTGCTCGAGCTCGCGATGCACCACCTTGGTGCCGCCCTTGCCGAATTGTGCGGGTTGCGGCTTGGGACCCGCTGTCCCCTCAAAACTGGCAAAGCGCTGCTCGACCTCGGCGACCACCTGCTTGTGATCGACCGCGCCGGCGGCCGCCACCACCATGTCAGGGCCGCGGTAGTGCGTCGACAGATAGTCGCGCAGCGAGTCGCGGCTGAAGGCACGCAAGGTCTTCGCAGTGCCGAGCAGCGAGCGGCCCATCGGCTGGTCGGGATAGCAGAGCTCGTTGAGATGCTCGAACACGACGTCGTCAGGCGTGTCCTGCGCCGCGCCGATCTCCTGCACGATGACGTTCTTCTCGCGCTCGAGTTCGTCGGGCTCGAAGGCGGGATTGGCCAGGATGTCGGCGAGCACGTCGAGTGCGAGCGGCACGTCGGCCTTCAGCACCCGCGCATAATAGGACGTGGTCTCGGTCGAGGTGCCGGCATTGAGGTCGCCGCCGACCGCCTCGATCTCCTCGACGATCTCGCGCGAGGAGCGCTTCGTCGTGCCCTTGAATGCCATATGTTCCAGAAGATGCGAGATGCCGTGCTCGTTGGGCTTCTCGTCGCGCCCGCCGACGCCGGCCCAGACGCCGAGCGCCGCGGTCTCGAGATGAGGCATCTTGTCGGTGACGACAGTGAGGCCGGACGCAAGCTTGGAAATCTCGACGCTCATCCGGCAACTCCCTGTTTCGCGGCGCGGCTGACCGACAGCACGAACCGCTCGACCTCGGTCTGGTCGTTCTTCATCACCTTCATGTGTTCGGATTTGGTCATCAGACCATCGAGCCAGGCCGGCAGTTGCGGCCGCTGGCCGCAGGCCGCTTCGACCGCATCGGGGAATTTGGCCGGATGGGCGGTGGACAGCACGATGCTGGGAACCGTCCTGTCCGTGGTGTCGCGGTCGGCGACCGCAAGCGCGACCGCGGTGTGGGGATCGACCAGCTCGCCGGCCTCGCGCCAGGCGGCGCGGATCGCGGCCGCGGTCTCGGTCTGGTCGGCCCGGCCTGCGTCGAACCCCTCGCGGATCGCGGCCAGCGTCGCATCGGGCAGCACGAAGCGTCCCGATTGCTTCAGTGAATCCATCAGACGGCGCACGCCGGCGGCATCGCGCCCGCCAGCCTCGAACAGCAGCCGCTCGAAATTCGAGGAGATCTGAATGTCCATCGACGGCGAAGCCGTCGCGTGGACCTCGCGCACCTCGTAGATCCCGGTCTTCAGCGTGCGCGCCAGGATGTCGTTGACGTTGGCGGCGATGCCCAGGGTCCGCACCGGAAGACCCATGCGCTTGGCGACATAGCCGGCGAAGATGTCGCCGAAATTGCCGGTCGGCACGACGAAGTCCACCGCGCGCGCGGGTGCACCGGCGGCAACGGCGGAGGTGAAATAGTAGACCACTTGGGCGACGATGCGCGCCCAATTGATGGAATTGACGCCGGACAGCGACGTCGCATCGCGGAAGCGATGGTTGTTGAACATCGCCTTCACGAGGGCCTGGCAATCGTCGAAATTGCCCTCGACGGCAAGCGCATGGACGTTGGCCGCGCCCGTCGTCGTCATCATTCGCCGCTGCACCTCGGAGATGCGGCCTTGCGGGAACAGCACGATGAGATCGACATTTTCGAGTCCTGCGAACGCGTCGACCGCAGCACCGCCGGTGTCGCCCGAGGTCGCGACCACGATGGTGGTGCGCTGGCCGCGCTGGGCGAGCACGTGGTCCATCAGCCGCGAGATCAGCTGCATCGCCACGTCCTTAAAGGCGAGCGTCGGGCCGTGGAACAGCTCCAGCACGAACTGGTGCGGCGCCATCTGGCGCAGCGGCACCACCGCCGGATGGCGGAAGGTGGCGTAGGCCTCGTTCGCCATACGGCCGAGCTCGGCGTCCGAGATCTCGCCGGCGACGAAAGGGCGGATCACCTCGACCGCGACCTCCCAATAGGGACGCCCGAAAAAGCCGGCGATGGCGTCAGGCGAGAGTTGCGGCCAGGTGGCCGGCACATACAGGCCGCCGTCGCGAGCGAGCCCGGTCAGCATCACGTCGCAGAAGCCGAGTTCGGGGGCCTCGCCCCGGGTCGAGATATAACGAGTCAAACTGCCCTCCAAAGGCCGGCCGAGCCTGGACTCGGTCCGCAAGCCTTTGATTTTACGAAATTACTTGTTAACAGCCAGAGGCTTTGGGCCACCATAAAGTGTTTTGCGGCATCAGGAAACCGCTTCGCGCCTGGGGCCGTCCAAGGAAAAAGGCTGCCAACGAAAAGCGCTGCCAACGAAAAGGGCTGCGGCAATGCCGCAGCCCTCTCTTGGAAGGTCTGTCGTTGTGTGCAGACCGGTTTGGCGTCTTGGGGTCACCGACCCGCAAAAACTGTTCGCGCAAGCTTTCGTCGGCTGTCACGATAACGTCAAGGGACAAAACGGAATGTGTGAGAAAATGTTCCTGTTTTTCCCGACACGTTTCGGCGCGGGCAAACGTTCGCCAGCAGCTTGGCGTCACGCATTACCATTATATCCCGAACGACAGCACAGTTCGGGAACGAACGACGGCTGCGCTCATTGTGTCGGCGGATGGTGTCGGCGCTATCCAAGCATTGCCCGGCTGAGCGGCGAGACCGGTCCGCCCGCCGAACCGGCAGCATCCTGGTGCAGCCGGTTCGGTGCCCCGAGGCGTCAGTTCATCCCGATTTCCACCGCGATCCGGATCAGGTCGGAATGGTTCTTGGCACCGAGCTTCTGCTTGAGCAGAGAGGTGGTGTTGGCGACGGTCTTGTAGGAGATGCCGAGCGCCTCGGCGACCTCGACGATCTTGTCGCCTCGCCCCAACAGGCGAAGAATCTCGAGCTCCCGCGGCGTCATCTGCGAGGCAGGATTGGCCTTGATCGCCGCGCCGGAAAACGTCACGGCTTCCGCGAGCTGCGGTGAGATGAAATTGTCGCCCGCAACCACCTTGCGCACCGCCTTGAGCAGGATCCGGGGATCGTCGCCCTTGGAGACGTAGCCCTGGGCCCCGAGCTCGACCGCCCGCACCACGAAGGCTGGATCATCGTTCATGCTGAACATGATGATCTTGGCGTCGGGATCGTCCTTGCGAATGCGCCGCATCAGTTCAAAGCCGGAGACGTCGGGCAGGCTGATGTCGATCACAGTGACGTCGGGCCGCCTGCTGACATAGGCGCGATGCCCGGATTTGGCGTCGGTCGCCTCGTCGATCCGGATCGAATGGTCGGAGGAGAACAGGGTGCGGCAACCGGACAACACCACGGGATGGTCGTCGACAATCAGGACGCGGGTCGCCGGCTTGGCAGTATCTTGCATTGTAACTCTCTAGTTTTTCGATTCATAAACCGACGGGAACAAATGGAAAGAGCAAAATCCCCTGATGCGCGTTAGAATTGACCTAATGTGGCAACGGCTGTCCTTCAGTACACAATTGTTTCTGCCGCTCGGCCTGCTGTTCATGGCGGCGCTGATCATGGGCGGCGTCCTGCTGCACGTCTTCACGACCGGTCAGCTCGCCGAGGAGAACCAGCCGGCCCAACGATCGACCAAAGCCGTGGCCGAGGCCCTCAACAACGCTCTGCGTTCATCCGACCATCCGCGAAGGACCCTGGATGACTTCGTCCGGATGCTGGACGAGTCCTCAGATATTCAATTCCTTCCTGCAGGAGCGGTTGCTCCTCCCTTTGCGTCGAGGGGCCTGCAAGGTTCGCATGGCCCACCAAAATGGTTCGTCAGTCTCCTTTCCATTCCGGACTTGCACATCGCATTTCCGGTATCCCTCAACGGCGAGCATTTCGGCGACATCGTGTTTGTGCCGGACCTGTCCGCAGCGCTGTTCGAGACCTGGGTGGGCTTCCTCGCCTTGGCCGGCTTCGTCGTCGCGCTGACCGGGCTGACAGGGATCGTCGCCTATGTGTTTGCGGGATCAGCCCTGCGACCACTGCAGGATCTTGGCGCAGGCCTCACGCGGCTACGACGCGGCGACTACGCAACACCGATCTCGGTCGGGGGACCGCCGGAAATCCGGCAAAGCTGCGAGGAGGCCAATGCGCTGGCCGAAACGCTGGCGCAGTTGAGCCAGGACAATCGCGACCTGCTGCACCGCCTGGTCTCGCTCCAGGACGACGAGCGGCGCGATCTCGCGCGCGAACTGCACGACGAACTCGGTCCGCTGCTGTTCGGCATCCGCGTCGGCACGATCGCATTGGTCGATGCCTCGCCCCCGGCGGGAAATCTCAGCAGTTCGGCGCAGGAGGTGTTGCAATCGGTCGAGGCGCTCCAGCAGACCAACCGCCGCATCCTCGACCGGTTGCGACCGCTCTACATCGAGGAATTGGGTCTGGAGACCAGTGTGCAGACGCTGCTCCGAAATTTTCGCAAGCAGGCGCCGTCTATCGACCTGACGGACACGGTCGATCCGAATCTCAACGCGATCGACGGGCCGCTGGCTCAAACCGTCTATCGCGTGATTCAGGAGGCGCTGACCAACGTGCTGCGTCATGCCGGCGCCAGCCATGCCCATGTGCAGGCGACCTTCGCCGGCGAGACGGTCGTCATCGAGATTTCCGACGACGGCGGCGGCTTTCCCGAAGGGAATCTGTTCGGCCGCGGCCTGACCGGCATGCATGAGCGCGTGCGCGCACTCAGCGGATCGCTGTCACTGCTGCGCGTGGACGACAGAACCTATGTGCGCTGCCGCCTTCCCGCCGAACCGGCACGCGAGGCGCCGGTCAGCGATTGAAGCGCTTTCGAGCGAAGTGGATACCGGTTCGCGTGAAGAAAACGCCAAAACAGAATCTGGTGTTCGGCTCTGATTAATCAGAACGGAAACTCTAGCACGCACAGCCAAGCTGCGCGTTCTGTCGCGCCGGCTCGCACAGCGTGGTGCGGATCTTGCCGTCGGGGCTGAAACAAAACGAGGCGCGAATGCGCAACGCGCCGGCGACGGAATATTCGAGATCGACGCCGTGGGGTGCAGGATGGATTTCCTCCAACCCGAAACCGGCCGACGAGAAAGCGCTGAGCCGCGGCTGCCAATAGGCTTCGAGCTCGCTCCGGCCGCGATAGCGCTGCGTGCCGTTGCACGTGCATTCGACCTGGGCGTCGTCCGCATAGAGGTCGAGGAGCGTCGCGAGGTCGCCCTTCCTGCAGGCATCCACCCAATCGACGACAATTCCCATCTGGTCGAAATCACTCACGCTGCAATCCTGTCTGCCGCGGAAAATTACTGGCGGCTTAGGACCACACTCGTGAATGTGCGCTGAATGGTAAACCCCGGGCGATACCGGGTTCCCTAAGTGGATCTACGGAGCTCAGCCCGCCGCCGCCCTCTTGCCCACACGGCGAAGGCGATGAGCACGGCGCCTGCAAGGGTGAACCAGGTGATGGCGTATTGCAGGTGATCGTCCTTGAGATGGACATCGAGCGGCCCCGGCCGCGGAATGCCGTTCTCGGGCGCCGGCTGCTCGAGGTCGACATAGAACGGCGCAACCGCGCCCCAGCCCAGCGCGCTCGCGATCGCCACGTGATCGCGCACGAACCACAGCCGCTTGCCGCGGTTCTCCGCCGGGGTCAGCCAGCCCGGTGCCTCGGGGAAGCGCAGATAGCCGGTGAACGAGACCGCCTGCCCGGTGACGAGCTTCCTGACCGCGCGATCCTCGACGCTGCGATCCTGCATGGTGTTTTCGACGAAGCCCGCATCGATCACCACCGTCTCGCCGCTCGGCAGCCGCGCCGGCAGGAAGGCCCAGGTGCCGGGGCCCGACGCGTCCTTACGCACGGCGGATCCGGAGGAATAGACCATCGCATCGGGCAACGGCGCGTAGGTCGCGGTAAAGCTGACACGGCGGAATTCATCGCGCGCGGGACTTAGCGCGGCCCATCGTGCCGGCGGCGGCAGAGCGACCGGTGCCTCCGCGAGGCGCTCGGTCAGTGCGGCGATCAGCTCGTGCTTGGCGATGCGGCGCTGCAATTGCCAGACGCCGAGCGTGACGCAGACCGCGGTCAGGAAAAGCGTGAACAGCGCGAAGCCGGCCACGCGGGGCTTGCGCGCGGTCTCGTTCATTTCGCGCGGTCGACCAGCCGGCCCGGCGCCGCCTTATGGTGGAATTGCAGT
The DNA here is from genome assembly GCF_042666195.1 of Bradyrhizobium sp. GCM10028915. Lineage (NCBI taxonomy): Bacteria > Pseudomonadati > Pseudomonadota > Alphaproteobacteria > Hyphomicrobiales > Nitrobacteraceae > Bradyrhizobium > Bradyrhizobium sp. GCM10028915. The sequence continues at coordinate 503,211 of NZ_JBHTFN010000065.1, forward strand.
GCGATCAGCAGCGACTTCATCGCGCGCAACGGCAGCAGGGTAGTCGCAAGGATCAGCGGCAGCCACAGCACCGCGTGCAGCCAGTACGGCGGCTGGTACTTGACCTCGATGACGAGCGCGCAGCCGACGACGATCGCGCCGGCCAGCATGATGATGAAGATCGCCGGACCGTCACCGGAATCGATGAAGGCGTAGTCGAGGCCGCAACGCTCGCAGCAAGGCGCAAGCGTCAGGAAGCCTGCATAGAGCTTGCCCTGGCCGCAGCGCGGGCATTTGCAGGCAAGCCCGCGCAGCGCGCTTTGCAGGACGGTGGCTTGCGGCTCGGACGTATCGGCGGCTTCGTTCATGGCAAAAGGGTCTATCACAGTTTCTGCCGAAACCCCTGCGCGCAAAAAAGCAAAAGGGCGGCCCGGGGCCGCCCTTTCTCGATCCGAAGCCAGCCCGCTCAGTGCGCGCCGTGAGCCATGGTCTCGGCGCCGTGTCCCCAGACATAGATGCAGAGGAACAGGAACAGCCAGACCACGTCGACGAAATGCCAGTACCAGGCGGCGAACTCGAAACCGAGATGCTGGGTCGGCGTGAAGTGGCCGGCGTAGGCGCGGAACAGACACACCAGCAGGAAGATGGTGCCGACCAGCACATGGAAACCGTGGAAGCCGGTCGCCATGAAGAAGGTCGCGCCGTAGACGTTGCCGCCGAAGGAGAATGCCGCGTGGCTGTACTCATAGGCCTGCACGCAGGTGAAAAGCGCGCCGAGCACGACGGTGAGGATCAGGCCATATTTCAGGCCCTGGCGATCGTTCTCGAGCAACGCATGGTGGGCCCAGGTCACCGTGGTGCCTGACGTGAGCAGGATCAGGGTGTTCAGGAGCGGCAGATGCCAGGGATCGAAGGTCTCGATGCCGTGCGGCGGCCAGGTGCCCGGCACGGTGCAGGCGCCGGCCGCGGTCCCGAGACCACAGCCGAACACCGCATCGCGGGTAGCGTGGACGGCGTCGGCCGGGAATAGCGCCGCGTTGAAATAGGCCCAGAACCAGGCGACGAAGAACATCACCTCCGAGGCGATGAACAGGATCATGCCGTAGCGGTGATGCAGCTGCACGACGCGGGTGTGGTCGCCCTTGTACTGGGCTTCCCTGATCACGTCGCCCCACCAGCTCGCCATGGTGTAGAGCACACCGACGGTGCCGACACCGAAGATGATCGGCGCAGCCGAGAACATGTGGTGCATCCAGGTGATCGCGCCGACCGCCATGATGAAGGCCGAGATGGAGCCGACGACGGGCCATGGCGAGGGATCGACCAGATGGTAGTCGTGATGCTTGGTTTGCGCCGTTGCCATTTGCGGTCTCGCTCCTCAATCCCGTGCCTGTCAGGCACTTATCCCCTTATTTCCAACCCCGGCGCGTGAGCCCGGCGATCAGAGATTTCCCTTGCGTTTGTCGTCTTCGCTGGCCGCCAGCGGCTTCACCACCGGATCCTTCACCGGATAGAACGTGTAGGACAGCGTGATCGTGTTGAGACCGTCGTTCTCGTGGTCGTCGGCAATCGACGGATCGACATAGAATACGACCGGCATCTCGCGCTTCTCGCCCGGCGCCATGGTCTGCTCGGTGAAGCAGAAGCAGTTGATCTTCTGGAAATAGGATCCGACCGTCAGCGGCGCGACATTGTAGGCGGCCTGGCCTGCGGTGGTCCGCGCGGCCTGGTTGGTCACCGTGTAGAAGACGGTCACGACCTGGCCGATATTGACCTCGATCTCGCTCTGCTCGGGCTCGAACTTCCAGGGCAGGCCGGGCGCGACGTTGGAATCGAAGCGCACCGCGATCTTGCGTGCGATCGGGCCGCTGGCCGGCGCCGAGGTCGCGACCTGGGTCGTGCCGTTGAAGCCGGTGGCGCGGCAGAACCAATTGTAGAACGGCACCGCCGCGTAGGAGGCGCCGACCATCAGCGCGACCACGCCGCCGCAGATCGAGGCGACCACCACGTCGCGGCCAAGCCCCCTGGCAGGCCTGCGCCCCTTGGTGGCCATCCGGCTCTGATCCCGCGATATGGTCGGCTTCTGATCCATGTTTCCTACATCGGCCGGACGAGCACGGCCGGCCCCTTGACCATGGTCACGGCGAAGAACAGCACTACGAGCACGCCGAGCGCGAGTGCGATCGCGATCGAGCGCTGACGACGGCTCTTCTTCTGCGCCTCGGTGAGGACGATTCCGTCTATCTCGGGTTTGTCGGCCATCCCTGTGATCATGCGCCCCCTACCATCGGCGCAAGCGCCCGGAACACGACCTCGGCCAGCAAGGTCGCAAACAGCGCGAACAGATAAAGGATGGAGAACGCGAACAGCTTGCGGGTCGCCCGCAGCGATTGGCTGCGCTCGCGACGGATATAAACGTTGATGGCGAACGCCAGCATGCCGGCGCCGAGGATCAGCGAGACGATGCCGTAGATGGCGTCGAAATAGCCGAGCGCCCAAGGCGCAGCCGCGACCGCGATCAGCACGATGGTATAGAGCAGGATCTGAAGCCGCGTCGCGTCGGGACCGGCGACGTTGGGCAGCATCGGAATGCCGGCGCGCGCGTAGTCGTCGGAGCGGAACAGCGCCAGCGCCCAGAAGTGCGGCGGGGTCCAGAAGAAGATGATGGCGAACAGCAGCAGCGGCTCGACATCGACCGTGCCTGTGACCGCGGCCCAGGCCACCACGGGCGGCAGCGCGCCGGCGGCACCGCCGATCACGATGTTCTGCGCGGTCCAGCGCTTCAGGCCGATCGTGTAGATCACGACGTAGAAGAAGATGGTGAAGGCGAGCAGCGCGCCCGCGATCCAGTTGACCAGGATGCCGAGCGTCATCACCGAGAAGAAGGCGAGCGTCATGCCGAAGGTCATCGCCTCGGGACGGGTGATGCGGCCGCGCGGAATCGGCCGGTTCGCCGTGCGCGACATCTTGGCATCGATGTCGCCTTCGAGCGCCATGTTGAGTGCGCCGGACGCGCCGGCGCCGACCGCGATGCAGAGCAGCGAGGTGATGGCCAGCACCGGGTGGAAATGCCCGGGCGCCATCGCCATTCCGACCAGCGCGGTGAAGATCACCAGCGACATCACCCGCGGCTTCAGGAGCGCGATGTAATCGCCAACCTCCGCTTCGGAGATGCGGGGATTGATGTCGATGGCGTTGTGGTCGAGGACGGACACTAGACTGACTCGCTTGGTTGTCGAGCCGCGGCGCCCGTCACGGGCGCCGCGAGCATTGGCTTACTGCACGCGGGGCAGCACTTCGAACTGGTGGAAGGGCGGCGGCGAGGGCAGCGTCCATTCCAGCGTGGTCGCACCTGCACCCCACGGATTGTCGCCAGCCGGCACCTTCTTCGCAAAGGCGTCGATCACGCAGTAGAGGAAGATTAGCACGCCGAAGCCGGAGATGTAGGAGCCGACCGACGAGACCAGGTTCCAGCCCGCGAACGCGTCGGGATAATCGACATAGCGGCGAGGCATGCCCGACAGACCGAGGAAGTGCTGCGGGAAGAACACCAGGTTCACGCCGATGAAGGTGACCCAGAAGTGCGCCTTGGCCAGCCCTTCATTGTACATGTAGCCCGACATCTTCGGGAACCAGTAGTACCAGCCGGCGAAGATTCCGAACACCGCACCGAGCGACAGCACGTAGTGGAAGTGTGCGACCACGTAGTAGGTCTCCTGGAGCACGCGGTCGACGCCGGCATTCGCCAGCACCACGCCGGTGACGCCGCCGACGGTGAACAGGAAGATGAATCCCACCGCCCAAATCATCGGCGCGCGGAACTCGATCGAGCCGCCCCACATCGTGGCGATCCACGAGAAGATCTTCACGCCGGTCGGGACCGCGATGACCATCGTGGCGGCGACGAAATAGGCCTGCGTCGCCGAGGACATGCCGACCGTGTACATGTGGTGCGCCCACACCACGAAGCCGATGCCGCCGATCGCGACCATGGCGTAGGCCATGCCGAGATAGCCGAACACGGGCTTGCGCGAGAAGGTCGAGACGATCTGGCTGACCATGCCGAAGGCGGGCAGGATCAGGATGTACACTTCGGGGTGACCGAAGAACCAGAACAGATGCTGGAACAGCACGGGATCGCCGCCGCCTTCCGGATTGAAGAACGTCGTGCCGAAATTGCGGTCAGTGAGCAGCATCGTGATCGCACCGGCGAGCACCGGCAGCGACAACAGCAGCAGGAACACCGTCACCAGGATCGACCACACAAACAGCGGCATCTTGTGCAGGGTCATGCCCGGCGCGCGCATGTTGAAGATCGTGGTGATGAAATTGATGGCGCCCAGGATCGAGGAAGCGCCCGCCAGATGCAGCGACAGGATCGCGAAGTCCACCGCCGGGCCCGGATGGCCCGAGCTCGACAGCGGCGCGTACATGGTCCAGCCGGCGCCGACGCCGTTGGCGCCCGGCTCGCCCTCGACGAAGGTCGACATCAGCAACAGCGCGAACGAGGCCGGCAGCAGCCAGAACGAGATGTTGTTCATGCGCGGGAACGCCATGTCGGGCGCGCCGATCATGAGCGGCACGAACCAGTTGCCGAAGCCGCCAATCATCGCGGGCATGACCATGAAGAAGATCATGATCAGGCCGTGGGAGGTCACGAACACATTGTAGGTGTGCGTTTCGTGGAAGATCTGCACTCCCGGATACATCAGCTCGGCACGGATCGCGATCGACATCGCGGCGCCGATAACGCCGGCGATGACCGCGAAGATCAGGTACATCGTGCCGATGTCCTTGTGGTTGGTCGAATAGACGTAGCGCCGCCATCCGGTCGGATGGGCGTGCTCGTCATGTCCGTGGTCTTGCGCGTGATCGCCGTGTGCCGCTGCGCTCGTTGCCATTTTCTAATCCTGCCTTGCGTCCCGATCGGACCTCTGGAGGTCCCGCCTTATGTCGCTTTCAGTTTCCTCGAACCCTGCGCCCGGCGCTCACTGCGTCGGGCCGGCCGTGGAGGCGTAGGTGCTGGTGCCGCCGCTCGCATATTTCTTCTTCGCGGTCTCGACCCAGGAGGCGAACTCCTGGTCGCTCACCACACGGATCGCGATCGGCATGAAGGCGTGGTCCTTGCCGCACAATTCCGAGCACTGGCCGTAGAACATGCCGGTCTTGGTGGCCTTGAACCAGGTTTCGTTGAGCCGGCCCGGAATGGCGTCGATCTTGACGCCGAAGGCCGGCAGCGCAAAGGCATGAATCACGTCGGCCCCGGTCACCTGAACCCGAACCACCTTGTTGACGGGCACCACCATCTCATTGTCGACGCCGAGCAGACGGGGCTGCTTGTCCTGGGCCATCAGCGAGTCGAACTCGAACTTGCCGTTATCAGGATAGGCGTAGGACCAGTACCACTGCTTGCCGGTCGCCTTGATGGTCAGATCCGCCTTCGGCACGTCGAGCTCGAGGAACAGGAGGCGGAACGACGGCACCGAAATGCCGACCAGGATCAACACCGGCACGAGCGTCCACGCCACCTCGATCAGCGTGTTGTGCGTGGTCCGCGACGGCACCGGATTGGCTCTCGCGTTGAACTTCACGACAACGATCACGAGCAGCGCCAGAACGAACAGCGTGATCAGCGTGATCAGCACGAACAGGAAATTGTGGAACCAGACGATGTTGTCCATCACCGGGGACCCGGACTGCTGAAGCGTCCACTCCCACGCAGCCGGCTGCCCCAGCTCGGCAAATGCCGCACCGCCCGTCGCCAGCGTCAGACCCGCCACGGCCAATCCCAGCAAGTGCCGGCCCACCGGGCCCATCGACATCTTCATGCCGTTCGCGCTCCCCTAACGAAATCACCCCAAGTGCATTCCCCTATTTTCGGGAAACGCTTTATTCGATCCCCCCGTCTGACAAACCGCCGCGCAAGAATACCTCTAAGAGGAATTGGGGCCAGATCGCTAGAACGCCGAAATCAAGCCTCTCAAACCATAATTCTTGATCTATCGCAATGCAGTCTTGAGCCTCGTCTGTCAGCCATCACCCGCAAGATATTTCCTAGTAACATCAGACAAAAATACCATTTCCCGGGATGCTGCCGCTTGACAGCGGAATTGCCCGCGGTAGGCACTTGGCGCACAGCCGCACAGGAACCTGATTCGTGCGGGCGATTGCGGCCGGGGCGGCGTGGAATTTGCTTGCGAATCGCCTTCAAGACGCCGTCATTCCCGTATCAGTCCGCCTGACGCGAGCGACCCAGGCGAGCAGAGGGACCGACCCGATGGGGTTTTCGAGATCCATGGCAAGGCGGGCTAAAAGCCAGGGTGGCAGCCTCACGATGCTGGCCGCTCTGCTGGCGGCGGTCGTCGTCCTGGCGCTTCCGGGCCTCGCCCATGCGCAGGGCGCGGTGCGCTCCGTCCATGGCGACTGGCAGATCCGCTGCGACACCCCGCCGGGCGCCCAGTCCGAGCAATGCGCCCTGATCCAGAGCGTGGTGGCCGAAGACCGCTCCAACGCCGGCCTGACCGTGATCGTTCTCAAGACCGCCGACCAGAAGAGCCGCCTGATGCGGGTGGTCGCCCCCCTCGGCGTTCTCCTGCCCTCCGGCCTCGGCCTCAAGCTCGACAACCAGGACGTAGGCCGTGCCGGCTTTGTCCGCTGCCTGCCCAATGGCTGCGTCGCCGAGGTCGTCATGGACGACAAGCTGCTCGGCCAGCTCCGCACTGCCAAGACCGCGACCTTCATCATCTTCGAGACCCCGGAAGAAGGCATCGGCTTCCCGCTCAGCCTGAACGGGCTCGGCGAGGGCTATGACAAGCTGCCGTAGTGCGAAGGGCGGTTAGGCCCGCGAATCCTATTGTTTCCGTAATGTGAGACTTGGCGCCCTCGCGGAAGTGCCGGGAAACCATTATCTTGCCTCACATCCCCCGATAATGGACGGACGCATGACCAACCCTGCCACAACCTCCCTGCTCGACCGCGCCAATCTCGACCGCGACCAGGTTCGCAACGAGCTCGCGCGCGGGCTTGCCGGTGCCGACGACGGCGAATTGTTCCTGGAATACAGCCAGACCGAAGCGCTGATGTTCGACAATGGCCGGCTGAAGCAGGCGACCTACGATACCTCGCAGGGTTTTGGCCTGCGCGCCGTCAAGGACGACGCCGTCGGCTACGCGCATTCCTCCGACGTGTCGCTGCCGGCGCTGATTCGCGCTGCGGACGCGGTCGCGGCCGTGCGCGGCGGTTATTCCGGCAGCTTCGCCGCGCCTCCTGCGCATACCAACGTGCGGCTTTATAGTGACGACAATCCGCTCGATGCCCCCGGCTTCGAGACCAAGGTCAAACTGCTCGCCGAGATCGACGCTTATCTGCGCGACAAGGATCCGCGGGTGCGGCAGGTCAGCGTCAGCCTGGGCGCGACCTGGCAGGTGGTCGAGATCCTGCGGCCCGACGGCGAGAGCTATCGCGACATCCGCCCGCTCGTGCGCGTCAACGTCTCCGTCGTCGCCGGTCAGGGCGACCGCCAGGAGAGCGGCAGCAAGGGCTATGGCGGCCGCGCCGGCTACGCCGAATTCATCGAAAGCAAGAACTGGCGCGACGCCGCCGATGGCGCGTTGCGTGAGGCTCTGGTCAACCTGGAATCGATTCCCGCCCCCGCCGGCGAGATGGACGTCGTGCTCGGGGCCGGCTGGCCCGGCGTGATGCTGCATGAGGCGGTTGGCCATGGCCTCGAAGGTGACTTCAACCGCAAGAAGACGTCCGCGTTTGCCGGCCTGATGGGCCAGCAGGTCGCGGCCAAGGGCGTGACCGTGGTCGACGACGGCACGATTGCCTCGCGCCGCGGCTCGCTGTCGATCGACGATGAGGGAACGCCGACCAACCGCACCGTGCTGATCGAGGACGGCGTCCTGGTCGGCTACATGCAGGACCGTCAGAACGCCCGCCTGATGAACATGAAGCCGACCGGCAACGGCCGCCGCCAGGGCTATGCCCACGTGCCGATGCCGCGCATGACCAACACCTACATGCTGGCGGGCGACCGCGATCCGGCCGAGATCCTCGCGTCGGTGAAGAACGGCGTCTTCGCCGCGAATTTCGGCGGCGGCCAGGTGGATATCACCTCGGGCAAATACGTGTTTCAGTGCACCGAGGCTTACAAGATCGAGAACGGCAAGATCGGTGCGCCCCTGAAGGGCGCCATGCTGATCGGCAACGGGCCGACCGACCTGCATCGCATCCGCATGATCGGCAACGACCTCGCGCTCGATACCGGCATCGGCACCTGCGGCAAGAACGGTCAGGGCGTGCCGGTCGGCGTCGGCCAGCCGTCGCTGTTGATGGAACGCATTACGGTGGGTGGAACAGGCGGATGAGCGTCGAGAAGATAACTGTCACCACCAAGCGGAAGAGCAGCGGCTGGGGCGGCCAGCTGGTGCAGCTCGCCGGCATCGTCGCGGCGGTGTTCATCGCCAAGGGTGCGCTGGCCGAGCCGTTCTACGTGCCGTCGGGCTCGATGGAGCCGACGCTGTTGATCGGCGACGCCTTGATCGCCTCGAAATTCCCCTACGGCTACGGCACCTCGTCGCTGCCGATCCAGATCAACCTGCCCGAGAGCGGCCGCGTCTTCGCGGAAACGCCGAAGCAGGGCGACGTCGTGGTCTTCCGCTGGCCCGGCGACCGCTCGCAGGCCTGGGTCAAGCGCGTCGTGGGCCTGCCCGGCGACCGCATCCAGCTGCGCCAGGGCCAGCTCTTCGTCAACGATCGCCCCGCCGAGTTGAAGCCGGACGGCGTTGGTGCCGCCGAGGACGACAATGGCGGCAGCGAACCCGCCTATCGCTATGTCGAGACGCTGCCGAACGGCGTCTCGCATCTGATCTTCAAGATGCGTGACAACGGTCCGCTCGACAACACGCAGGAAGTGACGGTGCCGGCAGGCCATCTCTTCGTGCTCGGCGACAACCGCGACAATTCCGCCGACAGCCGCGTGCCCTTGCGCTCCGGCGGCGTCGGCATGTTGCCGATCGACAATCTGGTCGGCCGCGCAGACGCCGTGCTCGGATCCTGGGATCTCGGTATCCGGGGCCAGCCGGTGTGGACCTGGCTGTCCGGATTTCGCATGGCGCGGTTTTTCACCGCCGTGCATTGAACCGATCTCATGACCTTCGACGACGTCAGAAAATTCGCACTGACGTGGCCGGAGGTCGAGGACGGTACCTCCTACGGCACGCCCGCACTAAAGGTGCGCAAGAAGATGCTGGCGCGTCTGAAGGAAGATGGCGACAGCCTGGTGATGCCGGACGTCCCGGTCGACGAGCGCGCGATGCTGGTCGAGAGCCAGCCAAAAATCTTCTACTTCACCGATCACTACGCCGATTATCCGATAGTGCTGATCCGCCTGTCCAAGGCAAAGCGCGCGATCGTGGAGTCGCTGCTGCGGCGGCGTTGGCGCGCGCTGGCTTCGAAGGCGGCGCGAGCGGATTATGATGCACGCGTGAGCGCGTGACGACTGTCATGGATGAGGCCCGCTTCCTCGCGCTGGCGCTAAAGAACCCGATTAACGTCGCGATTCTCGATGAGCTCCACCAGCTCGCGCTGCCCGATGCGTGGCTGGTCTCGGGATGTCTCGTGCAATCGGTTTGGAACGTGCTCACCGGCCGTGCGATCGATTACGGCATTGCCGATTACGACGTCTTCTACTTCGACCCTGACACCTCCTGGGACGCGGAGGACGTCGTGATCCGCAAGCTGCAAGCGCGCCTCGATCATCTCGGCGTCAAGATCGAGACCCGCAACCAGGCACGCGTGCATCTGTGGTATCCGGCCAAGCACGGCCTGCCCTATCCGCCGCTGTCGTGCTCGACTGACGGTATCGACCGTTTCCTCACACAGAACACGCAAGTGGGCGTGCGGCGCTCGGACGACGGTTTCGACGTTTATGCGCCGCACGGCTTCGATGACGTGGCCGGCTTGATTGCACGCCCCAATCCAAGCCCGAATTTCTCCGCAGCGAATTACGCGGTAAAGGCCGCGAGATGGAGGGCGTTGTGGCCCGAGCTTACGGTGATTGCGCCGGAATGATCCGAGCTATCTCACCACGCCCGACGTGAATCCCGCCTTCCGCCGCGGCGGCTTGATCTCCTTTTTCAGGAAACAGCGCGCTTCGCGTCCCGTGTAGCCCGGGCGGGCATAGGTGAAGGCGCGGCATTTGTTGTCGGCGGTGCAGACGGCCTTGCAGGCTTCTTCGCCTTCGCCGTCCTTCATCTCGAAATTGCGCAAATCGCCGCCGGGGCGGTCGATGGAGGTCTCCACGCCTTCGACACGCGGCTCGATCACACCGGCGCCGCGCACGCCGGAGATGCAGCAGCTTCCCGGCACGCGCGCAGGCACCGTGTTCTTCAGCCAGCACACCGCCGAGCCGCCTTCGATGTCAGGATAGTTGAAGCTCCACGAGCGGCAACGGCGGTCGCGCTCGCACAGCAGCGCGCAATCCTCGGGATCGCCCGACGTGACCGGAGAGCTGAAATAATCTCCGCCTGGCCGGTCGAACGCCGTCTGGGCGCGCGCAGGCCAGCTCGCAAACACGAGCGAAAGCAACGCGGCGCAGGCTACGACGCCTGCCAGGACGCTTGCCATGACGGCCAGGCGGCCCTTCCCCATCGGAACAGCTTTCGAGTTATTGACGACGCTCGGGTTTTTCAGCTGGCCATTTGATCGCCGCAAACCTGTACGGGCGATGAACGGCCCGAGTCCGATCGTTTTGCCTTGGGTCTAGAACGCGTATTCCGCGTAGGCCGGTTCCACCGAGCGGTTCCAGGGACCGTTGAACTTGTCGAGCATCTCCTCAGCCGGCGTGCGGCCGGAATCGATAATGCGATCGAGCGGCTCCAGATGCCTGGTCTCGTCGCGGCCAAGCTGGTCGATCCGGCCGCGCCGGCGCAAGCCGGCATGCGCCAGAACGAGGCACTCCTTGGCGATCTCGAACAGATAGCGGTCCTTGATTCGCGACTTGAACCCGAAGCGTGGCACGTCGTCGCGCAGCGCCTGACGCTCATGCGCGGTCCAGTGCTTCACGAGGTCCCAGGCGGCATCCAGCGACACATCGTCGTAGAGCAACCCGGCCCAGAACGCCGATAGCGCCGGCAGACGGCCCCACGGGCCACCGTCGGAGCCGCGCATCTCGAGATAGCGCTTGAGCCGCACCTCCGGGAAAATCGTCGAAAGATGGTTGGCCCAGTCCGACAGCGTCGGGCGTTCCCCGGGCAAATTGTTGTTGCGGCCATCGAAGAAGGCGCGGAACGAGGAGCCCGAGACGTCGATGTAGTCCTCGTCGCGCTTGACGAAATACATGGGCACGTCGAGCGCGTAGTCGACATAGCGCTCGAAGCCCATGCCGTCCTCGAATGCCCACGGCATCATGCCGGCGCGCGCGTTGTCGGTGTCGCGCCAGATCTCGGACCGGAAGGAGAGAAAGCCGTTTGGCTTGCCCTCGGTAAACGGCGAATTGGCGAACAAGGCGGTTGCGGCCGGCTGGAGCGCGAGCGAGACACGCAGCTTCTTGACCATGTCCGCTTCGGAGGAGAAGTCGAGATTGGTCTGTACCGTGCAGGTCCGGTACATCATGTCGAGGCCGTACTGGCCGACCTTCGGCATGTAATTGGTCATGATCTTGTAGCGGCCCTTGGGCATCACCGGGATGTCGGCGCGCGACCAGGACGGCGTCATGCCGAGGCCGAGGAAGCCGATGCCGAGCGGCGTTGCGATCTCGCGCACCTGCGCCAGATGCGCCATCAGCTCACTCTGGGTCTGGTGCACGTTCTCGACGGGGGCACCCGAGAGTTCGAACTGCCCGCCAGGCTCGAGCGAGATCGCGCCGCCGCCGGTGACGTCGTAGAGGCCGATGATGTTGCCCTTCTCCATGATCGGCTCCCAGCCGAGCAGGAGTTTCATGCCTTCGAGCAGCGCGCCGATACCGCGCGCGCCCTCGTAGGGCACCGGACGGTGGCCTTCGAGCGTGAACGGCGTCTTCTCGTGCTCGGTGCCCATGCGGAATTCGGACGGGTCCTTGCAACCAGCCTCGAACCACGCGACGAGTTCGTCGCGCGATTGCAGCGGCGTCATATCGATCTGGTCTCGCGCCATATCAGACTCTAATCAAAAGCGCTTCGATCGAACGCGCGTGGGTGACAGGGATGGTCCGCGCAGCCACCGGCTGCACGGACGAGCTGGTTTGCCGCGCGATCATCGCAACGGCGTGGTTTCGTTGACGTGGGCAGGCGGCAGTTTCATCTCGCCGCACGAGCAGCCCAGACGGTCGAGCAGACCGCTGAGCTTCACGGCATCCGCATCGGACAGCTTCGAACCGACATATTTCTCGATCGCGGCCGAATAGGCGCCCCACATCCGCTTCTGCAATTCGCGGCCGGCTTCCGTGATCTCCACGAACTGGCCGCGCTTGTCGATCTTGCATTCACGCCGCGAGGCGAGGCCTTCGTCGACCAGGCGGTCGATCAGCCGCGATGTCGAATATTGCGGGATCAGCATCTGCCGTTCGAGTTCGACCGGCCGGAGCTCGCCCGAGGGCGCCCGTGACAGTTCGAGCAGCGCGTCATACCATGCGAGCGGCGGGAAGCCGGCCTTCTTCAGGTCCTGCTCGACGCAATTGAGCACACGGCTCTGCACCCGCATCAAGCGGATCCAGGCGGAAGTCGCCTCGGTCGATGGTTTGCGTTTCATGGTCCCGCTCAAGCTCGTCGCCCGTCTCTTACCCTATTCGATGCACCTGCATCAATCTTGACTATTTCAAGCAGATGCATGTAGTCGTTCTTTCGCCTGAACCAAGCAACAAGAGGAGGAAATTCCATGAAATTGTACTATTCGCCCGGTGCGTGCTCGCTGTCCCCCCATATCGCGCTCCTGGAAGCCGGCCTGCCCTATGAACTGGTCAAGGTCGATATTCGGGCCAAGAAGCTCGAAAACGGTGAGGATTATCTGAAGCTGAACCCCAAGGGCCAGGTCCCTGCGCTGGGCCTCGATAGCGGAGAGATCGTGACCGAAGGCCCGGTGATTGTCCAGATGATCGCCGATCAGGCCTCAGCCAAGGCGCTGGCGCCGGCCCACGGCAGCGCCGAGCGCTACAAGCTGCTCGAATGGCTGAACTTCCTCACCTCGGAGGTCCACAAGAGCTTCGGCCCGATGTTCGCGCCGACGCTGAACGACGAGGCCAAGGCCTTCTTCAAGGACCGCGTCATGGGCAAGCTGAAATACATCGACAGCCAGCTCGCCGGCCGCGACTACCTCATGGGCAAGCAGTTCACGGTGGCCGACGGTTATCTCTTCACGATGCTGACCTGGGGCGACCGGATGAAGTTCGACCTCTCGGCGATGCCGAACCTTGCCGCGTACAAGACCCGCGTCGCGGCGCGGCCGCAGGTGCAGGAAGCGATGAAGAAGGAAGGGCTGATCCAGGCTGCCTGAGCGCACATGCGAAAGGCCGGATCGAAAATCCGGCCTTTCGCATTTTTTATCCCGGCTACGGGTTCAGAGAATCACGCCGCCGCCTTCTTCGGAGCGAAGCGGCCGTAGAAGGTTTCTCCCTTCGCGGCCATCTCCTCAAGGAGCTTCGGCGGGGTGAAGCGCGAGCCGTATTTCGCTTCCAGCTTGTGGCAAAGCTCGACGAATTTTTTCGGGCCCATGAAGTCGATATAGGACAGCGTGCCACCGGTGAACGGCGCGAAGCCGAAGCCGAGGATCGAGCCGACATCCGCTTCGCGCGGATCGGTGATGACGTGGTCCTCAACGGTGCGCGCGGCCTCCACCGCCTGCACTACCAGGAAGCGCTGCTTCAACTCCTCAACGTCGAGGGTATCGGGATCGAGCTGCTTGGGCTGCAGCGCGGACAAGCCCGGCCACAGGCTCTTCTGGCCCTTGCCCTTCTCGGGGTAATCGTAAAAACCCTTGCTGTTCTTGCGGCCCAGACGGCCCTGCTTCTCGACCATCTCCACCATCAGCTTCTTCTGATCGGGATTGATGGCGTTGGGGCCGAGGTCGGCTTCCGTCGCCTTCATGATCTTGAGCCCGAGGTCGAGCGCGACCTCGTCCGACAGCGAGAGCGGGCCGACCGGCATGCCGGCCATCTTGGCACAGTTCTCGATCATCGCCGGCGGCACGCCCTCGAGGAACATCTCGTTGCCCTCGGCGACGTAGCGGCCGACGCAGCGATTGGCGAAGAAGCCTCTGGAGTCGTTGACGACGATCGGCGTCTTGCCGATCTGCCGGACGTAGTCGAGCGCGGTCGCGATCGCGAGATCGCCGGTGTTCTTGCCCTGGATGATCTCGACCAGCATCATCTTCTCGACCGGCGAGAAGAAGTGGATGCCGACGAACCTGCCTTGGTCCTTGAAGGATTCCGCCAGCGAGGTGATCGGAAGCGTCGAGGTGTTGGACGCGAAGATCACGTCCGGCTTCATGTGCTCCTGCGCCTTGGCAAAGGTATCAGCCTTGACCTTGCGGTCCTCGAACACGGCCTCGATGACGAGATCGACGTCCTTGAGCGCGGAATAGTCCGCGGTCGCCGTGATGCGCGCGAGCAGCGCTTCTGCGTCGCCGGGCTTGGCGCGGCCCTTCTTGATCTGCTCCTCGATCACCTTTTGCGCATGCGCCTTGCCCTTGTCGGCGCTCTCCTGGTCGCGATCGATCAGGACGACGTCGAGACCGGCACGGGCTGAGACATAGCCGACGCTCGCGCCCATGAAGCCGGCGCCGATCACGGCGATCTTCTTCACCTTGGTCGGCGGCACATCCTTCGGACGGCGCGCGCCCTTGTTGAGCTCCTGCATCGACAGGAACAGGCTGCGGATCATCGCAGCCGCTTCCTTCGAGCGCAGCACCGAGGTGAAGTAGCGCGACTCGACACGGAGCGCGGCGTCGATCGGCAGCTGCAGGCCCTCGTAGACGCAGCTCATGATCGCGCGTGCGGCCGGATAATTGTCGTAGGTCTCGCGGCGATAGATCGCGTTGCCGGCCGGGAACATCATCATGCCGGCCTTGGAGAACACCGGACCGCCCGGCAGCTTGAAGCCCTTCTCGTCCCAGGGCGCAACAGCCTTGCCGCCGCCCTTGATCCAGTCCTTTGCCGCCTTGACGAGGTCGGCGGCGGGAACGATGGCGTGGATCAGATTCAGCGCCTTGGCTTTCTCGATCGTGACCGGATCGCCCTTGAGCAGGATCGTCATCGCGTCCTGCGGCGGCACCAGGCGCGGCACGCGCTGCGTGCCGCCGGCGCCCGGGAACAGGCCGACCTTGACCTCGGGCAGACCGAGGCGGGTCTTGGGATTCTCCGCCGCCACGCGATAGTGGCAGCACAGCGTAATCTCGAAACCGCCGCCGAGCGCGAGGCCGTTGATCGCCGCCGCCCACGGCTTGCCGGAGGTTTCGATCGAGCGCAGCACCTGCGAGAAGCGCCGGCTCTGCTCGAACAGCATCTGGTTCGCGGCCGTCTCGCCCTGCTCCCCAAACACTTTTGCGTAGGCCTGATTCATGCCCTCGAGCATGGAAAGATCGGCACCCGCGCAGAACGCCTCCTTGGCGGAGGTGATGACGACCCCCTTCACCACGGCGTCGGCCGTGGTCGCCTTGACGATCGCGTCGAGCTCGCTGGTCGATGTCTCGTCGAGCACGTTCATCGAACGGCCCGGGATGTCCCAGGTCACGAGCGCGATGCCGTCGGAATCGGTCTCAACCTTGAAGTTCTTGTAAGCCATGCTGGTTGCTCCCTGCCCTTAGACGCGTTCGATGATGGTCGCGGTGCCCATGCCGCCGCCGATGCACAGCGTCACCAGTGCGGTCGCCTTGTTGGTGCGCTCGAGCTCGTCGAGCACCGTCCCGAGGATCATGGCACCGGTCGCGCCGAGCGGATGGCCGAGCGCGATCGCACCGCCATTGACGTTGATCTTGGCGTTGTCGATGTCGAAGGCCTGGATGTAGCGCAGCACAACCGAGGCGAAGGCCTCGTTGAGCTCGAACAGGTCGATGTCCGACTTCTTCATGCCCGAGCGCGCGAACAGCTTTTCGGTGACATCAACCGGGCCGGTCAGCATCATCGCGGGCTCCGAGCCGATATTGGCGAATGCGCGGATCCTTGCACGCGGCTTCAGTCCGTACTTGCCGCCGGCTTCCTTGCTGCCGAGCAAAACGGCGCCGGCACCATCGACAATGCCCGACGAATTGCCGGCGTGGTGCACGTAATTGACGCGTTCGATTTCCGGATGCGACTGCACCGCGACGCCATCGAAGCCGCCCATCTGCGCCATCATCGTGAACGCCGGCTGCAGCTGCGCCAGCGACTGCATCGTCGTCGAAGGACGCATATGCTCGTCCTTGGCGAGGATGGTGAGGCCGTTGATGTCCTTCACCGGGACGACCGACTTGTCAAAGCGGCCTTCTTCCCAGGACTTCGCCGCACGCTGCTGGCTCTGCACCGCATAGGCGTCGACGTCGTCACGCGAGAAGCCGTATTTGGTCGCGATCAGATCGGCCGAGACACCCTGCGGCATGAAATAGGCCGGCACTGCCATCGACGGGTCCATCGGCCAGGCGCCGCCGGAAGCACCGATGCCGACGCGGCTCATCGATTCGGCGCCGCCGCCGATCACGAGCTCGTGCTGGCCGCTCATCACCTGGGCTGCGGCAAAATTCACGGCATCGAGGCCGGAGGCGCAGAAGCGGCTGATCTGCACGCCCGGCACCGCTTCGCCCAAGCCCGCCTTCAGCGCGGCAAAGCGCGCGATGTCGGAGCCGGCTTCGCCGACCGGATCGACCACGCCGAGAATGACGTCATCGACGGAATCTTCGGGCAGGTTGTTGCGGTCCTTGAGCGCCTTGAGCGGCACGGTCGCGAGCGCGAGCGCGGTGACTTCGTGCAGCGCGCCGTCCGCCTTGCCGCGGCCGCGCGGGGTGCGGACGTGGTCGTAGATGAATGCCTCAGGCATGACGCCCTCCTGATGTGATGATCTTGTGGTCGTGATCCGGTCGCAGCGAAAGCGGCTTCAGAACGCTTCCGCCGGCAGTTCCATGATGGTGGCGCAGCCGGCCTGGATGCGCGCGAGATTGGCGGCGGTCTCCGGCAGCATCCGCTCCATGAAAAAACGGCCGGTAACGAGCTTGGTCGAGAGATAGGGCGTCGTCCCGCTCTCGGCAATCTTGGCTTGCGTCACCTTCGCCATCTTCGCCCACATATAGCCGAGCGCGACGAAGCCGAAGAGATTGAGGTAATCGGTTGCGGCGGCACCGGCATTGTCGGGCTTGGCCATCGCGTTCTGCATCAGCCAGGTGGTGGCCTGCTGGAGATGGCCGAGCGAGGCCGAGAGCGGAGTGATGTAGGGCTTCATCGCCTCGTCGCCGCCGTTCTCCTTGGCGAAGGCCATGACCTCGCCGAAGAACGCCATGATGGCGCGGCCGCCGTCGCGCGGCAGCTTGCGGCCGACGAGGTCGAGCGCCTGGATGCCGTTGGCGCCTTCGTAGATCATGGCGATGCGCGCATCGCGCACGAACTGCTCCATGCCCTGCTCGGCGATGTAGCCGTGGCCGCCATACATCTGCTGCGCCTGCACCGCGTTGGCGAAGCCGTAATCGGTGAGAAAGCCCTTCAGAACCGGGGTCATCAGGCCCATGTGATCGTCGGCGGCCTGGCGGTCCTTGGGATCCTCGGAGCGATGGGCGACGTCGCTCTTCAGCGCGGTCCACATCACGAAGGCGCGCGCGGCCTCGTTGAAGGCGCGGATCGACAGCAGCGTGCGACGCACGTCGGGATGGACGATGATCGGATCGGCCGGCTTGTCCGGCGCCTTGGCGCCGGTGAGCGAGCGGCCCTGGATGCGATCCCGGGCATAGGCGACCGCGTTCTGATAGGCCACTTCCGACTGCGCGAGACCCTGCACGGCGACGCCGAGGCGGGCCTCGTTCATCATCACGAACATGCCCTGCATGCCCTTGTTCTCTTCGCCGATCAGCCAGCCGGTGGCGTTGTCGTAGTTCATCACGCAGGTGGAATTGCCGTGAATGCCCATCTTGTGCTCGATCGAGCCGCAGACCACGCCGTTGCGCTGCCCCACCGAACCATCGGCATTGACCAGGAATTTCGGCACCACGAACAGCGACACGCCCTTGATGCCGGCGGGCGCGCCCTCAATGCGGGCAAGCACGAGGTGGATGATGTTGGGCGCGAGGTCATGCTCGCCGGCCGAGATGAAGATCTTGGTGCCCGTGATCTTGAAGCTGCCGTCGGCCTGCCGCACCGCCTTGGTGCGGAGCATGCCGAGATCGGTGCCGCAATGCGGCTCGGTCAGGTTCATGGTGCCGGTCCACTCGCCCGCCACCATCTTCGGCACGTAGGTCTGCTTCTGCTCCGGCGTGCCGTGGACGATCAGCGCCGCGGTCGCGCCCATGGTGAGGCCGCCATACATCGAGAACGCCATGTTGGCGGAGATCTGGAATTCGTTGACCGCCTGGCTCAGCGTCACCGGCAGACCCTGGCCGCCGAACTCGGTTGGTGCCGACAGGCCGAGCCAGCCGCCCTCGGCGACCTGCTTGAACGCCTCCTTGAATCCCGTCGGCGTGGTGACGCTACCGTCATCGGCGCGCTTGCAGCCTTCGAGATCGCCCACGCGATTGAGCGGCTGCAGCACTTCTTCGGCGAGCTTGGCAGCTTCGCCGAGAATGGCTTCGCGCACGTCGCTCGACGCGTCGGAGAAGCCGGTCAGATTGTCGTAGCGGTCGATCTGGAAGACGTCGTTGAGCAGGAAGTTCACGTCTTCGACGGGGGCTTTGTAGATCGGCATGGTGGTCTCCCGGCAGGCCTTGAAGTGACGGTATTGGCTTAGGATTGAGTGGCGGCAAGCTGTTCCGCCATCAGGCGATGCAGCATGTTGATCGCCTTCAGCGGCCGCACCATCACCTTGAAATGCGTGATGCGCCCCTCGCCGTCGAAGCTGATGATGTCGACGCCGTTGATCTCGATGCCGTCGATCATGGTCTTGAATTCGAGCACGGCGCCGCTCTCACTCTTCCATTCACCGACATAGCTGAAGCCGGGACCGCCAAGCACCTTCTCGGCGCTGGCCAGATATTTGAAGGTGATGTCGCGGCCGCGCTGCGGCGCGTGCACGACAGGGCTTTCGAAGACGGCGTCGGGATGGAGCAGGTCCCAGAGCGCTGCCCGGTCATGCGACTTCATGTAGCCGTACCAGGACTCGAGGCCGGTCATTCAGGTGCCTCCCTAAAAGGCTCGGGCAAAAAACGCGAAAACAACCCCATGCACAGTAGCGCGAAGGTTGATTCCATTGGGGTTTTCGGGGCGGTTTTTGCCCTCGTTATCGGGTCGCCTCATATGCACATTGACGCATATGCGCCGATGCGCATAAAGTCAAGCCAATTGGTTAAGATCGACAACAGGAGGACCGGGTCATGGCTTTGGGCGACGCAATCCTCGCTTGCCTGACGGAACGTCCGATGACGGGCTACGAGCTCGCCAAGACATTCGATTCCTCGATCGGCTTCTTCTGGAAGGCCGACCACCAGCAGATCTACCGCGAGCTCTCCAAGCTGCGCGACCGCGGCTACATCCAGGGCCGCGAGGTCGTGCAAACCGGCAAACCCAATAAACTGATCTATACGCTGACTCCGGAGGGCCGAACAGCGCTGCGGCACTGGGCCGCGCGGCCAAGCACGCCCCCTTCCATCAAGGACGATCTCCTGGTGCGGTTGCATGCGCTCGACAGCATCGGCCTCGAGCCCATGCGCACCGACCTGATGGCCCGGCTCGAGCACCACCGCGATCGCCACGAGAACTACGAGCGCATCCTGAAGAAGCGCTTCCCGGAAGGGGCGGCGTCCGGCGTGCTCGACCTCGGTAACCTGCTGCTGCTTCAGCTCGGCGCCCGGCACGAGCAGATGGTGGCCGATTTCTGCGAAGAGGCGCTCGAGGCCCTGTCGGCGATGAGCGCAAGCGGCACCGTGGTGCCGCTGGAGGATGGCAAGCGCGAGGGCAAGGGCTGAGGGGCTGGCCAGACGCCATGACGTGCCGTTGCGTATTATTCCGCTGTCATCGCCCGCCTTGTGCGCAATTGCGCACGGGGGCGGGCGATCCAGTATTCCAGAGGCTGCGCGGCTGGAATCGAGAGGCTGCGGGTACTGGATGCCCCGCTTTCGCGGGGCATGACAGCGGTGGGTGTCGCACCCCGCCGCCCAACTTTAAGACACCGTCAACGGGTTCCTTAACCCGTTATTTACCGTAACAGACAAAAGTCGGTTTTCGAGGCAGACGACCCGCGCCAAATCCGATTGTCTTTGCAACCGGCACGCGAGGGAAGACTGGAGGCGCCGGATGGGGCGCCGGAGTCGGAACCGGACAGAGTCATGAATTCGCGCGTATCGTGGAGTGTTGACGGCATCGATCCATCCGTCCGGGAGCGGGCCGAAGCTGCTGCGCGTCGCGCCGGCATGTCACTCAACGATTGGCTGAACTCCACGCTCGGCGAGACCGCCCCGCCAAACTTTCGCGGACTTTACGACCAGCGCCCGCAAGCCCAGAACGTCCCGAGCCAGGTACCGACTCAAGTACCGAGCCAGGAAAGCCGCGAAGTTGCCGACATCCACCAGCGGCTCGACGCCATCACCCAGCAGATCGAGCGGATTTCCAAGCCCGCGCCGCGGCAAGATCCTTCGCGACAAGATACTCCGCGACAAGACGTTTCGCGCGAGCAGGGCGTTGCGCGCCAGCTCAACGACGCGATCTCGCGGCTCGATGCAAGGCTGTCGCAAATCTCAAAGCCGCAGCAGGCTCCGGCACCGCGACAGGCCCCCGTTGAAACGCGCCAGCGCCAGGCTGATGCGGTCGAGCGCGCGGCCGCACAGGTCTATCGCAACTCACCGCCCCTGAGCCCCGCTTCGTTCGACGTCGCGGTGGCCGAGATCACCGCACGGCAGAGCGAGCTCGACGGCTTTACGCCCAGGCAGATGCCGCCGCGCGCCGCGCCGCCGATCGCGCCCGCGGCAGCTCCTTACGCGCCCCCGATGGCGCCGCCCGCGCCTGCCTATGCTCCGCCGCCACCCCAGCCGGGGCCGGATTTCTCTGCGCTTGAGCGCCATCTGCTCAAGATCACGAGCCAGATCGAATCGCTGCAGCGCCCTGACAATACCGAGCAGGCGATCAACACTTTCCGCAGCGAGCTTGCGGAGATCCGCAACGCCATCACCGAGGCGATGCCGCGCCGCGCGATCGAATCGATCGAGAACGAGATCCGCTCGCTGCATCGGCGCATCGACGAGACCCGCTCCAACGGCACCGACGGTCAGGTCCTGTCCGGCATCGAGCACGCGCTGTCCGAGATCAAGCAGGTGCTCCGCACGCTGACGCCGGCCGAGCAGCTCACCGGCTATGACGAGGCGATCCGCAATCTCGGCGCCAAGCTCGATCTGATCCTGCGCGCCAATGACGATCCTTCCACGGTCCGCCAGCTCGAAGGCGCGATCTCGGCGCTGCGTGGCATCGTCTCCAACGTTGCCTCCAACGAAGCGCTGGCACGGCTCTCGGACGACGTGCAGCTGCTGTCGTCCAAGGTCGACCAGGTCACCCGTGCGTCCGGCCAAGGCGACAGTTTTGCGGTGCTGGAACAGCGCATCGCGGCGCTCACCGCCGCTCTGGAAACGCGCGAGCGCCCTCAACCACCCGAGAGCAGCGAGCAGCTCGAAAGCGCGATCCGCGCCCTGTCCGACCGTTTCGATCGCATGCAGGTCGGCAACGACTCGGCTTCGACCTTCGCTCATCTTGAACAGCGGGTCTCGTATCTGCTGGAGCGGCTCGAGGCCGCCTCCGATCCGCGCAACGGAAATTTCAGCCGCGTCGAGGACGGGCTGCACGACATCCTGCGCCACCTGGAGCGGCAGCAGGCGACCTATTCCGCGCTGGCGGAGAGCCGCAACTCCGCGCCGCCCGCCGATTCCGGCATGGTCGATCTCGTCAAGCGCGAGCTCTCCGACATCCGCTTCAGCCAGGCCGAGACCAACCGGACCACCCAGGATTCGCTGGAGGCCGTCCACAACGCCCTTGGCCACGTCGTCGATCGTCTCTCGATGATCGAGGGCGATCTTCGCAATGTGCGCACCGCGCCGCCCGCCCCTGCGGCGCAGCCGATGCCGATGCCGATGGCCGCTCCCATGGCGCCCG
This sequence comes from Bradyrhizobium sp. GCM10028915, assembly GCF_042666195.1. Lineage (NCBI taxonomy): Bacteria > Pseudomonadati > Pseudomonadota > Alphaproteobacteria > Hyphomicrobiales > Nitrobacteraceae > Bradyrhizobium > Bradyrhizobium sp. GCM10028915. The sequence goes on from NZ_JBHTFN010000065.1 coordinate 525,406, forward strand.
CGCCGATGGCGCACGAGCCGCGGCCGCAGCAACAGCAGCACCCGAAATACGATCCGAAGCCCGAGCTGCCCAATCCAGCCGCCGCGCAGGCGGCGCACGCCGCCTTCGCCGCCGCGCCGCGCGAATTCCAAGCCGCCGCGCCGGCGGCGCCGCCGCCGATGCCGATGGCACCGCCGGTTCCGCCACGCGCGATCAGCGAAATCCTGGAGCCGCATACCGCGCCCACGCGCGCCGCGCTTGCGCCCGAACTGCCGCCGGATCATCCGCTCGAGCCGGGCACAAGGCCGGGTGGCCGCGTCGCCACGCCGTCCGAGCGCATCGCTGCGTCCGAAAGCGCAATCAGCGAAATCCCGGCCGCGCCCAAGGAGCCGGTGTCGTCGTCGAGCTTCATCGCTGCCGCGCGCCGCGCAGCGCAAGCCGCCGCCGCGCAGCCACCCGAGAAAACCGGCCGGGCCGCCAAGGCGTCTGCCGGCCGCGCCAAGGACAAGGGCCAGGAAGGCGGGTCGACCATCACCTCGAAGATCCGCTCGCTGCTGGTCGGCGCGAGCGTGGTCGTGATCGTGCTCGGCACCTTCAAGATGGCGATGAACCTGCTCGATGGCAGCAGCTCGTCGCCAGCGCCGCAGGCGATGGAGAATACGTCGAGCGAGCCCGCGCCGCGAGCCCTGCCGTCCATTGAGAACAAGCCCGCCGCGCCAGAGCAGGTCACGCCCTCGATGACCTCGCCGACGCCGATCGGAAAGCAGTCGCAGAACAATGCCGCGCCGGGGTCCGTGACGAGCCCGAGCGGCACCGCTACGGTCGAAATCCCGCAAACCGCGGCGCCAACCCCGCCTGCGGCGTCGAGCGACGTCACCGGCGCGCTGTCGGGCACGAGCCGCGCGAAACTCGCGATGATCCAGGTGCCGCCGAGCGAAAAGCTGCCTGACGGCATCGGTGGCCCCGGCTTGCGCACCGCCGCGATGAAGGGCGATGCGACCGCGGCCTACGAGATCGGCGTGCGCTTTGCCGAGGGCAAGGGCGTGGCCGCGAATTACGACGAAGCCGCCAAATGGTACGACCGTGCGGCGCAGGCCGGCGTCGTGCCCGCAACCTTCCGCCTCGGGACACTCTACGAAAAGGGCCTTGGCGTGAAGAAGGACGCCGACATCGCCCGCCGCTACTACACGCAGGCGGCCGAGCGCGGCAACGCCAAGGCGATGCACAATCTCGCGGTGCTCGACGCCGATGGCGGCGGACGCGGAGCCAATTACAAGAGCGCGGCACTGTGGTTCCGGAAGGCCGCCGACCGCGGCGTCGCCGACAGCCAGTTCAACCTCGGCATCCTCTATGCCCGCGGCATCGGGGTCGAGCAGAACCTCGCCGAGTCCTATAAATGGTTCACGCTCGCCGCCGCCCAGGGCGATGCGGACGCGGCCGGCAAGCGCGACGACGTCGCCAAGCGGCTCGACCCGCAATCGCTCGCCGCCGCCAAGCTCGCGATCCAGACCTTCAGCGCCGAACCGCAGCCCGACGACGCCGTCAATGTTGCGGCCCCGAACGGCGGCTGGGACAGCGCCCCGCAGGCCAACGCGAAGCCTGCGCCGAAGCCGGTTGCCGCCAAGCGCGCGGCCTCGGCTGTGCATTAATCGGTTTAGTACGCTTTCTCCTCTTGTCGTCGCCCGGCTTGACCGGGCGACCCAGTATTCCAGAGGCGTCGGTTGGATACGGAGAAGCTGCGGCGTAGTGGATGCCCCGGTCAAGCCGGGGCATGACGGCGGAGAAGGTGGCGGAATGCTCGGTTCGCTGCGAGCCGTGATCTGATCTCTCTAAGCCCATTCACCACGCCCGAAATTCCTGGTCCCGCCGGCCACCGAATTCCGCTATTGAAGGGCGCGGCAATCGTTCTGCCCTCCTGCGAGCATTCCGCGCAATCGATCCGTCTCGCGGGAAGCGTGGTCTCTCGATGCAGCTCTATCTCCCGATCGCCGATCTTCCGGTCAATGTCTTCCTCGTGCTAGCGATGGGCGCGGCGGTCGGCTTCGTCTCCGGCATGTTCGGGATCGGCGGCGGCTTCCTGATGACGCCGCTTTTGATCTTCATCGGCATCACGCCGGCGGTCGCGGTCGCCTCCGTCGCGAGCCACATCGCCGCCTCGTCCTTTTCCGGCGCGCTCGCCTATTGGCGGCGACGCGCGATCGACCCGGCGCTGGCAAGCGTGCTGTTATGCGGCGGCGTGACCGGGACGGCGCTGGGCGTGTGGACCTTCACGCAGCTGCGTGCGCTCGGCCAGCTCGATCTGATGATCGCACTGTCCTACGTCGTGCTGCTCACCACCGTCGGCAGCCTGATGTTCTCCGAAGGACTGCGCGCCCTAATGCGGACCCGGCGCGGCGCGGTGCCGCCACGACGCACCCACAACTGGATCCATGGCCTGCCGCTGAAGATGCGGTTCAAGCGTTCCAAGATATACCTCTCGGTCATTCCGGTCGTGATCATCGGCGTCCTGATCGGCTTCATCGGCGCCATCATGGGCATCGGCGGCGGCTTCATCCTGGTGCCGATCATGATCTATCTGCTGCGGGTGCCGACCTCGACGGTGATCGGCACCTCGATGGTCCTGACGCTGGTCACGATGCTGTTTGCGACCCTGCTGCATGCGGTGACCAATCACCTCGTCGACGCGGTGCTGGCGCTGATCCTGATGGTCGGCGGTGTCACCGGCGCGCAGTTCGGCGCACGCGCCGGTCAGAAGATCCGCGGCGAGCAGCTGCGGCTGCTGCTCGGCCTCTTGATCCTCTCGGTCGGCGTTCGCTTCGCCATCGAGCTGGTGATCCGGCCCGAAGACCTCTTCACCATCCGCGAGCTGGGGGTGAACGGATGATGCGCACAGCTCTCGCGGTCCTGCTCGTTCTGCTGCTCGGCTCCGTCGCACGCGCCGAGCGGCTGATCGTGTCGGTCTCCAACCATCGCGTCACGGTGACGCCGAATTATTCCGGCGAGGAGCTGGTGCTGTTCGGCTCGGTCGAGAAGGACGCCTCCACGCCCGCCGATCGCAAGAGCTACGATCTCGTCGTCACCGTGATGGGCCCGCGCGCCGAGATGGTGACGCGGCGCAAGGAGCGCACCTTCGGGATCTGGATCAACACCGACTACCGCCAGTTCCTGGAGGTGCCGAGCTATCTCGCGCTATTTGCCAACCGCTCCTTCGATGTCATCACCTCGCCCGAGATCGCGCGGCGCCAGCAGATCGGGCTTAACAACGTGCTGCTGACCCAGCGTGTCAGCGGCGACTATGCCGATGTGGTGCCGAACGACGTGTTCCGCTCCGCCTTCATCCGCCTGCGCACCCAGCGCGGTCTCTACCGCGAGGATCCGAGCGCGGTGACGTTCCTGACACCGACCCTGTTCCGCACCGGCATTCCACTGCCGGCGGAGGTGCCGATCGGCACCTATGAGGTGGAGATCAAGCTGTTTGCCGACGGCGCGTTCATCGGCAAGACCGAGACCGCGTTCGAGATCGTCAAGGTCGGCTTCGAGCAGTTCGTCGCGACCACGGCGCGGCAGAACGGCCTGATCTACGGGCTGGTTACGGCGGCGATGGCGCTGATGACGGGATGGATGGCCTCGATCGTGTTTCGGAAGGATTGAGGAGACTACGCTCTCTCCTCTCGTCGTCGCCCGGCTCGACCGGGCGACCCAGTATTCCAGAGGCCTGCGTTAGGCGACTCGCTCTCACAATTACCGCCGCGGCGTACTGGATGCCCGGTCAAGCCGGGGCATGACAGTCGGGGCTACGGCGCCTGCACCACCGTCGGCACGCCGGGCTCGAGCAATCGCAGCCGCGTCCCGAAGCCGAGCACGTCGAAGGTCTTGCGCAGATCCTCGCTGTTCTGGCGGAAATGCGCCCAACCCTCCGTATGAACCGGCACGATCATCGCATCGGGGAAGGCGCGCGCGGTCTCGATGGTGTCGTTGGTGTCCATGGTCAGATGGAACGGCCCGCGCGTTTGCGCGGCGCCGGCGAAAGGCATCACCACGCCGCATTTGAAACGGCGCGCGACCTCGGCGACGCCGTCGAACCAGGTGGTGTCGCCGCTGATGTAGACCGATGTGGTGTCGGTCCGGCTCGACGACACCACGAAGCCGATGACGTCGCCTGACAGCGGCTCGATGCCGGCCGGCCCGTGACGCGCCGGGGTCGCAGTAATCGTCAGCGAGTTGCCGTCACGATCTTTCAGATGCGCCGTGCCCCACGGCGCCAAACCTTCGACATGCCCGCCGAGGCGCAGCGCGCCGGCCTCGGTGGTCAGCACGCGCTTCACATGTTTGAGAAAGTCGCGGCCGGAATTGTCGAGATTGTCCGAATGCTGGTCGTGGCTGAGCAGCACGGCATCGATCGGGCCGATCGCATCGGCCTTGAGCGCAGGGCCGATCGTCTTCTCCAGCTTCACATGCGGCAGCTGATAGGCGGTGTGCGCGTCATCGAAGGTCGGATCGGTGAGCAAACGGAAGCCATCGATCTCGATCAGCGCAGTGGGACCGCCGATCAGGGTGATGGAAATGGGCATGATGGACTCCTCTTACGAGACGGATTTGGCGGGCCGCGTCACCAGGTAGATGCCGAGTGCGACCGGAATGATTCCGAGCAGATCGCGCGCCTCCACATGCTCGCCGAGCACGAGATACGCAAACAGCATGCCGAGCGGCGGCATCAGGAAATGATAGGCACTGGCAGCCGTCGCGCCACACACTTTCAAGAGATGAAACCAGAGCCAGTACGCCAGGATCGAGCCGCCGAGCACGAGGAAGGCGAAGGCGCCGATCAGGCCCGGCGTGAAGTCGATGGCATGAACGTCGGCGAAGGTGAGCGCCACCGGCGTCAGCACGATGCCGGCAGCAAGATTCTGCACGCCATTGCCGACCCACAGCGAGCCCTTCGGCGCGAGCAGCTTGAACAAAATGGTGCCGGCAACGAGAGAGGCGAGCGAGGCCAGCGTGAACACGATGCCGTGCAGCGAGTCGGTGCCGACCGACAGGCGGTGCCAGACGATCAAGGTCACGCCGGTGATGCCGAGCAGGAGGCCGCTCGCCTTGCGCCAGGTCATGCCTTCGCCGAGCAGCAGCGCGGCGAGGCCCGCCGTGAACACCGGATTGGCCGACACGATCAGGCCGCCGAGGCCGGCGGAGACCGATTGCAGCCCGGTGTAGCCGAGGCCGAGATAGAGCGCGTTGTTGGCGACGCCGAGCACGGCAAAGATCGCGGCATCGCGCCAGGACAGCGACCAGTCGTCGCCGCGGACCAGCGTGGCACCGAGGATCAAGATGCCGGCGAGCGAGAAGCGCGCGGCGAGCAGGATCAGCGGCGGGCAATGGGTCACGCCGATCTTGCCGGCGACGAAGGCGTAGCTCCAGAGCAGGCAGAACAGGCCGATGGCCAGCGGCAGCGTGTTGAAGCGGCTGCGCGGAACGGCAAGCGAAGGGGCGAGCGACATGAGGGGCATTCTCCTGAGCCCTCGATCTAGGGAGCCGGCTTGTCATTTGGAAATTAAATGATTAACTTCCAGCCAGTGGATTTTCGAATGGAAGCAGCCATGCTCGATCTGGAGCTCCTGCGCAGCTTCGTGTCGGTGGTCGATGCCGGCGGCTTCACCCGCGCCGGCGAGCGCGTCCATCGGACGCAATCGACCGTCAGCCAGCAGATCAAGCGGCTGGAGGAGGATGTCGGCCAGGTTCTGCTGCATCGTGACGGGAAGGACGTGCGTCCAACCGAAGCCGGCGAACGATTGCTGTCCTATGCGCGGCGGCTGTTGTCGCTTGCGGAAGAGGCGCGCGACGTGCTGCGCCAGCCTGACGGCGAAGGCGCGATCCGGCTCGGCATCCCCGAGGATTTCGCGGCGTATCGGCTGGCGAAGCTGCTTGGCGCCTTCTCGCGCTCGCATCCGGGCCTACGGCTCGATGTGCGCGCCGACCAGAGCAAGAACCTGTCGCGCGACCTCGATCGCGGCGAACTCGATCTGGCGCTGTTCAAGCGCGAGGCCGGCGCGAAGGGCGCGATTGCGGTGTGGCCCGAGCAGGTGCACTGGGTCACCAGCAAGAGCCATCCGATCCACGCCGATGTGGCCTCCGTGCCGTTGATCGGCTTTCCGCTCGGTTGCCTCTACCGCGCCGGCGCTATCCACGCGCTGGAAAGCGCGGGCCGCATTTGGCACATGTCCTATACGTCATCGAGCCTGGCCGGCATCCAGGCCGCCGTTGCGGCCGGCATGGGCTTGAGCATCCTGTCGGAGATGGCGATCCAGTCCGACCACCGCGTGCTGACCGCGAAGGACGGCTTTGCGCCGATCAACCGGACCGAAGTGGCGCTGATGGCCGCGCCGGGCGCAAGTCCCGCGACGTTGCGGCTGGCAGATCGGCTGGCGGAGTTCTGCGACGACGTGCAGACGAAAGCGGCTTAGCTGCACCGTGACGCGGCGATCGCGTGGACGCGGCGGTCGCCGAGCAGGTGCGCGACAAAACCGTTCATTGGAAAGATCTTTGCAAACGCCACATCGCGGATGCTGAGGCCGCCGGCGTAGGCGCCGAAGGCGGGCATCACGGCACGCTCGCCGTCACAGGCGAAACAGCGGCGCTCCATCGAGCGGCCGCGCGCGGAGACACGCGCCTTGGGATGCAGATGGCCGGCGATCTCGCCGCTCGCGCCCGTCGGCTCGTGGCGGAAGGTGATCGGACCGATCGCAACTTCGTCGGCGACGGTGCCGCCGAGATCACGCGGCAGCGCCGGATCGTGATTGCCTGAGATCCAGATCCAGTCGCGGCCAGCCTGCAAGGCGGCGACCGCGTCGCGATCCTCCGCCGACAGCCGTCCATGCGCCGTGCGATCGTGAAAACTGTCGCCGAGCGCGATGACGATTCGGGGATCATGGCGGGAGATGACAGCAGCGAGACGACTGAGCGTCGCGATGGTGTCGTAAGGCGGCAGCAGCACGCCGCGCATGGCGAAGCTGGAACCTTTTTCCAGATGCAGGTCGGAGACGACGAGCAGGCGCTGCTCTTCCCAGAATAGCGCGCCGGAGAGATCGGCCGCGAAGGTCACGCTGCTGATGCTGACATTCGAAACGCGCATGTCCTCGATATCCCCTGAAACCAGCGCGCCTGCCCCCACGTCAAAACCTGCTGTTATCCCATCGCTTCTTTGACGAGCTCGTCGGCGGCCTCCGCCAGGAGCTCGTCTCCAGCTTCGCCATAGACTGACTCGCGGCCGATTTCCAGCATCACGGGGACGGCGAGCGGGGAGACGTGGTCGAGTTCCCGATGCGTGATGCGGCCCCGGATGCGGGTGAGCATGTCGCTGAGGCGGCGCAGATCGAGCAGGCCAGTGGCGGCATCGGCGCGGGCGGCGCGCAACAGCACGTGATCGGCCTGGTGCTTGCGCAGGACGTCGTAAACGAGATCGGTCGAGAACAGCACCTGACGGCGGCTCTTCTCCTCACCGGTGTGCCGCCGCGCAATCAGGCCGGAGATGATCGCGCAATTGCGGAACGTGCGCTTCATCAGCGCGGATTCGGCAAGCCACGCTTCGAGGTCGTCGCCGAGCATGTCGGGATCGAACAGCGCGTCGAGGTCGATCCTGCCGTCCCGGATCATGGAGGACATGTCGCCGAGCGCCCAGACCGCGATCGCATATTCGTTGGCGACGAAACCGAGCGGCCGGGCGCGGGCGCGCTCCAGCCGGCGCGTCAAGAGCATGCCGAGCGTCTGATGCGCGAGACGGCCTTCGAAGGGATAGCAGACGATGTAATGCTTGTTGGCGCGGGGAAAACTCTCGACCAGCAGCTCGCGCACCGCCGGAACGCGCGAGACGTCCTTTTGCAGCGACAGCCAGTCGCGCACCTGCTCCGGCAAGGCGCCCCACGCGCGCCCGTCATCGAGCAGGCGGCGAACCCGTTCGGCAAGATAGGTCGAGAGCGGAAACTTGCCGCCCATATAGGACGGCACTTTCGGGTCCTTGTCGTTGGCGCGCGAGACATAGACCTGGTCTTCGACCAGGGTTTCGTAGCGCACCACCTCGCCTGAGAACACGAAGGTGTCGCCCGGGCTGAGACCCTCGATGAAGGCTTCCTCGATCTCGCCGAGCAGCCTGCCGCCGCGCGCGATCACGCCGGTCGACCCGCCTGCTTTTCCTTGACCTCCGCCGCGCGAGCGCACCAGCCGCACCTTCAGCATGTCGTCCTCGACGATGGTGCCGACATTCATGCGGTAGCTCTGCCGCACCCTGGGATTGGCGACGCGCCAGCGTCCCTCCTTGTCCTGCTTGATACGCGCGAAACGCTCATAGGTCTTCAGCGCGTAGCCGCCGGAGGCGACGAAATCGACCACGTCGTCGAAGTCCTGCCGCGTGAGATCGGCGTAGGGCGCGGCGGTGCGCACCTCACCGTAAAGCTCGTCGGAGAAAAACGGCTCGCCGGAGGCGCAGCCGAGCACGTGCTGGGCCAGCACATCGAGCGCACCCAGGCGCAGCGGCGGCGTGTCCTGCGCATTCTCCGCGATGGCGTCGATCGCGACGCGGCACTCCAGCACCTCGAATCGGTTCGCGGGCACCAGCACCGCGCGCGAGGCTTCGTCGAGCCGGTGGTTGGCGCGGCCGATGCGCTGCATCAGGCGCGAGGAGCCCTTGGGCGCGCCGATATTGACGACGAGATCGACGTCGCCCCAGTCGACGCCGAGATCGAGCGAGGAGGTACAGACCACGCCGCGCAATCTGCCCGCTGACATGGCGTCCTCGACCTTGCGGCGCTGGGCGACGTCGAGCGAGCCGTGATGCAGCGCGATGGCAAGATTGTCGTCGTTCATGCTCCAGAGGTTCTGGAACAGCATCTCGGCCTGGCTGCGGGTATTGACGAAGACCAGCGTGGTCTTGTTCGCCTTGATCAGCTCGTAGATCTCGGGAAGCGCATGGCGCGCGCTGTGGCCGGCCCAGGGCAGGCGTTCGCGCGTGTCCATCATCTCGACCAGCGGCGGTGCGGCGCCGCCGGCAAGGACGATGTCGGCCGCCGCTTCCTTGCCGCCGGGCTGCGGCACCAGGAAGCGCGCCAGCGATTCAGGCTCGGCCACGGTCGCCGACAGGCCGATGGCGCGCATCTGCGGCGCCAATCGCCACAGCCGCGCGAGCCCAAGGGAGAGCAGATCACCGCGCTTGGACGTCACCAGCGCATGCAGCTCGTCGAGCACGATGCGCTTCAAGGAGGAAAACAGAAACGGCGCATCATCGGAGGACAGCAGCAGCGCAAGCTGCTCCGGAGTCGTCAGCAAAATGTCCGGCGGATAGCGCCGCTGCCGCTGCCGCCGCGACGTTGGGGTGTCGCCGGTGCGGGTCTCGATTTTGATCGGCAGCGCCATCTCGGCGACGGGACGCTCGAGGTTGCGCGCGATATCGACCGCGAGCGCCTTGAGCGGCGAGATGTAGAGCGTGTGCAGGCCGCCGGTGCGTTGCAGACTGCGGCCGGTGGAGATCACCGATTTCGCCGAAGCTTTGGGCGCGGAGCTCAGCTCCACCAGCGTCGGCAGGAATCCCGCCAGCGTCTTGCCGGCGCCGGTGGGCGCGATCAGCAATGCGGATCGGTCCTCGCGCGCCTTTTCCAGCAGCGCCAATTGATGCGCGCGCGGCGACCAGCCGCGGGCCGCGAACCACGCCTTGAAGCGGTCGGGCAACAGCGCGGCAGGCTCGGCCGGGATTTTGCGGATGCGGGGCGGCACGGCATCACAGGTAAGCCGTGGGGACGGGTTCGTCGAGGGGGTGGGCAGGACGCGCCGACAGGCGTCATGGCCGGGCTTGTCCCGGGCATGACGAGCGTGAAGCTACCGCCCATTCAACGCTCCACGCATTCGCGGAGAGCCCCTACTCCGACATCGGCTTGTCGGAGATGTCCCAGTCCTTGCCGGTGAAGGTGGAGATGAAGAGCGTCTTCATCGGCGTGTAATCGTCAGGCGTGTAGTCGTAGGTGACGCCGTCGAGGAAATAAGGCGAGTGGAAGCCTTTGAGGTTGGAAGCCTGCTTCAGCACGTTGGCGCGGGTGAGCTCGTCGCCGCAGCGGCGCAGGATCTCGCCCATGGTGACGGCCTGGCCGTAGCCGGCGAAGGCGATGGTGTTGTCTTGATCGATCGCCGGCGTGTACTTCTTGCGCAGCTCCTCGAACGCCATGACGTCGGGGTCCTTCTCCCATTTGGGCAGGCCGACTTCCTTGTTGTAGCGGATGGCGACGATGCCGGCGGCGTTCTCGAGGCCCGCGGCATTGAGGATGGAGCGGCCGGTCGAGCCGGCCGACAGCAGCTGCAGCGGCTTCCAGCCGAGTTCGGCTACTTTCCGGATCGACTGCGACGAGGCCTTGCCGGTGGAGATGTTGTAGAAGACGTCCGCACCCGACTTCGAGAGGTTGATGAGCTGGGAATCGACCGTCGGATCGGTCAGATCGTAGGTCTGCTCCATGATCACCTTGGCGGTGCCGCCGGCGTCTTCCAGAACCTTCTTGAAGGGGCCGAGGAAGTCGCGGCCGAAATCGTCGTTCTGGTACAGGATGCCGACCTTCGCGTTCGGCTTCACGCTGACGACGTGCCGCGCCAGGATCCGCGCCTCGGTCGGATAGAGCGGCAAGCCCGCCATCGTCCATTTGAACTCTTTCGGGTTATTCCACTTCGACGCGCCGGTGTTGAGCAGCAACTGCGGCACGCCCTTCGAGTTGAGGTATTTGTGCACGGCGGTCTGCGGCGCGGTGCCGAGCGAGCCGTAGAGCGCGAGCACCTCCTCCTGCTCGACCAGGCGCCGCGTCGCCTCGACGCATTTCGGCGCGCTGTAGGCATCATCCATGGTGAGGAATTTGACCTTGCGTCCGTTGATGCCGCCCTTTTCGTTCAGCATCTGGAAATAGGCCTCGCCGACGCGCCCGAGCACGCCGTAGAGCGAGCCGGGGCCGGAATGCGGCACGGTCTGCCCGATCTTGATCTCGGTGTCGCTGGCGCCGGAATCGTATTTCTTCTCCGCGGCCCAGACATAGGGCGCGGGCAAGGTGGAGGCCGCGATGGTCGCGAGCGCGGCGGCGCTGAAATCGCGCCGCGATGGATTCCTGGTCATTGTTTGTTTCTCCCTGGTGCGCGCATTGTGCTGGCATCGCCGCACGGCTCGCAAGTGGGAAGTCGCGGCTTTGCGACGCAATGACGCTTAAAGCGCCGCTTATAGCGCCTAAACTCAAGTTTTCTCGGCGACCACGACGAGGCCGCCCACCGGTTCGTTGTTCTCGGTGCGTGGCGAGGCCTGCTCCAATGTGAGGAGCTTGAGGCCGGCCTTCGCCATCGCATCGCGCACATATTCCGCCGAATGGGCATAGCGCAGGCCTTCGCCGAGAACGATGCCGCTGCCGTCATGGGTCTCCAGCGTGAACGCAAGCACGCCGCCGGGCGCGAGCACGCGCCTGGCTTCGCCGAGCACCGGTGCGAGATCGGGGAGATAGACGAACGCATCGGCAGCGACGACGAGGTTTGCGCTCGCCTCGCTCCTGCTGCGCAGGCCTTCGATCATGTCGGCGACTTCGAGCTCGGCATAGAGGCCGGTGGCTCGCGCCTCCTTGACCATGCCGGGCGACAGATCGATGCCGATGAACTGGTCGACCTGTTTGGCGAAGGCGGCGGCCGCGAGCCCCGTACCGCAGCCGAGATCGATGGCGCGCTTGAACAGGGCGGGCTTCTTCGCGGCGACGCGGGCAGCCACCACCGCCTTGAAGATCAGCGACGGCGCGCGATAGCCGAGATCGTTGATCAGCACGTGCTCGAAGCGCGGGGCGTATTGATCGAACAAGGCCTGCACATAGGCCTTGGGCATCTCGGACAATTGCGCATCGCCGAGGCGTATCAGATGCAGATGAGCGCCATGCTGATCGCTCGGGTCGGACTCGCGCGATTTGCGAAAGGCCGCAATGGCCTTGTCGCGCTCGCCGAGTTGCGCGCGGATTTCGCCGAGCGTGAACCAGGCCGAGGTGAAATTCGGCGCAATCTCGATGGTCTGCTCCAGCAGGTCGGCGGCGGCCGCCAGATCGCCCTTGAGCTGGAGGTCGCGCGCGAACTCGAAGCGGCGGTCGGCCATGAGATCGCCGGAGGTCAGGAACAAGCGCAGGGGCATTGTGGGAACCAGGGAACGAAGCGGTGATGACTCGAAGATGCGGGGTCGCGACCTATATAACAGGCATGCGTCCGCAAGACATCCTGCTGCCAGTTGCCGCCGGCCTATGCTGTAAGCCGGGCGGCTTCCATATCGACCCCGTCCGGCCGGTCGAGCGGGCCGTGATCACCCACGGCCATTCCGACCATGCCCGCGCCGGCCACGGCGCGGTGCTGGCGACGCAGGAAACGCTGGACATGATGCGGCTGCGCTATGGCGAGAATTTTGCCGGCTCCACCCAAGCAATCCACTATGGCGAGGAGATCCGGCTCGGCGACGTCAGCGCGAAGTTTCACCCGGCCGGCCATGTGCTCGGTTCGGCGCAGGTCGCGGTCACCTGCAAGGACACCTGCATCGTCGCCTCCGGCGACTACAAGGATGCGCCCGACCCGACCTGCACGCCGTTCGAGCTCGTACGCTGCGACGTCTTCATCACCGAGGCAACGTTCGGCCTGCCGGTGTTTCGCCATGGCGATGCGGCCGACGAGGTCAAGAAGCTGCTGGCGTCGGTGGCGCTATTTCCGGAGCGCGCGCATCTCGTCGGCGCCTATTCGCTTGGCAAGGCGCAGCGCGTGATCGCGCTGCTGCGCCAAGCGGGTTACGACGCGCCGATCTATCTGCATGGCGCGATGGAGAAGATCACGCATTACTATCAGAGCCGCGGAATCGAGCTCGGCGAGTTGCGGCCGGCGAAGGGCGTCAAGAAGGCGGCGCTCGCCGGCACCATCACGCTGGCGCCGCCCTCTGCAACATCCGATCTCTGGACCCGCCGGTTTCCCGATCCCGTCACGGCATTCGCCTCTGGCTGGATGCGGGTGCGCGCCCGCGCGCGGCAACGCGGCATCGAGCTGCCGCTGGTGATCTCGGATCACGCCGATTGGGACGGCCTCACCGCCACGATCGCCGCGACCGGTGCCGGCGAGATCTGGGTTACCCATGGCCAGGAAGACGCGCTGGTGCATTGGTGCCAAAGCAAGGGTTTGCGGTCGCGGCCGCTCGATCTCGTCGGCTATGGCGACGAGGAGGAGACCGAGACGCCGCTCGCTGACGAGGCCGAAGCATGAACCGCTTCGCCGAACTTCTCGACCGCCTCGCCTACGAACCCGGCCGCAACAACAAGCTGCGGCTGATCACGAGTTATTTTCGCGAGGTCGCCGATCCCGATCGCGGCTACGCGCTGGCCGCGCTGACCGGTGCGCTGAGTTTCAAGCACGCAAAACCTTCTCTGCTGCGCGATCTTATCGCCCAGCGAACTGACCCGGTCTTGTTCGGCCTATCCTGGGACTATGTAGGCGATCTCTCCGAGACAATCGCGCTGATGTGGCCGAAGGCCGTGGGTGTCCACAACAACCCACCTCCCCCAACCCTCACCGAGGTCGTCACCACCCTGCGCACCCTCGGCAAGACCGAGCTGCCGAAGCAGCTCGAGCGCTGGCTCGACGAATTGGATGAGACCGGCCGCTGGGCGCTGTTGAAGCTCGTCACCGGCGCGTTGCGCATCGGCATCTCCGCGCGCCTGGCAAAGACCGCGGCCGCCGCGCTCGGCGACAAGGACCCGCATGAGGTCGAGCTGATCTGGCCCGGTCTCGCGCCGCCTTATCTCGACCTGTTCGCCTGGCTGGAAGGCCGCGGCGACAAGCCAGTCAATCGCGATCCCGCGCCGTTCCGTCCTGTCATGCTGGCGCATGCGATCGAGGACACCGATTTCGCTGCACTCGATCCCGCCGACTACATCGCCGAATGGAAATGGGACGGCATCCGCGTGCAGGCGGTGGCCGGCCGCGACGAGCACGGCCACATCACCGCTCGGCTCTATTCGCGCACCGGCGAGGACATCACCGGGAGCTTTCCGGACCTCGTGCCGTCGCTGCGGCTGCCCGGCGCCATCGACGGCGAGCTTCTGATCCTGCGCGAAGGGCGCGTGCAAAGTTTCAATTTTCTGCAGCAGCGGCTCAACCGCAAGGTCGTGTCTCCGAAGCTGATCAAGGAATTTCCGATTCATCTGCGCGCCTACGATCTGCTCGGCGACGACGAGAACGATTTGCGCGAGCTGCCTTTCGCGGAGCGGCGCGAACGGCTGGAGACCTTCATCGGTAAGCTCGACGATCCCCGCATCGATCTGTCGCCCACCGTCGCCTTCGCAAGCTGGGAGGCGCTGACCGCAGCACGCGCCGATCCCGCCAGCGCTGGTGCGGGCGAGGACGCGGACGCCGTCGAAGGCGTGATGCTGAAGCGGCGCGACGCACCCTATCTGCCGGGGCGGCCGAAGGGACAATGGTGGAAATGGAAGCGCGATCCGCACATCATCGACGCCGTGCTGATGTATGCGCAGCGCGGCCACGGCAAGCGCTCGTCCTACTATTCCGACTACACCTTCGGCGTTTGGACCGCAGGGCCGGGCAGTGACGAACTGGTGCCGGTCGGAAAAGCCTATTTCGGCTTCACGGACGAGGAGCTGCTCCAGATCGACCGCTTCGTGCGTCGCAATACCACCGAAAAATTCGGCCCCGTCCGCCACGTCGTGCACGAGCCAGACAAGGGGCTGGTGCTGGAGGTCGCCTTCGAGGGGCTGCAGCGCTCACCACGGCACAAATCCGGCGTCGCGATGCGCTTTCCCCGCATCAGCCGGCTGCGCTGGGACAAGCCGCCGCGGGAGGCCGACCGGCTGGAAACGCTGGAAAAGATGCTGAAAGCGGAGGCGGCCGAGGTTGAGGCTTAAGAAGCCCCGGGCGTGTGCTTGCCCGAATTAAAATCCCGTAAGCCGATTGACGCCCCCTCACAGGTTCCCCATGTCCCCGCCTTGCCCTATGATAGGTCGAATCCCCTGAGGAGTTTGAGATGGCCCACGACGTCAGAGATTTGCCGGCCGGCCGCAGTGACGGCCTGCACCGCTTTCTCGGCGGCTCGCCGCTGGCGGTCGCGTTTCGCCTGGTGCTGCTCTCGATCCTCGTCGGCGTCGTGCTGGCGGCGATCGGCTTCGACCCCTGGAATATCATCTTAAGCATTCGTCTTCTGTTCCAGCGTTTGTGGGATCTCGGCTTCGATACCGTGAACTGGCTGTGGCGCTACTTCCTGCTCGGCGCTGTCATCGTGATTCCGATCTGGCTGCTGATGCGCGTTTTCGGCGCGCCACGCAGGTAAAGGATTTGGAGCTGGCGGCCGATGCAATTGCGCTTTGTCGGCTGCGGCGACGCCTTCGGATCCGGCGGCAGGCTCAATACCTGCTTCCACGTCTCGGGGCGCGAAGCCAACTTCCTGATCGATTGCGGCGCGTCGGCTTTGCCGGCACTGAAGCGGCTGGAGATCGACCGCAATGAGATCGATCTCATCCTGATCACGCATTTCCACGGCGACCATTTTGCCGGGCTGCCGTTTGTCCTGCTCGACGCACAATTCTCGCGGCGGACGCGGCCGCTCACGATCGCCGGCCCCAAAGGCATCGAGACGCGGCTGCGTGAGGTGAAGGAGGCTCTGTTCGAGCACTCCTCGAAGACGAAACAGCGCTTCGAGCTGTCCGTCGTCGAGCTCGCGCCCGAGCAGAGCCAAAGCTTCGGCGCGGTGACGGTGACGCCCTATCCCGTCGTGCACGGCGAATCCGGTGGACCGTTCCTCGCTTATCGCGTCGAAGCCGAGGGTCGCACGCTGGCCTACAGCGCCGATACCGAATGGACGGAGACGCTCATTCCGCTGGCGCATGGCGCCGACCTTTTCATCGCCGAAGCCTATATGTACGAGAAGGTGGTCAAGAATCACCTCAGCCTGACGACCTTGGAACAGCACCTTCCCGAAATCGGCGCAAAACGCCTCGTGCTCACCCATATGAGCGAAGACGTGCTGTCGCGCCTCGACGACATCGCTCATCTCGCCGCCGAAGACGGCATGGTGCTCGTGTTCTGACATGCACGCACCCGTTCACTTGAAGATCGGTTCCCGTCAGGTCTTCGCCATCGCAGGCCCGGCGATGGTCGCCAACCTCACCACGCCACTGATCGGCGTGGTCTCGACCACCGCGATCGGACGGCTGGACGACGCCGCGCTGCTCGGCGGCGTCGCCATCGCGTCCGTCATCTTCGATTGCCTGTTCTGGCTGTTCGGTTTCCTGCGCATGAGCACGCTCGCCTTCACGGCGCAGGCGCTCGGCGCCGGCGAGACGCGCGAGCTGACCGCGATCCTGGTGCGCGGCTTCATCGTCGCCGGCTTGATCGGCGTAGCACTGATCGCGCTGCAACTGCCGCTGGCCACCGTGCTGTTCGACCTGATGGGCGGCAGCGAAGGCGTCACGCGCGCGGCGAAAACCTACTTCGTGATCCGGATCTGGTCGGCGCCGCTGGCGCTCGTCAATTATGTTATCCTGGGCTGGCTGGTCGGCCAGGCTCGCGCCAACCCGGCGCTCGCGCTCCAAATCATCATCAATCTCGTCAACGCGGCGGCGACGATCCTGCTGGTGCTGGTCTACGACACCGGCATCGCAGGTGCTGCGATCGCAGCGCTGCTGTCTGAAGCGGCCGGATTCGGCCTCGGCATGATCGTCTGCCGCCGCTATGCGGACGGTGGGTTCGCGGTGCCGTACGCAGAGCTGTTCGACCGGGCCAAGCTGATGCGGCTGCTGGCCGTGAATTCCGACATCCTGATCCGTACCGCGGCGCTGATCGCCGTGTTCTTGTTCTTCACCGCCAAGGGCGCGCGGGCCGGCGACGTCACGCTGGCCGCGAATTCCGTGCTCAACAATTTTCTGCTGGTCAGCGCCTTCTTTCTCGATGGTCTAGCGAACGCAGCCCAGCAGCTTTGCGGCCGTACGCTCGGCGCACGCGACGCCAGGGGATTTGCTGATTCGACCCGGCTGGTGCTGCTATGGGGGCTCGGCTTCGCGCTGGTCGTGTCCGCGCTATTCGCGGTATTCGGGCCGAACTTAATCGATTTCATGACGGCGAGCGAAAGCGTCCGTCGCGGCGCGCGGGAATTCCTGCCGTTCGTCGTGCTCGCGCCGATTCCCGGCGTGTTCGCCTTCGGCTTCGACGGCATCTATATCGGCGCGACCTGGGCGCGTGAGATGCGCAATCTGATGCTGGCCTCGCTCGCGATCTTCCTCGCCACATGGTGGGCGCTGCAATCGTTCGGCAATGCCGGGCTGTGGAGCGCGCTGATCGCCTCCTACGTCTCGCGCGGCGGCTTGCAGGCCGCGCGCTATCCGGCGCTGTACAGGAAGACGTTTTCGAGGTCGTAGCTCTCGTGTCCCGGACACGCTGCAGGGTGAAACGCTGCTGCGCGGAGCCGGGACCCAGAATGCCGCGAGCGTGGGCCCCGGTTCAGCAGCGCATCACTAACGTGCTGCGCTGCGCTCGGGGCACGAGACCGCCTACATCCCCGGCCAGTCTTCCGCCGTCAGCGTGGCGGCGTCGGAGCCGACGATCTCGGAGAGAGAATCCCGCCCCGTCCGCAATAGGGTCGAGGCGAGGTCACGCTTGATCTCGTCGACGATGCCGAGGCCCTTGTAGACCAGCGACGAATAGAGCTGGATCAGGCTCGCGCCGGCGCGGATCTTCGTCAGCGCGGCGCCGCCCGAGTCCACCCCCCCGACACCGATCAGGGGGAATGCGCCCTCGACGCGCACATAGGTCTCCGCGACCATCCGCGTCGACAGCCGGAACAGCGGCCGGCCGGACAGGCCGCCCTGCTCCTTGGCGCGCATCTCCTCGCGCAGCGTACTCGGCCGCGCGATCGTGGTGTTCGATACGATCATGCCATCGACCCGGCGCGAGCGCGCGACCTGCACGACGTCGTCGAGCTGGGCGAGGCTCAAATCCGGCGCGATCTTGAGCAGCACCGGCGTGTCGCCGGCGCTCTCGCGCACCCGCTGGCGCGCGTCGATCACCCTGGCGAGGAGATCGTCGAGCAGCGCGCCTTCCTGCAGATTGCGCAGGCCCGGCGTGTTCGGCGAGGAGACGTTGACGGTGAAATAGCTCGCGACCGGCGCAAAGGTCTCGATCAGCTTGACGTAATCATTGACCCGATCGGGCGAATCCTTGTTGGCGCCGACATTGACGCCGACGATGCCGCCGTGCTGCGCGCGCGCCGCAAGCCGGCGCAGGGCTGTCTCCGCGCCGTCATTGTTGAAGCCCATGCGGTTGATCACGGCCTCGTCGCGCTCCAGACGAAACAGCCGCGGTCGCGGATTGCCGCTTTGCGGCTTCGGCGTCACCGAGCCGATCTCGACGAAGCCGAAGCCGAGCCGCAGCAGCGCATCCGGCACTTCGGCGCTCTTGTCGAAGCCCGCGGCCATGCCGATCGGATTGGGGAAGTTGAGCCCGAACGCACGCACCGCAAGCTTGGGATCGTCAGCGTGCGGCTTGCCCGGCGGCAGGAAGCGCAGGCCCTGGATCGCGAGGCGATGCGCATCCTCCGGATCGAGCCAACGCAGCACCGGCAGCGAGAGAGCGTCGAAAGCGCGGATCACGGGGCAAGCTCCGGAACATCGTGGCCGCCGTCGGAGCGCGTGTTGAGGTTCATCACAGCCATCACCGCGCCGAGATCGAGCTCGCCATAGAGATGCGGAAACAGCTCCTCATTGCGCGAGCGCTCCCAGCGCAACGCGCTGCCGAGCGCATCGCCGTCGACCTCGACCAGGAACAGCGCGCGCTGCCCGACATAATGCTTCTGCAGGGTCTCGGGAACCTGGGCGGCGGTCGAGAAATGGATGAATCCGTCGCGCGAATCGTCCGCGCTGCCGCGATAAACGCCCTGCCGTTCCGCCTCGCGCCAGGCCGAGGCCGGACAGATTTTGTAGATCTTGACCACCGCTTACGCAGCCCTGTTTGCCCGGGGAGACAGCTCTTTGAGTCTCCTGGGGATTTTCGTCTCTCGTGGGTCGTTAAATCCCGGGCGGGACCGTAAAGGCCACCCCTGCCGAACTCAAGACTTAGACGCCGCCTCTTGCACCGAAAACGGAAAACCGATTGATTTGAGGATAGTTTTCCTGAGTTGCGACGGGCTGGACCTTCCATGGTCAGGCAGGCCAAAGCGCAGAGGATGCTCACCCACGACCAGATCTGGGGCGCGCTGGATCGGCTGGCGGCGCGTGCCGGCCTGTCGCCGTCCGGCCTCGCCAAGCGCGCCGGGCTCGATCCCACCACCTTCAACAAGTCCAAGCGCGTTACCTCCGACGGCCGCGAGCGCTGGCCCTCGACCGAATCGATCGCGAAAGCGCTGGCGGCGGCAGATTCGTCGATCGACATTTTTGCCAGGCTGGTCGGCGACGAGGCAGGCGGCGGCCGTTCGGTGCCGCTGCTCGGCTTCGCGCTGGCGGGCGCGAGCGGCGCCTTCGACGAGTCCGGCTTTCCCGTCGGCAAGGGCTGGACCGAATTTGCCCTTCCCGCCTTCGAGGGCAACCATAGCTTCGCGCTGCA
Source organism: Bradyrhizobium sp. GCM10028915 (assembly GCF_042666195.1). Taxonomy (NCBI): domain Bacteria; kingdom Pseudomonadati; phylum Pseudomonadota; class Alphaproteobacteria; order Hyphomicrobiales; family Nitrobacteraceae; genus Bradyrhizobium; species Bradyrhizobium sp. GCM10028915. Next base: position 544,996 of record NZ_JBHTFN010000065.1, read on the forward strand.
GATGTCCGGCGAAGCGCTTGCGCCCGCCTATCGCGACGGCGACATCATCCTGGTCGCGCCCGGCGCGCCGATCCACAAAGGCGATCGCGTGGTGGTGAAGACCAACGCGGGCGAGCTGACGGTGGCGACGCTGAAGCGCCGCACCGCAAAGGCTCTGGATTTGCAGCCGCTCGATGCGACGCAGGCCGAACGCAGGATGGCGGCGAGCGAGGTGGTGTGGATCGCGCGGATCGTGTGGGCAAGCCAGTGAGGCCTCGGTGTCGTCCTGGCGAAAGCCAGGACCCATTACCCCGGGAGAAGTTGTGGCACCAATTGGCCACTCCGAGTCTCCGTAACCACATCCGGCGGTGGCTATGGGTCCTGGCTTTCGCCAGGACGAATCGGGGAGATAGGTCGCGCCTACAACTCAGTTCCGTAGCCCTCACGCACTCCGCGCCAGCGCGCCGTCGATCATGTTGACCGCGTTCTGCACGCCATACACCGCGACAAAGGAGCCGAAGCGCGGGCCCTTTTCCTGGCCGAGCAGCACCTGGTAGAGCATGTTGAACCAGTCGAGCGTCACGCCCGGACGGCCGTCCTTGCCCTTCTTGACCTGGTCGAGGAACGGCTCGCGGCGGCCGATCTCGTAGACGACGTTCTGGATGTCCTCGGCCGAGGCGTCCTGCGGAAGCTGCGATAATGCATCCCGCAAATCCTGCAGCGCCGCGCGCTCGGTCTCGGTCGGTTCGCGGAACGTCTTCGTCGGCGCGACGAAGTCGCGATAATAGTTGATGGCATAGCCGACCATCGCGTCGAGCTTGGGATGCGTCTGCGGGCTCACACCGGGTCGGTAGCGACCAATGAAACCCCACAGTGTCTCGGCATTCTCCGCATTCGACGACGACACCAGCGTCAGCAGGAGCTGGAACGTGACGGGCATGTCGAACTTCGGCGGATGGCCATTGTGGACATGCCAGACCGGATTGCCGAGCTGCTGCCTGGCGTCCTGCTTCGCAAAGCCGTCGATGAACTGCTGGTAGTCGTCGACATTGCGCGGGATGACGTCGAAATACAGCCGCTTGGCCGCCTTAGGCTCGCGATACATGAACAGCGACAGCGATTCCGGCGAGGCGTAGCGCAGCCATTCGTCGATGGTCAGCCCATTGCCCTTCGACTTCGAGATCTTCTGGCCCTTGTCATCGAGGAAGAGCTCGTAGTTGAAGCCCTCCGGCGGCGTGGCGCCGAGCGCCCTGGCGATCGCGCCGGAGAGTTTGACCGAGTCGATCAGGTCCTTGCCGGCCATCTCGTAATCGACGCCGAGCGCGACCCAGCGCATCGCCCAATCGGCCTTCCATTGGCACTTGACGTTGCCGCCGGTGACCGGCGTCTCGACTTCCTGGTTGGTATCGGGATCGAGGTAGGTCACCGTGCCGGCCGCAACGTCGCGGCGGATCATCGGCACCTGCAGCACGACACCCGTGGTCTTGCTGATGGGGAGGAACGGCGAATAGGTCGCGCGGCGGTCGGGACCGAGCGTCGGCAGGATGATCGCCATCACCTTGTCGTAGGCCGCGAGCATTTTGAGCAGCGTCGCGTCGAAACGGCCGGACGTGTAATAGTCGGTCGAGCTCGCGAATTCGTAGTCGAAGCCGAAATGATCGAGGAAGGCGCGCAGCCGCGCATTGTTGTGGTGCCCGAACGACGGGTATTCGTTGGAGAACGGATCCGGCACCCGCGTCAGCGGCTTGCCGAGATGCGCGGCCAGCATCTCCTTGTTGGGGACGTTGTCGGGCACTTTCCGAAACCCGTCCATGTCGTCGGAGAACGCGAGCAGGCGGGTCTTGATCTTGTTCTCGGTCAGCACATGAAAAGCGTGCCGCACCATCGAGGTGCGCGCGACCTCGCCGAAGGTGCCGATATGCGGCAGGCCTGATGGCCCGTAGCCGGTCTCGAACAGCACCTCGTCCTTCGGGCTTTTCTTCAGCCGCGCGACAATGGCCTTCGCCTGCTCGAACGGCCAGGCGTTGGATTGTTCGGCGAGCGCACGCAGATCGCTCGGATTCGCGGCAAGATCGATAACAGACATCTAAGGGGCCTCCGGGCCGCGGAAAATAGCGATTTCCGGGCAGAATGCAATTTTGTGAGACCCTCATCCTGAGAGCTTGTGACGCTTTTGCTCGTTCGGAGCGCCTCCGCAGCGCATAAATGATAACTCATTGACGAACTCAGAGCCGCCATTTACCGCGATAAACAGCCCCACTCCGGCGGCAGCTAGAGGTCGGTGCCGTGCTTGGATTAACGAGCGCTCCATAGGAGCGGGTCTCGAAGGATGCCCGTGAAGGGCGGGCCGCGCTCCCCACCATGAGGGTCTTCTTGCGCCTCACGTCCCGCGCGGCTTGACCCGCCGGGTCGGCAGCGCATTCGCCGGATCTTCCGGCCAGGGATGGCGCGGGTAGCGGCCGCGCAAATCGGACCGCACGGCACTGTAGCTGCCGCGCCAGAAACCGGGGAGATCGCGCGTCACCTGCACCGGGCGCTGCGCCGGCGACAGCAGTTCCAGCACCAGCGGCACCTTGCCGGCGGCGATCGAGGGATGGGTGTTGAGGCCGAACAATTCCTGCAGCCGCACCGCGATGGTCGGCCCCTGCTCGGCTTCATAGTCGATCGCGAGCACGCTGCCGGTCGGGGCCTCGAAATGCGTCGGCGCCTCGCGGTCGAGCCGCGCGCGCATCTCCCACGGCAACAAAGCCATCAACGCGTCGGAGAGATCGCCGGCGGAAATATCCTTCAGCGCGATCTTGTCGTAGAGCGCCGGCACCAGCCAATCGTCGCGCCGCGCGATCAATCCGTCGTCCGAGAGATCGGGCCAGCTGTCGCCTTCGGCCCTGCGCAAAAACATCACGCGATCGCGCCATTGTTTGGCTACCTTCGACCAGGGCAGCCGGTCGAGTCCGGCGGCGATCAACCCGTCGGCGAAGATGCGCGCAGTGTCCCCCGAGGGCGACACGGCGAGCGTCGCCTCGGAGAGCGTGATCGCGTGCAGCGCGCGCTTGCGCCGCGCCCGCAGCGCCATCGCGCCGCGATCGAACGAGATCTCCTCGACGGATTCGATATGCTCGGCGAAATGCCGCTCGATCTCGTCCTGCGAGATTTGCGCCGCGAGCAGAATGCGCCCGCTCGCCGCCGTGCCGGTCATCTCGCCGACCGCGATATAAGGCGTGCGCGCGAGCGACGAGGTCTGATCCACCGCAGCACCCCGGCCGTTGGCGAGCACGAAGCTGCCATTGCCGCGGTTGCGCGCGACGCGATCCGGGAAGGCGTAGGCGAGCATCAGGCCGGTCGAGAGGTCACCTTCTGCGGTCGCCGCCTTCTCTGACGCCGCCACCTGCGAAGCCCAGCGCCGGGCGAGGTCGCGCGCGCTTGCGGCACGCGGGGAACGGTCGCGGCGGAACTGATCGCGCCGGTGCTCGAGATCGACGCTGTCGCCGCCGAGCCCGCGCTCGGTGATGATGGCCGCGATCTCGGCGGCGGCCTCGCCTTCGCCGGCACGGTGCGAATCCACGATCATGCGCGCGAGCCGCGGCGGCAGCGCCAGCGCGCGCAGGCTCTTGCCCTCCGCGGTGATGCGGCCATCGCCATCGAGCGCGTTGAGCTCGGAGAGCAGGCTTTTTGCTTCCTTCCAGGCCGGCTGCGGCGGCGGGTCGAGAAACGACAGCGCGGCAGGATCGGCGACGCCCCATTGCGCGAGATCGAGCACCAGCGAGGACAGATCGGCGCTGAGGATCTCGGGCTGGGTGTAGGGCGCTAGCGAGGCTGTCTGAGGTTCGTCCCAGAGCCGGTAGCAGACACCGGGCTCGGTGCGGCCGGCGCGGCCGCGGCGCTGGTCCGCCGCCGCGCGGGAGACGCGCACGGTCTCGAGCCGGGTCAAGCCGATGTCGGGCTCGTAGCGCGGCACGCGGGCGAGACCGGAATCGACCACGATGCGCACGCCCTCGATGGTGAGCGAGGTCTCCGCGATCGAGGTCGCCAGCACCACCTTGCGCGTGCCCTTGGGCGCCGGCGAGATGGCACGATCCTGCACGGCGGCGTCGAGCGCGCCAAACAGCGGCACGATTTCAATGCTGGAATCGTGTATGCGTTCGGCGAGGAAATTCTGGGTGCGGCGGATTTCGGCGGCGCCCGGCAGGAACGCCAGCACCGAGCCGGCATCGGCCCGCAGCGCCGAGGCGATCGCATCCGCCATCTGCCGCTCGATCGGCGCGTCAGCCTTGCGGCCGAGATAGCGCGTCTCGACCGGAAAGGCGCGGCCCTCGCTTTCGACGACGGGCGCTTCGCCCAGCAATTTTGCCACGCGGGCGCCATCGAGCGTTGCCGACATCACGAGGATGCGCAAATCCTCGCGCAAGCCCAGCTGCGCGTCGCGCGCCAGCGCCAGGCCCATGTCGGCATCGAGCGAGCGCTCGTGGAATTCGTCGAACAGCACGGCGGCGATGCCCGACAGTTCGGGATCGTCGAGAATCTGGCGGGTGAAGATGCCCTCCGTCACCACCTCGATGCGGGTCGCGCGCGAGATCTTCGAGCCGAAGCGGACGCGATAGCCGACAGTCTCGCCGGCGCGTTCGCCGAGTGATTTGGCCATGCGGTCGGCGCTGGCGCGCGCCGCGATGCGCCGCGGCTCCAGCACGATGATCTTCTTGCCTTTGGCCCAGGGGGCATCGAGCAGCGCCAGTGGCACGCGCGTGGTCTTGCCGGCGCCAGGAGGGGCCACCAGCACGGCGGCATGATGCGCCTCCAGCGTGCGCGAGAGGTCGTCGAGCACGGCATCGATCGGGAGGGGCGTGTCGAAACTGAGGGGCAAGGCCTGTCCATTCGTCACGCCCGAGCAAAAAGCGCGAAGCGCGTCTTCGCACGGAAGTCGCCGGGCATCCACGTCGTCACACTAGAAAACAGACGTGGATGGCCGGGACAAGCCCGGCCATGACGGAATCGTTGCGAGGTCGGATCGCTAGCCCTGCACCGGCGGCCGTCCAACACTCTCATAGACGAAGCCGGCCGCAGCCATCTCCTCGGGGCGGTAGATGTTGCGCAAGTCGACAATGACGGGCTGTGCCATGGTTGCCTTCAGCCGGTCGAGGTCGAGCGCACGGAACTGCACCCATTCGGTGACGATCACGATCGCATCGGCGCCTTCCGCGCAGGAATAGGCGTCTTCGCAATAAGTGATGCTGGGCAGCTCAGTCTTCGCCTGCTCCATGCCGACGGGATCGAAGGCCTTCACCTTCGCGCCCATGTCGATCAGGCCGGTCACCAGCGGGATCGACGGCGCGTCGCGCATGTCGTCGGTGTCGGGCTTGAAGGTGAGCCCGAGCACGGCGATGGTCTTGCCGCGCAGCGAACCGCCGAGCGCCTGGCTCACTTTTCGCGCCATCGCCCGCTTGCGGTTCTCGTTGACCGCGAGCACGGATTCGACGATGCGCAAGCTCACGTCGTAGTCCTGCGCGATCTTGATCAGCGCCTTGGTGTCCTTTGGGAAGCAGGAGCCGCCGAAGCCCGGACCGGCGTGCAGGAACTTGGTGCCGATGCGGTTGTCCAGGCCAATGCCGCGCGCGACCTCCTGCACGTTGGCGCCGACCTTTTCGGAGAGGTCCGCGATCTCGTTGATGAAGGTGATCTTGGTCGCGAGGAAGGCGTTGGCGGCGTATTTGATCATCTCGGCGGTGCGGCGTTCCGTGAACATCAGCGGCGCCTGGTTCAGCGACAGCGGACGATAGATATCGCTCATCACCTTGCGGCCGCGCTCGTCGGAGGTGCCGACGACGATGCGGTCGGGGAATTTGAAGTCGCGGATCGCCGCGCCCTCGCGCAGGAATTCGGGATTCGAGGCGACGACGACGTCGGCTTTGGGATTGGTCTCGCCGATGATGCGCTCGACCTCGTCGCCGGTGCCGACCGGAACGGTCGACTTGGTCACCACGACGGTGAAGCCGGACAGCGATTGCGCGATCTCTTTCGCAGCCGCATAGACATAGGACAGATCGGCGTGGCCGTCGCCGCGGCGCGACGGCGTGCCGACCGCGATGAAGACAGCATCGGCATCCGCAACCGGCTTGGACAAATCGGTGGTGAACTCCAGCCGCTTGGCCTTGACGTTGGTCGCCACCAGCTCGTCGAGCCCAGGCTCGTAGATCGGGATCTCGCCGCGATGAAGGGCCGCGATCTTCTTCTCGTCCTTGTCGACGCAGATGACGTCGTGGCCGAAATCCGCAAAGCAGGCTCCGGACACCAGTCCCACATAGCCCGTGCCGATCATAGCAATGCGCATGAAAAACCCTGTTTGGCTTGGTTAACAAAACCCCAATTCCACGGCGGTTTAGCATTTTCCCGGGGTGAGGGAACAGCCCGCGTGCAAAAAACGGCACAGCAATTGTACCAGTAAAGAAATCGTAAGCCGCAAGGCGGCAAACTGCTCCGCGTTCACACAGATCTGGCGGAACACGCCTCGAAAAGAGACACCATGGCACCATCAGGCACAATCGCCGCGATTGGGGGACTCAAGGCCCCGGCTGCTGCGCGCGTCGATTGGGTCGATTACGCCAAGGGCATCTGCATCGTCATGGTCGTGATGATGCATTCGGTGCTGGGGGTCGAGCTTGCCGCCGGCGAGACCGGTTTCATGCATGTTTTGGTGGCCTTCGCGAAGCCATTCCGGATGCCTGATTTCTTCCTGATTTCGGGTCTGTTCCTGTCACTGGTGATCGACCGGGACTGGCGAAGCTATCTCGACCGCAAAGTGGTGCATTTCGCCTATTTCTATGTCGTCTGGGTGACAATCCAGTTCGGCTTCAAGGCCCCCGCATTCGCAGCAGAAACGAGCTGGCGCGACGCCGGCCTGCTGTATCTGGAATCCTTCGTCGAGCCGTTCGGCACGCTATGGTTCATCTACCTCCTGCCGATCTTCTTCGTCGTCACAAAACTGACACGGCGCATGCCGCAGCCCGCGATATGGCTCGTCGCGGCCGCGCTGGAGACGGCGCGCATTTCGACCGGCTGGACCGCGATCGACGAGTTCTGCGCGCGCTTCATCTATTTCTATTCGGGCTATCTGTTCGCGCCCTACGTGTTCGCGCTGTCGGACCGCGCGCGCAATCATCCCGCATGGGCGCTGACAGCGCTCGCGACATGGGTGCTGGTCAATGCCGGCCTCGTTGCGCTCGGCGCCAGCGAATGGAAAATCGTATCGCTCGTGCTCGGCTTCGCCGGCGCCTGCGCCATCATCACGATGGGCACGCTGCTCGCGCGCGTGCAATGGCTGAATGTCTTCCGCTTCTGCGGCGAGCATTCGATCGTGATCTATCTCGCCTTCTTCCTGCCGATGGCGGCGACACGGACGCTGCTCTTGCGCACGGGCATCATTCCCGACATCGGTGCGGTGTCGCTGATCGTGACCATCGCCGGCGTGATCGGCTCGCTCGCAATCTGGCAGATCGCACTGCGCCTTGGCGGCAACTTCCTGTTCGAGCGGCCCGATGCGTTCTGGATCGCGCCGAAGAAGACAAGCGCGGTGTTGCAGGCGGCGGAGTGATACTCTGCTGTCATCCCCGCGAAGGCGGGGATCCAGTATTCCAGAGGGCAGCAGTCGTATACGGAGAAGCCGCAGCGTACTGGATTCCCCGCCGTCGCGGGGAATGACAGCGGGGGATGCGGGAAATGACAGTGGGGATAGCGGCATCCGCAAGCCAAAAATCCACCTCCCAAGGCTGTCAAATCCCGCAAAAATTCATACATTGCGGCCATGCCCAAGAGCTCCCCAAAGACCACCGCCCAAGCTGACACCAAGGCTGCCGCGCCCAAGGCCGCCGAAACCAAGCCCGCTGCTGCGACAGCTGCTGCCAAGCCCGTTGCCGCGAAGGCGGCCGGCAAGGGCGACCATGTCTTCCTGGTCGACGGTTCCGGCTACATCTTCCGCGCCTACCATGCGCTGCCGCCGATGAACCGCAAGTCCGACGGCTTGCAGGTCAATGCCGTGCTCGGCTTCTGCAACATGCTGTGGAAGCTGTTGCGCGAGATGCCCGAGGACAACCGGCCGACCCATCTGGCGATCATTTTCGACAAGTCGGAAATCACCTTCCGCAACAAGATCTATCCTGAGTACAAGGCACACCGGCAGCCGGCCCCGGACGATCTGATCCCGCAATTTTCGCTGATCCGCGAGGCGGTGCGCGCCTTCGACCTGCCTTGCCTGGAACAGGTGGGCTTCGAGGCCGACGATTTGATTGCGACCTATGTACGGCAAGCCTGCGAGCGCGGCGCAAGCGCGACAATCGTGTCCTCCGACAAGGACCTGATGCAGCTCGTCACCGACTGCGTCACCATGTACGACACCATGAAGGACCGCCGCATTGGCATCCCCGAGGTGATCGAGAAGTTTGGCGTGCCGCCGGAGAAGGTGGTGGAAGTGCAGGCCCTGGCCGGCGATTCCACCGATAACGTTCCTGGCGTGCCCGGCATCGGCATCAAGACCGCGGCGCAGCTGATCGTCGAATATGGCGATCTCGAGCAACTGCTGTTCCGGGCCACCGAAATCAAGCAACCGAAGCGGCGCGAGGCGCTGATCGAGAACGCTGAGAAGGCGCGCATCTCGCGGCAGCTCGTATTGCTCGACGACAAGGTGGACCTCGAAGTCCCCCTGGATGATCTCGCCGTCCACGAGCCCGATGCGCGCAAGCTGATCGCGTTCCTGAAGGCGATGGAGTTTTCCACGCTGACGCGCCGCGTCGCCGAATTCTCGCAGATTGACCCGGCCAACGTCGATGCAGATCCCGGCTATTCCAGCGGCGCCAGCGTCTTCTCGCCGCTGCCGCCTTCGGACGTCGTGCCGGCCCCGGGACCCGGCGCGCCGGCGCAAGTTCCGGTGGGCCAGCGCAACCCTTCGGCGCGCAAGGAGGACAAGGCCGCGAGTCCGAAGGGCGCGCCGATTTCGCTCGCCGCCGCGCGGGAAGAGGCTTTGCGCAAGCTTCCGGTCGACCGCAGCAAGTACCAGGCCATCAAGACGCTCGCGGAATTGAACGCGTTCATCGCGCGCATTCACGATGCCGGCCATGTCGCGGTCGAGATCCGGGGAAACTCGATCGATCCGATGCAGGCCGACCTCTGCGGTATCGCGCTGGCGCTGGCGCCGAACGAGGCCTGCTACGTGCCGCTGGCGCACAAGCAGTCCGGCGGCGGCGCCGGCCTGTTCGACGCGGGCCTCGCGCCCGACCAGGTCAAGCACACTGATGCGATCGAAGCGTTGCGGCCGGTGCTGGAATCACCAGGCATTCTCAAGATCGGCTTCGACGTCAAATTCACCGCGGTGATGCTGGCGCAGCACGGCATCACACTGCGCAACACCGATGATGCGCAGCTGATCTCCTACGTGCTCGATGCCGGCCGCGGCTCGCACGCGCTGGAGCAACTGTCCGAGCGCTGGTTCGGTCACGCGATGCTCAAAGACAACGAGCTGCTCGGCAGCGGCAAGGGCAAGATCACGTTCGACCAGGTGCCGATCGACAAGGCCGCGTCGCTGTCGGCGGAAGGCGCCGACGTGACCTTGCGCGTCTGGCGCGTGCTGAAGCCGCGCCTCATCGCCGAGCACATGACCACGGTCTACGAGACGCTGGAACGCCCGCTGGTCGCGGTGCTCGCACGCATGGAGCGGCGCGGCATCTCGATCGATCGTCAGGTGCTGTCGCGTCTCTCCGGCGACTTCGCCCAGACTGCGGCCCGTGTCGAAGCCGAGATCCAGCAGATCGCGGGCGAGCCGGTCAATGTCGGCAGCCCGAAGCAGATCGGCGACATCCTGTTCGGCAAGATGGGACTGTCGGGCGGCACCAAGACCAAGACCGGCGCGTGGTCGACCACCGCTCAGGTGCTCGACGAGCTCGCCGAGCAGGGCCACGACCTCCCGAAGAAGATTCTGGAGTGGCGCCAGGTCTCGAAGCTCAAATCGACCTACACGGACGCGTTGCCGACCTACGTGAATCCCCAGACCCACCGCGTCCATACGACCTACGCGCTGGCCGCGACCACGACGGGCCGGCTGTCGTCGAACGAGCCGAATTTGCAGAACATTCCGGTGCGCACTGAGGACGGGCGCAAGATCCGGCGCGCCTTCATCGCAACGCCAGGGCACAAGCTGGTCTCCGCCGACTATTCACAGATCGAGCTGCGGCTGCTCGCCGAGATCGCCGACATTCCCGTGCTGCAGCAGGCGTTTCGCGACGGTCTCGACATTCACGCCATGACGGCATCGGAAATGTTCGGCGTGCCGATCAAGGGCATGCCGAGCGAAATCCGGCGCCGGGCCAAGGCGATCAATTTCGGCATCATCTACGGCATTTCGGCGTTCGGCCTCGCCAACCAGCTCGGCATCGCGCGCGAGGAAGCCGCCGCCTACATCAAGAAATACTTCGAGCGCTTCCCCGGGATCCGCGCCTACATGGACGAGACCCGCGACTTCTGCAGGAACCACGGCTACGTCACCACGCTGTTCGGACGGAAGATGTACTATCCCGACATCAAGGCTTCGAACGCCTCGGTGCGCGCCTTCAACGAGCGCGCCGCGATCAACGCCCGGCTCCAGGGCACCGCCGCCGACATCATCCGCCGCGCCATGACGCGGATGGAGGATGCCTTGGTCCGAAAGAAACTATCTGCGCAGATGCTGCTGCAGGTGCATGACGAACTGATCTTCGAGGTGCCGGATGCGGAGGTCGAGGCGACGCTCCCCGTCGTGCAGCACGTGATGCAGGACGCGCCGTTCCCGGCCGTGCTGCTCTCGGTGCCGCTGCATGTCGACGCACGCGCGGCGAACAATTGGGACGAGGCGCATTGATCGGACGGTACCGCCCCGGCGAAGGCACACGCACAAGCTGAATTGTCCTCCGAGCAATTGCGCGATGGCCCCACTGCGCCACGCATATTAGAACCGTGCCGTCTCCCGCACCGGTTCAGCCATGCCCCACGCCTCCGCCCTGCTCGGCTTCGCTCTCGTCTGCCTCGGCCTCGTGCTCACGCCCGGGCCGAACATGATCTACCTGATCTCGCGTTCGATCACGCAAGGGCCTGCGGCGGGCATCGTCTCGCTCGGCGGCGTGGCGCTCGGCTTCGTGTTCTACATGCTGTGCGCGGCATTCGGCATCACGGCGCTGCTGCTCGCCGTTCCCTTCGCCTATGACGCGCTGCGCTTTGCCGGCGCGGGTTATCTGTTGTGGCTGGCCTGGCAGGCAGTGAAGCCGGGCGGGCGCTCGCCGTTCCAGGTGAAGCAGCTTGCGATCGACAGCCCGCGCAAATTGTTCGCGATGGGGTTCGTCACCAATCTGCTCAACCCGAAGATCGCGATGCTTTACCTCGCGCTGCTGCCGCAGTTCATCGATCCCACCGCCGGCAGCGTGCTGGCGCAGTCAGTGGTGCTTGGCGCGATCCAGATCGCGATCAGTGTCAGCGTGAATGCGATGATCGCGCTCGCGGCCGGGTCGATCGCGCTGTTTCTCGCAAGCCGGCCAAGCTGGATGCTGGTCCAGCGTTGGCTGATGGGCACGGTGCTGGCCGGGCTTGCGGTGCGGATGGCGGTGGAAGCGCGGAAGGTGTGATTTTCCCCTCTCCCCGCTTGCGGGGAGAGGGAGAGAAAGATCAATCCAGCTTCGCCTCCATGCCCCGCTTCACCGCCGGGCGGGCCATCAGGGCCTCGTACCAGCGCTTGACGTTGGGAAAGTCGGCCAGGTCAACCTTGTGGCGAGGGTGACGCCAGGCCCAGCCCAGGAGGGCAAAATCGGCGATCGAGAGCTCGCCGGCGACGAAATCGCGGGACTCCAGCCGGCGGTCGAGGACGCCGTAGAGCCGTCGCGTCTCGGCCATGTAGCGCTTGAGGCCGTAGGCGCGGTCCTGCTCGTTCTCGAGCGCGATGAAATGGTGCACCTGGCCCGGCATCGGCCCGAAACCGCCCATCTGCCACATCAACCATTCATAAACGGGAATGCGGCCCGAAAGCGATTTCGGCAGAAATTTGCCGGTCTTTTCGCCGAGATACAGCAGGATCGCACCCGACTCGAAGATGCTGACGGGCTTGCCGTCCGGGCCATCAGGATCGACGATCGCGGGGATCTTGTTGTTGGGTGAGAGCTTCAGGAACTCCGGCGCCATCTGTTCGCCCTTGCTGATATTCACCGGGATCACCTTGTAGGGCAGCCCCATCTCCTCCAGCGCGACCGAGATCTTGCGGCCGTTCGGCGTGTTCCAGGTGTGCAGCTCGATGGTCATTTGTCGCGTGTCCTTGCCCAGCCTTCTTGCAGGTTTTCTTGCCCGAGATATCCGGCATCCACCTACCCCAGAACGTTGCACCCCCACAACCGGCCGCCCGGGATGGCCGATCCCTGTTGACGGGGGAAGCCCCCTCTGGAATGTCGAGGCCGTCGCGGATAAATTCCGCCACCTCCAAAAATGCTCCCGAGGGCCCGCCGTGTCTAAATCAGCCTCCCGCGCCCGCCTGTTCGAGATCATCCGCCGGCGCTCCTTCGGCCGCGGCGAGGTGACGCTCGCGTCGGGCCGCAAGAGCGACTTCTACTTCAACCTCAAGCCGACCATGCTCGACCCGGAGGGTGCGACCCTGCTCGCCGAGCTGACCTATGAGGCGCTGAAGGACGACCAGCTCGATTTCATCGGCGGGCTCGAGATGGGCGCGGTGCCGCTGGCCGGCGCGCTGGCGCAGATCTCCTGGATCAAGGGCCATCCCATCGCGGCCTTCTTCGTGCGCAAGAAGCCGAAGGAGCATGGCGCGAAGCTCGCGATCGAGGGGCTGCCCAGGGGCGAGACGCTGGAGGGCAAGCGCGTCGTGATCGTCGAGGATGTCACCACCACCGGCGGCTCGGCGATGAAGGCCGTGGAAGCGGTGCGCGAGACCGGCGCGGAAGTGGTGCTGGTGCTGACCATGGTCGACCGCGAGGAAGGCGCCGACGACACCTTTGGCGCGGCCGGGCTGCCGTTCCGCTCGCTGTACAAGGCGTCGGAGTTCTTGAAGGCTTGAGCGGCTAGACTTTTTCCGCCGTCGTGCCCGGGCTTGACCGGGCATCCACGTCTTTGCCGCACCAGAGATCCTGGATGGCCGGGACAAGCCCGGCCATGACGAGGTCCACCCGTCCGGCGACGCCGCTCCTCCCCCCTCAACCGCTCATTTACCATCCCGCCTTATGGTGAATCATGTGCTGAGACCTGATGGTCCCGGCCGGTTGGGTAGCGCCGGGTGGAGTAAGCGTTTGCGTACAGTCATGTCCCATGCGCGCCGGTGGCGTCGCGCGATGCTCGTAGCCGCCACATTGGCAGCACCGCTGGTTGCGGCTCCGGCCCCGGTTTCGGCCGAAGGCCTGTTCGACTTCTTCTTCGGCGGAATGCAGCAGCAGCAGCGGCCGCAGCGTGAGGTGCCGCAGCAGCCGAGCTCCTACGCCGATCCATTCACCGGCCAGCAGAACGGCGCAAGTCCGCCATACGTGCCGCCGACACGTTCGGCTGCGGCCGGCGGCTCGGGACCGGCGTTCTGCGTGCGCAGCTGCGACGGCAAATATTTTCCGCTGATGCGCGGTCTCACCTCGCCCGCGCAGATGTGTCAGGCGTTCTGTCCTGCAAGCGCCACCAAGATCTATTTCGGCTCCTCGATCGACGGCGCGGCGTCGCAGACCGGCGAGCGCTATGCCGATAGCGAGAACGCGTTCGCCTATCGCAAGGCGCTGCGCGCCGACTGCACCTGCAACGGCCGCGAGCCGGTCGGCCTTGCTCCGGTCGATCTGGCGCTGGACTCGTCGCTAAAGCCCGGCGACGTGATCGCCACCAGCGACGGTCTCGTCGCCTATACCGGCATCCGCGTCGGCAACGACCAGGCCGCGGACTTCACCCCGGTCGCCTCCTATCCCGGTCTCACCGCGCAGGTCCGCGCACGGCTCGGCGAGATGAAGGTGGCGCCGGTGCGCGCCGACACGGTGGCGGCGGATGCCCCTGCCGCGGAGATCGTGCGCGAGACGCTCCCCGACGTGACGGTGCCGAAAACGCAAAAGCCGGCGAAGCGGGCTGGGCTGGACTAGCTCGGGCTCGTCTGTAGCCAAGCCGTCATTGCGAGCGACTTGTCCGCCGAAGCTCGAAGAGCGAAGGCGGAAGCGAAGCAATCCAGTCTGGCTCCGTGGAGGCACTCTGGATTGCTTCGTCGCAAGAGGCTCCTCGCAATGACGGAGGATGATGGGTCACCGTCCGATGATCACGCCGATCACGTTCGGCGCCGCCAGATATTTCTCCTCGATCGCCGCGCGCGCGGCGGCGCGGTTGTCTGCCGTGAGCAGGCCGCGCTTCTCGGCTAAAATCATCCAGCAAAAACCCCACCAGTCGGTGAGCATGCCTTGGTCGTCGACGAGATCATAACCCTGCTCGGCGGCGAAGATGCGCGCATGCGCTTCGTCAAGCGTGTCGAGGAACAGATGGTCCTGCGCCGAAAACAGATCGTCGCTGACGTCGTCGATGGTGTAGCCCCAGATCGACTGGCACACCGCGTTGAACTCGCGGTCGAACTGGTCGTCGTCGACCGCGTGGCGCCGCGCCGCCTGATGCAGCCGCGACAGCGAGCGCGCGAAATCGGCGATCCTGGTGAGGGCAAATTGATCGAAGGCAATGGTGGACATGTAGTCCTCGCGAAGTCTGGCAGACGCTAGATATGGTGTCGGCAACACGCCGAATCACAATGATATATCAAAGACTTGCTAAAGTGTTCTTAATTTGTTCTGACGGCAAACGTGTTTTGTTGAGAGCGTCGTTCTGGCGAAAGCCAGGACCCATTACCCCGGTCAGCGCTGCCCTTGCGAGCTGAGGCCATGAGCGCAAGCAGCTACTACGTCTACATCCTGGCGAGCCGCCATCACGGGACATTTATCTCGGCGTCACCAACGACATCCGCGCGCGGCTTGAATTGCACCGCTCGGGTCATGGCTCCAAGTTCGTGCACAAGTACAAGATCTTCCGCCTTGTGCACGTCGAAGCATTCTCGACTCCCCAGGAAGCTATCGCGCGCGAGAAGCAACTGAAGTTCTGGAAGCGGGACTGGAAGATCAAGCTGATCGAGGAAGAAAATCCCGGAATGATCGGTCAGGCCTCATCTGACAGGCGGGGTAATGGGTCCTGGCTTCCGCCAGGACGACACCTTCTTCGTTGCACCAGCCCCTGCTCAATTCGCCGCTGACATCAACTTATCCCCGCACGCGCTTGCGTAAAATTTGCCGCCGCATTGGCGCTTGATGGCGGCGCAGCGGGCGGCGGAGGATGCGTTTTGCGGAAGCGTGACGGCGCAGCTCAGGCCGTCGGCGCTGCGGCCGATCTTGCCGGCGGCGAAGGCGGCGCTGGACGCCGTGATGCAGACGACGAGGAAGGTGGCCGCGGCGATTTCGATCAGCCGTCGCATCACAGGTCTCATCAGAGCTTTCATGGGACGTCTCCTCCACACTGATGGCTGAATTGGCCGCCATTCTAGCACCAAATCCACGTTTCCCCGTATGCGTCCGGGTTCCCAAATCGGCCCGTTCCTTGCATAATTTTACGCCAACGCAGTGCACGGTCGCACCAGCAATGGTTCCGGTACAGAGGCAAGATGCGTAGGGTCAGTAGTGTTCTCGCGACCAGGAAGTGACGACTTTGCAAGATTCATCGTTCCAGCCTAATTTTCCCGCCCCCAACCAGCCCATCGACGAACTCGCGCTGGCTGAGATCAAGGGCGCTATCCTGGCGAAGCTGCGCCTTGCCATCGGCAAGGATGCGGGCATGGCGACCAAACACGATTGGTACCAGGCCGCGGCGCTGGCGCTGCGCGACCGCATCGTGCATCGCTGGCTCACGGCCGAGAAGCACAGCTACGATGCAGGGCGCAAGCGCGTCTATTATCTCTCGCTCGAATTCCTGATCGGCCGCCTCTTCAGCGACGCGCTGAACAATATGGGGCTGCTGAAGATCTTCGAAGTCGCGCTCGGCGATCTCGGCGTCTCCTTGCCTGAGCTGCGCAAATGCGAGCCGGATGCAGCGCTCGGCAATGGCGGTCTGGGCCGTCTTGCCGCCTGCTTCATGGAAAGCATGGCGACACTGTCGATCCCCGCGATCGGCTACGGCATCCGTTATGATTACGGCCTGTTTCGCCAGATCATCAATCAGGGCTGGCAGCAGGAATATCCGGACGAATGGCTCGGCTTCGGCAACCCTTGGGAATTGCAGCGGCCCGAGGTGATCTATGACATTCGCTTCGGCGGCGGTGTCGAGCATGTCGACGACAAGGGCCGCGATCGCGCGATCTGGCATCCGTCCGAGACCGTGCAGGCGATGGCCTATGACACGCCGATCGTCGGCTGGCGCGGCCAGCACGTCAATGCGCTGCGGCTGTGGTCGGCGCGCTCGCCCGATCCGTTGAAGCTCGACGCCTTCAACACCGGCGACTATGTCAGCGCCAGCGCCGAGCAGTCGCGCGCGGAAGCGATCTGTAAATTCCTGTATCCGAACGACGAGAGCCCGGCGGGCCGCGAGCTGCGCCTGCGCCAGGAATATTTCTTCGTCTCGGCCTCGCTGCAGGATCTGATCAAGCGGCATCTTGCCTCCGACGGCCAGCTCCGCAGCCTGTCGAGCAAGGTCGCGGTGCAGCTCAACGACACCCATCCGAGCCTGGCCGTCACCGAGCTGATGCGGATCCTGATCGACGACCACAATTTCCGCTGGGACGAGGCCTGGAAGATCACGGTCGCCACGCTGTCCTACACCAACCACACGCTGCTGCCCGAGGCGCTGGAGACCTGGCCGGTCGAGCTGTTCGAACGGCTGTTACCGCGGCATCTCGAGATCATCTACCGCATCAACGTGCAGCATCTCGCGCTCGCTGAGGCGCGCGCCCCCGGCGACATCGACTTCCGCGCCTCGGTCTCGCTGATCGATGAGCGGAGCGGCCGGCGCGTGCGCATGGGCCAGCTCGCCTTCGTCGGCTCGCACCGCATCAACGGCGTCTCGGCGATGCATTCGGACCTGATGCGCGAGACCGTGTTCCACGACCTCAACCATCTCTATCCTGGCCGCATCACCAACAAGACCAACGGCATCACCTTCCGCCGCTGGCTGATGCTGGCGAATCCGAAGCTGACCGATCTGTTGCGCGAGACTTGCGGCGATGCCGTGCTCGACGATCCGACGCAGCTCAGCCTGATCGAGGCCCGCGCCAGCGACGTCGAATTCCAGAAGAAGTTCCGTGCAGTCAAGCTTCACAACAAGACCGCGCTGGCGCGCCTGATCGGCGAGCGGCTCGGCATCAAGGTCGACCCGAACGCGCTGTTCGACGTGCAGATCAAGCGCATCCACGAATACAAGCGCCAGCTTCTCAATGTCATCGAGACGGTCGCGCTGTACCAGTCGATCAAGGACGACCCCAACGGCAACTGGGTGCCGCGGGTGAAGATCTTTGCGGGCAAGGCGGCGGCGAGCTACCGCTACGCCAAGCTGATCATCAAACTCATCAACGATGTTGCGGAAGTCGTCAACAACGATCCCGCCATCGGCGGCAAGCTCAAGGTCGTGTTCCTGCCCGACTACAATGTCAGCCTTGCCGAAGTGATCATTCCCGCTGCCGACCTCTCCGAGCAGATCTCGACAGCCGGCATGGAAGCCTCCGGCACCGGCAACATGAAACTGTCGCTGAACGGCGCCCTCACCATCGGCACGCTCGACGGCGCTAACATCGAGATCCGCGACCATGTCGGCGCGGAGAACATCGCGATCTTCGGCATGGAAGCCGGTGACGTGATGATCCGGCGCAAGCAGGGGCTGGACGCCTCGGACGTGATCCGCAATTCGCTCAAGCTCCAGCGCGCCATCAATGCCATCGGCACCGGCGAGTTCTCGCCCGGCGATCCCGGCCGCTTCGAATCCATCGCGCACGCGCTGCGTTATCTCGACCATTACATGGTCAGCGCCGACTTCGATTCCTATTACGATGCGCAACGTAGCGTCGATGCGCGCTGGCAGGTGGCGCCGGCCTGGACGCGTGCCTCGATCCTCAACGTCGCGCGCATGGCATGGTTCTCCTCCGACCGCACCATCCGCGAATATGCCGAGGAGATCTGGAACGTGCCGGTCAATCCGACCACACCGCTGCTGCCGACCCTGCGCGATGTCGCCGGCTAATTTTCCGCTGCGTGAAATCGGTTACCCACGAGGTAATTGCACAAGCCGGCGGCGGACGTGATATGACGTCCGTCATTGAACGCCGGATCAAGCAATGCACGCCAAGCTCCCGCACCCTTTCGACGACGCCACCCGCGTCACCGCCGGTGACTCGAGCTGGCAGGGACACACCAGCGACGATTACTGGGCCTTTGTCGGCCCGTTCGGCGGCGTCACGGCCGCGACCATTTTGCGCGCGCTGATCGAGCATCCGGAACGTGCCGGCGATCCGCTGGCGCTCACCGTGAATTACTGCGCGCCGATCGCCAAGGGGCCGTTCGATCTCGACGTGCGACTGGTGAAGGCCAACCGCTCCAGCCAGCACTGGAGCGTCGAACTGTCGCAAGGCGGCGGCGAGGTCGCAACCCTCGCCACCGCGGTGTTCGCCGAACGCCGGCCGTCCTGGGACCACAGGGTGGCGCAATATCCGGATGCAAAGCCGTTCGAAGAGACGATGCCGTTCCCAAAGATCGCGGCGTCCTGGGCCAACCAGTATGAATTCCGGTTCGTCGAGGGCGAGATGCGGATCGGCCCGTCCAAGCCCGAACTCGCCAGCACTTACTCAAAGCTCTGGATCAGTGATCGCGAGCCGCGCAAGCTGGACATGCCGTCGCTGATGTCGATGTCGGACGCCTTCTTCGGCCGCATCTTCCACGCGCGGCGCGAGCTGGTGCCGTTCGGCACGGTGTCGCTGACGACGTATTTCCACACTGACAGCGAAGAACTCGCGGCCGAGGACATCACCCGCGTGCTGGCGACCGCAGATTCAAAGATCATGCACAAGAGCTACGCCGACCAGAACGCCGAGCTGTGGTCGCCCCACGGAAGGCTGCTCGCGACGAGCACGCAGATCGCGTATTTCAAGGCGTAGCTGCTTCCGCAAGTTCGTCATTGCGAGCGCGGCGAAGCAATCCAGACTGTTTCCGCGGAGGGATTCTGGATTGCTTCGCTGCGCTCGCAATGACGGTAGAGAGACATCTCGAAAACCAAAAGGGCGGCCTCGCGGCCGCCCTTTCGAATTTCAAACGACGCAAGCTTACTCCGCCGCGAGCTTCACGTCCGGTGCTGCGGCGCGGACCTCGGCGTCGACTTGGGCTTCGAACTTGGCAAAGTTCTTCTGGAACATGCCGACCAGGGCGCGGGCGGTCTTGTCGAACTCGTCCTTGTCCTTCCAGGTGTTGACCGGGTTGAGGATCTCGCTCGGCACGCCCGGCAGCGCGGTCGGGACCGCGAAGCCGAAATATTTGTCGGTACGGAATTCGACGTTGCGAAGCGAGCCGTCGAGCGCGGCAGTCAGCAGGGCGCGCGTCACCTTGATCGGCATGCGCGAGCCGATGCCGTACTTGCCGCCGGTCCACCCCGTGTTGACCAGCCAGCAGTCGACATTGTGCTGGGCGATCAGGTCGCGCAGCATGTTGCCGTAGACGGAGGGGTCGAGCGGCAGGAAGGGCGAACCGAAGCAGGTCGAGAATTCCGGCTGCGGCTCATTGCCGAGACCGCGCTCGGTGCCGGCGACCTTCGCGGTGTAGCCCGACAGGAAGTGATACATTGCCTGCGCCGGCGAGAGCTTGGCGATTGGCGGCAGCACGCCGAAGGCGTCGGCGGCGAGCATCACCACGTTCTTCGGCTGCGGTGCGCGGCCGGTGCGCGAGGCGTTCGGGATGAACTCGAGCGGATAGGCCGAGCGCGTATTCTCGGTCTTGGAGCCGTCGTCGAAATCGACCACGCGGGTGTCTTCGTCCAACACGCAGTTCTCGAGCACCGCGCCGAAGCGGGTCGAGGCGGCATAGATCTCGGGCTCGGCTTCCTGCGACAGCTTGATGCACTTGGCGTAGCAGCCGCCTTCGAAGTTGAAGACGCCGTTCGGGCCCCAGCCGTGCTCGTCATCGCCGATCAGCGTGCGGTTCGGATCGGCTGACAGCGTGGTCTTGCCGGTGCCGGACAGGCCGAAGAAGATCGCCGCATCGCCCTTGGCGCCGACATTGGCCGAGCAATGCATCGGCATCACGCCGCGCTCGGGCAGATAGTAGTTCAGCGTGGTGAAGACCGACTTCTTCATCTCGCCGGCATAGTAAGACCCGCCGATCAGCACGATCTTGCGGGCGAAATCGATCGCGACGACATTCTCCGACTTGCAGCCATGGCGCTTCGGATCGGCGCGGAAGCTCGGCATGTCGATGATGGTGAGCTCGGGCACGAACGCCGAGAGCTCGATCGCCTCGGGACGGATCAGCAGCGTGCGGATGAACAGCGAGTGCCAGGCGAGCTCGGTGAAGACGCGGGTCTTGATGCGATAAGCCGGATCGGCGCCGCCATAGAGGTCCTGTGCGAACAGCGACTTGCCTTCGGCGTGCTTGAGGAAGTCCTGGTAGAGCGTCTCGAACTGCTCTGCGGTGATCGACTGGTTGCCGGCCCACCACATCTTCTTGTCGGTGGTGGCGTCACGCACCGTGAATTTGTCCTTGGGGCTGCGGCCGGTGAACTCGCCGGTGTCGGCGCAGAGCGCGCCATCGGCCGACAGCACCGCCTCGCCCGCGGAGAGCGCGTATTGATAGAGTTGCGGCGCACCGAGGTTCCAGTGAACCTGCTTGAGATTCTTTAAGCCGAATTTGTCGGCGCCGAAGGCACCGTTGCGCACGCCCGTCTCTTGCACGAAAAATCCTCCTAGAACCCACTCAGCGCGATCATGCTTGGCGCCGCCGCGGTCACCGTGATTACAGGCCGTTCGGCCTCGGTTGGAACGACCTAATACTGATGAACGCAGGCGTTGCCAAGCTGATCCCTTCGGATTTGGTTTATTCAAGGACCGCGCCAAACGTCGCGCATGTCAGCTCTGAGCAGTCGCATCAAAAAATCAACAATGATCGCGCAACCAAATGCGCGTTTCGGCGTTCCACAAGGTTATTGCGACGCACAATGCCCAAGACGGTCTCGATGAAAATTCCAAGGCCACCCTATCGTACCGCGCCTTCGCCGATGAGCGCGAAGGGCCCCCACATCGCAGGATGGGCGTTGCGCGGAGACGAGGTGTCGTCAACGTAGGTTAACATCGCGCGGCGCAAGGCTTCGGCACGCCCGATTTGTGGTTCGTTTTTGAGCAGCTCGAAAGTCATCGTGGTCAGGCGGGTGGCAGCTTCCGAATCCACGGCCCAATGCGAGACCAGGAGCGCGCGCGCACCGGCGTAGAAGAACGAGCGCGCCAGTCCCGACAGGGCCTCGGCGCCGGGCTTGTCGCCCGCGATGGTGTTGCAGGCCGACAGCACAACCCAATCCGCATTGAGCTTGAGCTGAGCGACTTCACTCGCGGTGAGTAGACCGTCGTCGAGTTCAGTGGGCTGATCGGGAATGGAGAGCGCGAGCGAGGGCTCACCCAGTCCCTTGATGTCGCCGGCAACGAGGCCGTGGGTGGCAAAGTAGATGATGCCGTATTGAGCAAGCGCTGCACGCTTGAGCGTCGTCTCGCTGGCGTCGCGGCCGAGATGAATGTCGGCCTCGGAAGCCCCGACATCCCTGGCCACCGCGTTCAACTCATCGGCGGTGTCGGGCAGTTGCGGCAGCGCCTGCGCAAGCCGCGCGCGATCGACGCCGGCACCGCGCCAGAAATCACTATAGGCGATGGTCGCGATGCTGCGCGCGGCGACCTTGCCGTTCGCGGCGCGCCGCTCGGCGGGCCCTTCCAGTGCAGGATTGAACACGGGATCGCCGAAGCCGGTCATCGGCTTCACGCTTTGATCCCGACGCGCGAAGGCCCGCAGCGATTTCAGACTGCCCACCGACGGCAGCACCGAGACGGCCTGGCGCCGCAGCAGCCAGGCGGCGCCGCGATAGCCTTCGAGCGTGTCCGGGATCGCAGCCTGCGGCTTCTCCGTGACGAGCAGATGAAACGGCAATGCGGTCAGCGCAGCCGACGGCACCACCAGCAGGCTGTGCTTGTCCTTTGTCAACGCCTCGACCGGACCGAGCAGCGCGACATGGAGCTCGTTGGCGAGCGCCAGATCGAACAATCCGGATTTGCTGGAGGCGTCGCGCGCTTTGCCGACGTCGAGTCCCTTGCGGAATGCCGTCACCTTCTGCGTCAGCGCATCCGCGCCGAGTGGGATGGCCTTCCAGTCGACGCCCTCGCGCGTGATCGCGATGACATAGCTCTGCTTGTCGACGACGGAATAGAGCACCATCGCCTCGTCGGCCGACAGCAGCAGCCGGATGTCCTTTGCCGTCAACGGCAGCGGATTGGAGAGTGACGCGTAGTCGGGAAACTCGACCGCGAGCGTCTTCTGCAAGCCCGCACGCTCGTTGGCAATCATTGCAATCCGCGCGCGGCTGCGCTGTTCGGTTGCGAGATCGCGCTGCGCGGATTGCTTCGACACTGCGGCAACGATCGCCTTGTCGAGTGCCTCTGACTCAGCCGCGAGATCCTGATCCCGGCGCACCAGCTCGGCGAGCCGGTCGCTGCCGGCGGCAAGCCGAACCGCGAGCTTGTTCACGGCGGATGCGGCGGAGGATTGCGTGCCGCGCTGGATCGCGGCGAGGGCCTCGTCGAGCGCCTTGTCGCCGGACAGCAGATCTTGTTGGCGCGCGGCGAACAGGACCGGCAAGACGATGCGCAACTGGGCGCGATCGCCCCGAAGAGTCCTTTCCGCGAACGGCAATGAGTCCGCGGCGCGCCCGGCCACGTAGAGGAAATAAGCCAGATTGCCGGTCGAGGTCATGACCTCGGGATGATCGGGCCCGAGTGCATTTTCGCGGATGACCAGCGCGCGACGATAGAGCGGCTCGGCGTCACCGTAGCGCTGCTGGTGCTCGTAGAGGCCGGCGAGATTGTTCAGCGAGCGGGCGACGTCGGGATGATCCGATCCCAGCACCTTCTCCCGGATCGCGAGCGAGCGCTTGATCGGCGCTTCCGCGTCCGCATCGCGATTGAGATCGCGATAGACCTGGCCGAGATTGTTCAGGACGGTGGCCACCGCCGGATGCTCGGAGCCGCCAGCCTTCTGGTAGATCGCGAGCGCCCGCTGAAACAGCGGCTCGGCTTCGGCATAGTGCTGCTGCTTCACATAGAGCGTGGCGAGATTATTGAGTGACTGGCCGACATCGGGATGCTCGCGCGACAATCCCTTCTCGCGAACGGCGAGCGCGCGCTTGAACAGCGGCTCAGCCTCGGCGTAGCGGCTCTGCCGCTGGTAGAGCGCGGCGAGGTTGCTCAGTTCGGCTCCGATCAACGGGGTTTCGAGACCGAGCGACTTTTCCATCAGCATGATGGCGCGCTTGTAGAGCGGCTCCGCCAGATCGTCGTGGCCCTGACCGGCATGAACCTGGCCGAGGTTGTTCAGCGCGGCGGCGAGTTCGCGACCTGTGTCGCTCTTCTCCAGGTTCGCGACCATACCTTGCGCCAAAGGCAGTGCTTCCGAATATCTGCCGGCGCTCATGAGGGTGTTGATCCGCGCGCTCTCCGCGGCGAGACCTTTCTGGGCGACGCTAGGCGTGACAAGCCATGCGGTGATCGCGAGCGTCAAACCTGCAACCAGCGTCCGTCTATTCCATTCTGCCATGACGCTCTCGCCGCCGCCTTCTGACCGGTAACGAACTTGGGTCGCGGCGATGGGCAGCAGCGTTCAATGTGTTGCGCTCTGGTTCATCCTGGTGCGCGCTTCGCCGGCGAGGCGAACCAGCATCTTGCGCAGCGCCGTGCCATCAGCCACCCGATCCGGAAAATCCAGCCGCAAGACGGTCTGGCCGTCCTGCATGTCGAGGCCCTCCGGGTCGCAGCCGGTGCAGCGCCAGTCGCCCGCGGCAGCACCGAGCAGTTTTGTTGCATAGAGGCCCATGGCCTCGCGGTGGTCGGCATTCATGTGCTCCACCGCGCCCTCCTCCGCCGTCAGCAAGTCCTCGGCCCCCGTGAGGTCGGTCAGGAATTGCTCCGGCTTGAGGTCGACGATCCGGCCGAAGCCGGCGACCAGATGGGTTCCCGTAGGCCGGATCCGAAAGAAAGAGAAATCTTTAAAGGAAACAAAGGCTCCCGCTGAGGGATGAGCATTGAGATACCGTCGCCGGAGCAGATCCTTGTCGGCATCGGCCGGCTCGGCATGGCCGGACAGCATGATCCGGGCACCTTCCAGCGGATCGCCCGCCGCCCGCTCGTCCAGCATCAAGGACACCCGGCTGTCGGCCAGGATGTTCCTGGTGTGCACGGCCAATCCTGAGATCAGCAGGATCGGAGAGCCATCCGGATGGCTCGCCAGATTGACCAGGGAACAATAAGGATCGCCGCTGCCGGCCATCAATGTCGCCAAGGCCCCCTGCCGTGAGCGCCGCAGCAGCGATTTGGCGAGCTTTCCGGAGTCGAAGTCGGGGGGCGGTTGCATCGGCTTTCTCGGGTCAGGTGGTTGCATGGAGGGCCTTTTTTCGGGTAAACCGGGGCCCGGTTATGGGTCGAGATGCGGCGAATCTGCCGTGTTTCGTGGAACTCGGTCACACTTCAGCCTAGCTTGCATTGCTCGGTGACAAGGTTCGAATGCCAACATCGGCACCCATGTATGCGGCGCATCAGTGGATTGCTCGCCGTTTTCAAGCCACGACCCAAACGGAAAGCAGAAAGCAGAGGCTCATGCCCACAATCGCTTTGGTCGACGACGACCGCAACATTCTCACATCCGTCTCGATCGCGCTGGAGGCCGAAGGCTATCGCATCATGACCTATACCGACGGCGCCTCAGCGCTCGACGGTTTCCGCACCACCCAGCCCGATCTTGCCATCCTCGACATCAAGATGCCGCGCATGGACGGCATGGAGACGTTGCGCCGGCTGCGGCAGAAATCCGACCTGCCGGTGATCTTCCTGACCTCGAAGGACGAAGAGATCGACGAGCTGTTCGGCCTCAAGATGGGCGCCGACGACTTCATCCGCAAACCGTTCTCGCAGCGCCTGCTGGTCGAGCGCGTCAAGGCGGTGCTGCGCCGTTCGGCGCCGAAGGACCCGACCGTCACGCCGAAGGAGAACGACGCCAAGGCGCTCGACCGCGGCCTGCTGCGCATGGATCCTGAACGGCACACCTGCACCTGGAAAAACGAGCCGGTGACGCTGACCGTCACCGAATTCCTGATCCTGCAGGCGCTCGCGACCCGGCCCGGCGTGGTGAAGAGCCGCAACGCGCTGATGGACGCCGCCTATGACGACCAGGTCTATGTCGACGACCGCACCATCGACAGCCACATCAAGCGGCTGCGCAAGAAGTTCAAGGTGGTCGACAACGAGTTCGAGATGATCGAGACGCTCTACGGCGTCGGCTACCGCTTCAAGGAAGCCTGAGGCGCACGCGCCTCCACGAAAGACCGAGAGCATCGCCGGTTCTGATTCCATCGGGACCGGGATGGCTCTAGGATGCGGGGACCTTCGCACGAGCTGTCCTAACGCGGGCGTGAGCATTGCTTGACCGAACGCAGCCTGACGAGAACCAGAACGCCGAGGACGTCACCGCCCACGGCGCTCCGGATCAATTGGCTGAGGACAAGCTGGCCGTGCGGGGCTGGCGTCCACTGAACTGGTTGAAGCGCGCCGGGCAGTTCTTCTTCGCGCTGTCCTTCTCGAGCCTGACCCGCCGCATCGTCTCGCTCAACCTCGCCGGCCTGGTCGCGCTGGTGGCGAGCATCCTCTATCTGTCGCAATTCCGCGCCGGCCTGATCGACGCGCGCGCGCAGAGCCTGCTGGTGCAGGCGGAGATCATCGCCGGCGCGATCGCGGCGTCCGCGACGGTGCAGACCAACGCCATCACCATCGACCCCGACCGGTTGCTCGACCTCAAGCCGGGCGAGACCTATGGCGGCTCGGACGAGTATTCCCCGCTGGATTTTCCGATCAATCCGGAGCGCGTGGCACCGGTGCTGCGCACGCTGATCTCGCCGACCAAGACGCGCGCCCGCATCTACGACCCGAACGGCAGCCTGCTGGTCGATAGCCGCAGCCTCGATACCGTGGTGCGCTTCCCCCTGCCGTCAGTGTCCGCCGAGAAGCCTGGCATGGTCGAACGCGGCATGGTCGCGGTCCGTACTTGGCTCAATCGCGGCGACCTGCCGCTCTATCGCGAGCTCGGCCCCGAGAACGGCAATGGCTATGCGGAGGTCGGCGACGCGCTCCAGGGCCAGAAGCGCTCGATGGTGCGGGTCAATGCGCGCGGCGAGGTGATCGTCTCTGTCGCGGTCCCCGTGCTGCGCTCGCGCGCCATCCATGGCGCGCTGATGCTGTCGACGCAGGGCGACGACATCGACCAGATGGTCACCGCCGAGCGCCTCGCCATCCTCAAAGTGGGCGGCGTCGCCGCCGCGGTCATGATCATGCTGTCGCTGCTGCTCGCCAGCACGATCGCAGGTCCGGTCCGCCGGCTCGCCGATAGCGCCGAGCTGATCCGCCGCCGGATCAGGACCCGCGTCGAAATTCCCGACTTCACCCGTCGTCGCGACGAGATCGGCCATCTCTCCGGTGCGCTGCGCGACATGACCAGTGCACTCTACAGCCGCATCGAAGCGATCGAGATGTTCGCCGCCGACGTCGCGCACGAATTGAAGAACCCGTTGACCTCGTTGCGCTCCGCGGTCGAGACGTTGCCGCTGGCGCGCAACGAGAACAGCCGCGCGCGCCTGCTCGAGGTGATCGAGCATGACGTCAAGCGGCTCGACCGGCTGATCTCGGACATCTCCGACGCCAGCCGTCTCGATGCAGAACTGCAGCGCCAGGATGCGATTCCGGTCGACCTGCGCCGCCTGCTGACGACGCTCGTCTCCGTCGCCAATGAAACCAAGCTCGGCCATGACGTCGCGGTCGAAATGCGTTTCGAGGGCCGCAGCCCGACCGACAATTTCGCCGTGACCGGCCACGATTCGCGGCTAGGACAAGTGGTCTCCAACCTGCTCTCGAACGCACAGTCCTTCTCCGAGCCCGGCAACAAGGTGCGCCTCACCTGCCGCCGCGTACGCGGAGAGATCGAGATCGTGGTCGACGACGACGGCCCCGGAATCCGCGACGACGCGCTGGAGCGCATCTTCGAGCGCTTCTACACCGACCGCCCTCATCAGGGCTTTGGCCAGAACTCCGGCCTTGGCCTGTCGATCTCCAAGCAGATCGTCGACGCACATGGCGGACGCATCTGGGCGGAGAACCGCCTCGGCCCGGCGGACGAGGACGGCGCGCCCAGTGTTGTCGGCGCGCGTTTCGTGGTGAGGCTGCCGGCGCTATGAGCGACGGTGGCCCCAGCGTTCACGCCTCGGCGGTCAAGGTTGGAGATCTGGCGGTGCTGATCCGCGGGCCCTCGGGCTCCGGCAAGTCGCGCCTTGCCTTCGATTTGATCATGGCAGGACGCAGCGGCGTGCTCGAAACGGCCGTTCTGGTCGGTGATGACCGTGTCCATCTGGCGACAGTCGGCCGCGAAATTGAGGTCCGCCCCGCCCCGGTTCTGGCCGGCCTGATCGAGATCCGGGGGCTGGGAATCCGCCGCTGCGACTTTGTGGAGCATGCGACCGTCGGCCTCGTGGTCGATCTGGACGCCGCGGATGCGGAGCGGCTGCCGCCGGCCCAATCCCTGAAAACAGCCATTTTAGGTGTCGAAATACCACGAATCCCAGTCGGCCGCGACTATTTGCCCCTTCCTCTGGTTGTCGCGGCCTTGACCACTACCAAGAGTTCATCTCCCGTTAACCCTTCAGGCGATTGTTTGAAGGGAAATGGTAACCATATGAACCCCACACTCGCGACCGAATAGACCGGCGCAGCTCCCCTTATCCATCCGTCTAGATTCAGGGAGATACGCAACATCCCCTCTTGCGCGGGGGCTCTGGATGGTCAAAGTGGCGCGTTCGTGCGGTGCACCAAAAGCGCCCGCGAGGAGTTTTCCGATGATTGGTCTAGTACTTGTGACCCACGGGCGCCTTGCCGACGAATTCAAGGCAGCGCTTGAACATGTCATGGGCCCACAAAAGCAAATCGAAGCGATCACGATCGGCGCCGAAGATGATTCCGATCTCTGTCGAAGCGACATTATCGAGGCGGTTAACCGCGTCGATTCCGGCGACGGCGTCGCGATCCTCACCGACATGTTCGGCGGCACGCCGTCCAATTTGGCAATATCCTGCATGAGCCGGCCGAAGGTCGAAGTGCTCGCGGGCATCAACCTTCCCATGCTGGTGAAGCTCGCCAAGGTGCGCGAGGAGCGTCCGCTCCCCGACGCGATCGCGATGGCCCAGGAAGCCGGCCGCAAATACGTCACCATCGCCAGCCGCGTCCTCGCCGGCAAATGAGCGACGAGGCGCCGCAAGCCGGGACGGGCGTGCCCGCGGGCGCGATCTCCAAGGACCTCCTGATCATCAACAAGCGCGGCCTGCACGCGCGGGCCTCCGCCAAGTTCGTTCAGGCCGTCGAGCGTTTCAGCGCGCAGGTCTGGGTGACGCGCGGCGGCGAAACCGTCGGCGGCACCTCGATCATGGGCCTGATGATGCTCGCCGCCGGTCCCGGCACCACCATCACGGTCGCCGCGTCCGGCGATGATGCCGAGGCCGCGCTCGCGGCGATCACCGAACTCGTTGAAAGCAAATTCAACGAGGAAGGGATTTAGGCGGATTCGCTTCGATCAATTCCCCGGCGGCGCGATGTAGATGTTCCAGCTCATCGACGGACCGGCTTTGCCGTGAGTGAAACGGCGCGTCGTCATTACGATGCGCTCGGCCTTCGGCGCAACTTCGGACACCCATTTTTCGAACGCCGGCAGGCGACCATCGGCCGGGTCGAACACGCCGATGAAGCCGTATCGCTTGACGTCATCGGGCGAAATCAATCCGGACCCCCAGGCCTCGAGCGGCGTGAACGCGGCCGGATGATCCGGGCTGTAGAACACCATCGGCTGGATCGATTCCATGGTGCCGGCGACGACCGCCCAGTGCGAGGCGAAGCGCGCGTGCCAGGCCTGCGTCAGCTCGCGCGCGAGATCCGAGCGCGCGCCGTAAGTCGCCGTATTGCCGGCATTGGCCGCCATCTCGCGGGCGGCGATCCAGGGCGAGGCAATGAGCGTGGCAACGCTGAGCACGAGCCAGATCGCGACAATGTTGAACAGCGCAGCGCTCTGCACCCGCAACGCCGGGATCGCGACCAGCGCCAAGGGCACCAGGAAGAACAGCGAGATGCCCCAATCGGTCTTCATGTAGATGCTGAAGGCCAGCGCGCCGAGCGCGGGGCCGACCGCGACGATGATCTGGATGAGCCAGACGTTGCGCGCCTGCGAAAGGTTCACGCTGGAATTCGCGCCGCGCGCCCAGTCCCGCGTGACGATGCGCAAGGGCGCACGCAGGAGCAGCCTGAACCAAGGTGGCACCAGCGCCATCGCCAGCGCGGCCAGCGCCACCGGCAATGCCAGCAGCGCGACATTATGCAGGGCATAGCCGGTCACGAGCTGATGCACCTGGCCGCTGTCCTCGAGGCTGTAGGTATCGCCGGCATAGGTCAGCGGCACGAAATGCGCGTCCGCCAGCCACACGATGTGCGGGATCATCGCCACCACCATCGTCGCGATCGCAACCCACGGTGCCGGCGACGACAGGAATCTCATTCGCTCCGGATGGATCAGCGCGGCAAGCCCGATGGCGCCGATCATGGTCAGCACCCAGTATTTGGTCATCAGCGCCAGCGCGCCGGCAAGGCCGAGCAACACTCCGGACTGCCAGCTCCGCTTCTCGAACGCATTGAGATAAGCGAGCACGAGGAGCGGCAAGGTGACGAGCTGGAGCAGGTCGGGATTGTACTTGAAACCCTTGAAATTGAAGATCGGGTAGAGCGCGACCATCACCACGACCAGGAACGCGCGCCGCGCATCCACGACGCGCAGCGCGATGAGCCAGCAGATCACCATACCGGTGCCGACGGTCGCCATCGCCAGCGCATAGGTCGCCCAGTCCGTCGGCGGGAACACTGTGAACCAGAGGCCGGCGACCCAGCCCGACAGCGGCGGGTGCTTGCCATAGCCCCAGAGGAATTTCTGCCCCCAGCCCCAGGCTTCCGCGACGTCCATGTGAACGTCCTGCGCTGCCTTGAGATTGATCAGGATGAAGGTCCAGAGCACCGCATGCAGGATGGCGAGCTGGATCACCAGCCAGAGGCGCGCCTCGGGGCGGGTCGCGCTGGCAACCAGCCAGGCGCGAAAGCGGGCATAGCTCACCCGGGTCTTCGCGCGCGCTCGGGCAGACGGGATCGAGGTCGTCGTCATGGGCCTGGACATCAGGCGTTGCGTAGCGCGTTTCGGGCCTTCGTGGAATCAGCTTGGCGTGAACAAAGGCCCTGAAAATACAGCAATATGGTTGCCGCACGGGGATGTGAGTGGTATCCCGCGCCCATGACGACCGTCCCCATTTCCAACATCCGCAATTTCTCCATCGTCGCCCATATCGACCATGGCAAATCGACGCTGGCCGACCGCCTGATCCAGATGACCGGCGGCCTCACCGACCGGGAAATGGCGGGCAAGGAGCAGGTGCTCGATTCCATGGACATCGAGCGCGAGCGCGGCATCACCATCAAGGCGCAGACGGTTCGCCTCGCCTACCGCGCCAAGGACGGCAAGGATTACATCTTCAACCTGATGGATACGCCCGGCCATGTCGACTTCGCCTACGAAGTTTCGCGGTCGCTGGCGGCCTGCGAGGGTTCCCTGCTGGTGGTCGACGCCAGCCAGGGCGTCGAGGCGCAGACGCTCGCCAACGTCTACCACGCGCTCGATGCGGGGCATGAGATCGTTCCGGTCCTGAACAAGGTCGATCTTCCCGCCGCAGAGCCGGAGAAGGTCAAGCAACAGATCGAGGACGTCATCGGCATCGACGCGTCCGAGTCCGTGATGATCTCGGCCAAGACCGGTCTCGGCGTGCCCGACGTGCTGGAAGCGATCGTCACCCGCCTGCCGCCGCCGAAGGGCGACCGCGAGGCGACGCTGAAGGCGTTGCTGGTCGACAGCTGGTACGACGTCTATCTCGGCGTGGTGGTGCTGATCCGCGTCGTCGACGGCGTCATGAAGAAGGGAAGCCGGGTCCGCATGATGGGCACGGGCGCGGCCTATGACATCGAGCGCGTCGGCTTCTTTACCCCGAAGATGACGCAGGTCGACGAGCTCGGCCCCGGCGAGATCGGCTTCATCACCGCCGCGATCAAGGAAGTGGCCGACACCCGTGTCGGCGATACCATCACCGACGACAAGAAGCCGGTCACCGAGATGCTGGCGGGCTTCAAGCCGGCCATTCCCGTGGTGTTCTGCGGCCTGTTCCCCGCCGACGCCGACGACTTCGAGACCTTGCGCGCGGCGATGGGCAAGCTACGCCTCAACGATGCCAGCTTCTCCTACGAGATGGAGACCTCGGCCGCACTCGGCTTCGGCTTCCGCTGCGGCTTCCTCGGGCTGTTGCACCTGGAGATCATCCAGGAGCGTCTGTCGCGCGAATTCGATCTCAACCTGATCGCGACCGCGCCGAGCGTGATCTACAAGATGAGCCTGACCGACGGACAGGAAATCTCGATTCACAATCCTGTGGACATGCCGGACGTGGTCAAGATCGCGGAGATCCAGGAGCCCTGGATCGAGGCCACGATCCTCACCCCTGACGAATATCTCGGCAGCGTGCTGAAGCTGTGCCAGGACCGCCGCGGCTCGCAGAAGGAGCTGACCTATGTCGGCTCCCGCGCCATGGTGAAATACGATCTGCCGCTCAACGAGGTCGTGTTCGACTTCTACGACCGCCTGAAGTCGGTCTCCAAGGGCTACGCCTCGTTCGACTATCATCTCACCGACTACAAGCCGGCCGATCTGGTCAAGATGCAGATCCTGGTCAACAACGAGCCGGTCGACGCACTCTCGATGCTGGTGCATCGCACCCGCGCCGAGGGGCGCGGCCGCGCCATGGTTGAGAAGATGAAGGATTTGATCCCGCCGCACATGTTCCAGATCCCGATCCAGGCGGCGATCGGCGGCAAGGTGATCGCGCGAGAGACGGTGCGCGCGCTGCGCAAGGACGTCACCGCAAAGTGCTACGGCGGCGACATCACGCGTAAGCGCAAACTTCTGGAGAAGCAGAAGGAAGGCAAGAAGAAGATGCGGCAGTTCGGCAAGGTCGACATCCCGCAGGAAGCCTTCATCGCCGCGTTGAAGGTGGACAGCTGAGGCGACGGCTTTAGGCCGCCGCGAGCGCGGCGAGACAGGTCCGGTCCGCGCTTTTCGGGACCGAAAACAAAAAAAGCGAAAACAACCCCATGCACAGTAGCGAGGGGCTTGTTCGGATTGAACTTTTGATTTTCAGAATTTCGTTTGACTCGTCGGGCAAAACAGGGGCATGATGGCATCATGCAGCACGTGGCAATGCCGTGCGCATGAGAGGCAGCATCGGCCTCCGGACGCTTTGGGAAGATGTGGGCTTCAGGCGAATTGCTTCTACGCCGGTGGAAGCATCACTCCCGTCAACTCGCCCAGCCTGTCCAGAAGCCGCTCCTGAAAATCGGGATCAACTGCTTCGTGCGCCGGCTCTTGCTGCCGGAGGTCATGCCAATAACGACCGCTGACCAGGGCGGCGGGATCATCGCTCGCCGCCAGCCAGGTCTGCGTCCGTTGTCCGGTGGCCACGCCGACCGGCGCGCCGGCACCGCCCATTTTGGTGCGCGCCCAGCCGGGATCGACGGCGTTGCTCAGCACCTGCGGCCAACGCCGCGCCAAGGCAAAGGCCAGTGCGACCATGTGCAGTTTGCTCTCCGCGTACGCCTTGGCCGGATCCCAGGTTCGCCTCGTCCAGTCGAGATCGCTCAACGATCCCTCTCCGCCGCGATGTAGTCCGCTGCTGAGATACACCAGCCGATCGGGGCGCTTCATCAGGGCGGTGAGCAAATAGGGCGCGAGCGTGTTGATTGCCAGGGTGGTGGCGTGGCCTTCGGGCGTCGGGCCGCGGCTGCGCTCGGTATAGACCCCGGCGTTGTGGATGACCGCGTCCATTCGTCCGATTGCGTTGACCTGATCTGCCACGTGTCTCGTCTGGGCGGCGCTCTTGAGATCGCCGATCACGACCCGTGCGGAATGCGATTCAAGCTCGGAGATTGCGGTCGCACGTTCCGCTGATCGTGCGTGCAGGACGACCTGGTGGCCCTGTTCGAGCAGAGACTGGGCAGCTGCGCGGCCTAGACCGTCCGTGCTGCCGGTGATGAAGACGATTGCCATTGCCGCTCCTGTTCGATCCCCGCTTCGGCGCCTGCGTCGAAACCTCAAGGAGAATGCAACATGTTCGACTGATCATGCCGTGGCGCAAGGAGCGCCGAACGAAGACATCACAACCGAACAATCTTCCGGGATGCGCATTAACATCCGATAAGTTGGGAATGACTGCATGTCGAATTTCGTCATGCTGCTGGTCGAGGACGACTCACTCCAGCGCGAAGTTCTGTCCGACCTTCTCAAGGACGAAGGGTTCGAAGTCGTCGAATGCGCCACTGCGGAAGCCGCGGAGCTTATCGTGGCGTCGACGGGCACGGAGCTACGGGCGCTCATCACCGATCACAACCTCGCAGGGAGAATGACCGGGCTTGAGCTCGCAGAATACGCTCGCAGTGCTCATCCGGGGCTCAACATCGTGCTGATGTCCGGGACGGTGATGGCGCCGCTGCCGCCCAACACGACCTTTTTGCGCAAGCCGTTTGCGCCCGCCCATTTGCTGGCGGCCGTGTAGAACCAGGATGCTCTCGAAGGTCATCCGCCCGAATTTTCTGCGCCGACGGCGTTCTCGCTCTCCGGCACCGTTAGCCGGACGGAATGACCCTGCCGCATGGCGAGCGATGCCGCGGCCACAGCCGCCTCGAAAGCGGCTTCCTTGGTCTGGTAAGTGTTCCGGATTTCGCCATCGTGGTCGACGTGCCAGGCACCGTCCCTGCCAACAATATCATAGGCTGCGAGGCCCATAGTCTATCCCTCCTTCATGCGTCCGGTGTTGCCTTGGACGCCTGGGTGCTGCTCACCGGGTCCGACGCCGGGAAACTGTCCTTCAAGCCCTTGCCCAGCTCGTCGTCCTTGGCGTTGTCGCGTCGAATGCCACGCTTGAGATCTTCCGCATTCTTGTCCGGCGGTGCCGGATCGAACTCGGTCATGCAAGTGTCCTTTCGCTACCTCAAACGCCTTGAGCTCCTGACCGTTCCTTCAGAGGAACCAACGCTGTCCGGTTTGGTGTTGAATGGAAAACCAGAGGGCGCCCGCAGCGCGGGTCTCTTTCATTCAGGTTGCGCCTCCAGCTATAATGCATCCTGAGATAGTATACGCATCGTTCCAATCAGGAGAATGCAATGAAAGCGTCGGTTCTTGCGTTAGGGGGCTTGCTGATTTTGTCGATCACATCAGCGAACGCAGCACCCAAAGCCACTGTCGCCCCGACCACGGCGGCCAGTTCGGTCGCATGTTCCACCTCGGGTGGCGGCTTTGGGAGCTATCCGTCAGGCTGCCGAAACGGAGCTAACTTCAAGACCTACAATGAATGCAAGGAATCAGGCGTCAAGCGCGGCTGGAGACACGAAGACATGGCGTGGTACTGCAGCGGTCTGGGACTGCAATAGCGAGCGGTCTTTGTGCTTTTCACGCCGCGAACTGGAGTGGCCCATGGAATGCACAATCCGTCCCGCACTTGAAGATGACGCCGCTCATATCAGCGCGGTCATCGTGCGTGCACTGCGGGAAGCCAACGCGAAGGATTATCCGAACGAGGTCATCGAAAGGATCGTGCGCGGCTTCAGTCCGGACGCTGTGCGGCAGCTCATTGGGCAACACACCCTTTTTGTCGCTACCATCCGCAGCCGCATCGTCGGGACCGCGAGCCTCGACGGGTCCGTCGTCCGCACTGTCTTCGTCGCTCCACACGTTCAGGCCCGCGGCATCGGCAAGCTGCTGATGGCCGAGATCGAGCGTACCGCACGCGAGCGCAACATCCCTTCGCTGACCCTTTCTTCCTCAATCACCGCTGAAACCTTCTACGCCGGCCTTGGATTCAGGGCGGCGCGCGACAGCTATCATGGTGACGAACGCACGATCGTCATGGAGCGATTGCTCGATGGCAGCTCGTAAGATGGGCTTGGCGCTTGCGAAACCCATCGCCCCTCATTGATCCTCCCCGCCAAATCCGCCACGATAGTGCCTCTCGCACTCGCGATGGAATGGAGCAAGGAAAGGCAAATGTCCGAGCTTCCTAGAGCTGGCCTGACTGAGCCGCCGGCGTCGACCATGCAGATGCTCGCGCACGCGCCCATGAGCGACGTCATCGATGCCTTGGCCGGCAGACGGATCACCGCGAGAGCGCTGGCGGAATTCTATCTCGCGCGCATCGCGGCCTATGACCGCGACGGGCCTAAGCTCAACTCGGTCCGTGCACTCAATCCCGATGCGCTCGCCGGCACGCTCGACGGCACGAGGCCGTCGGCCCAGCGGCCGCTGGCGGGCGTCCCTATCCTACTCAAGGACAATATCGCGACCGGAGACGAACAGCCGACCACGGCGGGCTCGCTGGCGCTGGAGGGCGCGCGCGCCAGGGATGATGCCACCATCGTCAAGCTGCTGCGGAGCGCCGGCGCGGTGATCCTGGGCAAGGCGAACCTGACGGAGTTCGCCAACATGCTCGCGATCGACATGCCCTCGGGCTATTCATCGCTGGGCGGGCAGGTGAAGAACCCCTACGCACCAGGGCTGATGGACGAGCACGGCATCCCGGTTCTGACCCCAGGGGGCTCAAGCTCGGGTTCGGCGGTCGCGGTGGCGGCCGGACTGTGCGCGGCCTCGATCGGTACCGAAACCTCGGGCTCGCTGCTGCACCCCGCCAGCCTGAACGGCCTCGTCTCACCGTGAAACCGAGCGTCGGGCTGATCAGCCGCGCCGGCATCCTGCCGCTTGCGCACAGCCAGGACACCGCCGGTCCGATGACGCGCACGGTGCGCGATGCCGCGATGTTGCTGAATGTGCTGGCTGCCAAGGACCCGCTCGACCCAGCGACGCAAGAGCAGCGGCGGCCGGCCGACTACACCGCCGGCCTCGTCGCCGACGCGATGAAGGGCGCGCGCATCGGCGTGCCGAGCGACCCCGCTGACCCGCTGAACGATTGCTATTACGGCAAGCTGCCGGCGAAGTCGGCCAAGCTGATGGCTGAGGTGATCAAGGTGCTGGAGGATCTCGGCGCCGTCATCGTGCGCGCCAGCATGCCCACACTTGGCTGGATCGGTGGGCCGGGCACGACCATGGCTGTGCTCAACCGCAATCCGCTCAGCGCCCACAAAGGCACGGTCGCAAGGCCGCCGGTCGTCTTTCTGTACGAGCTGAAGCACGATCTCAATCTCTACCTGAGGGATTGGGCGACCAACACTGACATCAAGACCATGGCCGACATCGTGGCCTTCAACGCAGCAAACGCCGACAATGCGCTGCGTTTCGGACAGGACCACTTCCTCGCCGCTGACTTGACCAGGGGCGATCTCAGCGAGCCCGAGTACAAGTCTGCACGTGTCATGGACCTGCTCTCCGCCAGGACGCGCGGCATGGACGCCTATATGAACCAGCACGAGCTCGACGCGGTGCTGTTACCCGGCGCCTACGGCGCCGTAATCGCCGCCAAGGCGGGCTATCCCAGCGTCATGGTGCCCGGCGGCTTCGTCTCGGGGACAAACGACGGCAAAGACACGCCCGACTATCCACTCGGCGTCACTTTCGCAGGGCGCGCCTGGAGCGAGCACAAGCTGCTGCGTCTGGCGTATGCCTTCGAGCAAGCAGCCAACGCGCGCAGGCCGCCGTCGGGTTTGCCCGAGCTGTGATGTCGCCCGTGTCAGCGCGAGCTGGCGAGACCGACGCTAGGACCAGCTTGATCCTTCCCGCAGATAGACCACGATTGCCTCCTTACCGCTCACACCAAGAATGGGCGACGAAACGCGCATGAACGCAACTCCCGGATACCAAAACCGGTATCGCTACCGCCGGGCGGCGAGCACGTTCGAAGGAGGGGTTTGCAACACTGCGCGCCGCTCGCTGAGGGCATGATCGAACAGTTCGAGCACCAGGCCGAAGGCTGCCAGTTCCTCCTCCTCGATGGCGCCGTCGTCGTAGCAGCCAAGTGTTTCGACGATGATGGCGTCGACCTCCTGCTGCATGGCCAGCAGTTCGTGGTCGAACTCCGCAGTGCGCACCTTGGAAACCAGCGCCAGAATTCTGTTGCGATGGCCAGTGTTCTCGTCGCGTTCATCCCGATTCAGATATTGACGCAGCCAGGCGCCGGCCGAGCCAATGCCGGAGAGAAGCAGGAGCGCAAACCAGAAATAGTCGCCATATCTGTCGAGGAAGGTCCGCTCGGTCCCGTCGATCACGGCCGCCGCTCCCCGATGTACCGGAAGCTCGGCTTCCTTCTCGGTGTCCGGCTTGGTGATTTGCGCAGCGCCAGGCACCTGTCTGGCAATCGCCTGCCGGAGGGCAAATTGCTGGCGGTAAAACGCTGACACTGTCGTTTCGGACAAGGCTTTCCGTGCGACGATCAAATGGCTGACACTGACGGTCTCCACCTTGTCATCCGGCCAGGCTGGATTCGCATTGAAAATGCTTGGCGGAATTTCCTCCGATTCATAACGCGGGTGCTTCAAGGCGATGGCTTCCGATGCGTCGATCGCGAGAAATTTCGGCTCGCCACGCGCCCGGGCGGTCGCGGCGACGGCATCGGCAGTTATCTTGCTGTCGAGCGGACCGACAGCCATGAAGGCGTCGAGACTCGGGTCACGCGCCAGCTCCTCGAGCTGGCCAGTGCCGAATTGAGTGACCGTGACCTTGTCCGGCTCCACACCGGCGGCGCTCAGGATGACTCTCAGCAACGCGGCGTTCGCCGGGGTCGCGCCGATCACCCCCACCTTGTGCCCCGCGAGATCGGCAATCTCCTTGATTTTCGGCGTCGGCTTTCGCTTGGAGCCCTTGCCCGCCGGTCCCGAAGAAGACCACAGCACGACGAAGTTCTTGCGCAAGATGACGACTGTTTGCGCGTCGGCCGGCATTTCCAGATCGCCGCGACCGACCGCAAGGTCGGCCCTGCCGGCACCGAGCAGAGCGAGAGCTTCGGCCGCTCCGGCGGTCGCGATCGGAGACAACCTCACCGTCCTGCTTTCGTTGGCAAAGGCCTCGGTCATCGCCTCGATCACCTTGTGATCGTTGCTTCCCGGCGGTCCGACGGCAATCCGAAGCGTTATCGGCCGCAGCGCGTAATACAACGTGCCCGCAGCGGCACCGAAAACGAGAAATCCGATGGCTAAAATCAGCAATAGGGTCTTCGTCTGTCTCCGCCCTCTGCGGGCTGCGTCACTGCGTTTCATCGGAGCATCAGACGAGGACATTTGCCGCTGCCGGTTGGAGGCCAAAATCGCTGCCTGTTTCGGAACAGTATCATGCTCTTCTGGAAAACGATAATGTCCGAGCAGCCCCAATAGTTTCTTGGCCCGGCGTGAGCCTTTCGAGCTTGCGCGATCATCTCTGATTCCGCACTTCACGTGGCGATGGCCGGATTGACGCCACACCAACTTGATCCCCCTCGCCAAATAGATCACCATCGTGCGATTGACCGCTCACGGTAGAATGGGCGAGGAAACGCGCATGAACGCAACTTCCGGATTTGGCCTCGTCGAGCGGGCACGGGCTATTGCGCCGCTGATCGCGCGCGAAGCCGACGAGATCGAGCGGACGCGGCGACTGACCGATCCCGTCGTCGGCGCGCTGATCGAGAACGGGCTCTATCGCGCGCTGCTGCCGCAGAGCCTTGGTGGCGCCGAAGCGCCGCCGGAAGCCTTCATGCAGATGCTGGAGGAGATCGCGAAAGCGGATGCCTCCACCGCCTGGTGCCTCGGCCAATGCACGGTCTGCGCCATGATCGCGGCCTCGCTCGACCACGACACCGCGCAGGAGATCTTCAACACGGCGCCGGGCATCCTCGCCTGGGGCGCGATCGCGCATGAGGCGCGGGCGGTCGAAGGCGGCTATCGCGTCACGGCGCGCTGGGATTTTGCCTCCGGCTCGCGGCAGGCGAGCTGGCTCGGCGCGCATGTCCGCATCGTCGGAGCCGACGGCGCGCCGCGGAAAAATGCCGACGGCTCGGCGGAGGTGCGCACCATCCTGTTTCCGGTCGCGAGCGGCGTGCTGCACGACGTCTGGCAGGCGATCGGGCTCGCCGGCACCGGCACCGATTCCTACGAGGTCGCCGACCTGTTCGTCCCCGAGCGCTTCACCGCGTTTCGTGACGTGCCGTCCGCGCTACGCGAGCAGGGTCCACTTTACAGGATCGGCACCGGCTCGACGTTCAGCCTCGGCTTTGCCGCGGTGTCGCTCGGCGTCGCGCGCGCCACGCTGGATGCCGCGATCGCGCTGGCGCGCGGCAAGCATCAGTCGCTGGCGGCAAGCGCCATGCGCGACAACCAGGCGGTCCAGGGCCTGATCGGTCGCACCGAGGGCGACCTGCGGGCCGCGCGCGCCTATCTCTATACGACGGCAAGTGCGATGTGGCGCGATCTCTGTACGACCGGCGAATTCAGCGCGGCACATCGGGGCTCGGTTCGCCTCGCCGCGACCTGGACCATCCACCAGTCGGCCAAAGTGGTCGACACCGCCTATCACATGGCCGGCGCGACCGCCGTATTCCGCAGCAATCCGTTCGAGCGCCGCTTTCGCGACATGCACGCCATCGCTCAGCAGATCCAGGCGCGCGACACGCATTACGAGGATGTCGGTAAGATGATCCTTTCAGGGGACCGCTGACGTCGAGCAGTTACGAAAGTGCACGCACGCTGACCTATATTGAGTTGCCCTCCGACGTCTTCGTCGCTGAACCTTCGTGAATTTTCTCCGACTAATTTCCATAGCTACAGGAACGACAGCTTTTCCGCTGTAACCGCGCCGACCACATGGAAGTGATGATTCCGAATTCTTCTTAGCGCGTTGGATTTGCGCAAGAGAGGTCCGTTATGGGCCGAACAGCTGGCAGGAAAGTCAGTTGCCATGCCATTCAGGGGCGTTCGCCGGGATGGCACCATGGTGGCATTCTCATTGTCGCCATCCTCTGCATCGCATGCACTTTCCTGTTTGCGAGCGAGGCCGTGGCTCAATGCTCGGCGCGAGACGTCCTGCGGAATCACCTGAAGCTAAAGCAAGCGCCGTCTGGGCCGCAAATCCCAATCAAATCCGCCGTCGATGTCCCTGCGTGGAAGACGATCAGGATCGGGACGTTTGCAAACTTCTTCGCCCTCAGTAACGCTTTGGATGCGGCAGGTTGTGGCATCGGAAACTCGGCCGGCGAAATTCTCGCGCGGCCGACGTTTACCGTGAGCGCCACGACAACGAGCGTAGAGCTTTTCACGGTGTCGGCAGCCGAACTGGGCTTTCGGACCGACACTGCGTTGCTGGCAGACATCTACGCGCGCGCCAAACAATTGGGTTTCGGCCTGGCGGCTGCAGAAGTCGGACCACAACTGAGGCTTCAATATTTCGACCAGCCGATCGGTGAGTTTCTCATCATCGGAATGGAGCCAATCAGAACCTGGCAGGGCGCCCCCGTCATCTTGAATGTAGCCAATGGCGGCGCGGGACTTATCCTCATCGGCCAGGATGGCAGCGCCGACGCACAGATCCCCGCGGCATCCCGTTTTGTATTCGTGCGGTCCCATGAAACCGCTCCTGCCGAGGCCGTAACACTTGTCGGCCACTGAATTTCCGGGTTTGTGCATCTCGAGACGCAAGACAACAGGTCAGCACCTTAACCCTAGGCCACCAGCGCGGCGTCCTCGCCTACGCCGTCGATGCCGCGCTGCGCGGCGAGCAGGCTGATGATCTGCGCATTCGGCCGGGCCTTGCTGAACAGAAAGCCCTGGCCTTCGTCGCAGCCCTCAGTGCGGAGGCAGCTCAGCTCGGCTTCGGTCTCGACGCCTTCGGCGGTGATGGTGACGCCGAGGCCTTTGCCGAGGCTGACGATCGAGCGAATGATCGCCTGTGCCTCGCGATTGGCGCCGAGATCGCGCACGAAGGACTGGTCGATCTTGATCTTGTCGAACGGGAAGCTGCGCAGATAGCTCAGGCTGGAATAGCCGGTGCCGAAATCGTCCATTGAGATGCGCACGCCGAGCGCGCGCAGCGCGTGCAGCGTCGCCAGCACCTGGGCGCTTTTCTCCAGCAGCAGCGTCTCCGTGATCTCGAGTTCGAGCCGCCGCGGCGGCAGGCCGGAATGCTTCAGCGCATCCATCACCACCGAAAGCAGATTGCCGCTGCGGAACTGGAGCGGCGACAGGTTGACGGCGACGCGGACGTCGTCCGGCCAGGTCGCGGCATCGTGACAGGCCCGGCGCAGCATCAGGCCGCCGAGCGGATTGATCAGCCCGGTTTCTTCCGCCACCGGAATGAACTCGGCCGGCGAGACCATGCCGCGCTCGGCATGCGGCCAGCGCACCAGCGCCTCGAAGCCGGTGATGCGGCCGCTCTGGAGGTCGATCAGCGGCTGATAGTACGGCCGCAGCACGTCGTTCTGAATGGCGTCGCGCAGCTCGACCTCGATCTTGCGGCGGGTCTGCGCTTTCGCATCGAGCGCCGCCTCGAAGAACGCGAACGATCCGCGCGCATCCATCTTGGCGCGCGACAGCGCCATGTCGGCGCTCTTGAGCAGCTTTTCGGAATCGTCGCCGTCGCCCGGCGCCATCGCGATGCCGATGGAGGCACCGACCACCACGGAATGGCCGTCGAGCAGATAGGAATCGGCGATGGCTTCGAGCAGGCGCTTGGCCAGCAGCACCGCATCCTCGGGACGCGTCAGGCCGCTCTGCACGATGGCGAACTCGTCCGAGTTCAGCCGCGCCAGCGCGTCGTTCTCGCGCAAGGTCGAACGCAGCCGCTTGGCGACGCCACGCAGCAGCTTGTCGCCGACCGCGTGTCCCAGCGTGTCGTTGACCGCCTTGAAATTGTCGAGCCCCAGCATCAGCAGGGCGACCTTGTCGGTGCTGCGCCTCGTATGCAGCAGCATCTCGTCGACCTGCTGGCGCAGCAGATTGCGGTTTGGCAGGCCGGTCAGCCCGTCATGCTGGGCCATGAAGGCGAGCCGCGCCTCGGCGCGCTTGCGCTCGGTGATGTCCATCAGCGCGAGCAGCACCGCGGGCCGCTCGGCATAGATCAGTTCGCGCGAATAGATCGCAAGGTCGATCAGGGCGCCGTCGGCCCTGACGTGCTTCCAGGTGCGTCCGGCCTGCTCCTCGCCGGCCGCATCGGCGGTCCAGGGCGGCTCACTGTCGAAAGCCTGAAGGGAACGGATCGTCAGCCGCTCGAACTCGGCGCGGCTGTAACCGTAATGGGCGACCGCGGCATCGTTGACGCCGAGGATGCGCTCATCGTCCAGCGCGCAGACGATCATGGGGACGGGATTGCCGTCGAACAGCAGGCGAAACGAGGCCTCGCGCTGCTTCAACTCGGTGATGTCGACGCGCAGGCCGACGACGCCGCCGTCCTCGGTCAGCCGCTCGTCGATCAGGATGACGCGGCCGTCCGCCAGCTTCTGCTCGTGGCGCGTGCCGGGCTGATAGAGCTTTTGCAGCCGTTCGGCGATCCATTCTTCCTCGTGGCCGGCAGCCTCGGGATAGTCGCCCCGGGCGACGCCGATGCGCAGCGTGTCCTTGAGGCGCGCGCCTTCCTCGAACAGATCGGCGGTCTTGCTGTAGATTTCCGCGTATTGCTTGTTCCAGAGGACGTAGCGGCCCTCGGCGTCGAGAAACACGATGCCTTGCGGCAGGATCTCGATGGCCTGGCGCAGGCGCTCATGGGATTTGCGCGCTTCCGCGATCGCGGCCTCAGCCTCGGCACGGCTGCGCAGAACTTCGTCGCGTTCGGACGGAAGATGAGGGGGGCGCGCAAAGCGCGGCTTGCGCGGGTGCAGGCCGCCGAGCACGCTGCCCATTCGCTTTTTCGGCTTTCGAAACCCCAAACTCAACTTCACTCGTCCCAGTCGCACCCAGCCCCGCAACTCTTGGGGCAAGTGTCTGAAAAAAAGGTAATCTTGGGTGGCATGGCGATGGGACGCACGGTCTGGCAGTCTCGACAAAACAGCCCTCATTGCCCGTTTGCAAGGCGCGGCCGTGCCGATGGGCGCTCCAAGCGCATCGCATTGTCGTCATCGGAGAACGAGATGGCGCAAAATTGCGCGCCGCCTTGAATCATTTCCGGGATCGCGCGCGATTGCATGCAGAAGGGAGTGAGCACGCGTGCCGCGCACGAATTTTGGTCAGTGCATGAGAGGGTTATCGCGTCGTTAAAAACGGCCGGCCGACGCCGCGGAACTGCGACGTTTGAACGAAATTTCAGCGGAAGGACTGTTTCTTAACCCTGGCGCGGTGTTGGGCTATAAGAATGTCAACATGAGTCCCCGCCACCTCGCCCCTCTCCTGCTCGTCATGACGCTCCTGGCCGCCGGCGACGCGCTGGCCCAGGACAAGGGCAGCGTCAACCCAAAACCGCTGCCGCCGCTCGCCAATCCGAACGATCCCAGTATCGGCGCCAAGGAGCTGTTCGCGCGCAAGCT
Organism: Bradyrhizobium sp. GCM10028915; assembly: GCF_042666195.1. Lineage (NCBI taxonomy): Bacteria > Pseudomonadati > Pseudomonadota > Alphaproteobacteria > Hyphomicrobiales > Nitrobacteraceae > Bradyrhizobium > Bradyrhizobium sp. GCM10028915. The sequence continues at coordinate 588,820 of NZ_JBHTFN010000065.1, forward strand.
GCTGCCGTCGAAGGGACCGGCGCACGTCATCGGCTCCTATGTGAAGGGCTGCATCGGCGGCGCCGAGCAGATGCCGCTCAACGGCGACAATTGGCAGGTGATGCGGCTGTCGCGCAACCGCAGCTATGGTCACCCCGCGATGATCGCGCTGATCAAGCGGCTTGCGGCAAGAGCGCACAAGGACGCGGGATGGCCGGGCATCCTGGTCGGCGACATCGCCCAGCCGCGCGGCGGGCCGGCGCTGTCCGGCCATGCCAGCCACCAGATCGGCCTCGATGCCGACATCTGGCTGACGCCGATGCCCGACCATCGGCTCTCGCGCGAGGAGCGCGAGGACATGTCGGCGGTGATGATGGTGCGCCCGGACCGGCTCGACATCGATCCGAAGGTGTTCACGCCGGGCCATGTGCTGGTGCTGCGCGACGCGGCACAGGAGCCGGCGGTGCAGCGCATCTTCGTCAATGCCGCGATCAAGAAGGCGCTGTGCCGCGAGGCCAAGGGCGACCGTTCCTGGCTGTCGAAGATCCGGCCGTGGTGGGGCCACGACTATCACTTCCACATCCGCATGCACTGCCCGGCGGGCGCGAGCGACTGCGAGGGCCAGCCGTCGCAATCCGAGGACGAAGGCTGCAAGCCCTCCGATCTCGCCTATTGGTTCAGCGACGGCGTGCTGCACCCCAAACCCCCGCCGGAGCCGCCGAAGCCGAAACCGCCGATGACGCTGGCGCAGATGCCGGCGGCGTGCAAGGCCGTGCTGCACGCGGGCAATGCGAAGCCGTAAAACTCTCCGCCAGGATGACGAATTCCTGGTTGGCGCTATGCGAACCGTCGCCTTTGACCTGTTCCGCCACCCTGTTATGATGACCCAGCGATCGCTTGCCGGACCGTAAGTCCGTCGGGCTTGCCGGAACAGCGCTTCCGCCGGTCGCAGCCTCATTCAACCAACGCCGTCTTGCGCGCGCCGCCTTGCGTGCCCTGAGCGCGCGCATGGAGCGCTTCCGATGTTCCGCCTTTCCGTGATTTTTTCGGCCTTGTTCGTTCTGGTCGCGAGCCTTTCGCCTGTCGCCGCCGAGGACAAGACCATCACCGTGTTCGCGGCAGCCTCGATGAAGAACGCGCTCGATGAGGTCGACGCGGCCTACACCGCCAGGACCGGCGTCAAGTTCAGCGTCAGCTATGCCGCAAGCTCCGTGCTCGCCAGGCAGATCGAGCAGGGCGCGCCGGCCGATGTATTCGTCTCCGCCGACACCGACTGGATGGATTACGCGATCTCCAAGAAGACTATCAACGAGCCGACCCGGGTCAATCTGCTCGGCAACAGCATCGTGCTGATTGCGCCGAAGGATTCCAGCCTCGACAACGTCCCCATCGGGCAGGGGTTCGACCTCGCAAAACTCGCCGGCGACGGCAGGATCGCGACCGGCGACGTCAAGTCCGTGCCGGTTGGGAAATATGCCAAGGCGGCGCTGACGAGCCTGGGCGCCTGGCAGGCGGCGGAGCCGAAATTCGCGATGGCCGAGAGCGTGCGTGCCGCGCTGACGCTGGTCGCGCGCGGCGAGGCCAACCTGGGCATCGTCTATTCCACCGATGCCAAGGTCGAGCCCGGCGTGAAGATCGTCGGCACCTTCCCGGCGGATTCGCATCCCGCGATCATCTATCCCGTCGCTGCGACGACGACGGCAAAGGGCGAGACCAGCGACTATCTCGCCTTCCTGCGCTCGACCGCCGCCAAGACCATTCTTGAAAAATACGGTTTCAAGTTCCTGATCAGCCCGACAACTTAACCTCTGCCACCTAGCTTCCGCGATTTTGATGCTCGACATCTCTCCCGCCGAATGGACGGCGATCCTGCTCTCGCTCAGGGTTGCCGTGATCGCGACGCTGGTGGCAACGCCGTTCGGCATTGCGCTGGCATGGCTGCTCGCGCGGCGTGATTTCTGGGGCAAGTCGGTGCTCGATGCGCTGGTGCATCTGCCGCTGGTGCTGCCGCCGGTCGTCACGGGTTATCTGCTGCTGCTCACTTTCGGCCGCCGCGGACTCGTCGGCGCTTTCCTGGCGGACCATCTCGGCATCGTATTCGCCTTCCGCTGGACCGGTGCCGCGCTTGCCTGCGGCCTGATGGCGTTTCCGCTGCTGGTGCGCCCGATGCGGTTGTCGATCGAGGCGATCGACCGCCGGCTCGAGCAGGCCGCCGAGACCCTCGGCGCCACTCCTTTCAAAGTGTTCTTCACGGTGACGCTGCCCTTGGCGCTGCCCGGCGTGCTCGCCGGCATGGTGCTTGGCTTTGCCAAGGCGATCGGCGAGTTCGGCGCGACCATCACCTTCGTCTCCAACATTCCCGGAGAGACCCAGACGATTTCGTCCGCGATCTATTCGCTGATCCAGACCCCGGACGGCGACGCCGCCGCGGGACGGCTCGTGATCGTCTCGATCGTGCTGGCGCTCGGCGCGCTGATCGCGGCCGAATGGTTCGCCCGCCGCGCCACCGCGCGCCTGCACGGGAATTGACCATGCTGCGCGTCGACATCGAAAAGCAGCTCGGCGAGTTCTCGCTGTCCGCGTCCTTCGCGAGCGAAGGCCGCGTCATCGGACTGTTCGGAGCGTCGGGCGCCGGCAAGACCTCGCTGGTCAACATGATCGCGGGGCTGCTGCGGCCCGACCGCGGCACCATCGTGATCGACGGCGAGACGGTCGACGACAGCGCGGCCGGCATTCATGTGCCGACCTGGCGCCGCCGCATCGGCTATGTGTTCCAGGATGCGCGGCTGTTTCCGCATCTCAACGTCGCGCAAAATCTCGACTATGGCAGGCGGATGAACCGCCTCGCGCCCGATCCGGCGCAGCACAAGCGCGTCATCGAGCTGCTCGACATCGGCGCGCTGCAGGGTCGCCGCCCCGGAAAGCTCTCCGGCGGCGAGCGCCAGCGCGTCGCGCTCGGTCGCGCGCTGCTGTCGCGGCCGCGCCTGCTGCTGCTCGACGAGCCGCTCGGCGCGCTCGACGAGGGCCGCAAGCTGGAGATCCTGCCCTATCTGGTGCGGCTGCGCGATGAGGCCAACGTCCCCATGGTCTATGTCAGCCACGACGTCGCCGAGCTGCGCCAGCTCGCGACGCAGATCGTGATGCTGAAGCAGGGCCGCGTGACGTCGTTCGGCGGGGTGAAGGTGCTGACGTGAGGGGTCCGTTGAGCAGGCAACGGATGAGGCAAGCCGCCGGCCCACCCTCCGCCGTCGTCCTGGCGAAAGCCAGGACCCATACCGCGTGATCTATCAGCGGCAGGTGGTGTGCGTACCAGCGAAGAAAACGTAACTGCCGGTGTTCGCAAAACTACTCCCCGGGGTAATGGATCGTACCGCGAGCGGCGATCGCACGGCATTGGATGGTGGCGGTGCCGGCCGAGTGATCCTCGCCGACACCGCTACCGAGACCCGCCACTACCAGCCGCGATCGACGTTGCGCACCTCACCCGATCGCGCGTCCACATCGACCTCCATCCAGCGGCCGGCGCGATCACGGCCTTCGATCTGCCATTCGTCGCCGAGGAACTCGGTGTGCGAGACGGTCATGACGCCGATGTCGGTGGCGACGTCGAGCGCGACCTGCATCGAGATCTGATCGCCGGTGTCATAGGCCATCGCGGGCGCGGCCGATCCGAGCCCGATCGCGACGATGGCCGGCAAGATGAGCTTTCGCATGGATTACTCCTGTCGGATGCGTTTACGCCGCTAAGAACGAGCGGCATCGCGGAGCGTTCCGGGAGCAGCGGTCACGAAGGCGCGCAAATCTTCGGCGGTTGCGGCGATTTGGGGGCGGTTCCAGCGTTGTCGCCATCGCTCTCCGCCGTCGTCCGGCGAAAGCCAGGACCCATTACCCCAGGGAGGAGAGTGGGTGGGCCAGATCGTCACCACCAGCCTTCGCAAAACAGCTGACGGTGGGTATGGATCCTGGCCCCCGTGCGCAATTGCGCACTAGGCCAGGATGACGAAGAAGCAGACGTGCGCTTCATCAATGACCGCCAACGCGGATGTGGCGTTAAACCCCAGCCACCGAGCTCCACAGATCCGCCAGCTTGCGCCGCAGGACCTGCCTGCGCGTCAGCGGCGCGGGCGTTTCCTCGTCTTCCGGCAGGCGCAGGCCGACGACGTTGACTCGGCCACCGGAGATGGAGCGCGCCACGAGCACGATCGGATCCAGCACGAGCTCCGCGCCCTCTTTCGGCGCGCGGTCGAGATGGACGTCGAAATAATCAGCGAGCGTGTGCCCGCGCTCGTCCTCGCCGACCTCCACGCCGTAGATCTCCGCGAGTTCGGCGAGCGTGTGCTCGCCGGAGACCATGAAGTCGCCCAGCAGATGCGGGTCCGGCGCTGAGCTCGGCTGCATGTCGACGAAGAAGCGGTCAAGCGATTCGGCCTTTTCCGGCGGCGCCAGCAGATAGATGTAATCGCCGGGCGCGATCGGCTCGGCTTCCGCCGGCGTCAAAATGTTCTCCTTGCGGATCACCAGCGTCGGCTTCGACCAGGACGGGATCAGGCCGCGGCGAAAATACAGGCTCTTGGACCGCACCGGATAGCCGACGAGCTGCTGCTCGAGCTGGCCGGGCAAGTCCAATTCGACACGGCGCGGGCCGCGTTCGGCGCGCGGCAGCGCCACGTGCAGCTTGCGCGCGGCCGGCCCCAGGGTCCAGCCTTGCAGGAGGAGCGAGATGATGACGACGACGAAGGCGACGTCGAAATAGAGATAGGCTTTCGACAGCCCGACCAGCATCGGGATCGAGGCCAGGAAGATCGCGACCGCGCCGCGCAGGCCGGTCCAGGCGATGAAGATCTTTTCGCGCCAGTTGAAGCGGAACGGCGCCAGGCAGACGAACACGGCGATCGGCCGCGCCAGCAGCATCAGGACGAATGCGATCCCGACCGCCGGCAGCACGCTGCCGCCGAGCCGGCTCGGCGAGACCAGCAGGCCGAGCAGGACGAACATCACGATCTGCGCCAGCCAGGTCGCGGCGTCCAGGAAGGCCACCACCGAATTATGCGCGCGGGTCGGGCGGTTGCCGATGATGATCCCGGCGAGATAGACCGCGAGGAAGCCTGAGGCATGCATGATCTGCGAGCCGCCGAAGATGACGAGCGCGGCGGTGGTGACAAACGGCGCATGGAGGCCCTGCGGCAGCGCGACCTTATTGAGCGCGATGACGACCAGACGCCCGCCGATCACCCCGACGACGGCGCCCAGCACGGCCTCCTGGGCGAACTCCATCAGCACATGCGCGGCCGTGCCTGTTCCCAGCGAGATGTACTCGACCAGCATCAGGGTCAGGAAGATCGCGAAGGGATCGTTGGTGCCGGATTCCACCTCCAGCGTCGCGCCGACGCGCGGGCGCAGGCGCAGGCCCTGGGTATGCACCAGCAGGAACACTGCGGCCGCGTCAGTCGAGGCCACCACGGCGCCGACCAGCAACGACTCCGTCCAGTTGAGGTCGAGCGCATATTTCGCGAACGGCGCCGTGATCAGCGAGGTCAGCAGCACGCCGACGGTCGCGAGCACCATGGAAGGCGCGAGCACGGTGCGGATGCTGGCAAAGCGGGTCCGCAAGCCGCCGTCGAACAGAATCAGGGCGAGCGCGACCGAGCCGACCAGATAGGTGGTTCGGACGTCGTCGAACTGCAGCTGTCCGGGACCGGAATCGCCCGCGAGCATGCCGATCGCGAGGAAGACGAGCAGAAGGGGCGCGCCGAAGCGCAGCGCAAGCAGGCTTGACAGGATCCCGGCCAACACCAGGACGGCACCGAGCAATATGGCGAGGCTGACACTGTCGAGGGAAGCCATCCACCTTCCGGGTACGAAATCGCTGGAATTGCATCCTTATCGTCGGCGGACTCCCACGCCAACCCATTTTCTCCCGCTCGCGGCAATCTGCCCGCATTTTGCGGCCTTAACGCACTTCACTTGGCGGTGTATCGGTGGTCCGGCCGCGCCCTTTGTGGGATTGTCCGGCGCGCTCGAATCAACGCCTCCCGCCCGCTCCCCGACGAGACCGATAGACATGGACCTCAAAGACTTCATGGAGTTCGTGCAGACCACCGCGCGCAGCGTCGGGGCGGAAATCTCCTCGCCCTGGTTCTACCTGCAATTCGGGCTCATTCTGGCCGCGGCCGGCATCGCCTATGCCGCGGAAGCCGCCGTTCGCAGCCGCGTCGACATGACCTCGCTGGCAATGCGCTGGCCGCTGCCGCTCCGGCACTTCGTCCGGGTGATGGTCTCCAGCGCCTCGACGGCGGTTTTCACCCTGCTCGTGATCGTCTCCCGCGTGGTCATGTACCACGCGACCTGGCCGAGCCGCAGCTATCTCCTGATGGTCGCCGCCAAGCTGGGGCTGGCCTGGCTCGCGATCCGGCTCTTGACCTCGGTGCTGCGCAACGCCTTCATCGTCAAGCTGGTGTCGATCACGGCCTGGTTCGTCGCGGCGCTCTCGATCCTCGGCCAGCTCGATGCGACGGTCGACCTGCTCGACTCTTTCGCCATCGTGCTCGGCGGCCTGCGGCTGACGCCGTTGCTCGTGATCAAGGCGGGTGCGCTGCTGCTCATCGCGCTCTGGCTCACCAACATCGCCAGCAATTTCGCCGAGAGCCGGATCAACTCGACCACAGATCTGACGCCATCGGTGCAGGTGCTGCTGGTCAAGATCATCCGCATCGGCCTGCTTGCGGTCGCGATCGTGATCGCGCTCGGCACGGTCGGCATCGATCTCTCGGCGCTCGCGGTGTTCTCCGGCGCGGTCGGCGTTGGCATCGGTATCGGCCTGCAGAAGATCGTCGCCAATTTCATCTCGGGGATCATCCTGCTCGCCGACAAATCGGTGAAGCCCGGCGATCTCGTCACCATCGGCGACAACACCGGGCGGATCAGCGCGATGAAGACGCGCTATATTTCCGTCGCCGCCGGCGATGGCCGCGAATTCCTGGTGCCGAACGAGGATCTGGTGACGCAGAAGGTCGTCAACTGGACTTACACCGACAAGAACACGCTGGTGAAGATCGCCTTCGGCACCAATTACGACGCCGACCCGCGGCTGGTCTGCAAGCTCGCCGCCGAGACCGCGGCCGCTCACCCGCGCGCGCAGAAGGGCAAGCCGCCGAATTCCATCCTGACCGAATTCGCCGAAGCCGGGATGAAGTTCTCGCTGACCTTCTGGATTGCCGACCCCGACGGCATGGACAACGTCAAGAGCGACGTGATGCTGGCGCTGTGGGACGCCTTCAAGCGCGAAGGCATCCGGGTTCCCTACCCGGTCCGCGAAATCCGCGTCCGCGGCGGCGCCCTGCCGGTGGAAACCATCATGGAAGTCCCGAATTAGGCCCGCTTTCAGGCGCAAGGCAGGGCAGGCCTGACTTGCATGAAGGCGCGCAATCATTAAATTGGGCGCGAAATCAAGCCTTTCCGCCGATATCGAGCCCACCCCAGAAGATTGCGCCCGCATGAGCTACGTCGAAGCTACCGATACCTCGCTCCGCAAGACCGGGCAGATCAAGCTGCATGGACCAAGCGCCTTTGCCGGCATGCGCAAGGCGGGAGCGCTGGTGGCGAAGTGCCTCGACGAGCTCACCGACATCGTCGGGCCCGGCGTTCCGACCGACCGCATCGACCAGTTCGTCCGCGACTTCGCGTTCAGCAACAATGCCTATCCGGCGACGCTGATGTATCGCGGCTACCGCTATTCAACCTGCACCTCGCTCAACCACGTGGTCTGCCACGGCATGCCCGGCGACCGTCCGCTGAAAGAGGGCGACATCGTCAACATCGACGTCACCTTCATCGTCGACGGCTGGTACGGTGATTCCAGCCGGATGTATGCAGTCGGCCCGATCGCACGCAAGGCGGAGCGGCTGATCGAGGTGACCTATGAGGCCATGATGCGCGGCATCGCCGCGGTGAAGCCAGGCGCCACCACCGGCGACATCGGCCACGCCATCCAGAGTTTCGTCGAGCCGCAAGCCATGAGCGTGGTGCGCGATTTCTGCGGCCATGGCCTCGGGCGCATGTTCCACGACGAGCCGAACATCATCCATATCGGCCGGCCCGGCGAGGGCGTGCAGCTCAAGCCCGGCATGTTCTTCACAATCGAGCCGATGATCAATCTCGGCAAGCCGCATGTGAAGATCCTCTCCGACGGCTGGACCGCCGTGACCCGCGACCGCTCGCTATCGGCGCAGTTCGAGCACTCCGTCGGCGTCACCGCGACAGGTGTCGAGATCTTCACGCTGTCGGAGCGGCACGGCGAGAAGCAGATCGGGTGATCCCGGCGGCTGACGTTCGCATTCGCCGGCTGGCGTGAAGCGGATTTGCCGCCGCAATTGACGGTTGCAAAAACGATTGCCCGCGGCAATGCTGGCGGCCGATGCCCGCCAAGCCCGACCACGGCAAGAGCAAGCCCGAAGAAGCGCCGCACTATCTCGGCCATCGCGAACGGCTGCGCGAGCGCTTCTACAGCGCGGGTGCGGACGCGCTCAGCGACTACGAGCTGCTGGAGATGGCGCTGTTTCCGGCGCTGCCGCGGCGTGACACCAAGCCGCTGGCGAAGTCGCTGATCAAAATTTTTGGCTCGTTCGCCGAGGTCGTGCACGCGCCGGTGGCGCGCCTGCGCGAGGTGGACGGTGTCGGCGAGTCCGCGATCCACCAGCTCAAGCTGCTCGCGGCGGCGGCGCATCGCGTCGCCAAGGGCGGGGTCAACAGCCGCAACGCGCTGTCGTCCTGGAACGAGGTGATCGACTATTGCCGCACCAGCATGGCATTCGCCGACAAGGAGCAGTTTCGCCTGCTGTTCCTCGACAAGCGCAACCAGCTGATCGCCGACGAGGTGCAGCAGACCGGCACCGTCGATCACACCCCGGTCTATCCGCGCGAGGTGATCAAGCGCGCGCTGGAATTGTCCGCGACCGCGCTGATCCTGGTGCACAACCACCCCTCAGGCGATCCCTCGCCGTCGCAGGCCGACATCCAGATGACCAAGGCGATCATCGACATCGCAAAGCCGCTCGGCATCGCCGTGCACGACCACATCATCGTCGGCAAGAGCGGGCATGCGAGTTTGCGCGGGATGCGGCTGATCTAGTAGCAATATCGCGGATCGATCGGGACATAGGAGCCGTCCCGGCGCTGCGCGTAGCAGCCGCGCTGATAGGCGTAATAGCCGGAGCGGCGGCGTTCGCCCTCTGAGGCGATCGCAGCGCCCGTGCCGGCACCGACGACGGCGCCGATGGCGGCGCCACGGCCACCGCCGATGGCGCCCCCCACGATCGCTCCACCGACGCCGCCGAGGATGGCACCGCCAATAGCGTCCTGCGCTGCCGCCTCATGAGCCGGCATCGCCATCACAACTGTCAGACATGCCGCGATAGCGAAACTTCCAATGCGAAGACCTCGAAGCATGCTCGCCCTCCCCTGTGGTCAGACGAGTCATAGCGCCACAGCCGGATTCGGGCCAGAAAAATCACCATTTCGGGACCCGGCGCGTCACGCTATGGCGTCGGAGGCTCGGATCGAAGGCGGCTCAGACCATGGCGCATGCGCAGCACGGGCCGGCCGCTTCATCTCATGCATCGACCCAGCGCTGCACGGCCTCGGCGGTGTCGGCTGGCGTGGTGTTGAAGCAGATCGCGGCGTCGGGCGCCAGGCGGTGGACGAGGTTGAGCACCTTCTCGAACAGCAGCAGGCGCTCCCGAGGCTCGCGCAGCCCCGCGCCGATCACGATGCAGTCGAAATTCTCCTCGCGCAACGCTGCCGTGACGGCGGCTTCCGCCGCGGCATCGAGATCGATCAGGCAACTCGTGACCTCGTAACCGAGATCGCGCAGGCGCAGCAGCTGCGCATCGATATAGTTGCGCACGAGCTCCGGCGTGAGCTGCGGGAATGCGCTGTAGTCCGCGTTGCCGGGTTCGATGCCGATCGCGAGGACGCGCGTGGTCATGTTGGACTCCCTGGCCAGACTGCCTCGCGTCGCTAACGGGGCAGCGGCCCTGCCGGTTCCGTCGCGGACCGCCGCCCTGATCCCGGTCCTGCCGCTCATTTTCCCGGCGAGGTTGTAACCCACTTCACACGCGGCGCCCCGGCGGCCTGCCAGACTTGCAGGAGATCACGCTGGCCTCACGCCCTGATCACGGCACCTGGTTCATTTCGACTGACGCGCAGTTGCGAAAACTCATTCATTGCGGGAGCGGAAAATGATTTCATTCGAGAGTCTGAAAAGCGAATACGAGCGTAATTGGGCCAATCTCGAGATCCGGCCTTCGCGCCTCTCCGACGCGAACGCGATCGCGCGCAAAGCCATCAACGGCAAGGCGACCTATCAGCAGATCGAGCGGTTGACCGGCGTGCCCTGGTATTTCGCTGCCCTCTGCCACTACCGCGAATCCAATTTCGATTTCGACACCTATCTCGGCAACGGGGAAACGCTCCATCGCGCGACGACGCTCGTTCCGAAAGGACGCGGTCCGTTTGCCACGTTCGTGGACGGCGCCGTGGACGCCTTCAGAATCGAGAATTTTGTCGGCGCTCACGACTGGGGGATCGCGCGGATTCTGTTCCGACTCGAAGCGTTCAACGGCTTCGGCTATCACGCCAAGGGCTGCAATTCGCCCTATCTCTATGGCGGTTCGACGCTGTATGGCCCGCCCGAGGCGAGGGCCGGCAAATTCGTCCGCGATCACGTGTTCGATTCGAACCACGTCGATTCCCAGCTCGGCACCGCGGTGATCCTGCATGCAATGATGTCGCTGGATTCCTCGATCACCCTCGACGGCAGCCCGCAATTCGCGAGCCGCGCCGAACCGGAGGATGACGCGGCGTCGACGATCGTCCTCATGCAGCAGGCGCTCAACAAGCTCGGCGCCAATCCGCCGCTCGCCCAGGACGGCATCAGCGGACCGAAGACCAGAACCGCGGTCTCGCAGTTTCAGCAGCAGAACGGCCTGAGAGATACTGGACTTCTCGACGGCGCCACGGTCGCCGCCCTCACCCGCGCGGCGCAGTCGAGCCCCACCGGGTCTGCCGGCGATATGTCCCGGATCATGAAGCGGCTGGAGGACCTCGCGCAATTGCTGCGGCCGCCGGTCGGCGCCGTGATCCCGGCAACGACGACATCGGGCAACACGCTGCCCGCCACCAATGATCCGATCAGCCTGTTCGAACGGCTCTTTTCCCTCGTCAACAAGACAGCCCCCATGCCAGGACCAGTCACCCTCACCCCGACCAGCCCCGCTCCCGTCGACCAGTTGAAGCAGGTCGTCGACCTGCTCGGCACCTTGCTCAACCGGGACGGCAAGCCCGTCCTCGGCCAGGTCAATGGCGCGCTCGGCGATACCATCGGCAAGATGCTCGACGGCAAGAAGACTGCGCTCGGCATCGGCGGCTCGCTGATCACGGCGCTGCTGTCGTCGGTGACGGCGAGCCCCAATGCGGGAGGCCTTGCCGGGTTGCTCGGGACGCTCGTGTCGGCGGTGCCGGGCCTCGGCCAGTTCGCGATGCCGATCTCGCTGGCGCTCACAGCCTGGGGCGTGCTCGGCAAGATGGAGAAGTGGGCCCAAGGCACAGCGCCGCCGCCCAAGCCGACGACCTAGCCTGCGGCCATCCTTCGAGGCGCCCGCCCATGGAGGGCCCTCGGGATGAGGTGCGTGTCGCGGCGCTACTGCCGCAGCATGATCAGGGGATCGGCGGTATCGGGGACGCGCCGCCATTGCGCGTTGTCGTCGGCCTCGAACTGCCAGGCCTCGCCGGCCTTCGACAGCAGGATGATCTGGCCGCGCTCGAGCCGCCATTGCGTCGGGTTGAACTGCGCGATGGCTGCATCGCATTTCGGCTTGAGGAAGACCTGGAAATTGTCCGGGCCGGCTTCCGTGTTGGTCAGCGTCAGCCCGCAGACAGGCTGGCCGTTGCCGCGCACGATCGACCAGTCGCCGATCATCTGGTCCATCGACTTCGCCATCGAGCGGGCGGCGGCGAGGTCTTGCAGAATATAGACGCCCTCGCCTTGCCGCAGGCCCTCGAAGATGCCGGCCTCGACCTCGGTGAAGTCGATCACGGCCTCACCGCTCGAATCCTGCAGGCGGACGATGTCGAGACCCCTGACGCTCCAGGCGACGATGTCCTTGGTGAAAGGCAGCGCGGCCTTGCAGGCCGGCTCCAGCTCGAGCTTGAAGCCTTGCGCCGCGGCGTCGGCCTTGAGCGTGACGACGCAGGTCTTGCTGCGCTCGGTGGTCGAGAGCTCCCACTGCCCGGGCATCTCCTTCTTCAGGGTCGTCGTATCCTGCGCCTGCGCGATGCCGATCGCGGCAACGCATGCCGCAGATGCCAGGACCCGAAGACCTCTCATCAGCGCCCCCTAAACGGCGTTTCCGCCACCGGCGTCAACGGCGCCTTGCCTGAGAACCAGGACTTGAGATTGTCGACCACGAGCTGATCCATCGCGTTGCGCGTCACCACCGAGGCCGAGCCGATATGCGGCAGCAGCACCACGTTCTGCATGGCCTTGAGCTCGTCCGGCACGTTCGGCTCGGCCGCGAACACGTCGAGGCCGGCGGCGAGGATGGTGCCGGACTTGAGCGCCTGGACCAGCGCCGGTTCGTCGATCACCGAGCCGCGCGCAACGTTGACCAGCACCCCGCGCGGGCCGAGCGCCTTCAGCACCTCGGCATTGATCATCTTTTCGGTAGCAGCGCCACCGGGCACGATCACCATCAGCGTGTCCACCGCCTTCGCCATCTCGATCAGGTCGGGGTAGTGCTTGTAGGAGACGTCCTTGGACGGGTTGCGGGTGTGATAGACCACCGGCACCAGCGAGGCATCGAGCCGGCGCGCGATCGCCTGTCCGATCCGGCCCATGCCGACGATGCCGACCTTGCGGTCGCGCAGCGAGCCGACGCTGAGCGGATAGTTCTGGGTCTGCCAGAGACCGGAGCGCACATAACGATCGGCCTTGATGAACTCGCGCACCGTGGAGATCAGAAGCCCCATCGCGACGTCGGCGACCTCCTCGGTCAGCACGTCGGGCGTGTTGGTGACGATGATGTTGTGCTCGGCGGCGTATTTGGCGTCGACGTGGTCGTAGCCGACGCCGAAGCTCGCCACCATCTCGATCTTGGGCAATTGCGACAGCGAATCCCGGTCGGCGCGCACGGTGTGATAGGTCACCGCCACGCCGCGGATCTTTTCGCGGATCGCCGGCGTCAGCCGCTCGAGATCGCCCCGCGTCTCCGCCTTGTGCACGACGAAATGATCGGAAAACCCGTTCTCGAGGATCGGCCGGACCGGCCCATAAATCAGAAGGTCGATCTTCTCGGACGAAATCGAACCGGTGGTCATCAGTTGTCCTTTCCAAGCGCGCTCTCGTGCCAGCGCCGTAAAACGAGGTGGGAAACTAGCGCCAGCACCCCATAGATGACAATCCCGGCCAGCGACAACAGCAGCAGCGCTGCGAACATGCGGGGTATGTTCAAGCGGTAGCCGGATTCCGCGATCCTGTAGGCGAGCCCGGAGCCGGCGCCGGCCGTTCCCGCCGCGATCTCGGCCACGACCGCGCCGATCAGCGACAGGCCGCCGGCAATGCGCAGGCCGCCGAGAATATAAGGCAGCGCCGCCGGCAGCTTGAGATAGCGCAGGGTCTGCTGTGGCGAGGCGCCATAGAGCTGGAACAGGCCCGCGAGGTTGCGATCGACCGAATTGAGCCCGAGCGTGGTATTGGACAGCACCGGGAAGAAGGCGACGATGAAGGCGCAGACCACGACCGCGGTCTGCTGCTCCAGATAGATCAGCAGCAGCGGCGCGATCGCGATGACCGGCGTGACCTGAAGCACCACGGCATAGGGGAATAGCGATGCTTCCACCCATTTGGACTGGTTGAACAGCAGCGCCAGCGCGATGCCGCCGACGCTGGCCGCGACAAAACCTTCAAGCGTGGTCAGCAGCGTCGAGGCAAGCGATTGCGACAGCACCGCCCAATCCTTGATCAGTGTCGCGAATATGACCGAGGGCGCCGGCAGCACGTAAGGCGGGATGTCCTTGATCCGGACCACGAGCTCCCAGGCGAGCAGTCCCGCCGCGAACACGATGACCGGTAGCGCGAAGCGCACCGCGCGTTGCGCGCCGGACGGCTTCGCAGTGACGGAAGCTTGCGCGTTCATAGCGTCGACTGCCCTGCATAGGACGGCGCCAGCGCCGCCGACACTTTCCGGCAATAATCGGAATAGGCGACTGAAGTGCGAAACTCCTCGCCACGCGGCTCGACCGTCTCGATGCGGAAGTCGGCCTGGATGCGGCCCGGCCGCGCGGTCATGACCACCACGCGCTGCGACAGATAGACGGATTCGAACACCGAATGCGTGACGAAGATGACGGTCTTGCCGAGCCTGCGCCACAGCGCGAGCAAATCGTCGTTGAGGCGGAAGCGCGTGATTTCGTCGAGCGCCGCGAACGGCTCATCCATCAGGAGGATATCAGGGTCTGTGACGAGCGCGCGCGCCAGCGACACCCGCATCTTCATGCCGCCGGAGAGCTCGCGCGGAAAGGCGTCGGCAAAATCGGCAAGCCCGACGCTTGCGAGCGCCTCATCGGCGCGCGCGCGCGATTCCGCCTTCGGAACGCCTGAGAGCTTCAGCGGCAACCGCACATTCTCGCGCACGCTGGTCCAGGGCATCAGGGTCGGTTCCTGAAACACGAAGCCGATGCCATGACCTGGGTGAACATGACCTGGCTGCGGTGTGCCCTCACGACGCGCCAGCCGGACGATTCCTGACGACGGCGCGCTGAGTTCGGCGATCAGCCGCAGCGCCGTCGACTTGCCGCAACCTGACGGCCCCAGCAGCGAGATGAACTCGCCCTTGCGCACCGCAAGATCGAGCGGGCCGAGCGCCATCAGGCCGTTGTCATAGGCCTTCGTCACGCCGCGCAGGCTGACAGCCAGAGCCGTCAGGCCGGTCTCGACCCCCGCCGACGTTTGGACTGATGACATCGGCCCTGCGCTACGGCTTGCTCGGGCGCAGCTCGGCGCCGACGCCCTTGTTGACGAAGCGCAGCGTATAGGATTTGCGGAAATCGAGGTCCGCCTTCACCACGCCCGCCTTCACCATCTTGTTGAAGAAGGAGGTGTAGCGCTCGTCGCTCATCGCGCCGATGCCGTTCTTCAGCGAATCGCCGGAATCGACGATGCCGTATTCCTTCATCTTGGCGACGGAATAGGCGAGCAGCTCATCCGTCATCTCCGGATTGAGCTTCTTGATCATGGCGTTGCCCGCTGAATTGTCGCGGTAGATGTAATTGTACCAGCCGACCATGGAGGCATCGACGAAGCGCTGCACCAGGTCGGGCTTCTTCTCGACGACGTCGCGGCGGCTCTCGATCAGGGTCGAATAGGTGTTGAAGCCGTAATCGGCGAGCAGCAACACGTTGGGCTTGAAGCCCGCGGCCTTCTCGACCGCGAAGGGCTCCGAGGTGACGTAACCCTGCATCGCGCTCTTGGGATTGGCGATGAAGGGCTGCGGATTGAAATTGTAGGGGCGAACGTTCTTCTCGCTGAAGCCGTATTCGGACTTCAGCCACTGGAAATAGCTGGTCATGCCCTCCTTGGAGACGAACAGCGTCAGCGGCTTGAGGTCCTCGATCTTGGCGACCTTGGCATCAGGCTGCGTCAGCATCACCTGCGGATCCTTCTGGAAGACCGCGGCGATCGTGACGACCGGGACGTTGTTGGCGACTGCGTCGAACGACATCAGCGTGTTCGCGGCCATGAAGAAATCGATCTTGCCGGCGATCAGCAGCATCCGGTTGTTCTCGTTGGGCCCGCCGGGCACGATGGTGACGTCCAGCCCGTATTTCTTGTAAGTGCCATCGGCGACGGCCTGGAAAAAGCCGCCATGCTCGGCCTCGGCGACCCAATTGGTGCCGAACATGACCTTGTCCAGGGTTTCGGCGCGGGCCGGGACGACCGAGACGAAAGCGGCCATCAGGCCCGCCGTTAAGGCTCGCCGCAGATGAGAGGGGCTCATGATGGGACTCCGTCGATCGCTTCTAGCCGATGTCCAAGCAACGCGATAAAACCGCAAGACATTCGGGGACGCGAGCCGGCCTGGCCCGCGTCCCCTGATAACCTAAATTACGCGACAAATTCGGGCAAAGAAACCTTGATGACGCCTTCCCGCGATTGGACCGAGATTCGCTGGGCCGATGCCAGCCTCGCGGAGGTTTCGCGCTGGATCGCGGTGCTGCCGCTGGCCGCGACCGAGCAGCACGGCCCGCATCTGCCGCTCGAGACCGACGTGCTGATCGCGGACGCCTATCTCGCGCGCGTGCGCGAGCTCCTGCCCGAGCGCGCTCCGGCCACTTTCCTGCCCGTTGAACCGATCGGGATTTCCACCGAGCATATCGACTATCCGGGCACGCAGACGCTGCCGACTGACATCGCGTTGAAAAAATGGACCGCGATTGGCGAGGACGTCGCGCGCCGCGGAGTGAAGAAGCTCGTCATCGTCACCAGCCATGGCGGCAACAGCGCGGCCATGATGCTGGTCGCGCAGGATCTTCGCGCGCATCGGAAACTGTTCGTGGTGACGACGTCGTGGTCGCGGCTGTCGGGCGCGGACAAGCTGTTCCCGGCCGACGAAGTGCGCCACGGCATTCACGGCGGCGCGGTCGAGACCTCGATCATGCTGGCGCGCCATCCTGATCGCGTGCGTATGGATGCGATCGCGGATTTTCCCGCGAGCAGCATCGCGATGGAGCAGCAATATCGCTGGCTGTCGACGCAGCGACCCGCACCGTTCGCCTGGCAGGCGCAGGATCTCAACCCAAGCGGCGCCGTCGGCAACGCGACGCTGGCCGTGGCCGCGAAGGGCGAGCAGCTGATCGACCAGGGCGCCCGCGATTTTTGCGAGCTGCTTGCCGAAGTTGATAACTTCGACGTGAACAGGCTCGCAAAAGGCCCGCTCGGCTAGCGCTCATCCTTCTGGAATCATTCAGGAAAGAGCCAGACTCGAGCTCCGCCTTTGCCGAGTTCGAACCGGACGCGCGGAGCCTCCGTCCAACTCGGTACGCGGGCCACAAGGGACCGCCTCAACCCGGATGGAGTTTCACATGTCGATCAAGACCAAGATTTTCGCAG
The DNA here is from genome assembly GCF_042666195.1 of Bradyrhizobium sp. GCM10028915. Lineage (NCBI taxonomy): Bacteria > Pseudomonadati > Pseudomonadota > Alphaproteobacteria > Hyphomicrobiales > Nitrobacteraceae > Bradyrhizobium > Bradyrhizobium sp. GCM10028915. Next base: position 605,960 of record NZ_JBHTFN010000065.1, read on the forward strand.
TTGCCCTCACCGCGCTCACCCTGACCGGCAGCGTCGTGGCCACCACCTCGCAGGCGCAAGCCAAGCCGCTCGGCTGGGGCGTCGGTGTCGGCCTGGGCATCGCCACTGCTGCCGTCGTCGGCTCCGCGATCGCCGCCAGCAACGATCCCTATTACAACGGCTATCACCGCTGCGGCTGGGCCGCCCAGTACAACGCCTTTGGCCAGTACGTCGGCCGCGTGCGTACCTGCTTCTGATTTGAGTCCCTGAGGCCGATCTCACGTGGATCCCGCGTCCGACACGGGCGCCTCATCCACCCCGTGTCGTGCCCCCGACCCCGCCCGGATGTCCCCCCGGGCGGGGTCAACCGTTTTGGACCTTGGAATTTGTTGCAGTCCCGTCACATCGCGGTGCGAACCATCTCCTGCGACAATCCGCACTAGTTGCTACTGCGAATTAATCGCAATAAGGTTTCCAGAGGCTCAGGGGCTTGGGAAGAAATCGCGCCGGATCGAGATCATCTCGACCGATCGCGGGAGCACCTAAGCCTGATGACAGGGTCGCCGCGAATCGGCAGGGATAGTGCGGCGAGTGGACACATTCGCGTTTGGGGGCGTGCGTTTTGACGTTGAGGGGTCACCGTTACAGGTATTTGCGAACGGCCGCGGCGATTGCCACGGGCGTCTTGACTTTGCCCGCCAGCAGCCGCGCGGCTGATCTGCCGCTGAAGGCACCGGCGCTGAAAGCTATCTATGACTGGACGGGCCTCTACATCGGTGCGCATGCCGGCTACAGCCTCGGCTCGTCGCGCTTCGCGCTGAACGAAGGCACAGGCATTAGCGACAGCGGCGTCTTCAGCGGCATGATCGGCGGCGTGCAGGCCGGCTACAATTACCGGCTCAATTCCGGCTGGCTGGTCGGCGTCGAAGGCGATTTCTCGTTTCCGAACTACATCACGTCCAACTCGATCGTGTCCTTCCTGGCGACACCAGCCAACACCGTCACGCAGCAATGGGACTACACTGCGAGCCTGCGCGGCCGCGTCGGCTACACCAGCGGTCCCTGGCTGGTCTACGCCACCGGCGGCTTTGCATGGATGGGCGAGCGCTATTTCGACACGCCGGCCGCAGGCGAAGCAGTCCCGAAAATCCTGAACACGCGGCCCGGCTGGATCGCGGGTGCCGGCATCGAATACGGCTTTGCGCCGCATTGGAGCGCACGGCTCGAATATCTCTATAGCCGCTTCGACGGCGCCAATGTCGCCTTCTCCACAGGTGCCCAATACAATTCGTCGTCGCTCGACTTCCAAACGATCCGGCTCGGCCTCAACCGCAAGGTCGATTGGCCGGGCATGCCGGGCTACAATCCCAAGAGCTTGGGGATCGGCTCGCTAATCGACACCGAATCGGATCGCTGGGAGATCCACGGCCAGAGCACTTATCTGCCGCAAGGCTACCCGTCGTTCCCCGCCCTCTACACCGGGCCGAATTCGCTCTCGCCATCAAGGCAGGCCAAGGCGACCTGGAGCAACAGCCTGTTCCTGAACGCAAAGCTGTGGGACGGCGGCGAGGTCTACTACAATCCCGAACTGCTGCAGGGATTTGGATTGAACGACACGGTCGGCGCGGCCGGTTTCCCCAACGGCGAGGCGCAGAAGTCGAACTTCCCCTATCCGCACTACAACACATCGCGCCTGTTCGTGCGCCAGACATTCGGCTTTGGCGGCGAGCAGGAAGAGCTCGCGAGCGGCCAGTTGCAGCTCGGACAGAAGGTCGACGTATCCAGGCTCACGGTGCAGGCCGGCAAATTCCCGGTGATCGACGTGTTCGACGGCAACGCCTACGCCAAGGACACCCGCAAGGACTTCATGAACTGGTCGCTGTGGGCGCCAGGCGCCTTCGACTATTCCGCCGACAAGGTCGGCCTCACCTACGGCGTCACCGCCGAGCTGAATCAGAAGCAGTGGGCGTTGCGCGGCGGCTACTTCCTGATGGTCGCCGAGTCCAATTCGAATCATTTCGACACCAGGGTCGGCGAGCGCGGCCAGTACGTGCTCGAGCTCGAAACGCGCTTCTCCCTGCTTGGCCAACCCGGCAAGCTCAGGACCATAGGCTGGCTCGACAGCGCCAACATGGGCAGCTTCCGCGAGACGCTGGACAATCCCGCGCTCAACCTCGACATCGCGCAGACCCGGCGCGGCCGTCTGAAGTATGGCTACGTGCTCAACCTCGAGCAGGCGATCACCGAGGATGTCGGTCTGTTCGGCCGTTGGAGCTGGAACGACGGCAAGACCGAGACGCTGGCCTTCACCGACATTCACCGCAGCCTGTCTGGAGGTCTTTCGATCAAGGGCACGAAATGGGGCCGGCCCGATGACGTGATCGGCGTCGGCGGCGCCATCAATGCCATCTCGCAGGACTATCGCGACTTCCTGGCCGCCGGCGGCCTCGGTGTTCTCATCGGCGACGGCGCGCTCAACTACCGCCGCGAGCGCATCCTCGAAACCTATTACGCCTATGCGCTGAACAAGAGTCTCACCCTCACTGCCGACTACCAGCTGATCGTCAACCCCGCCTACAACGCCGATCGCGGCCCGGTGTCGGTATTTTCCGGGCGGCTACACGGCGAGTTCTGAGCGCTTCCGGCTACGTGACTTACGCAGCCCGGATCGCGTCCAGGAACTTCCCGACCTCGACCTTGAGGCGGCCGCTCTCGCCGGACAGCGACTTCGCTGACGCGAGCACGGTGGAGGAGGCCGATCCGGTCTGGCTCGCGCCGCGCTGCACGTCGACGATGCTGGCGGAGACCTGTTGGGTGCCGCGTGCCGCCTGCTGCACGTTGCGGGAAATCTCCCGCGTCGCCGCGCCTTGCTGCTCGACCGCGGAGGCGATCGCCGATGCGATCTCGGACATGCGGGTGATGGTGTCGCCGATCGACTTGATGGCGCCGACGGAATCCTGCGTCGCGCTCTGGATTCCCGTGATCTGCTGGCTGATCTCGCCGGTGGCCTTGGCGGTCTGCTCGGCGAGCGCCTTGACCTCGGAGGCGACCACGGCGAAGCCGCGCCCGGCCTCGCCGGCGCGCGCCGCCTCGATCGTTGCATTGAGCGCCAGAAGATTGGTCTGGCCCGCGATCTGGCTGATGAGCTCGACCACGTCGCCGATCCGGCCGGCCGCCTTGGCGAGTTCGCCGACATAGTCGTTGGTCCGCGCAGCCTGCTGCACCGCTTCGCCGGCCACCCGCGCGGAGTCCTGGACCTGCCGGCTGATCTCGTCGACCGAGGACGCCATTTCCTCCGCGGCCGCGGCGACGGTCTGCACGTTGCTGGAGGCCTGCTCGGAGGCGGCCGCAACGGTCGCGGTGACCTTTTCCGATTGATCGGCGGTGCTCGTCAGCGTTCCCGCCGACACTTCCAGCTCCGACGATGCCGACGACACGGTGTTGATGACGTCGCCGATCAACGCTTCGAAATCGCGTGCGATCTGGTCCATGCGCTGGCTGCGCCGGAGCTTCGCCTCGGCTTCCACCGCGGCGGCCTCATCGGCGGCCTTCTTGGCGGAGAGCGAATCCTTGAAGTGCTGGAGCGAGCCCGCCACCTGGCTGATCTCGTCATTGCGGCCGGTCACGGGAATCTCGACCTCGTGCTGCCCGGCGGCAAGAGTTGCGATCACGTCCGCGAGCCGGCTGAGCGGCGTCACCACGCGCCTGCGCAACATCATCGTCACGCCACCGAGTGTCCCCAGCAGCGCCAGCACCGCCACGCCCGCGAGCGCGAGCATCGCCAGCGCGCCGTCGCGCGCGGCCGAGGCGCGCTCGGCAGCTTCCGCCAGCGCGGCATCGCGGACGCCGTAGAACATCTGGATGGCGGGGACGATAATGCTGGCCAGCTCTTCGGCATTGATGCCGTACTTGCCGTCGCCACGTGCCGCGGGCATCTCCTTGTCCACGGCAGCGGCTGCTTTCCCGAAATAGGAATCCGTCGCCGCCTTCAGCGCGGTGGCGATCCGGGGCGGGCTTCCGAGCTGGTCGATGCCGGCCTCGATGCGCTCGCGGTCGGCCTCGACACGTCCCTGCATCCGATCCATCAGCGACAATTCGGCCGCCGTGAGCGGTCGGCGAGCGCTCAGCGCCGGCGACAGCGTGGCGGCGCGGCTGCCGGCCGAGACGCGCAGATCCTGCGCCGTTCGCGCCAGGCTCAACAGCGCCGCAAGCGTGGAATCGGCATTGATGACCTTGGCTTCAAGCCGGTTCATGATCGGCTCGATATTGCCGATGACCTCGGCAACGCCTGGAAGGAAGCCCTTGATTACAGCGCCGTCGCGCGTCGCCAGGGGCACGCTCATCGCGCGATCTGCCGCCGTGATGATATCCTTGAGCCGCCGCGCAGTACGGTCCAGGTTTTCGATCATCGCTCCGGAATCATCCAGCACCATGATGGCGCGCCTTGCCCCCTCGAACGCGCCATCGACCGCTTTCGCCGCCTTTGCGGCGGCTTCGATCTGGACCTGCGTCGCAGAATTCTCCTGGAAGATCGGGGAAATGTAGGGAGCACGAAGGCCGGCAACGTGCTGACTGACCATCAGGGTCGCACCGAAGGCCTCGACCGTCTTGATCGCATCGGAGCGGTTCGTGAAGATGCGCGCCTGGGGTATCAGCACCTCGGCGCCAAGGATGACTGCAAACACCGTCACCGTCAGCATCGACAGCGCAAAGAGCTTCCCGATCCGCATTCTGATCCCCGAATACATTCCTGCAAATGCCGAGAACCTAGCTGGTGGCCGCTAAGAGCCCGTTAAGCAACGGCATGCCCGTAGTTCCGCGGGGTATTGGGGAGTGCCTTCGGGGACGGGGTCGCCGAAGTTCCTTCGCGATGCCCGATGGGACAGAATCATCGGCATTTCTTCCTCGAATACCTATATCAAGACCTGTGCGGCCATCCGCGCCACACTCCCTTACCTCGGAACATCAATGCTCTCCGCCGAACTCGCCATCGTCGTCGTCCTGATCGTCATCAACGGCTTGCTGTCCATGTCCGAGCTGGCCGTGGTCTCGTCGCGCCCGGCCCGGCTGTCGATGCTCGCCGCCAAGGGCGTCCGCGGCGCCGAGCGGGCGCTGACGCTCGCGGCCGATCCCGGCAAATTCCTCTCGACGGTGCAGATCGGGATCACGCTGGTCGGCGTGCTCTCCGGCGCGTTCTCGGGCGCGACGCTCGGACAGCGGCTGACGCAATGGCTGCTCGAGCTCGGCCTGTCCGCAGGAATTGCCGACATCGTCGGAGTGGGCCTGGTCGTCACGCTCATCACCTACGCCACCCTGATCGTCGGCGAGCTGGTGCCGAAGCAGGTGGCGCTGCGCGACCCCGAGAGCATCGCGGTCAGGGTTGCACCCGCGATGCACGTGCTTGCGAAGGTCTCGCTGCCGCTGGTCTTCCTGCTCGATCTCTCCGGCAAGCTGATCCTCACGCTGCTCGGCCATGGCGGCAAGTCTGAAGAAAAAGTGTCAGAAGATGAGATCCATCATCTCGTCAGCGAAGCCGAAAACGCAGGCGTGCTCGAGTCAGGTGAAAAGGAGATGATCGCGGGCGTGATGCGGCTCGGCGACCGGCCGGTCGGCGCGATTATGACGCCGCGCACGGAGGTCAACGAGATCGACCTGAACGATACGCCGGAAAGCATTCAAGCGACCATCGCCAAGAGTCCGCATTCGCGCTTTCCGGTGTCCGACGGCGACCGCGACAAGCCGATTGGCGTGCTTCAAGCCAAGGACCTGCTGGTGGCCTTCATGAACGAGCGCACGCCGGATTTGCGCGTGCTGGTCCGCGAGGCGCCCGGCATTCCCGCCTCGGCCGATGCCCGCGACGTGCTGGCGATCCTGAAGGCTGCACCGGTGCATGTCGGCCTCGTCTACGACGAATACGGCGCCTTCGAAGGCATCGTGACGACGGCTGACATTCTGGAATCCATTGTCGGTGCCTTCCATTCCGAGGAAGGCCCGCCGGAACCAGCCTACGTCAAGCGCGCGGACGATTCGCTGCTGGTCTCAGGCTGGATGCCGGTCGACGAATTCGGCGAGCTGCTCGGCATCGAACTGCCGCCGCACCGCTACAACACCGTCGCCGGCCTCGTGCTGCAACAGTTCAACGTGCTGCCTGATGTCGGCGACGCCTTCGACTTCGGCGACTGGCACATCGAGGTGGTCGATCTCGACGGGCGGAGGATCGACAAGATTCTCGCGAGCCGGCGGAGCGAAGTAGAGACGGGGTGAGCGAGCGGCGACGTGAGGTGGTGCTGAACTCTCCACGTGTGGTCCCAGCCCTCACCCGAACCTCACCCCGATCCGCTTTTCCTTGCGCCAGATCACGGTGCAGGCGAGATGTGTTCCGTCGGCCTGGACGAACAGGCTGAAATGGTCGGGGATGCCGACGGGACTGCTGACGTCGAGCGCGGCGCCGGTATCTGACAGGTTGCGGATAGTGCAGTCGATCGCGCCGCCGCCGCCGAACTCGATCGTTCCGGCCTTCAGCACGCGATGCCTTGCCTTGTCGCGCCGCTCGTCCATGGGAACAATCTACACCCAAAGTTGAACCAAAGGTTAAACGCACCCCCCTCGCCATGCTTTTGCGCGCGGGGCCGCGGCCCTGCAAGTGGACCGGCGCCCTACAGCGCCGGCTGGAACGTCTCCGTCCGTGCCATCCGCCAGGCGTCGCGGAAGCGTGGGTCTTGGGTGCCTTCGAGCAGTTCGCCCGGACGCAGCGACGGATAAAGCTGCGCGAAGGATTTCACGTCCGTCGTCGAGGTGCGCTGGGAGAAGTGGATCGGGCGCAGCTGCTGCGGATGTTCGAGACCGGCCGCGGCGATCAGCTCGGTCAGCGAGTGCAGCGTCGCCAGGTGATAATTGTGCACGCGGTCGATCTTGAGCGGCACATAGAGCGCGCGGGCCCGCGTCGGGTCCTGCGTCGCGACGCCGGTCGGGCAGCGGTCGGTGTGGCAGCTCAGCGACTGGATGCAGCCGAGCGAGAACATGAAGCCGCGCGCCGAATTGCAGTAGTCCGCGCCGATCGCCATGGCGCGCGCCATGTCGAACGCGGTGGCTATCTTGCCGGAGGCGCCGATCTTGATGCGGTCGCGCGCGTTGATGCCGATCAGCGCGTTGTGGACGAAACTGACGCCCTCGCGCATCGGCATGCCCAGATGGTCCATGAACTCCAGTGGCGCGGCGCCGGTGCCACCCTCGTTGCCGTCGACAACGATGAAGTCGGGATAGATGCCGGTCTCGATCATCGCCTTGCAGATCGCCAGGAATTCCCAGGGATGACCGATGCATAGCTTGAAGCCCGTCGGCTTGCCGCCGGAGAGCTTTCGCATCTCGCCGATGAACTTCATCATGCCGACAGGGGTCGAGAAGGCGCGATGCGAGGCCGGCGAGATGCAATCCTCGCCCATGGCGACCCCGCGGATCTTGGAAATCTCCTCCGAGACTTTCGCCGCCGGCAGCACGCCGCCATGACCGGGCTTGGCGCCCTGGCTGATCTTGAGCTCGACCATCTTGATCTGGTCCTGGGTCGCGACGCGCGCGAAGGCTTCGGGATCGAAGGCGCCGTCGAGATGACGACAGCCGAAATAGCCCGAACCGATCTCCCAGATGATGTCGCCGCCCATCTCCGCGTGATAGGGGCTGAAGCCGCCCTCGCCGGTGTCGTGCGCGAAGCCGCCCTTCTTGGCGCCGGCATTCAGCGCGCGCACGGCGTTCGGGCTGAGCGCGCCAAAACTCATGGCGGAAATGTTGAATACCGAAGCCGAATACGGCTTGGCGCAATCCGGGCCGCCGATAGTGACGCGGAATTTCTCCTCGGCATGCGTCTTCGGCGAGACCGAGTGATGCATCCACTCATAACCCTGGCGGTAGACGTCCTCCTGGGTACCGAACGGACGCTTGTCGAGCTGCATCTTGGCGCGCTGATAGACCACCGCACGGATGTCGCGCGAGAACGGCATGCCGTCCTTCTCGCTCTCGAAGAAATACTGCCGCATCTCCGGGCGTATCTCTTCGAGCAAAAAACGGATATGGGCCGAGATCGGGTAGTTGCGCAGAACGGCGTGGCCCTTCTGCATGAGGTCGCGGATGCCAAGCGCCGTCAGCGCGCCGAAGATCAGGATCGGGATCAGCAGAATGTCGAAGATCTTGCCATCGGCAAATCCGATGCCGGTCAGCAGCGCAGTGACCACCGCGCAGATCGTCAGGACGATGAAGCGCGGAGAGAATGGCAGCAGCAGGGTTTCCATGATCCCCTCTTCCGCCAGCGGCAGGCGTTTGGCCGATGGGTTGGGCGATTCCTGCGTTTTGTTCTCGTCGGCCACGATTCCCATCCTCTCGCCAGCATGAGGCGGTACGATACGCCCGCGCCTGTCATACGGATATGACGCGGCCCGTGTTTCACGCTAGCGAATTCGGCGGGGACAAATCAATCAGCCCGATGGGCGGGCTTTTGCGGTGCAGCAGAGCTCGGAAGGGACGGGCATTAACCGGTCAAGGCGCTTTACTCAGGCAAACGTCCTGGCTTTTGCCAGGACGAGACCGAGAGGGCCTACCGCTCGACGAACGCCTTTTCGATCACGAAATGGCCGGGCTTGTTGCCTGAGCCCTCGACGAAGTCGCGGCCTTCGAACATCAGTTTCAGCTCTTCGAGCATCGCCGGGCTGCCGCACATCATGATGCGGTCGGTCGCGATGTCGAGCGGACCCTGGCCGATGTCGTTGAAGATCTGCTCGGAGCTGATGAGGTCGGTGATGCGGCCGCGGTTCTTGAACGGCTCGCGAGTCACGGTCGGGTAGTAGATGAGCTTGTCCGCGAGCAACTCCCCGAACAGCTCGTCCTCGCGAAGACCGGCGACGAGCTTCTCGCCATAGGCGAGCTCGGAGACCTGGCGGCAGCCGTGCACCAGCACGATGCTGTCGAACTGGTCGTAAACCTCGGGATCCTTGATCAGGCTGGCGAAGGGCGCGAGGCCGGTGCCGGTCGAGAGCAGCAGCAGCCGCTTGCCGGGAATGAGATTGTCGGTGATCAGCGTGCCGGTCGCCTTGCGGCCGACCAGGATGGTGTCGCCTTCCTTGATCTTCTGGAGACGCGACGTCAGCGGGCCGTCCTGAACCTTGATCGAGAAGAACTCGAGCTCTTCCTCGTGATTAGCGCTCGCCATGCTGTAGGCGCGGAGCAGCGGGCGGCCCTCAACCTCGAGGCCGATCATCGCGAACTGGCCGTTCTGGAAGCGGAAGCCGGAATCGCGGGTTGCGCGAAAGCTGAACAGGGTGTCGGTCCAGTGCTGGACGGAAAGAACCTTCTCTCGGTAAAACGCGCTCATGATTTTCGATATTCCGAATAATTGCGGTTTTAGGGCAAAAGCGTTGCCCGGCCCCTGAAAGCGGAGCGGACACCATTGCCATGGCGGAGGATTTCGCGAGTGTGATCTACGCCATTGAGACCAATAATCAACCTCGTTCCGGATGCAATTGATGCCGGTCAAACCGGCATTTGCGGCGGAAATGATCGCATCATTAGTGGATCTGCTGTCCGGCGTATGCGGAGGGCAATTTCTTTTCCCTCCGGGGCCCGAATACAGCACTTAATTTCCGCCCCGCTCGCGAGAATTTCATTAAGAATAGCTCTGATTTTCTCGGGTTGGCGCCGTTTCCCGGATTCTTCCGGCTTTTGGCGCCAAGAGCGACTGGAACTGGCGACTGCGACTGGCGACAGAGACAACAGAGACACATGGCGAGCAGCGAGCGGATCATCGTCCAGGCGATCAAGCGCTATTGCGCGAACCATGGCATCGCGCTCGATGTCCGCGCCGATGGCTGGCTGCTCGCGATGCGCCGGGGCGAGCAGCGCCACTTCGCGTTCGGCTACGACATCGGCCTCAACAGCGCCATCGCGCACCGACTGGCCAACGACAAATCGGCCGCCGCCGAGGTGCTGGCGCTCGAGGGCGTGCCCTGCATTCCCCATCGCCTGTTCCTCAACCCCAAGTTAGGCGAGAAGGTTGTCGGCGTTGGCTGGCGAGAGGCAATGCTGGCGCTGCTTGGCGACAATCCGCAAGGCGTGGTGGTGAAGCCGAACGAGGGGACGTCGGGACGATCCGTCTTCAGGGTCACGACGGAAACAGAGCTCGATCATGCCGCTGACGAAGCCTTTTCGATGAGCGCCGGACTCGTGATCTCGCCCTATGCCGTGATCGAGGACGAAGTTCGCGTGGTCCTGCTCGATGATGTGCCACTCGTCGTCTACAGCAAGCAGCGTGGCTCGGATTGGCGGCACAATCTCGATGCAGGGGCAAAGCCCGTGCTGATGCAGGACGGCGACCTTCGCGCAGCCTGCGCAAAGCTCGCCATCGACGCCGCCAAGGCCATCGGCATCACCTTCGCCTCGATCGACCTCGTGCACGTTGACGGCGTCTGGCGCGTGCTCGAGATCAATTCCGGCGTGATGATGGAGACGCTGGCGAAGCTGCATCCGGAGCTGGTGCAGAGGACGTACGATGCCGCGCTGGATCGGGTGTTTGGGGACGAACACTGAGCGACACGCGCGCTGTCGGCTTCAACCGAACGGCAACCGATACGCAGCCTTCGCGTTCACGCCGAACGCCTTCTCCCGCACCTGAGGCCCGAGCTTCATCAGGCAGGCCTCCAGCGCGCCCTTGATCTCACCATAGCTCCCCGCGAGCAGACATACCGGCCAGTCCGAGCCGAAGATCAGGCGATCCTCGCCAAAGCATGTCGCGGCGTGCGCGACGAACGGGAACAGCAGCTCCGCATTCCAGTCGCTCCAAACCGCTTCCGTCGCCAGCCCCGAGACCTTGCACCAGACATTGCCGCACGCCGCGAGTGCCGCGATGCCATTGGACCATTCGTCGCTTCCACCATCGGCAATCGGCGGCTTGGCTGCGTGGTCGAGCACGAAGCGCGCCTGCGGGAACGCTTGCGCGGTTGCGATCGCGGCCGGCAGCTCGCGGATGCGGACCAGGAAATCGTAGGCGAGATCGTGCGCGAACACGGCCGTGAGGCCGCGCTGGACGTCCTCGCGCAACAACCACTCCGGATCGGCCTCGTCATGGACCTGGTGGCGGATGCCGACCAGCTTGTCGCCGCCGGGCAAAGCGCGCAGCCGGTCCAGCGTCTCGCCAAGTGCAGCGTCGGTCAGATCAGCCCAGCCGACGACGCCAATCACCGAGGGCGTCGCATCCGCGATCCGCAAGAATTCCTCGGTCTCCGCCAGGGCGGAGCGGCACTGCACCAGGATGCTCGCGTCGATGCCGTTGGCTTTCAAGAGCGGCGCGAGATCGGCCGGACCGAAGGCACGCCGGATCGGCGTGAGCTCGGGCGCGTCCATCCAGGGATAGTCGGCGCGCGCGGGATCCCAGAAATGCTGGTGAGCGTCGACGATCATGCCTTACGCTCCGCCCGGCAATGGCGCGCGGGCATCGACGAATTTTCGCCCACGCAGCTCCTGCCAGAACGCCGCCGGCACTGCCATCTCCAACATTGTGATGTTGTCGGCAATTTCCGCGGCATTGCGCGCGCCCATCACGGCGACCGTGACTGCCGGATGGGCCGTGCAGAACTGCAGCGCGGCGGCTTTCAGCTCGGTGCCGTGCTTGCGGCAGAGCTCGTCGAGCGCCAGTGCACGGGCGACGAGTGCCGCATCGGCGTCCTGATAGTTGAACTTCGCGCCCGTGTGCGGATTGGCCAGGATGCCGCTGCTGTAGATGCCGCCGAGCAGGATGCCGATATTCTTCGCCGCGCAGAGCGGGAACAGCGCATCCAGCGCGCCCTGGTCGAGCAACGTGTAGCGGCCGGCGAGCAGGAAGCAGTCGACCGGAACGGCCTCTGCGAACCGGACCAGCATGTCCGACTGGTTCATGCCGGCACCGATCGCCTTGACGGTATCGTCCGCACGCAGGCGCTGGAGCGCGCGAAAGGCGCCGGCGACGGCGTCGTCGTAATGATCATCGGGATCATGCACAAGCAGGACGTCGACGCGGTCGAGCCCAAGCCGCGCCAGGCTTTCCTCAAGCGACCGCATCACGCCGTCATAACTGAAGTCGAACACCGGCCGCTCGCGCGACGTGCCCTTGTAATGCTCGTCCTCGGCGGCAGCGCCATCCGGCGCACGCAGCAGCCAGCCGACCTTGGTCGAGATCGCGTAGGAGTCACGGGGTTGTTGCCGCAGGAATGCGCCAAGACGTCGCTCCGCGAGGCCGAAGCCGTAGAGCGGCGCGGTGTCGAAGAAGCGGACTCCGAGCGACCACGCGCGGGCGATCGTCGCCTCCGCATCGGCATCGCTGACGGGGGTGAACAATCCGCCGAGCGGGGCGGAACCGAGGCCGAGTGAGGTGACATCGAGAGAGCCGAGCCGCGACCTTTTCATTCCCATTGCCTCAACACTCTTCCGCAACAGCCAAAATCATCTCTCCCGCTTGCGAAAATCGCAAGCGGGAGAGGCACGCAGGAGCGTGGGGCTGGCGACGCTCCTACTTCAACATCTGCGCAACGTTGTCCTTGGTCACGAGATCGAGGCCGGTATAAACGATCTCCGGCACCTTCTCGCCCTTCTTGATGGCGAGCAGCGTGTCCATCGCCTTCTCGCCCATCTCGAACGGACGCTGGCCGACCAGCGCATTGGCGTAGCCATCGCGCAACAGCTCGAGCTGCATCTTCAGCGTATCGGCCACGACAAGCGTGAACTTGCCGGAATCGATATCCTTCTTGTACCTGGACGCGAAGGCCTTGAAGCCTTCGGGGGCGAACATCGGCCAGCCGCCGATGGGAACGATTGCGGCGAGGTCGGGCGTCGCGGTACGCATGTCAGTCATCTGCTGAACCGCCAGCGCGGGATCGTCGTTGCAGAACGTTGGAGAGCCCGCGACCTCGGTCCATTTCGAGGCCTTCAGCGCCTCGCGCACGCCGTCAACGCGTTCGGCGAGGTTCTTGGCGCCGGGACCACCCGAAACCATGGCGTATTTGCCGCCGTCGGGCCGCAGCTTCAGGAGCTCCTTGCCGAGGGCGACGCCGAACTCCTTGTTGTTGGTGCCGATATAGGCGATGCGCTTGGCGCCGGGCGCATCGGCGTCGAAGGTGATGACAGGGATGCCGGCCGCGGTCGCCGCGTCGATCGACTTGGTCATCGCCGCGACGTCGGCAACCGAGATGGCGAGGCCGTCGACCTTCTGGGTGACGAAGTCCTGGATGATCTGGGCCTGCGTCGCCGGCTCGTGCTCGACCGGCCCCTTGTAGATGCACTCGATATTGCCGAGCTCCTTGGCACGCTTCAGGCAGCCGTCGCGCGCGAAGTCGAAGAACGGATTGTTCATCGCCTTGGGCACGATCACGAACCGGTAGTTTGCGGCAAACGCCGGCGTAGCCATCATCGCCACCGCGATGCCGGCAAGTAGAAATTTCCTCATCGTCTCCTCCACCCTTCTTTGGCGCCTGTCCTCTCAAGATCGTCCGGGAAGTGGACAGGCGGCATTTTCGTTGCCGTCCCGGAACGACGTCGTTTCAGATCATCCGCGAGCGGATGCGGTCGACCAATACGGCCAGGATGATGATCACGCCCACCAGCGTCTGCTGCCAGTAGGAGCTGACCTGGGCGAGCACGAGGCCGTTGCGGATCACCTCGAGCAGCACGCAGCCGACGATGGCGCCGAGTGGACCACCGATGCCGCCGGCGAGATTGGCACCGCCGATGACGGCCGCAGCGATCACGTTGAGCTCGTAGGACGTCGCCATGTTGGCCGGCGCCGATCCGAGCCAGCCCGAGATGATGATGCCCTGGAGGCCTGCGGCGAGCGCGCAGATCACATAAACCTCGATCTTCACCCGCACGACCGGGATGCCGGTGAGTTCGGCCGCCTTCTCGTTACCGCCGAGCGCGAACACGTGACGGCCGAACGAGCTGTGGTGCAGCACCACGGCCATCGCCAGCGCGAGGACGATCAGATAAATGAATGGCACGGGCACGCCGAGCACGTCGCCGGAGGTGAGCGCGTAGAAATAACCGGCATCCGGCCCACCGGGAAAGCTGCCCCGTCCGTTGGAGACGACATAGCCGAGCCCGCGCACGATCGAGAGCATGCCGAGGGTGGTGACGAACGGCGACAGGCCGAGCACCGCGATACAGAAGCCGTTGACGAGGCCGGCGAGCAGCGCGACGCCGAGGCCGGCGAGGAGCGAGACCACCAGGATCAGGCCAGGGACATTGGCGAGCACGGTCTTGCCGTCGGCCGCCATGTGCACGAACAGGGATCCCGCCGGCGAGCCGGGCGCCGACAGCTCGGTCATCACCATCGAGGTGACCATGGCGGAGAAGCACATCATCGAGCCGACCGACAGATCGATGCCGCCGGTGATGATCACGAAGGTGACGCCGAGGGTGGCAATGGCGATGAAGGAGAAATTCTTCGCCACGTTCTGCATGTTGCCTTCGGTGAAGAAGTACGGGCTGGCGAAATGCATGACTACCAGCAGCACTGCCAGCGCGAGCAGGACATAGCCGGTCTGGGACGCGAAGATGCCGCGCTGCCACCATCTGATCTTGCCGACATTCGAGAAGGTGATCGGGGATTCCATGGGCATGGCCATCACGCCGCCTCCTTCGCGCCGGTGATCAGGGCGGTGACTTCCTCGGGGGAGGTCTGGTGGATGGGCTTGTCGGCCCGCTTTTCGCCGCGGCGCATGACGATGACGCGATCGCACACCGCGAACACGTCGGGCATGCGATGCGAGATCAGCATCACGGCAACGCCCTGCTCCTTCAGCCGGTGGATCAGGCCGAGCACCTGTTCGACCTGGCGGACCGAGATCGCGGCCGTCGGCTCGTCCATCATCACCAGCTTCGCGTTGGAGAGCCGCGTCCGCGCGATCGCAACCGCCTGGCGCTGGCCGCCCGACATCTGCTTGACGAGATCGTCGGGGCGCGTCTCCGAACGCAGCTCGCCGAACAGCTCCAGCGCACGCGCCGCCATTGCCTTGTGGTCGAGCAATGCGAACGGCCCGATCCTGCGCTTCAGCTCGCGGCCGAGAAAGACGTTGGCCGCTGCGGTGAGATTGTCGGCGAGCGCAAGGTCCTGATAGACCACCTCGATGCCGACGCCGCGGGCATCGATAGGCCGGTTGAAATGAACCGCACTGCCCGCGAAGCGGATTTCGCCGTGGCTGGGGCGGAAATTGCCGGCGATGATCTTGACCAGCGTCGACTTGCCCGCGCCGTTGTCGCCCATCAGGCCGACGACCTCGCCGGGAAGGACCTGCATGTCGACATCATGCAGCGCGCGGATCGCGCCGAACTCCTTGCCGATGCCGGCCAGCTCGAGGACCGGTGTCGCTTGTGCATTTGTCATCAGCGGCCTTCCTCAGACGTAGCGGTTGACGAGGGATTCCAGATATTCCTGCCGGCCCGAGCGCGGCTGCGGGTCAAAGCCCGGGCCGTGCGCGCGGTCGGCAAGTTCGGCAAGCGAGCGCTGGCCGCCGAGAATGGCGCGGCCTTCAGGCCCGGCCCATCCCTCGTAGCGTTTCGCGAGCGGCCCAGTGAGCACGCCGGCGTCGAGCATGTCCGCAGCGGCGAGCAACGCCCGCGCGCAGGCATCCATCGAGCCGACATGGGCATGGATCAGATCGTCGGGATCGATCGACTGGCGGCGGATCTTGGCGTCGAAATTGAGCCCGCCGGAGCTGAAGCCGCCGCGGTTCAGAAGCTCGTGGAACACCAGGGCGAGCTCGGGCACGTTCATCGCGAACTGGTCGGTGTCCCAGCCGAGCAGATCGTCGCCGCGGTTGATGTCGAGCGAGCCGAACACACCCAGCGCCTCCGCCAGCGCGACCTCGTGATGGAAGGAGTGGCCGGCGAGGATGGCGTGGTTCTGCTCGATGTTGAGCTTGACGTCCTTCAGCAGGTCGTAACGCGCGAGGAAGCCGTAGCAGGTGGCGACGTCGAAATCATATTGGTGCTTGGTCGGCTCCTTCGGCTTCGGCTCGATCAGGATCGGTCCCTTGAAGCCGATCTTGTGCTTGTGCTCGACCACCAGCGAGACGAAGCGGCCGAGCTGGTCGAGCTCGCGCTTGAGATCGGTGTTGAGCAGCGTCTCGTAGCCCTCGCGCCCGCCCCACAGCACGTAGTTCTGGCCGCCGAGCCTGTGCGTCACCTCCAGCGCGGCGCGGACCTGGCCGGCGGCATAGGTGAATATCTCCGGGTCTGGATTGGTGGCCGCGCCCGCCATGTAGCGGCGATGCGTGAACAAATTGGCGGTGCCCCAGAGCAGGCGCACCTTGCTTGCGGCCATCTTCGCTTCGAACAGATCGGCGATGGCATTGAGGTTGGCAACGGATTCGCCAAGCGAGTTGCCTTCCGGCGCCGCATCGACGTCGTGGAAGGTGAAGAAGGGCACGTCGAGCAGGCGAAACAACTCGAAGGCGACGTCGGCCTTGGCGTGCGCCTGCGCCATTGCATCGGTGCCGTGGTGCCAGGGCCGCATTAACGTCTCGCCGCCAAAGGGATCGCCGCCGGGCCAGCACAAGGAGTGCCAGTAGCAGACCGCAAAGCGCAGATGGTCTTCCATCCTGCGGCCATGGATGAGGCGGTCCTTGTCGTACCAGCGGAAGGCAGGCGTGTTGCCCGCATCTCCGCCGGCGAAGGCGACAGGTACACTTGTATCGAAGAATTTCACTGACGCAGTCACTCAGGCACACTCCTTCAACGCGGGATAAAGTTCGCGCCAGCGGCGATAGGCCTCGTCATAGGCCGCGCTGACCGATGCGCGAGGCGTAAAGCTCGCGAGCCGCCGCGGACGGGTGCAAACCGCAGCCGCGTCTTCGCCGGTGGCGGCGAGCCGTCCGAGCCTGGCGGCGCCGAGCGCCGCTCCGACCTCGCCCTCCTCGACGCGGTGGACGGGGATGCCGAGCACATCGGCGCAGATCTGCGCCCACAGCGGCGAGCGCGAGCCGCCGCCGACGAGATCAACCTCGGGAAGCGGCCCGCCCGCCGCGCTCAGTGCCGCCAGATTGTCGCGCGCGGCGAAGGCGACGCCTTCGAGCACCGCCTGAACGATCTGGGAGCGCCCGGTCGCACCGCGCAGGCCGACGAAGGCACCGCTGGCGGCGGCGTCGTTGTGCGGCGTGCGCTCGCCGTCGAGATAAGGCAGGAATTTGACCGGACTCGGTCCATCGACGCGCTCGCCGAGCGGCGCGAGCAGCGCTGGCGCCGGCGTCTCCATCACGCCCGCGAGCCAGGCCAGCGAAGCCGCCGCCGACAGCATCACGCCCATCTGATGCCAGCGGCCGGGCAGCGCGTGACAGAACGCATGGACCGCCGCGGCCGGCGCCGGTGCAAACCGATCGGTGACGCGGAACACCACGCCGGATGTGCCAAGCGACAGAAACGCATCGCCCGGCGCGATGGCGCCGAGCCCGATCGCGCTCGCAGCATTATCGCCGGCGCCGCCAGCGATCACGACATCCTTTGCCATGCCCCAGCGTTGCGCACAGTCCGGCGCGAGCGTCGCGCTGACGTCGCTGCCCTCGACTAGGCGTGGCATGTGATGGAGATCGAGCCCGGTGGCATGCAGCAGCAGGGGCGACCAGCGGCGCAGACCGACGTCGAGCCACAGCGTGCCGGCCGCGTCCGACATGTCCTCGACCATCTCGCCGGTCAGGCGATAGCGGACATAGGCCTTCGGCAGCAGCACCTTTGCGACCCGCGCGAAGATTTTCGGCTCGTGCCTGGCGACCCAGAGCAGCTTCGGCGCGGTGAAGCCGGGCATGGCCAGATTGCCGGCGATCGTGTGCAGCGACGGGCAGCGCCGCTCCAGCGCGACGCATTCGGCGTGCGAGCGGCCGTCGTTCCAGAGGATCGCGGGACGCAGCGGCGCTCCGTCCTCGTCCAGCAGCGTCGCGCCATGCATCTGGCCGGATAGCCCGATGCCGCGCACCCGTGCGACCTCGCGCGGATGGCGGGCGGCAAGATCGTCGACCGCGCCGACCGCCGCATCGACCCAGGCATCGGGATCCTGCTCGGACCACAGCAGCGCCGGATGCGACAGCGCAAGCTCGCGCGCCGCCGTCGCGACAACAGCGCCGGCTTCGCTGACGAGCACCGCTTTCACACCCGATGTGCCGATGTCGATTCCGAGATACACGCCGTCCTCCCTTTCGCCTGTTGCGGTGCGCGAACTCAAAGTCGCCTTATCCGCAACGGGTCGTTTTGAATTCCACCTGCCGCTAAGGCAGATTGTCCCGCATCACGATGTCGATCCTGATCTTCTCCTGTTCGCGCAAGATCGGCTCGCCACGGGCGAGCGCGAGCAGCACGCGCACCGCGGCGCGCGCTTCGTGTCCGGGGTTCTGCGAGATAGCGGCATGCATCACGCCCTGCAGCAGCAGCCGACGCGTCAACGCGGTGAGGTCGTGTCCGACGAACACCACCTGCTTGTCGCGACTGGCATCGCTCAACGCCTTTTCATTCAACGCGTTGGCGACGCCTTGCGTACCGGCGCCGGCATTATAAAGACCCACGATGTCGGCATGCCGGCTCAACAGCCGCGTCAACACCTGCTCCGAACGCGCGTCCTCGTCGCGCCCTTCGAGCACCGGCAGCACGCTGAGGCCGGGGAATTCCGACGCCATCACCTGGTTGAAGCCAAAAATGCGCTCGGCATGATCGCGCAGGCCCTGCGAGCCCGCGACGATCGCGACCTTGCCGGACTTTTGTCCGACCAGCCGCCCGACCAGCGCGCCGGCAGTCCGCCCCGCAGCAATGTTGTCGATGCCGACATAATGGTGCCGGCGCGACGACGGCACGTCCGAGACCAGCGTCACGACCTTGGCGCCGGCATCGACGAGATCGTCGATCGCGGCGCGGACCCTGGGATGATCCAGCGCCACCACGGCGACACCGTCGTAATCGTCCGAGAGCCCTTCCAGGGATGCCGCGAGCATGGACGGATCGAACACGTCGGTCGCGACGGTCTCGACGCCGAGGCGGCGGGACGACAACCAGCCCGACATCTCGCCGAGATAGTCCTGGATCTGCTGCATGAACGGGTTCGGCCCCGACGGCATCACGAAGGCGAAACGGCGGGCGCGGCCGCGGGCGAGCTCGGCGGCGGCCACGTGCGGCTGGAATGAATTGCGCTCGATCGCCTCCTTGACGCGCCGGACCGTATCCGGCCGCACGCCCGGCCGATTGTGCAGGACGCGGTCCACCGTCGCGAGGCTGACGCCGGCCTGGCGGGCGATGTCCTTCAGCGTCAGCGCGGTCGTGGTGAGCGTCTCGGCCATGGCTGAAGGCTAGCAGAGGTGTTTTGAGGTACGCAACTCATTTTGAGAGACGGCAGCCATTTTCCCGCAGCTCAGCCCAGGAACAGCCTTTCCCGTCCGCCGTTGCCGCCCTGTGCATAACGATATCACCCATGATCCGGGCGAGGGATTGAGCCCGACGCTCGAGCGCAACATCCAGGCGCTGGTCGAGCGCCGCCGCCGGGAGCAGCGCGCTGCCAAGGGTCAGGAAAAGCTTGCCGATGCGATCACGGCGTTCACCGGCAGCATGGCGTTCGTCTATCTCCATGTCGCCGTGTTCGGCTTCTGGATCATCGCCAATCTGCATTGGCTGCCGGGAATCCCGGCCTGGGACGAGAGCTTCGTGGTGCTGGCGATGATTGCTTCGGTCGAGGCGATCTTCCTATCGACATTCGTGCTGATCTCGCAGAACCGCATGAGTGCAGCAGCGGACAAGCGCGCCGATCTCGATCTCCAGATCAGCCTTCTCGCCGAGCACGAATTGACCAAGGTTGCCCGCCTCCTTACGCAGATCGCCGAGCGGCTCGATGTCCAGCCCGACTCGAAACGGGATCTGGAGGAGGCAAGCCGCGACATCGCCCCCGAGCGCGTGCTCGACAGGATCGAGGAGACGCGCTCCTGAGCTATCGGCTGGCCGACAGGTCGAGGGTCAGGAACAGGCTGTTGGGATCCTCGACATAGCCCTCGAACGGGCCGCAGAGGACAAAGCCATGCGCCCGGTAGAGCGCGAGCGCCGGCTTGAAATAGTCCCACGAGCCGGTCTCGAGGCTGAGCCGCGCCATGCCGCGCGCGCGGGCTTCTGTGATGATGTGGCGGAGCATCTCACCGCCAAAGCCGCGCCGCCGCGTGGTCTGGAGCGTGTGCATCGACTTCACCTCGCCGTGCTCGGCTGACAGCGTCTTCAGCGCACCGACGGCGACCAGCGTCTCGCCGTCCCAGCCGGTCCAGAACGCGATGTCGGGCGCGCGCAGTCCGGAGAGATCGAGCGCATGGGCGCTGCCCGGCGCGGTCTGCGCCCGCGCCGCCGTGACGTGATGATCGAGCAGCGCGATGACGCGCGGATCAAAGGTGTCGCCGGTGCGGATCTGCATCGTCACGGTCTCACATCTTGCCGTAGGACGCGCCGCGGCGCGTGATGATGACGTAGCGCGCGTCCTGTCTGGTCTCGTTCTCGAAGATCACCGCGCGCATCACGTCGAAGTCGAGACAGTCGCCTTCGCGCAGGCGAACCGCCTTGGCGTCGATGTGCACGGCGATCGCGCCCTCCAGCATCAGCAGCTGCTGGGTGAAGGCATTGCGGCCCCAAGGGCTGTATGGCACCCGCGCACCGGCCGGCAAATCGACGACGATGATCTCGATGCCGCTCGCCGCGTCCGTGGGCGACGCGTGACGGCGGCGATAGCCGCTGTCGGGATCGCGCCAGTGCGGCTGGTCGGCGAGCCGCACCAGCCGCTCCGGCGGCTTTTCGGCCAGCGCGACGACGTCGCTGAGCGACACGTCGAGCGCGGCGCAGAGTTTTCCCAGCAGCGCAGCCGTCGCACTGCTCTGCGCCCGCTCCACCCGCCCGATCATGGCCCGGCTGACGCCGGAGCGCGCGGCAAGCTCATTCAGCGTCATGCCGGCCTGCGTCCGAAGCGTCTTCAAGCGACGACCGATCGCGCGATCGAGTTTCTGCTGGTCCATTTTCTTTGCATGTCCTGGTCTCTGATCCGAACATTGCCGACACGAGGACCGCACCCATCATGGCCGCGAGAAGCTTAAGCTGGGCGATGCGTGCGTGCCGGAAGCGAGGGGCCAATATATTAGAAACTTTGCGGAGCCTATAGGGCCGACTAGGATAGACCCAACGACGATGACCGGGAGGCGGCGACATGGGCGAACCGACGCAGCGGACGATCAAGGCCAACGGCATCAGCCTCAACGTCGCCGAGCAGGGCAAGGGGCCGATGGTGCTGCTCTGCCACGGCTTTCCGGAAGGTTGGTACTCCTGGCGTCACCAACTCGAGGCGCTGGGGGCAGCCGGTTTCCACGCGGTCGCCCCTGACATGCGCGGCTACGGCAAGAGCGACCGACCCGAAGCCATCGACCAGTACACGATCCTCCACATGGTCGGCGACCTCGTCGGCGTGCTCGACGCTTTCGAGGCGAAGGACGCCGTCATCGTCGGGCACGACTGGGGCGCGACGATCGCCTGGCACACGGCGCGCCTACGGCCCGACCGCTTCCGCGCCGCCGCCATTCTTAGCGTGCCCTATCGACCACGCAGTCCGGTGCGGCCGACGAGCGTAATGCCACAGACGGCGGATGCGCAGTTCTATCAACTGTATTTCCAGGAGCCGGGTGTCGCCGAAGCAGAATTCGAAAGGGATACGCGCGCAACGCTCGGCGCGATGCTCTATGGCGGTTCCGGCGAAGGCGCGGCGGTGATCCGCGCCAATGCCGAGCGTCAAGGGCGGACCGCCGGTGTCGGCATGGTCTCTCGCAAGGACGGCATGCTGCCGAAGGTGCAGGTGCCGCTGCCGTCGTGGCTGAGCAGCGCGGACCTCGACTATTACGGCGCCGAATTTGCCCATAGTGGGTTTCGCGGACCGCTCAACTACTATCGCAACATCGATCGCAACTGGGAGCTGATGGGCGCCTTCGAGGCCGTCAAGGTGGTCGTGCCCTCGCTCTTCATCGCCGGCGACTACGACATGGTCATGGCCTTCCCTGGCGCCGCCGAGCACGTTGCCAACATGAAGCAATGGGTGCCGCAATTACGCGAGATCAAGATGCTACCGGGGTGCGGACACTGGACGCAGCAGGAACGGCCGGCGGAGGTGAACGCGGCGATCGTGGAATTTCTGCGGAGCCTGCCGAACTAAAGGATGGAGCGGGCGAAGGGAATCGAACCCTCGTATGCAGCTTGGGAAGCTGCCGTTCTACCATTGAACTACGCCCGCGGATGCGCAGCTTGCGCCCGCTCTGATTAGCCGAGACGGCGCATCTCGCCAAGCGCTTTGGCGCAGCCCGCCCGCCCCTTCTTAAGTTTCCGGTAAGATTTTGGGTGCGGCGGATTGTGGCGGTGTTATGGTCGCGGTCTGGGGAGAGCGTACGTTGCGTGGGGGCGTGTGTATGGTGGGGCATGGCTACGCGATATTCGACACGACCATAGGGCGCTGCGGCATCATCTGGAGCAGCACCGGGGTCGTCGCCGTGCAGTTGCCGGAGGCGCGGGAGATCGACACCCGCCGCCGGATTTTCCAGATCCATCCCGAGGCACGCGAGCAGCGGCCTTCCGCGAACGCCGAGTTCGCGATCGAGGGCATCGTGAGCTTGCTGCAGGGCAGCGATGCCGATTTTTCCGAGGTCAGCCTGGACGCGAGCGGGGTGCCCGGCTTCAACCGGCGGGTCTACGAGGCGGCCTGCGCCATCCCGCGCGGGGAGACGCGCACCTATCACGAGATCGCCAAGGCGCTGGGCGCCTCCGGCGCGGCGCATTCGGTGGCCCAGGCGATCGCGAAAAATCCCTACATGCTGATCGTACCCTGTCACCGGGTGCTGGAGGCCGGCAATTACACCGACCGGCTCTCGCCCTATGGCGGCGTAATCTCCAAGCGGCGGCTGCTGTCGCTGGAGGGCACCCATCCGATCGCCAGCAAGACGCTGTTCGACGTCCTGCTGCCCGTTGCCCCACCGAGACCCTCCACCTAGATAGGCGGGATGGATGCAACAACGCTGCTGACCACCCCCTCGATGACCGTCTCCGAGTTTCGCTGCGACGCGGGACCGGACGACAGCCCGTTTGCGGAGTGCCGCACCGGCCATTCCATCGCCTATGTCCGCGCCGGCAGCTTTGGCTGTCATTGCCGCGCCGGCTTCTTCGAGCTGGTGGCGGGCTCGATGCTGGTCGGCGCGCCAGGCGAGGAATACACCTGCACACATGAGCACGTCGCCGGCGACGTCTGCCTGTCCTTTTTCCTCAGCGAGGATCTGGTCGACGCGCTCGGCGGCCGGCGCGACGTCTGGCAGGTTGGCGCGACGCCACCGCTGCCCGAGCTGATGGTGCTGGGCGAGCTCGCCCAGACGGCGGCAGATGGCAACAGCGACCTCGGTCTCGACGAGGTCGGGCAGATCCTCGCCGGTCGTTTCGTCGATGTCGTGTCGGGCAAGGCGCGCAAGCCGACGACACCGACGGCGCGTGATCGCCGCCGCGCCGTGGAAGCCGCGCTCTGGATCGACGCCAACTCGCATGCCGAGGTCGACCTCGAACAGGCGGCGCGGCAAGCAGGCCTCAGCCCCTTCCACTTCCTGCGGCTGTTCTCCGCCGTGCTCGGCGTCACTCCGCATCAATATTTGGTGCGCTCGCGGCTGCGGCATGCGGCGCGGCTGCTGACTGACGACGACATCGCAGTCACCGACATCGCCTATGACGTCGGCTTCGGCGATCTCTCCAACTTCGTCCGCACCTTTCACCGCGCCGCCGGCGTCTCGCCGACCAAGTTCCGCCAGGCCTCGAAGGGAGAGCGCAAGATTCTCCAAGAGCAGCTTGCCCTCAACTGACTAGGTTCGTCTCCGGCGCGCGCCGATTGCGGCGCGCTTTGGCAATGGAGACGACCATGTACGATCATATCGGATTGCGCGTTGCCGACCTCGACGCCGCCACGCGCTTCTACACCGCGGTGCTGGCGCCGCTCGGTTATGTCCTGTGCTCGAGTGGCGATGGTTATGCCGGCTTCGGGCCGAGGGGCGAGCCGGCGCTGTGGCTGCACTTGAACAAGGGGCGCAAAGCCGATGGCGTGCACATCGCGTTTCGCGCGGGGGATCATGACGCGGTCAAGGCATTCCACAGCGAGGGCTTGAAGAGCGGTGGCCGCGACAATGGCGGCGCCGGCCCGCGCAAGGATTACAGCCCGACTTACTACGCGTCGTTTTTGATCGATCCCGATGGCAACAATGTTGAGGCGGTCTGTGTGTGAACGCGGCAGCCCTCACCACACACACACTGTCATGCCCCGGCTTGACCGGGGTATCCAGTACGCCGCAGCTCCTCGATTCAATCACAGCGGCCTCTGGAATACTGGATCGCCCGATCGAGTCGGGCGATGACAGCTGAGATGACGGCGCTATCGCTCGCTTCTCTACATCAAAGGACTCAACCATGGCCTCCATCCACAACGACATTCCCCTCAACGCCCCAGCGCGCGACGTCTGGGACGCGGTGCGCGATTTCGGCGCGCTGCATCGGCGGTTGGCGCCGGGCTTCGTCACGGCCTGCACGCTCGACGGCGACACGCGCATCGTCACCTTCGCCAACGGATCGGTGGCGCGCGAGGTGCTGGTCGATTGCGACGATGCCGGGCGGCGGCTGGTCTACGCGATCAACAACGAGCGGCTGAAGCATTACAGCGCCTCGGTGCAGGTGATCGCCGAGGGCGAGGCGAGATGCCGCCTGGTCTGGATCATCGACATGCTGCCGAACGAGCTCGCGCCCTATGTGCAGGGACAGACCAAGGACGCCGTCGCCGCCATACACCGCGCGTTTCCGGCCGCAGCTGCGTGATCTTTCTCACAGAGCCCAGCCCTCGTCCGCAATAACGATGGCGCCGTGCGTCCGGTTGGCTCCGCTCTCCCGGCGGCGCCACGCGCGCGAGGAGCAGGCCATGAGAGGTGCGGACAAGGTGATCTGCCAGGCGGCCGCCGTGCTGCTGATGTTTTCGATTTCGAGCGCGCCGGCAAAGGCGCAGTTCTTCGGCGGCGGCGGTGCCGGCGGCGAGGACATAATGACCCAGATGGCGCCGATGCTCGAGATGATGAAGGCCAAGATGGGCAAGCGCCGCTTCGGCATGATGATGCAGACCATGGGCCCGATGATGAGCCGCATGATGGAGAATGGCGGTGGTGGTCTTGGCATGATGGGCGGCGGTGGCATTGGCGGCCTCGGCGCCGGCAACCTCGGCGGCGGTTTCGGCGCGCCCAATTACGGCGGCTACGCGCCGATGGGTGGAGGCGGCACCATGCCGGCCGGAATGGGCGGCATCGGCGGCGGCGATATCATGGGCATGCTCGGCGGCGCCGGTGGCGGCGACATGATGGCGATGATTCCGCAACTGATGCGGCTCGCCAATGTCGGCGGTGGTGGCGGCCATCGCCGCCACAGGCACCGCTAGTCCGCGGCGGCCGACAGAGCCGGCCTGATCGCAGGTTTGGTTTGGCGCGGTCCCCAGCGTGTCAGCACCACGCTGGAGCACGAGAGCAGGCCGAGCACGACCATCGAGCTCGCCGCCAGCCAGAAGAAGCTTTGCGCGGTGGCATCATGCGTCGACAGCCACCAGCCGACAGCCGAGATGTAGATCAGCCGCGCGGTCTGCGCCAGCACCGGGCCGATCACCTTCGCAGCGCCCTGCGACGAGAAATACATCGTCGAGGCGAGGCCGATGAAGGCGTAGAACGGCGCCACTGTCGACAAATATTGGTGGCTGGTGGCGCGCACGGTCGCGCTGTCCGTGAAGATGTTGACCCAGAGATCGGGGAAGGCCGCGACCAGGCACGCCGGTGCACCGACGGCGACGAAGGCGCTCGCCGCTGCGATCCAGGCGATGCGCCGGGCGCGGGCGATGCGGCCGGCGCCGACCGCCATGCCGATCATCGGCACCGAGGCGATGCCGAACGAGAACGCGATCGAGGTCAGCAGGAATTCCAGCCGCGCACCGATGCCGTAGCCGGCCAGGATCGCGGTGCCGAATTTCGCAAGCATGTGAGTGAAGATCGAGATCGTCAGCACCGATTGCAGCGGCGAGAAGCAGGCGATGGCGCCCACTTTGAGGATGTCGAAAAACATCGCCCATTGGATGCGAAGTCCGCGCAGCTTCGGCGTCACGCGGGCGCGGCCGGAGAACAGGTACCAGCCCATCACGCCGATATTCATGCAATAGGCAATCAGCGCGCCGGCGGCGACGCCGCGCATGCCGAATTGCGGCACCGGACCGAGGCCGAGGCCAAGCGTGCCACCGAGCACGATCTGCCAGGCCGCGGAATTGAGGATCAACAGCGACGGCAGCTTCATGTTGCCGGTGCCGCGCAGGACGCCGGCCATGGTGTTGAGCAGCCAGGGCAGCACGGCGCCGCCGAAAAACACCTGGGTGTAGGCGATCGCATGCGTCAGCACGTCGCCGCGGCCGCCGAGCATCTCAAGCACCTTGGGCCCGAAGATCAGCATGCCCAGCATGAAGACGAGGCCGAAGCTGATGCCGATCAGCAGCGCGTGCGCGGCGAGCGTCCCGGCACGCTCGCGATCGCCCGCGCCGAGCGCGCGCGCGATGGCGGAGGCCACCGCGCCGCCCATCGCACCGCCTGACATGGTCATGGTCAGGATCACTGTCGGAAACACCAGCGCCATCGCGGCCAGCGCTTCCACGCCGAGCCGTCCGATATAGGAGGTCTCCGCAATTACCGTGCAAGTGCCGGCTGAGAGCGCGACCACGTTGGGCCAGGCCAGTCCGAGCAGCGTGCGCAGGATCGGCCCGTCCATCAGCGCGCTCCTCACGGGGCGCGGAGGCGGCGGCAGCGGACGCTCTTGTTCATCGACCGGGATTTCGGCGATGTCTGACATGTCCTCTCCGGGCAAAGCGCCATTTCCGGCGCAGCAATGCTTGGGTGTGCCAATGAATTGGTTCGCGCAGGGCGCAACAAGAGGCTTGTTAACACGACGCGCAGCGATTCCTCCTGCGCTAGGTGCAGGCGTGCCCTGCGGCAGCGCGGTGACGCCGTCGTCTACCCAATCGTCCAGAGCAATGGCGGACGACCGCTCGGTGTCGGGGACAGGTGCACGCCGATGTGCCGGCCGCACCCGGCCGCAAGCCCCTCGAACAAGCCCGCCAGCACCTTGGCGCAAGCGGAGTGGTTATCGGCGACGTCTTCCATCAACCTCCAGCTCTGCTGACGGATTTCGAACGTGCCCTCGGATTGCGTCGTCTCAGCCGCATCGTCCTGCGCGACAAACAGCGCGTTGAGGAACGTCGCGAATTCGCTCGCACCGCCGCGGCCCATCGACAGCGCCGCAGCGACCTCATCGAAATATTG
This sequence comes from Bradyrhizobium sp. GCM10028915, assembly GCF_042666195.1. Classification (NCBI taxonomy): domain Bacteria; kingdom Pseudomonadati; phylum Pseudomonadota; class Alphaproteobacteria; order Hyphomicrobiales; family Nitrobacteraceae; genus Bradyrhizobium; species Bradyrhizobium sp. GCM10028915. The sequence goes on from NZ_JBHTFN010000065.1 coordinate 633,340, forward strand.
CATCCCGATCAGCTTGCCCGTGAGGTGCAGGAGATAGCCCGCATCCTCCGGACCGAACAGCTGCACCATCACGGGCGCGGCGGTGCGCACATATTCCATCGCATAGTTGCGATAGGCTTTTTCCAGTCTCGGCCTTGGCCAGCTTGCGACCGGCAACACCGGAGCCGCGGCTGCATCGAACAGCGGGGCTTCGAGGTGCCGCGCGAACACGAGGCGCTGGTCGATCTCGAGGGGCTGGTCATATTGATAATAGTAGCCTTCGAGCCCGTCCTGGCCGTCGACGCTCTGCTTGGTGCAGACGAACCCCAATCTGGTATCGCCGAGCGCCACGCCGTTGTTGGCGTGCCAGCCGCGCAGCATCGCGCGCGAGACTTCGCCCGGCACGCCGCAGATGGCAGTGCCTTTCCAGATCCAGCGCGGCGGCGGATAGCGGATCCAGGCTTTGCGGTCGCTCTCATACATGTATTCGACGTGCACGCCGCCGATCCAGTTCGAGAGATAGTGATATTGCGCGGCTGCCACGGCGGGCGGCAGATGGCTCAGCCCGAGCTTCTCCAGCCCCGGCAGGAAGCGCTCCTGCTGCTGGCGGCGGAACACGCGAAAGACGAACTCCGCAGCATCTGCCGTGCCGCGACGCGTGACCACGGTGAGGATCAGACCGGTGAAGTAGGCGTGATAGAGATCGGCAACCGCGCGCCAGCGTTTCCATTGAGCTTCCTGCGCGGGGTCTGGTGCGGTCATGTTCGCTCCCGATCGTTGTTCTGATCGAGTGTGTCACTGCATCCGGTGACGGACAAGTTGAGCCGCACGCAGGGAGCCCTGCACGCCGGCGCGCCAATTCCGCATCACGAATTTTGCGCAGGCTTAGTTTGCGAGGCTTTGGCGGCACGCTCGCGCTCGACGCGCTCGGTGACGTCGCGTGCCATCGCCACCGATCCTTGCACCACTCCAGCGGCGTCCCGCACCAGCGCAAAGGTCATCTCGATGTAGAGCTTGCGTCCGTCCTTGTGCAGCGCGCGGGTCAGTGTCGGCTTGCCCGCAAGCTTCATCGCGCCGCTGGCAAGCGCGGCCTCGAAGCCTTTCCAATGCGCGGCGCGCAGATGTTCGGGAATGATCAGGTCGAGATTCTGGCCCAGCGCTTCGTCCGCCGAGAAGCCGAACAGTGCGGACGATGCGCGGTTCCAGCGCATGATGGTGCCGGAGCGATCCGAATAGATCAGCGCGTCGGCGACGTCGTCGAGGATTCTTGCGTCGAGTTCGGATTGATCTGTCATTTCGCCACCTCGGACGTAGCCCGGATTCGCTTCTCATCTTGACACAGATTCGGTGTCATCGCCCGACTTGATCGGGCGATCCAGTATTCCAGAGGCGGATGTGATCGAACCAATAGGCTACGGCGTACTGGATGCCCCGGTCAAGCCGAGGCATGACAGCGGAAGGTGAGGCTATCCCTACACCCGGAAATGCTTGCTCAGCTTCAGGCCCTGCGCCTGGTAGTTCGAGCCGATGCGCTGGCCGTACATGGCGTCGGGGCGGGCCAGCATCTTCTCGTAGACGAGGCGGCCGACGATCTGGCCGTGCTCGAGGATGAACGGCACCTCGCGCGAGCGCACTTCGAGCACGGCGCGCGACCCCAACCCGCCGGCGCCGGCATAGCCGAAGCCGGGATCGAAGAATCCGGCGTAGTGCACGCGGAACTCACCGACCAGCGGATCGAATGGCACCATCTCCGCGGCGTAATCGGGCGGCACCTGCACCGCCTCTTTCGACGCGAGGATATAGAACTCGCCGGGATCGAGGATCAGGCTGCCGTCGGGACGGGCCGAGATCGGCTCCCAGAAGTCCTCGACGGAATAGCCGGCGCGGCGATCGACGTCGATGACGCCGGTGTGGCGCTTGGCGCGGTAGCCGACGAAGCCGCCGCTCTTCTCGCCGGAGAGATCAACAGAGACGGCGACGCCGCCGGTGAGGTCGGCATCGTCGATATCGACGAGACGCTCGGTCGCGTGCAGCGCCTCGAGGTCGTCGATGTTGAGGATGGCATCCCCGGTGCGGAAGCGCACCTGGCTCAGGCGCGAGCCCTCGCTGACCAGCACCGGGAACGTCTTCGGGCTGATCTCGGCATAGAGCGGACCGTGATAGCCGGCACCGATCATGTCGAAGCGGCGGGTGCCGTCGGCGATCACGCGGGTGAAGACGTCGAGCCGGCCGGTCGAGCTCTTCGGGTTGGCGGCCGCGACGATTTCCGGCGGCAGCGCGAGGCTTTCAAGCAGCGGCACGATGTAGACGCAGTTGGTCTCCAGCACCGCGCCGTCGGCGAGGCTGAACTCGTGCAGCTTCAACTCGTCGATGCGCTCGGCGACCGTGGCGCCGGGACCGGGCAGGAAGCTGGCGCGAACGCGATAGGCGATATCGCCAAGACGCAAATCGAGGCTCGCCGGCTGGATCTGGCTTTCGACGAAGTCGTAAGCGGGCAGGATGAGACCGCCCTCCGCCATCGCCGCGATCATGCGGTCGGGCAGGATACCATTGGCGTCGGCGGCGACCGTGAACGTCAACCCGGGGTCCTCATCAGGGATCAAACACATCCCGACATGCGGGAAATATGAGCGTTTTACGGCTATCCGATGGACGTCTTGACGGAAAGGGCATTGCGGAATATGAGCATGACTTATCCCGTGGTGATTTGAGCCGGCCGGCTTGCAGCCACGTTAAATAAGTCGCTAAACAGGCCGGGGACCTCTGTGATCCCGGCCCGTGGAGATATTCCAGGCCGGTTTTTTTGTGACCATTCTCGATGGTCACTTCAGGAGGTCCTATGTCGAAGTCCCCGGCGCCAACCGCCCACTACCGTCCCGAAACTCGCCTGGTTCATTCCGGCACCTTACGCTCGCAATATGGCGAGACGTCGGAGTCGCTGTTCCTGACCCAGGGCTACGTCTACAACAGCGCTGAGGAGTGCGAGGCGCGGTTCAAGGGCGAGGACCCCGGCTTCATCTATTCACGCTACTCCAATCCAACCATCTCGATGTTCGAGCGCCGCATGATCGAGCTCGAAGGCGCCGAAGCGGCACGTTCGGCCGCGACCGGCATGGCCGCGGTGACGACCGCGATCCTGGCGCCGCTCAAGGCCGGCGATCACGTCGTGGCCTCGCGCGCGCTGTTCGGCTCGTGTCTCTACGTCGTGCAGGATTTACTGCCGCGCTACGGCATCGAGACCACGCTGGTCGACGGCCTCGATCTCGACCAGTGGCAGCGCGCCATGAAGCCGAACACCAAGACGTTCTTCCTGGAGAGCCCGACCAATCCGACGCTCGACGTGCTCGACATTCCCGGCATTGCCGAGATCGCGCATAGTGGCGGCGCGCGGCTCGTCGTCGACAACGTGTTCGCCACCCCGATCTGGCAGAGCCCGCTCGCGCTCGGCGCCGACGTCGTGGTCTATTCCGCGACCAAGCACATCGACGGCCAGGGCCGCTGTCTCGGCGGCATCATCCTGTCCTCGGAAGCGTTCATCGCCGAGCACATCCACAATTTCATGCGCCAGACCGGCCCGTCGATCTCGCCGTTCAACGCCTGGGTCCTGCTCAAGGGGCTGGAGACGCTCGCCGTGCGCGTGCGCGCGCAGACCGAGACGGCGGCGCGCATCGCGGACGTGCTGGCGAGCCATCCGAAGATTTCGCGGCTGGTGTTTCCCGGCCGCGCCGATCATCCGCAGGCTGCATTGGTGAAGAAGCAGATGCGCGGCGGCTCGACGCTGGTCGGCCTCGAGGTCAAGGGCGGCAAGCAGGCGGCGTTCCGCGTGCTCAACGAGCTCAAGCTCGCCAAGATCTCGAACAATCTCGGCGACGCCAAGAGCCTCGTCACCCATCCCGCGACCACGACGCATCAGCGTTTGAAGCCGGAGGACCGCGCCGCGCTCGGCATCAGCGAAGGATTCATCCGCTTCTCGGCAGGCCTCGAGCACGCGGACGATCTGATCGAGGATCTGACCGCGGCGCTGGAGAAGGCGTGAGTTATTGTCGTCCCGGCCTAGTGCGCAATTGCGCATGGGGGCCGGGACGACAAGTCACATTGGCCGGTACGTCCGCACGTCCGCGGGCACGTTCACGCCGAGCTTGATCTGGCCGACGGAGCGAATGATGTCGTCGCCGAGGAGCTGGGCGAAGCAGGCATAGCCCCAATCGTTCATGTGCAGTCCGTCGGCGATCACGAAACTCTCGACCGGAAGCGATTGCTTCTCGTGCCAGTCGCGCATCACCTCGAAGCGCGGGAAGATGCCGACGTGACGGAGCTCGGCGACCTTGCCGAGCAGCTTCACCATCTTGCCGGCGCTCTCGGCGCGCTGGTTGACGGCGGGCGAATATTGCGGATCGACCAGCACGATGTCGGTGCCGCCGGTGGCCTGGATGCGAGCGATGCCGTCCTCGACCAGTTTGGCGGTCTCGCCAGGATCGAGATTGCGCAGCACGGCATTGGTGCCGACCTGCCAGATCACCAGATCCGGATGCACGTCGATCACCTCTTTCTGGAGACGCTTCATCATCTCGGGCGCATCCTCGCCGCCGACGCCGGCATTGACGACGGTGATGTCGGCGGTCGGATAGTGCCGGTGCAGCTGCGCGGCAAGGCGATTGGGATAGTTGAACTCCGGCGAGCTCGCGCCGAATCCCGCGGTCGACGACGAGCCGAACGCGACGATGACGACGGGCTGGCCGGCGACGAGCTTGCCCGCGACATGCGGCAGCGAGCCCATCGCCTTCGAGCCGCCCTTCGGCGACAGGCAGGGCACGCGGCTAAAGATGTCGCCGGCGGATTTCGCGACCTGCTTCACCTTGTCGATGGCGCGCGCCGTGATGCCGCGCTGGTCGGGGGACGTCGCTGCGACGGTGGTCTGGGACGGTGAAGCGGGAGCCGGATCAGCCGACTGCTGCGGGGCCGGTGTTGCCTGCGCGGCCTGCGTCTGCGCGTGGGACTGCGAGGCCGGACTCAGCAACAGCAGCACCGCTGCTGCGGGCACAGCCAGCCATGCCGTCAGGCAAAAAGGGCGGAGAGAACTCATTAACGCTAGACCTCAATTTTGCTGCTGGGCCGGCTCCAGATGGGCAGCGTCGATCAGGAACTGTGCCAACGCCCGGCCAAGGCAATCATGGACCTGCTTCGCCAACTCGGGCCCGCGCGACGGGCTGAATAGGTCGAACTGACCCTGATCATTCCACTGCCGCATGATCGCGAACCGATCGAACAGCGGAATATCGTGCTCCTGCGCCACCACCCGCATATTGTCGAGGTATGGCGGCACCGAGATCATGGTTTCGGTACGCGGACTGTACTGCAAATTCATCAAGACGACGTCAGCCCCTGCCTTTTGCAACGCAACAACCCCTTCGGTCACCGCGCCACGAAAATCATCGGGATCGATGGCTCGGATAGCATCGACAGTCCCGGTCTGCCAGATGACCAAAGTAGGCGTTTTTGCTTCCATCAGCTTAACGAAGCTGGCAGCCGCCTCCTCGGCCGTTTTCTTGCTCTGTATTTCTACGGAGACGTGCACAGTCTCGGACGGCGGCAGCTTGTCCTTCAGGATGGCCTGCATCCGCGCCGGATAAGAGGCGTCCTCGGAAGCCGGAATCGTGGTCGAGCGACTGCCGATGACCAGGATTTCGAGCGGCTTGCCGGCCTTCACGGCATCGGCGACCTTGGGAAGCTGGCTTTCGCTGGTGAGCAGATAGGACGGCACTTCACAGGCTGCGGGCGCGGCTGAAGCAGCCGGCGCAGCATCGTCCGCGCGCGCCGGAGGCGCGGCGAGACCACCGCACAGCAGGATCAGGCTCAGGAAAACCTTCGCCTTCATCAGCCCCCTCCCGCCATATCGGCGCTGCCGACGGCGCTTTTGGTTTTCGAACCGCTCTTGTCAGCCACCCGCTTGTACCACGAAATCAGCCAGGCCATGGCCCACATGATCAGGATTCCGGAGAGACTTATTAGCGCATGCATGACCGGGCCGCCCGAGACTTCGGCCAGGATGAAATGGCCGGCAAAGGCGAGGAAGACGCCGAGACAGAATATCTCCAGGGAATGCGAGCCGCACAGGATCAGCGGCCGCAGCCAGGGCGATTTCAGGCCCGGCCAGTCCCGGGGCAGGACGCGCACGGTGAGCGCGGCCAGCGCCAGGAAATGCGTGAAGCGCAGCACGTCAAGGTCGGCCTTGTCGATCGGATACATCCACTGCTCGAGCCGCTTCGGCATGAAGTGGGAGAGCTGCGGCAGATACCAGGTCAGCGTCACGTAGAATGCCCCAACCAGATAGGCGATCGCGATCCACATCGTCACCCGCGAAGCCAGAATGTGCGACATGCGTCGCGCACCCCCGAGCGCGCACCATGCCCCGAACACGAACAGCAATTGCCAGGCGAAGGGATTGAAGGCCCAGAAGCCGTTCGGATAGGCCGACAGATAGAGGTCGTATTCCCAGGTCACCGCGTAGAGCGCGACCGAGAGGCCGAGCGTCACGTCGGGGCGCCACTTCATCAGCCACAGGATCAAGGGCAGCGCCAGCATCAGCACGATGTAGAGCGGCAGCACGTCCATGTTGACCGGACGGAAGCGCAGCAGCAGCGCCTGCACGATCGTGACGTCGGGCTGCTTGAGGAAATCCATGATGCCCATCTCTTCGGTGTAGAGCGGGTTCTCGAACCTGGTCGCGACGTAGGAGATTTCGGCAAGGAAGATCGTGAACAGGAAGACGTGGGCGACATAGATCTGCCAGACGCGCCGCAGGATGCGCGCGGTGGCGACGACGATGCCGGACTCCAGCATCGCCCGACCGTAGACGAAGGCGGCGGTATAGCCGGAGATGAAGATGAAGATCTCGGTGGCGTCGCTGAAGCCGTAATTGCGGATCGTGAACCAGGTCAGAAGGCTCGGCGGCAAATGGTCGATGAAGATCAGCCACAGCGCAAGGCCGCGGAATAGGTCGAGCCGGAGCTCGCGCTCGCCGATGGCGGGCAGCGAAATGGCCGGCGCGGCCGCGCGCCGCTTCGCTCCCGCGGATTTGACCTCCACAGGTTTAGCGGTTCCCGCGATCGTCGATCCCGTCACTTGGTCGGCAATGGTCATCGGGGGCCTAAAAACCCTTCCGCAAATCGCGACGTGGCAAGGAGTGTACCGGTCCGGCCGTCATCTCGCAAAGCGACCGGATCACAAGCAAGTACATTTGCAAGCCCATTTGGACGTGTACTTCCCTGCGAATTCTGGCGGGACGATGTCGCCAAGGCGTCTCCGGCGTTTGGTTCCGGAGCGGTTTTCGGTATGATGGCAATCATGTACCGCGCCGTGACCCGCCAGATCGAAGTGACCGTCGAGCCGAACTTTGTTCCGGAGCAGTCGTCGGCCGACCGCTCCCGTTATTTCTGGGCCTACACCGTCGTCATCACCAATTCCGGCGACGAGACCGTGCAGCTCAAGACGCGGCACTGGATCATCACCGATGCCACCGGCCGGCAGCAGGAGGTGAAGGGCGAGGGCGTCGTCGGCGAGCAGCCGACGCTCGCGCCTGGCGAACGCTTCGAATACACCTCGGGCGTGCCGCTCACGACCGCCTCGGGCTTCATGACCGGCCGCTACCAGATGGTCAGCGCGACCGGCGAACGCTTCGAGATCGACGTGCCCACGTTCTCGCTGGACAGCCCGGACAACAAGCGGGTGTTGAATTAGGGCAGGAGATGGTGGGCGCGCTCCGCTTTGGCCGACCCTATCGCACCTGCAGGCTAACGCCTTACGCGTCTTCCACGCCTGCTTCATCCGGCGTGAACTCGTACACCGAGCTGCAGAACTCGCAGGTCACGACGACCTTGTCGTCCTTGACCATCGCGGCACGGTCGTCAGACGAAAAGCTCTTTAGCATCGATGCCACCGCATCGCGCGAGCAGGAGCATTGCGCCTTCAAGGGCAGCGGATTGAACACGCGCACGCCGCGCTCGTGGAACAGGCGGTAGAGCAGCCGCTCCCCGGACAGCTCCGGATCGATCAGCTCAACGTCTTCGACGGTCTCGATCAGCGAGCGTGCCTCGACCCAGGCATCGTCTTCAGCGACGGCGTGCACTTCGACGCCTTCGGGCGCATCGCCGGGATGCAGATCGGCCTGCCGCGCACGCTCGGGCGCCTTCGGCAGGAACTGCATCAGCATGCCGCCAGCACGCCAGCGATGCTTGCCGCCGTCGTTCGAACGCCATTCCTCGCCGACAGCGAGACGCACGCGTGTCGGGATCTGCTCGGAGCGCAGGAAATATTCGTGAGCGGCGTCTTCGAGGCTGCCGCCGTCGAGCGCGACCAGGCCCTGGTAGCGGCTCATGTCGGGGCCTTGGTCGATGGTCATGGCGAGATGACCGTGGCCCAGCAGCGCGCCGGAATGCGTGCCAGTATCTTTGGCCTCGCCGAGGCGCGCGGCGTCGTAGCGCGCATAGGCGCGCAGGCGATCCGGCGCCTGATAGTCCACGACCAGGAACGACACCGGACCGTCGGTCTGGGCCTGGAGAATGAAGCGGCCCTCGAACTTCAGCGAGGAGCCAAGCAGCGTGGTCAGCACGATGGCCTCGCCGAGCAGCTTGCCGACCGGCGCGGGATAATCGTGCTTGGTCAGGATTTCGTCGAGCGCCGGACCAAGCCGCACCAGCCGACCGCGCACATCGAGCGCGTCGACCTCGTAGGGCAGCACGGCGTCATCGATCGGAACCGCGGATGGCGCGCGAACCGGGCCTTCAGGCCCGGTTTTCATATCAGGGGATTGGGAAACCATGGCGCTTTATCTGGGGTCGGAAGGCGGAATTGGAAGGGGGTGCGGGCTGAGGTCCGGAATGCAGAACGGATCGTACGCAACCAGGGCAAATTCATCGTCGTCCTGGCGAAAGCCAGGACGACGATGAAGACCTACTTCGCCGGCACGGCGGATACCGGCCCGGATTACTTCACCGCGTCGAAGCACCAGGCCAGAATGCCCTTTTGCGCGTGCAGGCGGTTTTCGGCCTCGTCGAACACGACGGATTGTGGACCGTCGATCACCTCGTCGGTGACCTCCTCGCCCCGATGGGCGGGCAGGCAGTGCATGAACAGCGCATCCGGCTTGGCAAGCGACATCAGCTGCGCATTGACCTGATAGGGCTTGAGCACGTTGTGGCGGTGCTCGCCTTCCTTGTCGCCCATCGACACCCAGGTGTCGGTCACGACACAATCGGCGCCGCGCACGGCGGCTTCGGCATCCGTGCCGAGCATGATCGGCGCGCCGGTCGCCTTGATGAAGTCGCGCATCGCCTTTTTCGGCGCGAGCTCCGGAGGCGTCGCGACATTGAGCTGGAACTTGAAGCGCTCGGCGGCGTGCGCCCAGGAGGCGAGCACGTTGTTGTCGTCGCCGGTCCAGGCCACGGTCTTGCCCTCGATCGGGCCGCGATGTTCCTCGTAGGTCATGAGGTCCGCCATCACCTGGCAGGGATGCGAGCGGCGCGTCAGGCCGTTGATGACGGGCACGGTGGCGTTTGCCGCAAGCTCCAGCAGCGCATCGTGATTGAGAATGCGGATCATGATGGCGTCGACATAGCGCGACAGCACGCGCGCGGTGTCGGCGATGGTCTCGCCGCGGCCGAGCTGCATTTCGGCGCCGGTGAGCATGATGGGCTCGCCGCCGAGCTGGCGCATGGCGACGTCGAAAGACACCCGCGTCCGCGTCGAGGGGCGCTCGAAGATCATCGCCAGGGTCTTGCCTTCGAGCGGCCTGACCGGCTGATGCGCCTTCTGCTTCGCCTTCATCGCGGAGGACGCAGCGAGCATGCGCTTGAGCTCCGACAGCGGCAGCTCGTTGATATCGAGGAAGTGCTTCGGTGTTTTATCGGGCGACTTGCTCATCAGCTTGCCGCCCGCTTGTTGCCGGACAACGCAGTGCAGGCGCGCTCGAGCCGCCCGACGCTGTCCTCGATCTCGGCTTCGGTGACGATCAAAGGCGGCAGGAAACGCACGACATTGTCGCCGGCACCGACGGTGAGCAGCTTTTGGTCGCGCAAGGCTGCAACGAGATCGCCGGAGGGCACCACGGCCTTGATGCCGATCAGGAGGCCCTCGCCGCGCACTTCGCTGACGACATCGCCGTGACGGTCGATCACGGAGGCGAGCTTCTGCTTGAGCAGCAGCGACATCCTCTGCACGTGGTCGAAGAAGCCGGGCTTGAGCATGACGTCGAGCACGGCGTTCGCAGCCGCGATCGCGAGCGGATTGCCCCCGAAGGTCGAGCCGTGCGAGCCCGGCGTCATGCCGGACGCCGCTTCCGCGGTCGCAAGGCAGGCGCCGATCGGGAAGCCGCCGCCGAGCGCCTTGGCCAGCGACATCACGTCGGGTTCGACGCCAAGGCGGCGGTACGCGAACAGATCGCCGGTGCGGCCCATGCCGGTCTGCACCTCGTCGAAGGCGAGCAACAGACCCTTCTCGTCGCAGAGCTGGCGCAACGCCCTCAGGAAGGCGGGCGTTGCCGAACGCACACCGCCCTCGCCCTGGATCGGCTCGATCAGGATGCCGGCGGTCTGCGGACCGATTGCCTTTTTCACGGCATCGAGATCGCCATGCGCAACCTGGTCGAAGCCCTCCATCGGAGGGCCGAAACCTTCGAGATATTTTGCCGATCCCGTTGCGGCCAGCGTCGCCAGCGTGCGGCCATGGAAGGCGCCTTCGAAGGTGATCATGCGATAGCGGTCGGGATGACCCTTTGCGGCGTGATAACGGCGCACGACCTTGATCACGCATTCCAGCGCTTCGGCGCCGGAATTGCAGAAGAACACGAAATCCGCGAAACTTTCATTGCACAGGCGGGCGGCGAGCTTTTCGCCGTCCGGGCTCTGGAACAGATTCGACATGTGCCAGAGCTTCGTGGCCTGCTCCTGCAACGCCGCGACCAGCGCCGGATGGGCATGGCCGAGCGCATTCACCGCCACCCCGGAGGTGAAATCGAGATAGCGCTCGCCATTGGTCGCGATCAGCCAGCAGCCTTCGCCACGCTCGAAACCAAGGTCGGACCTGGCGAAAACGGGGAGCAAATGCGGCGCTGCGCTGTTAGTCATGATGGTCACTTGAATGTTGCGGACGGAGTGAGCGTGCATTGCGCAACGCACCATCGACCGGCCCGGAAAACGAAACGTGCCGCCTCTTGAGGGCGGCACGTGCGACTATCTTAGGCCTGGTGAAACGGGTGTCAATGCCGCCCGGAAAGCCTCGCGAAACGCTGAATCCGTAGTCTTGCGGTGCCGATTTTGCGGGATATGGCCACGGAACATGTGGAAGCGAGTCGGCGGACTCTTGCGCGGGAGTCACGCCATATTGTAGCGTTTGGATTGTCAGATACGACATCTCGTGCAGTGGTTCTGATCTTTAAGTCCTTATGTACCGGCGTAAACGTTCGGGCGTTCAAGACGCGCCCGGCGAGCCTTAAGGGATTCTGGCGGCACGGGTTTTTGAAGGCTTAGGCATTCGCTGCGAGGCCCCAGGATGGCTGGCGCGCAGCGAGGGAAAGGGTGCAATGACGGTTTTGACCTGGTCCGATGATCGCGTCGAGCAGCTGAAAAAGCTCTGGGAGGCCGGACTTTCGGCCAGCCAGATCGCGGCGGAGCTCGGCAATGTGACCCGCAATGCCGTGATCGGCAAAGTGCACAGGCTCGGCCTTTCGGGCCGCGCCAAGAGCCCATCATCGGCAGCGCCGCGGCCGCGCAAGGCGCGCCCCGCGCAGCACATGATGCGGGTGAGCCGCCCGATCTCGCGCGGCAACACCGCGCTGGCGCAGGCCTTCGAGGTCGAGGCTGAGCCGGATCCGGTCACCTACGACAACGTGGTGCCGATGAGCCAGCGGCTGTCGCTGCTGGAATTGAACGAGGCGACCTGCCACTGGCCGGTCGGCGATCCCTCGAGCCCGGACTTCTTCTTCTGCGGTGGAAGGGCGCTGTCCGGACTGCCCTATTGCGCCCAGCACTCGCGCGTTGCGTACCAGCCCGCGTCGGATCGGCGCCGCGCACCGGTAAAGCCGGGTCCCCGTTAGTCGTCACGCGAAGACAGTTCAACAATTTCAGTGTCGTCCCGGCCTAGTGCGCAATTGCGCACGGGGGGCCGGGACCCATACTCCGAGCACGCAATAATCGTGCGGAAGGGGTCACTCCGAGTCTTCGCCAAACCACGTTCGGTGGTTATGGGTCCCGGATCAGCGCTCGCTTCGCTCGCTTGTCCGGGACGACGGCTGAGAATGCAGGGACAGCTCGCCAACAAACAAGCCTGCAACCCTACACCTGCTCCGCCTTCGCGAAGCGATCATCCAGCGCGTAGCCGGCGCCGCGGACGGTGCGGATCGGGTCCTGCTCGCGGCCGAGATTGAGCAGCTTGCGCAGGCGACCGATATGCACGTCGACGGTGCGCTCGTCGATATAGATGTCGCGACCCCAGACGCTGTCGAGCAGCTGCTCGCGCGAGAACACGCGCCCCGGATGCTCCAGGAAGAACTCCAGCAGGCGATATTCGGTCGGACCGAGATCGATCGGCCGGCCCGAGCGCGCCACGCGGCGCTTGTCACGGTCGAGCTCGATGTCGCCAAAAGCAAGGACGGTGGCGAGGCGCTCCGGGCTCGCGCGCCGCAGCAGGCCTTTCACGCGCGCCAGCAGCTCCGGCACCGAGAACGGCTTGACGATGTAATCGTCGGCGCCGGTCGCAAGACCCCGCACCCGCTCGCTCTCCTCGCCGCGCGCGGTGAGCATGATGATCGGAAGCTGCTTGGTCTCGGGACGGGTGCGAAGCCGCCGGCACAATTCGATGCCTGACAGGCCCGGCAGCATCCAGTCGAGCACGATCAGATCGGGGATGTGCTCCTTGAGGCGGGTGTCGGCGTCGTCGCCGCGCATCACCGTCTCGACGTCATAGCCGTCGCCTTCGAGGTTGTAGCGGAGAAGCTCGGTCAGGGCTTCCTCGTCCTCAACCACCATAATGCGTGCGCCCATCGGGTCGTCGCTCCTTAAGTCTTCAGGTGTTCGGTACCGTGTTGGCAAAGGTCGTCATGTCGCCCTTCGGCCGCTTGTCGGTGATCGCCTGGCCCTCGATCATGTAGAACACGGTCTCGGCGATATTGGTGGCGTGGTCGCCGATCCGCTCGATGTTCTTGGCGCAGAACATCAAATGGATGCAGAACGAGATATTGCGCGGATCCTCCATCATGTAGGTGAGGAGTTCGCGGAACAGCGAGGTGCAGATGGCGTCGACTTCCTCGTCGCCCTTCCACACCGCCATCGCCGCCGGCAAATCATGCGCGGCATAGGCGTCCAGCACCGACTTGACCTGCTGCTGCACGAGGTCGGTCATGTGCTCGAGGCCGCGGAACAGCTTGAGCGGATGGAAGTCCGTCTCCAGCGCCGCAACCCGCTTGCCCATGTTCTTGGCGAGGTCGCCGATGCGCTCGAGATCGGTCGCGACGCGCATGGCGCCGACGATCTCGCGCAGATCGACCGCCATCGGCTGGCGGCGGGCGATGGTGAGCACCGCACGCTCCTCGATGCGCTTCTGCAGCGCGTCGAGCTCGGTGTCGATGGCGACGACGCGCTGGCCGAGCGGGACGTCGCGGCGGATCAGCGCGTCGACGGACTCGACGATCATGCGCTCGGCGATGCCGCCCATCTCGGCGACCAGGCGAGTGAGTTCCTGGAGGTCGGTGTCGAAGGCCTTTGCGGTATGTTCAGAACCCATGTCGCGTCTCCTAGCCGAACCGGCCGGTGATGTAATCCTGCGTGCGCCGATCGGACGGCGACGTGAAGATCTTGCTGGTGTCGTCGAACTCGATCAACTCGCCGAGATACATGAAGGCGGTCTTGTCGGAGACGCGCGCCGCCTGCTGCATGTTGTGGGTGACGATCGCAATCGTGTAATCCTCGGACAGCTCCTGGATCAGCTCCTCGACCTTGGCGGTCGAGATCGGGTCGAGCGCCGAACAGGGTTCGTCGAACAGGATCACCTCGGGCCTCACCGCGACGGTGCGGGCGATGCAGAGGCGCTGCTGCTGGCCGCCGGAGAGCGACAGGCCGGAGGCGTTGAGCTTGTCCTTGACCTCGTTCCACAGCGCGCCGCCGCGCAGCGCCTTCTCGACGCGGCCGTCCATCTCGGACTTCGAGATCTTCTCATAGAGACGGATGCCGAACGCGATGTTCTCGTAGATCGTCATCGGGAACGGCGTCGGCTTCTGGAACACCATGCCGACGCGGGCGCGCAGCAAATTGAGGTCCAGCCTGGGGTCGAGGATGTTGGTCTGATCGAGCATCAGCTGACCGGTGGCGCGCTGGCCGGGATAGAGGTCGTACATCCGGTTGAAGATGCGCAGCAGGGTCGACTTGCCGCAGCCCGACGGTCCGATGAACGCCGTAACACGGTTGGCGCCGAGCGTCAGGTTGATGTTCTTCAGCGCATGGTGCTCGCCGTAATAGAAGTTCAGGTTACGCACGGTCACCTTGGGGGGCGCCTCGGGCAGCACCGCCGCGTGCGGCAGTCCACCGGACGCGCTCATCGACACGGAAAGATCACTCATTTTGCGGTCCTCTCGGCGCCAAGGATGCGCGCGAAAATATTAAGGGCAAGAACGGTCAGGGTGATGAGCAGCGCCCCGCTCCAGGCCAACTGCTTCCAATAGGCATAGGGGCTCTGCACGAAGTTGTTGATGGTCACAGGCAGGTTCGCCATCGTCTTGTTCAGGCCGAGGCTGAAGAACTGGTTCGATAGCGCGGTGAACAGCAGCGGCGCGGTTTCACCGGCGACGCGAGCGGTCGCGAGCAGCACGCCGGTGATGAGACCCGATCGGGCAGCCCGATAAGCGATCCGCTTGATCACCAGCGAACGCGGCAGGCCGAGCGCCGAGGCCGCCTCGCGCAACGCGTTCGGCACCAGCAGCAGCATGTCCTCGGTCGTGCGCAGCACCACCGGGATCACGATGACCGCGAGGGCGAGCGAGCCTGCGATCGCCGAGAAGCCGCGCATCGGCACCACCACGGCGCCGTAGATGAACAGGCCGATGATGATCGACGGCGCCGAGAGCAGGATGTCGTTGATGAAGCGGATCACCGAGGTCAGCCGGTCATTGCGGCCGTATTCGGCGAGATAGGTGCCGGCGAACATGCCGAGCGGCGCGCCGATGCCGACGCCGATCACGGTCATGATCAGCGAGCCGACGATGGCGTTGAGCAGACCGCCCTCGTTCGATCCCGGTGGCGGCGTGTTTTCGGTGAACAGCTGGACATTGAGTCCCGCCAGCCCGTTGTAGAGCAGCGTGATCAGGATCAGCGCGAGCCAGGTGACGCCGAAGGCGGTTGCGGCGATGCAGAGCCCGCGGACGACGATGTCCTTGCGGCGGCGGCGTGAATAGATCGGATTCATGGCGCTAATTCCCCGCCTTCTTTTCCAGCCGCATCAGCATCAACCGCGCCGCTGCGAGCACGAAGAACGTCAGCACGAACAGCAGGAGGCCGAGCAGGATCAGACCGGACTGGTGCAGGCCGTCGCTCTCGGCGAACTCGGATGCGATCGCCGCCGAGATCGTGGTGCCCGGCGCAAAGATCGATGACGAGATCCGGAACGAGTTGCCGATGATGAAGGTCACCGCCATGGTCTCGCCGAGCGCGCGGCCCAGCGCCAGCATGATGCCGCCGATGACGCCGACCCGGGTGTAGGGGATCACCACGCTGCGGACGACTTCCCATGTGGTGCAGCCGACGCCGTAGGCGGCTTCCTTCAGGACCGGAGGCACCGTCTTGAACACGTCGACCGAGATCGAGGTGATGAAGGGCAGCACCATGATGGCAAGGATCAGCGCGGCATTGAACAGGCTGAGATAGGACGGGGGACCTGCGAAGATCGCGCCCAGCACGGGAACGCCGTCGAAGATCTTGATCATGAAGGGCTGGAACGTGTTGGCCAGGAACGGACCCAACACGAAGAAGCCCCACATGCCGTAGATGATCGAGGGAATACCGGCGAGCAGCTCGATTGCCATGCCGATCGGGCGGCGCAGCCATTGCGGGCAGAGCTCGGTGAGGAAGATCGCAATGCCGAGACCCACGGGAATGGCGATCAGCATCGCGATGAAGGAGGTGACGAGCGTGCCGTACATCGGCCCGAGCGCGCCGAGCACCGGCGGATCTGCGGAGGGCGCCCAGCGCTGCGTCCACAGGAAGGAGACGCCGTATTCTTTCATCGCCGGGAAAGCGCCGACGATCAGCGAAATGATGATGCCGCCGAGGATCAGAAGCACCGAGATCGCGGAGAGCCGCGTAATCCAGTAGAAGGTAACGTCGCCGAGCTTGAACGCGCTCAAGGCCTTGGCGCGGTTATACGGTCCGGCGTCGTCGATTACATCGCTCTGAACGGCCATCTCTGCCACGCCGATCCCCTGTACCAGATAGTATACGTTTTTTGTTGGTCCGTGCCCCGGATGCAGCGCAGCGCATCCGGGGGCACGAGCGTCGCGAACCTAGCTCTTGATGTCGGCAGCCCAGGTCTTCTCGATCAGCTGAACGACCGGATCCGGCATCGGGATGTAGTCGAGCTCTTCAGCCGCCTTGCCGCCGCTCTTGAAGGCCCAGCGGAAGAATTTGATGGCTTCCTGCGAGGCCGCCTTGTCGGTGGCGTCCTTGTGCATGAGGATGAAGGTCGCCGCCGTGATCGGCCAGGATTTCTCGCCGGGCTGGTCGGTCAGGATGACGTAGTAGCCGGGAGCCTTGGCCCAGTCGGCGTTGGAGGCGGCCGCCTGGAAGGCTTCGACGGTGGGCTGCACAGGCTTGCCGGCCTTGTTGATGAGACCGGTGTAGGTCAGCTTGTTCTGCTTGGCATAGGCGTACTCGACATAGCCAATCGAGTTCTTGGTCTGGCTGATGTTGCCGGACACGCCTTCATTGCCCTTGGCGCCGACGCCGACCGGCCACTCGACCGCGGTACCCTCACCGACCTTGCTCTTCCAATCCGCGCTGGCCTTGGCGAGGTAGTTGGTGAAGTTGAAGGTGGTGCCCGAACCGTCCGAACGGCGGACCACGGTGATGGCCTCCGAGGGCAGCTTCACGTTCGGGTTGAGCTTCTTGATCGCGGCGTCGTCCCATTTGGTGATCTTGCCGAGATAGATGCTGGCCAGCGTCTCGCCGTCGAACACCAGTTCACCGGGCTTCACGCCCTCGATGTTGACGACGGGCACGATGGCACCCATCACCATCGGCCACTGGACGAGGCCGTCCTTCTCGAGCTGCTCGGCCTTGAGCGGCGCATCGCTGGCGCCGAAGGTCACGGTCTTGGCCTGGATCTGCTTAATGCCGCCGCCGGAGCCGATCGACTGGTAGTTCAGACCGTTGCCGGTCTCCTTCTTGTAGGCGTCGGCCCATTTGGAATAGATCGGGAACGGGAACGTCGCGCCGGCTCCGGTGATGTCGGCAGCAAAGGCCGCCGTCGTCGATGCGGCGACCATGCCAGCAGCGACGAGTGTTTTGAGGAAATTCATGCTGGTCTCCATACAGGGGAGCGAAGCGCCATCCGCGCCCGATCGCGCTCCCCGTGCCGCCCCTTTAGGAGCGGACAGCTGAGCTTTTACGAAGGTTTGGTGACAGTCGGATGACAGTGTTAAGCAGCTGAAATCGCTGGAATTTAGCTCAGAGCCGCAGGCTTGCCCTGGGGAAAACAGGCGGTGAAAGTGGCGCCCTGTTTGGGCACGCTTTCGATCAAAAGCCGGCCGCGATGACGGTTAAGAATATGTTTCACCAGCGACAATCCCAGGCCGGTGCCGCCCTGCGAGCGGCTGTCGCCGACATCGACCCGGTAGAAGCGCTCGGTCAGCCGCGGCAGGTGCTCCGGCGCGATGCCGGGGCCGAAATCCCGGACCAGCACACGGATTTCCTGAGTTCCATCAGGGGCCGCGCCTGATATCAGCGACACGATAATGCGTCCACCGGAGGCGCCGTATTTGAGCGCGTTCTCGATCAAATTCTCGAACAGGCGGAGCAACTCCTCGCGGTCCCCCGCGATCAGCACCGGGGTCTCGGGCAGCTGGGTCTCGACCTCGACCTGGCGTTCCCGCGCCAGCGGTTCGAGCCCATCGGCGACCTGCAAGATGATCGGCAGCAGGTCGACCAGGGTGTCGGGCCGCACATGGGCCGACAGCTCCACCCGCGACAGCGACAAGAGATCGTCGATCAGGCGCGCCATCCGGGTGGCTTGGTTGTGCATGATGCCGAGGAAGCGCTCGCGCGCCTTGGGATCGTCCTTGGCCTGGCCCTGGAGCGTGTCGATGAAGCCGGACAGCGCGGCCAGCGGCGTGCGCAGCTCGTGGCTGGCATTGGCGACGAAATCGGCCCGCATTTCCTCGACCCGGCGCAGCGGCGTCTGGTCGTGAAAGGTCATCAGCATGCATTTGTCGGCGCCGCCAAAGGTGGTCGGCACCGGCACCGGCGTGATGGTCAGCTCCATCCAGCGGTCGACCGGGACATGGTCGAGATAGGTCGCGCGCCGCGGCTCGGTGGTCGCGATCGACTCGCGCAGCGCCGTGATGATCTCGGGCGAGCGCAGCGCGAACTGGGCGAGCTCATTCCGGCGCAGTGCCGGCGCGAGCTGGGCGGCTGCGGCGTTGAGATGGATGACGCGGCCGGCGCGGTCGAGCAGGACCGCGGGATCGGGCATGCCGGCGACCACTGCGGCGACCGCCGCGCTCTCGACCGGGTTGACGCGGCGGGTCTCTTCGCGCGAGGCGGCGGTATCGTGCAGGCGCCACGGGATCAGCGCTGCGGCCGCGATGCAGAGGAACACCGCAATCGCATGCAGCGCCGATAATTCCCCCAGCGAGACCACCACGGATAGCGCGAGCGCCGCGGCGATCAGGATGACGGTCGAGTGCCGCAGCCGGTCGGACCAGGGCGGGGAGGAGGGAGAAGTTGGGGCGTCGATCGCCATCGGGGCGGGCTTCTCCAAAAGGCCTTGCGCCGGTCAGGCGCCGCTGTCGCTGCGCTTTCTCACGTAAGCGGCTTCAGGCGCGGGGCCGGGGTCGAGCTTGAGCGCCGCCTGCTGCAGGCGCTTCGATCGCGCGCCGATGATAACTTCGCGAAACGTCAGCAAGATTACAGAAATGACGAAAGGGGACAGATAATAGAGGACGCGGAACAGCAGCATCCCGCCCAGCAGCTCCTCGCGGTCCATCTGCCAGAGCCCGACCAGCATCGCCGCGTCGAACACGCCAAGGCCTCCGGGCGAATGGCTGGCAAAGCCGAGCAGCGTGGCCGAGACGAAGATCACCGCGACCACCACGAAACCGAGATTGGGCTCGTCAGGGACCAGCACGTACATCGCGAGCGCGCAGAAGCCGAGATCGATGATGCCGATCGCGATCTGGAGCAGCGTCAGCGGGCCGCCCGGCAGCATCACGGTCCAGGGCCCGCGGCCGACCATGCGCGGCTGGGTCCAGACCCAGACCACGTAAGCGATCAGTCCGACGATGATCATCATCGCCAGCATCCGGTTCAGCCAGGGCGGAAGCATGTCGATCGAGGCCGCGGCTTCCGGATGATAGGAGATGCCGAGGCCCAGCACCGCGGCATTGCCGAGCCAGAAGGTCAGGCCGGCGAGGAAGCAGATCTTTGCGACGTCGATCGCGTTCAGGCCGTAGGCGGAATAGATGCGGTAGCGCACCGCGCCGCCGGTGAAGACGCTGGCGCCGACATTGTGGCCGATCGAATAGCTGGTGAAGGCAGCGAGCGCGTTAATCCGATAGGGCACGTGGGGATGGCCGATCGCGCGCACGGCGAACAGGTCGTAGAAGGTCAGCGTGAAATAGCCCGCAGCGACGAACAGCGCCGCCATCGCGATCTGGCTCGGCTCGGTGCTCTTGATCGCTTCGAGGACTTCGTTGACATCGATGCCGCGCAGCATGTGGTAGAGCACATAGCAAGCGATGCCGATGACCGCGACGCTGATCACAACTCCAAGCTTATGCAGGATTTGCTTCTGGCGCAGAAACGACATCGCCCTGCGTATGGCTTCCAGCATCTAAACCTCGAACAACGCTTCAGCGGCCAGGGTGGCCGGCGAACAGGCGGACGACACGCAGGCACCCGACGAATCCTCGCCGGCGGCTCCGGCATCGCGCATGCCCCCTGCCCCTCCACTAGCGCGTTTTGGGGCGGAGTGGAATTCGACAATTCGAACAAAAAGTCGTGGCTTCAAGGTTTTAGGCAGGTTGCGGGCTCCTGATGCACGGTTTGGCGCTTTCGGCGGCAAGCCTGACGCGAATCTCCATGGCCATCCTGGCGCAGACGCCATGAAGTTTTGATGATTTCGGCCGTACAATGTTCCGTCACGGCTTAAGTCGAAATCAATCTATGGGCGGGATTTCGCTGTTGAAAGAGGGTCGCGCCGCGCGCGGCCGCTGCGGCGCGCACGATTACGTGGCCGACGGCTCGCGCTCGATCATCCGGTTGCACTGCGACATCACAGACGTCATTGCGGCCGCCCGCCAGCGGCCGCGATGAGCACGTCGTTCGGAGGTAGCGTTCTGCTCAGGCCGCAAGCTGCGGGCGCACTGCCTCGATGCCCGCGATCCAGCCGGCGACGGAGCGCCCGATCGCCTCGGGGTGATCCTCCTGGAGGAAATGCAGGCCGGCGCCGAGACGAACCAGCGCGCAGTGCTTCAGGGAGGCTGCAAACCGTTCGGCAAATTCCGGTGAGACCAGAGCTCCGGGCTCGCCGGTGAACAGGAGCTTTGGATAGGACGACGCGGCCAGCGCTGCATGCGCGGACTGCAGAGCCTGATAAACGTCAGCGGGCTCGCCTGCGATCGGCAGTTCGCGCGGAAGTGCAAGAACGGGCCGGCGGCTCTCTGGTGTTGGAAACGGCGCGCGATAGGGCGCCATCTCGTCATCGCTGAGCTTGCGGGCGATGCCGCCCGGCAGCACACGCTCGACGAAGGCATTCGCCTCGAGGATCATCGCCTCGCCCTCGCCCGGCGTCCTGAATTTGCGGAAGGCCGCCCGCGCCGCCTCGGCATGCTCCTGCTCCGCGGCAACCTCGGTGTCGTGGAAGTCCTGCCAGGTCGGCATCGGACGGATGAACTCCATGAAGGCGAGCCCGCGCACGAAATCCGGCCGGCGCGCCGCAAGATGAAATGCGAGCGCTGTGCCCCAATCCTGCGCAATGAGATAGGCCGACGTAATGCCGCGCTGTTCGATGAAGGCATCGAGATAGCGGACGTGATCGAAGAAGCGGTACGCGATGCCGGGCTTGTCGGACTGACCGAAGCCGATGTTGTCGGGCGCGAGGCAATGCGCGACCGGTGACACCGCCGGCATGATGTTGCGCCAGATGTGCGAGGACGTCGGATTGCCGTGCAGGAAGAGCGCGACCGGCGCGTTCTGCGCGCCTGCCTCACGATAGGCCATGCTGCTTCCGAGGACGGACGCTTTGCGAATCTTGATGTCGATCTGCTTGGTCATGTCAGCTCCTTGAACACGGTTTGGAATGCGATGCTCTTGAAACGTTCGAGCGCTTTGGGATTGCGGTCGACCTTCATGCGCAGGATCGCGCCCTGCCAGGACGCGAGCAGGAAGTCTGCGAGCTCCTCGGGCTCGAAATCGGATGCGATCTCGCCGCTGGTTTGGGCATCCCTGATGCAGGCGGCGAACGGCATGCGCCATTCAGCAAAGATGGCCGCAAGGCGCGCGCGCAGCATCTCGCTGCTGCCGGTCGCCTCCAGACTGAGATCGCCGATCAGACAGCCGCGGCCGTAGCCGTCCGCTTCGAGCCGGCCAATGATGATGTCCAGGTAGCGCTTCAGCCGAGCCCGCGGGGTCAGCGAGGTGTCGTCGAGCGCCTCGGCGACCAGCCCCCTTGTGATCTCGAAGTAGCGGTCGAGCACCTCGGAGGCGAACGCTTCCTTGGAGCGGAAATGATTGGTGAAGGACCCCTGCGGCGCGCCCGCAGCAGTGGTGACGTCGCGCACGCTGGTGCCGTGATAGCCGGTCCGAAACATGACCTTCAGGCCGGCGTCGAGAATGGCGTCTTTGAGCGAGGGCTTGGGCATGGCGTTATAATACGTACGTACGTATTATTTTCAAGCGCGCTTTGTCGCCCTGGAAATCTGATAGCAGCGCAAGTTGATGAGCGCGATAGCGGGCGCGCGTTTGCCTCTCAGCTCAGCCGCTCAGGCCGGTGGCATGCTGCGCGCGACCACACGGTCGCGCAGCCAGGCGCCGATGCCGCCGCCGACGAGGTAGCAGGCGAACATGACCAGGCCGAGGTCGAGCCAGTAGCCGAAGCGACCGGGGACCACATGCGCGAACGAGGCCGCGACCAGGCCGGCAACAAGCACGGCGAGCCAGCGCGCGGTCACCTTCGAGGTGCCGTTGCCGCGTTGGACCACCGAGATCCAGCCCATGCAGAAGCCGAGCAGCAGCGAGCCGATCAGCCAGCCCAGATGGAACGAGACGAGATAGGGCATCGTCACCTCACCAGAAATTCGATGCGGCGGTTCTGCGCCTTGGCGTCTTCGCTGTCATTGCCGGCGACGGGCTGCGTGCTGCCGTAGCCGACCGCGGTGAACCGGTTGCCAGGCAAGCCGGCCTTGACCAGGTAGTCGATCACCGCCTTCGCGCGCTTCTCCGACAGTGCCTGGTTGAAGGAATCCTCGCCGTCGGCATCGGTATGCCCGGCGACCTCGATATTGGTGGTGGGACATCGCAATGCCGTCTCGATCAGATGATCAAGAATGCCGGCGGAATCCGGATCGATCTCGGCGCGCTTCGCCCCGAAGCGAATCTTGGCCTTGGCCAAGAGCTCGGAGAACAATTGCTGGCACACGGTGCCGTCGACCGGCCCGGCCGCGGGTTTCACCGTGATTTCCGGCTTGTACTGCCAGTTTTTCGGAAAATCCTTGCCGAGGCCTGCGCGGATGTCGTTGGCGGCACCTTCATAGAGCGCATCGCCCGACAGCTTCACCTCGCGGTCGGACACGACGAGCGTGCCGGTCGACAGTCGCGACAGCGCGCCGAGCGCTGCGACCACGGCGGGGCTGAAGGAGCCGGGCGCGCCGACGCTGGCCTTGAGATTGTCGACAACCTTTTCGTTGAAGAATTTCCGCGACGCGCTGGTGGCGATGGCCGCGTGGACATTGTTGTCGGGAACATAGCCGGTCAGCGTCACCGTCGCGGCCACCGGATCCTTGTAAGCCTGGAACACGTAAGGCGGCGCCTTGACATCGTTGGCGGCGATCGAAAAGCCCTCGGGCAGGTTTTTAAGGGCCGCTGCGACCGCTTCGCGGCCGCCGAGATCGCGCGCCATCCCTGACAGAGTGACTTTGGTGTCTGTGATCGTGATCTTGCCGTCCTTGAGCTTGCCGATCTGGTCGAGCAGCAGCATCGCAGCCGCCTCGAACCGCGGCGGTGCGCCGCGGGCCAAACCCATCTGATCGGCCACCTCGGTGCCGCCGACCTCCTTGCGGGCCGCCTCGGTCAGGCGGCCCTTCATCGACGGCAGGGGCGCGGAGCCTGACAGCGTCACCCGCACCACGTCGCGCTCGGCGTTCCAGACGAAGGGCTTTGCCTCGGGCACGAGGCGGGTCCGGTCGTCGACCAGGCGCACGCCGGGGACGGTCTCGACCGCCACAACAGCGTCGCGGCGCCCCTCCTCGGAAAACGCGTCCGCAGCCAGGCTGACGTCGCGGCCGTCCACCGCGATCCGGGTCTTGTCCAGAACGGTATCCTTTAGCGCCGCCGAGCTGCGGGCGGAAAGGTCCGCCTCGACCGGCAAAGTGTTATTCCAGGCCGCAAATCCCCACATGACGGCCAGGGGGATCAGCCCCGGCCACCATTTGCTGGCCCACCTGAAAAGCTTGTGCATTCGACGACCCGAACTCTGGAACCGGAGACAAAACAAACCCTTGGCAGGCTGTCAAACCGGAAATGACGCCCTTCCGAAGGCCGGGCCTGGACAATTGGAATAACTTTTTCTTCAAGGGTTCTTCCGTAAGTTGAAAGCGGAATGCCAAAGTCCGCCAGCGGGTCATGAAACAACTCCGTAACAACGTCATCCGCGCCGGGCTGGAAGCACTCTATTTCAGCGGCGCCCACCACCTGTTGCGCCCGCTTTTGTCGGGCGTCGGCGCCATATTCATGCTGCATCACGTGCGGCCGGCCCGCGGCGCGGCGTTCCAGCCGAACCGGCATCTCGAAGTCACCCCCGAATTCCTGCGTGCCACACTGCGCCACCTGCGCGCGCGCGAGATCGACATCGTCAGCATGGACGAGCTGCATGAGCGACTGGTGCGGCGCCGGTTCGACCGCCGCTTCGCCGCCTTCACGCTCGACGATGGCTATCGCGACAATCTCGATTTTGCGCTGCCAGTTCTGCGCGAATTTGACGCGCCCTTGGCGGTCTATGTCGCCAGCGATTTCGCGGAGGGGACGGGCCGGCTGTGGTGGGAGGCGCTGGAGGCCGTGATCGCCAAGACCGAGCAGATCGAGGTGACGATCGGCAATGCCGCGCTGCGGCTCGATGCGACGACGCCAGCCGCCAAGCAGGTGGCGTTCGATCGCCTGCACGACTGGTTGCGCGCACTGCCCGGCGAGCACGATCTCAAGCGCGAGATCGAGGCGCTCTGCACGAAGTACGGCGTCGACATGGCCGCGCTGTGCCGCAGCCTCTGCCTGTCCTGGGACGAGGTGAAGACATTTGCCGCCGATCCCCTGGTCACGATCGGCGCGCATTCCGTCAGCCATTGCAATCTCGCCAAGCAAAGCGAAGCGATCGCCACGCAGGAGATGGCCGTGAGCCGCGCGCGGATCGAGCAGGCGCTCGGCCGCAACGTTCAACATCTGGCCTATCCCTATGGCGATCGCGAGGCGGCGGGCGAGCGTGAATTCGTGCTCGCTGCATCCGCCGGCTTCAAGACCGCGGTGACGACGCGGCCCGGCATGCTGTTCGCCGAAAACGCCGGCCGCATGACGGCGCTGCCACGGGTCTCGCTCAACGGCAATTACCAGGACACGCGGATTCTGCCGGTGCTGACCTCGGGCGCCGCGACCGCGATGTGGAACGGCTTCCGCAGGATCGCGGCGGCTTAATCTCTCCGTCTTGGCTGCCCGAACTCAGACGTCGCATGGCGAAAGCCAGGACGACGATGCGGCACTTTCCTTGACTCCCCTCCCTACCCCGCTCAAAACGTCGCCAAACACCAAGGGAGGCACCATGTTCAACGATCTGTTCTCGCTCAAAGGCCGCGTCGCGCTGGTGACCGGTGGTTCGCGCGGCATCGGCAAGATGATCGCGGCGGGATTTCTCAGCGCGGGAGCCGCGAAGGTCTACATCACCGCGCGCAAGGCAGGACCTTGCGAGGCCACCGCGAGAGAGCTGTCAGGCCGATATGACGGTGAGTGCATCGCGCTGCCGATCGACATCTCGACCGTCGACGGCTGCGACAGGCTCGCTGGCGAAATCATCAAGCTGGAGCCGAAGCTCAACATCCTCGTCAACAATGCAGGGGCTGCCTGGGGCGCGGAGTTCGACGAATTCCCCGAAAGCGGCTGGGACAAGGTGATGGACCTCAACGTCAAGTCGCTGTTCTTCCTGACCAAGGCGCTGGCCAAGCCGCTGCGCGCGGCGGCTTCGCATGAGCGGCCCGCCAAGGTCATCAACATCGCCTCGGTTGACGGCATTTTCATCAATCCCGGCGAGACCTACTCCTATGCCGCGAGCAAGGCCGCGGTGATCCATTTGACGCGGCGCATGGCGACGAAACTGATCAAGGACAACGTCAACGTCACCGCGATCGCGCCCGGCGCGTTCAAGTCCGACATGAACCGGGCTGCGCGCGACCATTCGGACGAGGTCGCCAAGCGCATTCCGGCGCGGCGGATCGGAACCGACGAGGACATGGCGGGCGTGGCGATCTATCTCGCCTCGCGCGCGGGTGACTACGTGGTCGGCAACACCATCACGGTGGATGGCGGCGTGGTGTACGCGAACGCGGGGCTGGAGATCGCGGGGTAGGCGGGGGCGCGTCAGCACGACGCCCTCACCTCACACTCCGGTGTCGTCCCGGCCTTCGCCGGGACGACAGGTGAGTATGTAGCGCGGCCGTCGCGCCTCGCTGGCGGCCCTTACGACTCGATCCTCACATATTCGAAATCGCCGGGCTTGTTGTCGATGCCGACTTTCGGCGGTGAGATCCAGGAGGCGAACTGGCCGGTCTCGGTGACGGGCTGCATCAGCGAGGTGATGAAGTCGCCGTCCGCGGTCGAGGGCAGCCATTCGTCCTTGCGCTTCGCCCAGGTGGCATCGTCGATCAAAATGCCGTCGGGCGTCGCGTGGATGCCCTTGAACTCGCCGATATGGCGGTGGAAGGCGACGTTGGGCAGCTTGAGCTGAAACTGGTAGCCCGCGGTCGAGATCACCTTGTTCCAGCGCAGCATGCCCTTGACGCAATCCTGGCTGTAATCGTCGCGCAGGCGCATGTTGAGCGCGGTCAGCGCCGGCTCGTCGACGAGCTTGATCTCGCCGTCGATGAACTTCAGCACCGGATAGGTGGCGTTCTTGAGCTGATGATCGTCGTCGATCTGGGTCTCGTGATAGCGGCCCTTGATGCCGGTGTTGAAGGCGTTCGCCGCGTTGGTCGAGACTTCCGAGCCAAACAGATCGAGCGACAGCGTATAGTGCAGGTTCAGCTTCTTCTGAATGGTCGGCAGGTCGATCACGCCGAGCGCGCGGACCTTCGCGATGTCGGTGGGATCGGTGATGCCGGCTTCGCGCATCGCATCGCAGGTGCGCTGCACGACGCGGGTGATGCCGGTCTCGCCGACGAACATGTGGTGCGCTTCTTCCGTCAGCATGAAGCGGCAGGTGCGCGACAGGGGATCGAAGCCGGACTGCGCAAGCGAGTGCAGCTGCATCTTGCCGTCGCGGTCGGTGAAGTAGGTGAACATGAAGAAGGACAGCCAGTCCGGCGTCGCCTCGTTGAAGGCGCCCAGCATGCGCGGCGAGTCGGCGTCGCCCGAGCGGCGGCGCAACAAATCGTCGGCCTCTTCACGTCCGTCGCGACCAAAGTACTTTTGCAGCAGGTACACCATCGCCCAGAGGTGACGGCCTTCCTCGACATTGACCTGGAACAGATTGCGCATGTCGTACAGCGAGGGCGCGGTCTTGCCGAGATGGCGCTGCTGCTCGACGGAGGCGGGCTCGGTGTCGCCCTGGATCACGATCAGACGGCGCAGCATGGCGCGATACTCGCCCGGGACTTCCTGCCAGGCCGGCTCGCCAAAATGCTCGCCGAACGGCACGACGCGGTTCTCTTCCTGGGGAGCAAGGAGAATGCCCCAGCGATACTCGGGCATCCGCACATAGTCGAACTTGGCCCAGCCGCGCGGATCGACCGAATAGGCGGTGCGCAAGTACACCAGCGATTCCTGGAAGCCTTCCGGCCCCATGTCTTTCCACCAGTCCATGTAGCCGGGATGCCAGCCTTCCAGCGCCTTGAGCACCTGGCGGTCTTCGGCCAAATTGACGTTGTTCGGAATCTTGGTCGAGTAGTCGACGTTCATGATGTTCATGGAAGACCTCCCGTGTGGGACTAGTTCATTAAATCGCGGGCATCGAATTGTGGGATCGCGAATAGCGAGGCGAATGACGTCTCTATTCGCTATTCGCCACTCACCATTCGCGCTCTACACTCGCGTCATATCGAATTTCGGCTTCTGGCCGCTGCCGTAGCGGCGCAGCGCGCCTTCCTCGCCGACCGCGTTGGGGCGCTGGAAGATCCAGTTCTGCCACGCGGTGAGGCGCGAGAAGATCTTCGATTCCATCGTCTCGGGGCCGACGAAGCGCAGGTTGGCTTCCATGCCGGTGAGGCTGTCGGGCGAGAAGCTGGCGCGCTCCTCCAGGAACACGCGGACCTCGTCGTCCCAGTCGATGTCGTCGAGTGCGAAGGTGACGAGACCGAGCTCTTCGGCCTGCTCGGCGTCCAGCGCGGTGCCCGTCGTGGCTTCCGCGCGTTCCACATCGGACGGATCGGCCTGGAAGCGCGACTGAAGCCGCGTCAGGCCATGGCTCATCGGATACGGGCCAAAATTCATCGCTGACAGTTCGATCGACGGCGGCGGGCGGTTGTCGCCCTGGCGCGTGCCGATCAGCATGTAGGAACGGTCGGCGGCGAAGACGAGCTCGGCGAGCGTGCCGGCGAAGCAGGAGCCGGGCTCGACCAGCGTCACCAGCGTGCGCGAGGTGACGTCGATGCGCTTCAAGACACGCTTCCAGTAGTGCCTGATTTCGTTGACCAGCCAGTGCGCCTTGTTGGCTTCGAGGAAGGCGTCGCAGGCGAGCACACGGGCGCGGTCGCCGTGACTCTTGAACACCAGCATCGCGATCTCGAGCTCGTTGATACGCAGATGCAGGATGGCGTCGTCGAGTTCGCGCGCGACCTGGAGCGGCCAGAACGCGACACCCTGCGCCATCATCCCGTCGATATCGGCGGGCGGCGCGGCTTCAGGCGCCTTGATCGAGATCGTGGCGATGCGGGCGGCGCGGTCGATGTCGACGGTGACAAAGCCGTAGCGGATGCTCGTCTCATCGATGATGCGCTTGAGCGGCGTCAGCGCGATGCCCTTGCCGCTGCCCTTGCGCTTCGAGGCCTGGGCGAATTCCCTGGCGCGCTCGGCAACCTTGCCTTCGAGCTTGCTGTTCGGCGCGATCTCGTCGACCAGGCGCCATTGCACGGCGCGCTTGCCCTTCACGCCTTCTTCGATGGTGCAGAAGAAATCGGCGTGATCGCGGCGCACCTTGCGCTTGTCGACCACACGCGTGAGGCCGCCGGTGCCCGGCAGCACCGCGAGCAGCGGCACTTCGGGCAAGGCGACGGCGGACGCGCCGTCATCGGCAAGCATGATGTAGTCGGTGGCGAGCGCGAGCTCATAGCCGCCGCCGGCGGCCGAGCCGTTCACGACGGTGATAAAGCGCTGGCCGGAATTCTCCGACGAGTCTTCCATGCCGTTGCGGGTCTCGTTGGTGAACTTGCAGAAATTGACCTTGTGGGCATGCGTCGAGCCGGCGAGCATGCGGATGTTGGCGCCGGCGCAGAACACGCGGTTCTTGGCCGAGCGCATCACCACGACCTTCACCTCGGGGTGCTCGAAGCGCAGGCGCTGGACCGCGTCGGCAAGCTCGATGTCGACGCCGAGATCGTAGGAATTGAGCTTGAGCAGATAGCCCTCGAACAGGCCGCCATTCTCGTCGACGTCCATGGTCAGGGTGGCGACGTCACCGTCAACCGCGAGCTTCCAGTGCCGGTAGCGGGACGGCTCGGTCTGGAAATCGATGAATGTCGCGCCGCCTGCGAGGCGCCGATCTTCCTCGGCCATGGGCCACCCTTGAGTTCGTCTTGGTTTACCGTTAGATGCACAATAATGCATATTGTTGCGCGCGTCTAGACTTTAACGGCCCATACATGCATTTTGTTGCATGTCCTCTCCTAGGGCCGCTGCTGCAAATTGCTCAATCGCGTGAAGCGTCGCTCCCGGAGCTTCGCGATGCGGAGAATGCGCCGCGCCTGACATGACTTTCAAATCGACCGGGCAATAGCATTCTTGCTGCGCGATCTCGGCCTGACGCAGCGTCCCGTATTGGTCGTCCACGCCTTGAAGGATCAGGACGGGAACGCGGATATAAGCGAGATATTCCGAGATATCCCAGTCGCGGAATTTGGGATCGAGCCAGGCGGCGTTCCAGCCGTAGAAGGCGTTGTCGACGTCCGTGTGCCAGCGCGCGAGCTTTGCCTTCAGGTCGGTGGTCTCAAATGCCGTCTTGATGTCCGCAATCGACTTCACCGAGATGTCCTCGACGATGAAATGCGGCGCGATCAGTACGAGGCCGTTCAGGCGATGATCCTGATGCGCGCCGGCATAGATCGTCGCGATCGACGCGCCGTCGGAATGGCCGAGCAGCAGGCCACGCCTGAAGCCGATCGCGTCGAGGATCTTCGGCAGCACGTCGAGTGCCTCGCGCTGCATGTAGTCGAGCGGCCGCGGCAGCGCGACCTTGCTCGACTGGCCGTAGCCCGCGCGCGAATAGACGAAGATGCCGGCGGAGGTCGCCTCTCGCAGCTTCTCGGGGAAGTCACCCCAGAGCCCGACCGAGCCGAGGCCTTCATGCAGCATGACGATGGTCGGTGCATCGGCGGATTGCGGCGCCAGCCATTTGTATTCGAGGCTGGCGTCGCCGATGCTGAGGAAGCCGGTGGGGGCGAGGTTGGTCATGCTCTGTCGCTCTTCTCTCTCCGTCGTCAAGCCCGGCCATGACGACCTGTTGTCAATTCGCCCCGTCCCGCAGCTTGAACCGCTGGATCTTCCCCGTCGCCGTCTTCGGCAAGGAATCCACCACGTCGATCCAGCGCGGATATTTCCACGGGCCGATCTTCTGCTTGACGTGATCCTTAAGCATCTCCTGCAGGCCCGCCGTCGTCGCGCCGGGGCGCAGCACGACGAAGGCCTTGGGCTTCAGCAGACCTTCCGGATCGGCTTCGGGCACGACGGCAGCTTCCAGCACGGCGGGATGCGTGATCAGCGCGCTCTCGACCTCGAAGGGCGAGACCCAGATGCCAGAGACCTTGAACATGTCGTCGGCGCGGCCGCAGAAGGTATAGCGGCCCTCGGAATCCCTGACATATTTGTCGCCGGTGCGGGTCCACGGCCCCTCGAACGTGCGGCGGCTCTTGTGGCGCTGGTTCCAGTACCCCTCGCCGGCGGAGGGCGCATCGACCAGGAGCTCGCCGACCTCGCCGTCGGCGACATCCTGTCCGGCCTCGTTGACAAGCCGCACCGCATAGCCGGGCACCGGTTTGCCGGAGGAGCCGTATTTGATGTCGCCGGGCGCGTTCGACAGGAAGATGTGCAACAGCTCGGTCGAGCCGACGCCGTCGAGAATATCGACGCCGAAGCGCGCCCTCCAGCTGTTGCCGACGGACTCCGGGAGCGCCTCGCCGGCCGAGGTGCAGATGCGGAGCGACTTGCCGCCGCGCTCGCTCTTCATCGCTTCGTCGTTGAGCATCGCCGCGAACAGGGTCGGCACGCCGTAGAAGATCGAGGGATTGTAGCGGTTCATCAGGTCGAACATGCGTGCGGGCGTCGGCCGTTCGCTGTTGAGCACCACGCTGGCGCCGACCGACATCGGAAAGGTCAACGCATTGCCGAGGCCATATGCGAAGAACAGCTTTGCCGCGGAAAGACAAACGTCGTTCTCGCGAATGCCGAGCACCTGCTTCGCATAAGTGTCCGCGGTCGCCTGCATGTTCGAATGGATGTGCCGCACGCCCTTGGGCATGCCGGTCGAACCTGAGGAATACAGCCAGAATGCCGGTTCGTCGGAATGGGTGGCGGCGGTGGTGAACTGATCGCTCTCGTCCGCAATCTCCTCGGCGAGCTGCTTGTGGCCGTTCTGTTTGGCGCCGGAGACCACGACATGCTCCAGATCCGGCATGCGGCCGACGACGTCCTTGATGACGGGATAGAGCGCTTCCGAGACGAACAGCACGCGCGCGCGGCAATCGGCGAGGATGTAGGCGTATTGATCTGATGTCAGCAGCGTGTTGAGCGGCACCGGCACGATGCCGGCGC
The DNA here is from genome assembly GCF_042666195.1 of Bradyrhizobium sp. GCM10028915. Lineage (NCBI taxonomy): Bacteria > Pseudomonadati > Pseudomonadota > Alphaproteobacteria > Hyphomicrobiales > Nitrobacteraceae > Bradyrhizobium > Bradyrhizobium sp. GCM10028915. The sequence continues at coordinate 665,004 of NZ_JBHTFN010000065.1, forward strand.
GGATCGCGCCCAGAAACACGATCGGGAAGTCGACCGTATCCAGCATGATCATGGCCACGCGCTCTTCGCGGCGGCCCCCGAGCCGGCGCAGCATGTTGGCGGCGCGCCGCGTTTCGCGCTGGAGCTCGCCATAGGTGAGGCGTGAGACGGTGTCGTCGAAGGCGAGCTTGTTGCCGCGTCCCTCCTCGACGTTCCGGTCGAGCAGCCAGGTCACCGCGTTATAGGATCCCTCGCTCACGGACTTCTCCCCTGAATTTAGAATTATAATTCATAGAAAGACACCGCCTCGGCTTGCTGTCAATGCCAGCAGGCACTATGTTTCATTAATACGCGCCGCAGGACCTCTTTAAAAGAAGACATCCGCTCAAGCAGGCCCATGATCCGCAGTCCATGACCGACAGTCCCGACGCCGAATCCCGATTTCTCGAACAGCTCGGCCAGCGCGTGCGCACCATGCGCGCGCTGCGCGGCATGTCGCGCAAGGTGCTCGCTAAGGTATCAGGAATATCGGAGCGCTACATCGCGCAGCTCGAAAGCGGCAAGGGCAACGTCTCCATCGTGCTGCTGCGCCGCGTCTCCGACGCGATGGGCGCGCATCTCGAAGACCTGCTTCCCTCGGCCGATCCGACCCCGGACTGGCAGATGTTTCGCGATCTCCTGCGCAAGGCGACGCCGGCGCAGGTCGCACAAGCAAAAGATCTGCTCGCAGGCGGCAGCGCCTCCGCGCCGCGGCGCGCGCCGTTCTGCGGCATCGCGCTAATCGGCCTGCGCGGCGCCGGCAAATCGACGCTTGGGCGGATGCTGGCGAAGAAGGTCGGCTGGAGCTTTGTCGAGCTCAACAAGGAGATCGAGCAGCAGAACGGGCTGTCGGTCGCCGAGATCATCGCGCTCTATGGCCAGGAAGGCTTTCGCCGCATGGAGCAGGCGGCGCTGCAGCAGCTGCTCGCGCGCAACGAGCTGATGGTGCTGGCGACCGGCGGCGGCATCGTCTCCGAACCTCTGACCTTCGACCAGATCCTGTCGTCGTTCTACACGATCTGGCTGAAGGCCGAGCCCGAGGAGCACATGGCCCGCGTCCGCCGCCAGGGCGATTTGCGCCCGATGGCCGACGACCGCTCCGCGATGGCGGAGCTGCGCAACATCCTCTTGAGCCGCGAGCCGCTATATGCGCGCGCGACGGCGGTGGTCGACACGGCGGGGCTGTCCGTCGATGCCGCCGCGGCGCGCCTGGTTGATGCGGTCCGGCCGGTGCTGCAGAACGAAGCGCGCAGCTTCGGGCTGCGCAGCGTCGCGCTGTAGGTCCGAACTCCCATGACCGAGAGCGACGTCGCAATCGCCATGTTCGAGCGGATCGGCGGCAGCGCCACGATCGATCGACTGGTCGATCGCTTCTACGACCGGATGGATACGCTGCCGGAGGCGAAGATCATCCGCGCGATGCATGCGGACGACCTCGGCCTGATCAGGGATGTGCTGAAGCGCTATCTCACCGAATGGACCGGCGGCCCGAAACTCTATTCGGTCGAGAAGGGCCACCCGCGGCTGCGCCAGCGCCACATCGGCTTTGCCATCGGCGATGCCGAGCGCGACGCGTGGATGCTCTGCATGCGCGGTGCGCTGGAGGAGACGGTTGTGGACGCCGCAGCGCGGCAGGACCTCGACAAGGCGTTGTCCGGCCTCGCCGACTGGATGCGCAACCGCTAGTGATTTTTGCACGGGCGCGTAGCCCGGATGAGCGAAGCGACATCCGGGTCTTCACGATGACTTTCCCGGGTATCGCTTCGCTCACCCGGGCTACAAGAGTTGCGACCGCACCGCCTCCGCGCCCTCACGCAACAGCGGCAAAAATCGCTCGATCAATTCCTGCGCCGGCACGCGATCGACGTGCGCGCCCATGTTAATGGCGGCGACGATCACGCCGTCGTAGCGGCGGACGGGGACCGAGATCGAGCGGAAATGCGGCTCGGCCTCGCGGTCCACCAGCGAATAGCCCTGCGCGCGATCGGCGACGGTGCGCGCGAGCAGCACCTTGGGATCGGTTACCGTCTGCGGCGTCAGCGCTTCGCGCTTCGTCGCCGTCAGGCGCGCAGCAAGCTCGGCATCGTCGAGTTGACCGAGCATGGCGCGGCCGACCGAAGTGCAGAAGGCCGGAAGCCGGTAGCCGATTTCCAATCCGCCCGAGAACATCCGCGCCGGACTGCTGCGCGCGATGAACACGACCTCATCGCCGTCGAGCACCGCGAGCGAGGAGATTTCGTTGGCCGCTGTCGCGACGCGGTCGAGCACCGGTTGCAGGACCGTGACGAGTTGGCTCGACCGCAGATACGACGCGGCGAGTGTCAGCACATGTGGCGTCAGCGAGAACAGCTTCCCGTCGCCACTGACGAAGCCGCCGCGCTGGAGCGTGAACAGCATGCGCCGCGCGGTGGCGCGGGGAAGCTCAGCGGCACGGGCGAGATCGCTCAGCGTCATCGGGCCGGCCGTGATGCCGAAGCATTGCAGCAGGCGCAGCCCGCGATCGAGGCTCTCGACGAAATCCGTCGCGCGTTCGTCGCTCTCGCTTCGCTTCAGCTTGGGCATGGTGTCGGGTCATTCCTGCAAAATAGTGCTTGCTGCCGCGTCAAGGCATGTCATAATTCGCCCATTCGTTCAATAGGCGAACAATCGACTCCATAAAGGATGCACTCGCCATGATGAGCCAGGAGCAGAACGACCTGATCACCCGCACCGGTGCGAAGGACCCCTGCGGGAAGCTGATGCGAAGCTACTGGCAGCCGGCGGCGTTGGTGGACGAGCTCGACGGCGATCGACCGATCCGTCCCATCAGATTGCTCGGCGAAAGCCTGGTGCTGTTCCGCGACGAGACGGGGCGTTACGGCCTGATCGATCGCCACTGTGCGCATCGCGGCGCCGATCTCGCCTTCGGACGGCTCGAGCATGGCGGCCTGCGCTGCGCCTTCCATGGCTGGCTGTTCGACGCCACCGGGCAATGCATCGAGACGCCGGCGGAGCCGAAGGACTCAAAGCTCTGCCAGAACATCCGTCAGCGCTCTTACCCTGTGGTGGAGAAGAGCGGCATCCTCTGGGCTTATCTCGGCGAGGGCGAGCCGCCGGCATTTCCCGAGCTCGACTGCTTCGTCGCGCCCGGCACGCACACCTTCGCGTTCAAAGGCCATATGGCCTGCAACTGGCTCCAGGCGCTCGAAGTCGGCATCGACCCCGCGCACGCCTCCTATCTGCATCGCTTCTTCGAGGACGAGGACACCTCGACGGCCTACGGCAAGCAGTTCCGCGGCACATCGGCAGGCAGCGACTTGCCGATGACGAAGATTTTGCGCGAATACGACCGCCCGATCATCAATGTCGAGCACACCGAATACGGCCTGCGGCTGATCGCACTGCGCGAGATCGACGAGGAGCGCACCCATGTGCGCGTCACCAACCAGCTCTTTCCGCACGGCTTCGTCATCCCCATGAGCACGGAGATGACGATCACACAGTGGCACGTGCCGGTCGACGACGAGAACTGCTACTGGTACGCGATCTTCACCAGTTATTCGAACCCCGTGGACAAGCAGAAGATGCGCGACCAGCGGCTCGAGCTCTATGAGCTGCCGGATTACAAATCGCGCAAGAACGGGACGAACGATTACGGCTTCGATCCGCACGAGCAGCAGACGGCGACCTATACCGGCATGGGCACCGACATCAACGTGCACGACCAGTGGGCGGTGGAATCGATGGGCGCGATCCAGGACCGCACCCGGGAGCACCTCGGCACGAGCGACAAGGCGATCGTGCAGTACCGGCGCCTGCTGCGGCAGGAGATCGAGAAGGTCGCAGGCGGCGAGAAGCCGATGCTGCATCTCGACGAGGCCACCGCACGTTCGATCCAGGGTCCGGCGACCATGGACGGCATCGGGCCGACCCGAGGCTGGGAGATCTACTGGATGGAGGTCGACGTCAAGCGCCGCCGCAGCGCGCCGTGGACGGCGCCGGTGCCGAAGGAGATCGCGGACAACGTGCATCGCCTGACGGCGGCGGAGTGATAATGCAGTTCGCCGCTAGCGAGGCGAGACGGCGGCTCCACATTCTCCGCTGTCATGCTCCGCGAAAGCGGGGCATCCAGTACGCCGCGGCCTCTCGTGGACACACGGACGTCTCTGGAATACTGGATCGTCCGCCTTCGCGGACGATGACAGTGTGCGCTATACTCTCGCCGAGCAAGAAGGAACTGCCAAAGTGACTTTCGTCGCGCGTCATGCGCTGTGGTCGGATGAGCAGAAGGACGCCGCATTGCGCGTGCGGCGCATCGTCGACGAGAAGAATCTCGAGGTCATCCGCCTCGCCTTCCCGGACCAGCACGGCATTTTGCGCGGCAAGACCATCGTCGCCTCCGAGGCGATCGCCTCGCTGGAGAGCGGCTGCTCCATCACCACCACTATGCTCGCCAAGGACACCTCGCACCGCACGGTGTTTCCGGTGTTCACGTCAGGCGGCGGCTTCGGCATGAAGGAGATGGAGGGCGCGGCCGACGTGCTGATGGTCGCCGATCCCACGACGTTTCGCGTTTTGCCATGGGCGCCAACCACGGGTTGGGTTCTCTGCGACCTCTATTTCAACGACGGCCGTCCCGTGCCGTTCGCGACGCGCGGGCTCTATCGCAAAGTGCTCGACGAGCTCGCAAGTCGCGGCCATGATTTCGTGGCGGGCCTCGAGGTCGAATTCCACATCTTCAAGCTCGACGATCCGCATATGCGCCCGGAGGATGCCGGCCAGCCCGGCACACCGCCTTCGGTGAGCCTGCTCAGCCACGGCTATCAATACCTCACCGAGCAGCGCTTCGACCAGATGGAGCCGGTGCTGGAGATCTTGCGGCGTGACATCGTCGCGCTCGGTCTGCCCTTGCGCTCGGTCGAGGTGGAGTTCGGGCCGAGCCAGTGCGAATTCACCTTCGCCCCGAAGAAGGGCATTGAGCCCGCGGACAACATGGTGCTGTTTCGCTCTGCCGTGAAGCAGATCGCACACCGCCACGGCTATCACGCCACGTTCATGTGCCGGCCGAAGCTGCCGAACCTGTTCGCGAGCGGCTGGCATCTGCACCAATCGGTGGTCTCGCGCGCGACCGGCGAGAACCAGTTCATGGCCAAAGACGGCGGCGAGCCGCTCAGCGCGTTCGCCCGCGCCTGGCTTGCGGGCCTGCTCGACCACGCCCGCGCGTCGACCGTGTTCACCACCCCGACCATCAATGGCTACAAGCGCTACCGCTCCTATTCGCTGGCGCCGGACCGCGCGATCTGGGGCCGCGACAATCGCGGCGTGATGATCCGCGTGCTCGGCGCCGCCGGCGACGCCGCCACGCGCCTGGAAAACCGCATCGGCGAGCCCGCCGCCAATCCTTATCTCTACATGGCCTCGCAGATCCTCTCCGGCCTCGACGGGGTCGACCGCAAGCTCGATCCCGGCCCGTCTGCCGACACGCCTTACGAAACCAAGGCGCCGCTGTTGCCGAAATCGCTGCGCGACGCGGTCAGCGCGCTGAAGGACGATCCGTTCTTCCGCGAAAAGCTCGGGCCTGAGTTCGTCGATTATTACACCCACATCAAGAATGCCGAGATCGACCGCTTTCTGTCCGAGGTGACCGACTGGGAGCACCGCGAATATTTCGAGGTGTTTTGAGCCAGACACGCCCTCACCTCCCCGTGAGGCGACTTCGTCCGCTCAGTTCCGACGACATTTCACCGCTCCCGACGAAGCTATTTTCCAAGGCCCGCGAAAACCGCCGGAAAAATGGGCGGAGTAGATTTGCTCCGTGATCAACAAAGGAGTTCGGTCATGTGGGGTCATCTGTTCAGTTTGATCTATCGCCTGTCCTGCCGCGCCACTCTGATTGAGATCGGGGCGGGTCGCTCGTCGCGATAGAGGCCCAGCGGATTTAGGTAAGAGCGATTGACTAGCGAACGGAGGGTGTCATGCGAAAGCTGATCCTGATCGCGGCAATGTCGCTGCTGGCAAGCCAAGCCTATGCCGGCGGACCACGGAGCCTTAGCCTTGCGGCGACAAATGCGAGCCAGCAGACCGCCGAGCCGGGAACGACAGCAGCCACGCCGCCACAAGCTCCGGCGGCAGCACCCACGAATGTCCAGACGGCGACCACGGCCCCAGCTTCAACGTCTCCGGCAGCGACTGCGACGACAACCGCGATCGCTCCGGCCGCAACTCAGTCCAGTGCCGCGCCGATTGCCAGCACAAGAGAAACGACCAAGCCGAAACGTCGCCAGCCATCCACCGAGGCCCGCGTGATTCGCGAACTGCATCGGCACGGGATTTACTGGTGATTGCCAATGTCGTCCTGGCGAAAGCCAGGACCCATTACCCCAGGGAAAAGTTGTCGCACGCGGCTGCTAACCGCCAATCTTCGCCAAACTGAATGCGGTGGCTATGGGTCCTGGCTTTCGCCAGGACGATAACGTATGAGCGGCGCCCAGCATCGCGCCCTCACCCTCAAATCCCTAGATATTTGTGCTGCAGATCCGGCTCGGCCAACAGCTCGTCCGAGGTGCCGCTCCATACCGTCTTGCCGCGCTCGATGATGGTGTGGCGGTCGCAGATGCGGGCGAGGTGGTCGACGTTCTTGTCGACGACCAGGATCGACTGTCCCCGGCTCTTGAGCAGCGACAGGCAGCTCCAGATCTCTTCGCGGATCAGAGGCGCCAGGCCTTCGGTCGCTTCATCCAGGATGAGCAGCTTCGGGTTGGTCATCAGCGCGCGGCCGATGGCGAGCATCTGCTGCTCGCCGCCGGAGAGCTGGTTGCCCGTATTGGAAGCGCGCTCGGCCAGGCGAGGAAACATCACGTAGATCGCCGCCAGCGTCCAGGGATTGCTGCTGCCGAAACGATCGGCCGCTGCCGCGACAAGGTTTTCGCGCACGGTGAGGTTCGGGAAGATCTGCCGCCCCTCGGGGACGAGGCCGACACCGAGTTGCGCGATCCTGTAGGACGGCTGCGTCCGCACTTCCGAGCCCGCAAAGCGGATGCTGCCGGCGCGCGCCGGCGTCAGGCCCATGATGGATCGGATGGTCGTGGTTTTGCCCATGCCGTTGCGACCCATCAGCGAGACCATCTCGCCTGATTTGACCGACAGGGACAAGCCGAACAGCACCTGGGACAGGCCGTAGCAGGTCTCGATGCCGTCGACCTCGAGCAGCGTGTCATCCATGGTGCGTCACCACATGGGCCTCGCCGAGATAGGCGCGCTTGACGTCCTCGTTCGCCCGAATCGCGGCCGGATCGCCGGAGGCGATGACGCGGCCATAGACCAGCACGGAGATGCGGTCGGCGAGCGCAAACACCGCCGGCATGTCGTGTTCGACCAGGACGATCGAGACCTCCTTGCGCAGCTCCTGGAGCAGCTGCACCATGCGCTGGGATTCGGTGACGCCGAGTCCCGCCATCGGCTCGTCGAGCAGCAAAAGTTTCGGCTTGCTTGCCAGCGCAACCGCTAGCTCGATCTGGCGACGCTCGCCATGGCTGAGCCTGGACACCAGGACATCGGCACGATGGACGAGACCGACGCGATCGAGCGCGGCATGCGCGGCATCGCGCAGGCCCTTCTCCTTGCGTGCATCGGCGAAGAAGCGGAACGAGGTGCCGGCATGCGCTTGCGCCGCGAGCGCGACATTGTCGGCGGCGGTGAAATCGAGCAGCAGCGAGGTGATCTGGAAAGAACGTGCCAGGCCCAGCGCGCAGCGGCGATAGGCCGGCAGATAGGTGATGTCGCGCCCCGCCAGCGAGACGCTGCCGGAATGCGGCTCCAGATGCCCTGTGAGCTGGCTGATCAGCGTGGTCTTGCCGGCGCCGTTCGGGCCGATGATGGCGTGCAGCTCGCCTGCCGCAACGTCGAGCGAGACGTTGTCCGTCGCAATGATGCCGCCGAAGCGGCGCACCAGCCTGTCGACGCGGAGCAGCGGCTCAGCCACGATTGAGCCTCCCGAGCAGGCCCATGATGCCGCCGCGGCCGAACAGCACGATCAGCAGCAGCAGCGGACCCATGATCAGCGCCCAGTATTCGGTGAGCTGCGACAAGAACTCTTCCAGCAACAAATACACCACCGCGCCGATGACCGGACCGAACAGCGTGCCCATGCCCCCGAGGATCACCATCACCATGAGGTCGCCGGAACGGGTCCAGTACATCGCGGCCGGGCTGACGAAATCGGTGTTGTTGGCGAGCAGCGCGCCGGCGAGGCCGCACATCATGCCCGAGATGACGAAGCAGACCAGCTGGTAGCGTTTCGAGGGAAAGCCGATCGCCTGCATGCGCTGCTCGTTGGAGCGCAGGCCCTGCAGGACGAGGCCAAAGCGCGAATTGACGATGCGCCAGATCAGGAAGACCACGCCGAACAGGCAGGCGAGGCAGAGATAATAGAATTGCGTGCGGTTCGACAGATTAATCAGCCCGGAGAAGTCGCTGCGCTTGTAGACGGTGAGGCCGTCATCGCCGCCATAACGCGCCAGCCCCGAGGCGACGTAATAGGCCATCTGCGCGAACGCCAGCGTGATCATGATGAAATAGACGCCGCGGGTGCGCAAAGACAGCGCGCCGATCACCAACGCATAAAGCGCGGAGGCCGCAAGCGCGACCGGAAACTGGATGAAGCCCGAGCCCACGCCTTCCTGCGCCAGCATGCCGACCGCATAGCCGCCGATGCCGAGATAGGCGGCGTGGCCAAAACTCATCATGCCGCCAAAACCCATGATGAGGTTGAGGCTCGCGGCCGCCAGGGCCAGGATGACGATGCGGGTGAGCAGCGTCAGGATGAAGATGTTGCCGGATGCTTGCGAATAGAGCGGCAGCAGCACGAGACCCGTCAGCAGCAGGACCGTGACGACCTTGCTCACAGTGAAAGCCTTCATCGGCGGTTGGCCGGAAACAGCCCCTCCGGACGCACCACCAGCACGATCGCCATCAGCAGATAGATCAGCATGGAGGACAGCGCGGGCGCGGCGGTGGAGGCCGCGGCGCCGCTCAGCACCTGCCGCAGCAGATTGGGCAGGAAGGCGCGGCCGAGGGTGTCGATCATGCCGACGAAGATCGCGGCCAGGAACGCGCCGCGGATCGAACCGATACCGCCGATCACGATGATGACGAAGGCGAGGATCAGAATGTTCTCGCCCATGCCGATCTGCACGGTGAGGATCGGCGCCTGCATCAAGCCGGCAAGGCCCGCGAGCGCGGCACCGAGACCGAACACCAGGGTGTAGAGCAGCTTGATGTTGATGCCGAGCGCACCGATCATCTCGCGATTGGAGGCGCCGGCCCGGATCAGCATGCCGATGCGGGTGCGCATCACGCCGAGATAGAGCAGCAGCGCAACCAGCAGCGCCACGACGATGATGGCGAGGCGATAAGCGGGATAGTGAATGCCCGGCAGGATCGGCACCGGCACGGTGAGCCAGGCCGGCAGCGGCAGCGCAAGGCCGGCCGGCCCCCAGATCAGCCGCACGGCCTCGTTGAAGAACAGGATCAGGCCGAAGGTCGCGAGCACGTGGTCAAGATGGTCTCGTCCGTAGAGATGCCGCAGCGCGGTCATCTCGAGCACGATGCCGAGCACGAGCGTCGCGCCGAGCGCCAATAGCGCACCGAGCAGGAAGCTTCCGGTCCAGGCTGCGAAGGTCGCGGCGAAATAGGCGCCCATCATGTACAGCGAGCCGTGCGCGAGGTTGACGAGATCCATGATCCCGAACACCAGCGTCAGGCCGGCGGCGAGCAGGAACAGCAGCAGGCCAAACTGCAATCCGTTCAAGAACTGTTCGACGACGAGCAGCATCAAAACTCTTTCAGGCGCACGCAGGTTCGCGCCGATGTTCGAACACGGTCGCCATCAGTGAAAGAGCTCCCCCTGCCTGGACAAGGCGGAAAAATGGGTAATGGCAGTATCGTTCCGAGGCAAGAGCGATTCGACACCCAACATGCACTTTGTTGCATGCCGATGCATCCGATCGGTCCTGGCCCTGCAATCGGTCTTGCAAGAAGACTGCCGCGCAGGATGGGTCAACCTGCCGCACCCAAACGGATCACCCTCCCTCCGTTGCGGGAGAGAGGGTGTGAATTCGTCGCAACGTGTGGATGGAGACGCCTAGTGCGACGTCATCTGCCGGCGAAGGTCATCCGGCTCGGCAAGCACGCTGTTGGCCGTCGAGGCCTCCAGCGCCGCCATCCGGAACAGATAGGCGAGCGTCGCCATTCCGGTGTCTTCCGCCATCTGCGCGAGTTCGAGCGCCATGTCGGACATGTAGCCCAGATTTTCGTCCTTGATCTGCGCCATGATCTGGCTGTCCCGCATCATGTTCGACATCTCAGGCGCTCTTTCGTTGCGCGGCAGCGAGGCCGCAGAGGTTGGCAAGGGCGATGCAATTGATACGCGGACCGTCCTGTTGGACGATGGAAGGCACGCCGATGCGATCATGCAGGGCATCGAGCGTCTCGCGGAGAATGTCGATGGTCGCCGCCATGGTCCATGCGTTCTCCACCAGTGCCGGCAGACCGAGCGGGGTCACGACGAAGCCGGCCTCATGAAAGCGCGGCAACCACCAGGTTTCCATGATCGCGCTGACCTGCGCGATCCCCTGACCGAGGCAGAACTCCTGCACGGCCGCCATCAGTTGCAGGTTGAGCGCGCCGTCGCGGCGATCGCGCACGACGAAGTAGCGCGACCATTCCCAGACCAGAGGATCCACCGGGTAGCCGCGCACCGCTGCCAGATGGGGAAAGACCTCGCTCATCATCGAAGGCTTGGTGGTCGGGTAGAGCCGGTGACCGCCGATGACGCGGCGTCCCTCCAGCGCAAGCAGATAAACCGTGTCCTCGTCGTCATAGGAATCGATTTCGCGGCAATCCGGCCTGCGCAGCGTCTCCCAGCGCCGCTCTTCGACGAAGATGTCGTGCCGCAGCCGAAAATGCTGATCGAGTACATCTTCGTAAAGGTGGCGATTTACTGCAGAAATGGCGTGAATCATGAAAACCCCCATTCATCCTCAATGGAGGGCACCCTCTGCGAAAAGAGGATGGTTCGATATTGGGAAATTTCCCAGTACGTCGCTTAGGGATTGATGATCTTGTTGCGAATCGCCAGTGCTACCGCATGCGTACGGTTGACGGCTCCGAGCTTGCGCCCGGCGGTTGCAAGATGCTCTTCGGCGGTGCGCTGCGTGATGTGCAGGATCTCGCCGATTTCCCAGGCCGATTTGCCCTGCGAGGCCCAGGCGATCACCTCGCGCTCGCGCGGGGTGAGGCGTGCCGAGGGATACGGCGCTGGATCGAGCAGACGGCGAATGTGGTCGAAGCCATACATCGCCATCAGGTGCAGTGCCGGCTTGCTGCGGGGATTGAGGTCGAGATGGACGCCCCCGAGCGACACCGCGGCCTCGTAGCCGGTGAGTCCGTGGATCGGCACAATGAAGCCGCGCGTCATGCGAAAATCGGTGGCGCGGTTCATCACCTCGGCCGCGTTCGGCTCGAGCTCCGCATCATAGGGTGCTTCCGACCATTCGAACGGGTTGACTGACTGGCGGCACAACCGCACCACCGGGTCGAAACGGTCGTAGTTATTTTCAGTGTAGAGACCAAACCATCCCGCCGGCCAGCGCTTGGCGAGCACCATCTGTGCAAACTGTTGGTCGGGATTGGGCAACCCCGTCACGATGATGGTTTCAAAACCGAAGCGACCAAAGGCCGATTCGAGCGCATTCATGGCGTCGGGCACCTTGCGATAGGCCCCAAGCCCCTCGATGAAGTCGAGCGCTTCCCGGCCATAATCCACGGCGGACATCGGTGCGTTTCCTGACCCTCGCTGTGCGATATAGCACGTCTTTGGGCACTGCCTCAATTCACGGATTCCGTAGTTTCCCGGTATCCCATTGACCCCGAAGGCTTAATCTACTTGTGGAAGAAGGGACGTCAAGATACACCTACAATGTCTGAAGCGGGGAAACCACGATGGAAGACGAGGACATCGCCCTCAACAGCGTGCTCGGCCTGGAACTCAACCGCGTATTTTTCGCCGTCCGCGAAACGGCAAACAAGCAGAAGATCATCGAGTTCGCACGCGGGGTGCTGCAAAGCGAGCGCAGCAAGCCGGCAGAGAGCGCCACGCCGGACGGACCGGCGAGCTAGCACGCAATTGCTGTGAGCGCACGAACGGTCCGTTCGGCGCCATGCCTTCCTCTGATGTGAACCGAACAACCGAACGCGAATGTTTCCTTCCTTCTCCCCTTGTGGGAGAAGTGGCATAGGCGGCCTTCGGCCGCCGTTCTTAAAACAAAACGCCGACGCTGCGCATCGGCTATGGCGCCGGATGAGGGGTTGTTTCCACGCGTTCAAATGCGCGAGGCTCGTGCGGGGAGAGAACCCCTCACCCGTCTCGCGCTATCGCGGCGATCCGCCCTCTCCCACAAGGGAAGAGGGAAAGGCAGCGCCGACCACGATTACCTTCGGATGCCCAGGACATGATGACGCTGCGCCAGGTTGAAGTGATCCGTGCCGTGATGGTGACGGGCACGATCGGCGGCGCGGCGAAGCTGCTGAACGTTTCGGCGCCGGGCATCAGCCGCCTGGTGAAATATACCGAGCGCTCGCTCGGCATCCGCTTCTTCCAGCGCCAGAACGGCCGCTATTTCCCGACGCCGGAAGCCGAGAACATCTTCGAGCAGATCAACGGCGTCTACAAGAAGGTCGACGACCTCTCCGAGATCATCTCCAAGATCGGGCGCGGCGGATTGTCGGAATTGCGCATCGGCTCGGTGCCGAGCATTTCGCAAGTCATGGTGCCGCGCGCGATCGAGCGGGTCCGGCGGCGCTATCCGGATTTGGGCATCGACATCAACATCCTCAAGCTCGAGGAAGCCATCGACTATCTCATGCTCGGCCGCGGCGAGTGCGTGGCGATGAGCTATCGCCTGGAGCATTCCGGGCTCGACTTCATGCCGCTCGCCTCGGGCGAGCTCTATTGCATCGTGCCGCCGGGCCACGAGCTCGCCGGCCGCAAGCAGGTCTCCGCCGCCGAGATCACGCGCTATCCGCTGATCGGCATCGATCCCAATGATCCCTACGGGCGGATCATGGCCGAGATCTTCGCGCGCCACCGCCTCGAGTACAACATCACCATCCGCGCCCGCTTCGGCACCACGGTCTGCGCGCTGGTGAAGGCGGGGCTCGGCATCGCCATCATCGACCAGTTCACGGTGGCCCATGGGGGCTATCCCGGCATCGAGCTGATCAAGATCACCGAGCCGACGCGATTCGACACCTATATCGCGGTGAAGCGCGGCGCGCCGCTGTCGCTTCATGTCGAGTATTTCATCGAGTCCCTGCGCGCGGAGATGCGCGCGGTCGAGCCGTCGCGGGGCAAAGGCAGGGCCGCGCCGCCACGGGCGCGGAAGAGATAACATTATGTTAGGTTTGCAGGACAAAAGGGTAATTGTGTTAGGCCGAGGAAAGGCTATCGTTCCTGGGGGAAGCCCCTTGGAATTGGGCGGATCTCCCCGCTAAAGGCCGGGATCAAACGCTCCCAACGAGACGATAGCGAACCATGTCAAAGCGCGGACCCGCCGCACCCAAAAAGCTCCTGACCGGCCTGATCGGCGCACCCATCGCGCATTCTGCCTCCCCTGCCATGCATGAGCGCGCCGCGGAGGGGCTTGGGCTGCGCGGCCATTACCAGCTCATCGAGGTCGCCGGCGCCGACGCGGGCGGGCTCCGCATGATGCTCGAGGGCGTGCGGCGGCTCGGCTTTGCCGGCGTCAACGTCACTTTTCCCTACAAGGAGGCGGTGGTCCCGCTGCTCGATGAACTGGCACCGGGTGCCGCCGCCATGGGGGCGGTCAACACCGTCGTCGTCAGGAACGGCCGGCTGATCGGCCACAACACCGACACGACGGGCTTTGCGCGCGCCGTCGCGCCGCTGCTGGCGGCCTCTGGAAACGCAGTCGCCGTGATCGGCACCGGCGGCGTCGGCAAGGCGATCGCGTTTGCCCTGGCGAGCCTTGACGTGACCGACATCCGTATCTTCGACAGCGAGCCGGCACGCGCCGAAAAACTCGCCGCGCTGCTCGACAAACAGGGTGGCGCCAGGGTCGCCGCAAGCGTCGAGGCCGCGCTCGACGGCGCAACGGGCCTCGTCAACGGCACGCCGGTCGGCATGCTGCCGAACCGGGAAACGCCGGTCGCGCCGACGCTGCTACGTCAAAACCTGTGGGTCGCCGACGCCGTCTATTCGCCGCTGATCACGCCGCTGCTGGCGGCTGCCCAAGCCAAGGGCGCGCGGATCATGACCGGACGGGAGCTTGCGATCTACCAGGCCGCCGACGCTTTCGAACTGTTCACTGGCCTTGCCCCATCCACCGAGATCATGGGAGAGGCATTCGACGAGGTGATGGCGGCACGAAGCTCGGCCTATCACGCAGCGTAACCGAAACGGCCGGACACAAGGCCGCGGACACCATCACGAAACAGGAGGAGAAACCATGAAATCGACTTTGCTGGCGGGCGCCCTGCTTGCCTTCGCGACTGCAACCAGCGTGCACGCCCAGGCGATCAAGCTCGCCGACGTCGCCGAGCTTTCCGGGGGCGGCGCCACCGTCGGCACCAACTGGAAGAACGGCATCGACCTCGCGATCGAGGAGATCAACGCCAAGGGCGGCGTGCTCGGCCGCAAGCTCGAAGTCACTCATGCGGATTCGCAATCCAACCCGGGCGTCGCGCGCGCGCAGGTGCAGAAGGCGCTCGACGCCGAGCCCTATGTGCTGCTCGGACCCGGCTATTCCGGCTCGGTGAAGGTGACCGCGCCGCTGGCGGCCGAAGCCGGCATCGCGCAGATCATGGGTGGCGAAGCCGCCGAGCTGACGCAAGGCGGAAACAAATTCCTGTTCCGCACCTCGTTCGGCCAGCAATCCTCGATGCCGAAGGTCGCCAAATACATTCACGACGACATGAAGGCGAAGTCGGTCGCCGTGGTCTGGGTCAACAATGACTTTGGCCGCGGCGGCCGCGATGTCGTCGTCAAGGAGCTCGACCGTCTCGGCTCCAAGGTCGTCGCCGATCTCTCCACCGAGGCGGGCCAGGCCGATTTCGCCGCCGACGTCGGCAAGATCAAGGCCGCCAATCCCGACGCCGTATTCGTCTATTTGAACGAGGAAGAGAGCGCACGCATCCTCAAGGAGCTGAAGCGCCAGGGCGTCACCGCACCGCTGATGGGCGAGACCACGCTGATCGGCCAGAAGGTGATCGAGCTTGCGGGCGATGCCGCCAACGGCGCGCGCGGCCATGTCGGTCTCACCACCGACGCGCCGGTCGACCTGATCAAGGCGTTTCGCGACAAGTTCGCGAAGAAGTACAATTACGTGCCCGACCATAACGGGCTGAAAGGCTATCTCGCGGTCTACATGGTGAAGGCCACCACCGACAAGATGGGCAAGGTCGATTCCAAGGCGTTCGCCGACACCCTGCATGGCCTGACCATCAAGGCCGCCGACGAGCCGGGCATCTTGATGGACGTCACCTTCAGCGAGACCGGCGACATCGACCGCCAGAGCTTTCTGGTCGAGGTGGTCGAAGGCAAGCAGGTCGTGAAACAGGTGCTGCCGAAGGTGAAGTGAGGCGGTTCGCCTCTCCCCGCGTGCGGGGAGAGGCCGGAATTTGCGCAGCAAATTCCGGGTGAGGGGGAGCTTCCGCGAGTCCAACTGCCCCCGTCCTCGCGGAGACTCCCCCTCACCCGAACCCTCTCCCCTCAAGCAGGGAGAGGGGGTGGAGGGAGGGGAAAATGTCCAATCTGTTCGATCTTCTGGTCGCTGGACTTGCCACCGGCGCGATCTATGCGCTAGTCGCGGTCGGCTTCACGCTGCTGTGGCAGACTTCGCAGACCATCAATTTCGCGCAGGGCGAGTTCGTGATGCTGCCGGCGTTCCTGATGCTGGCGGCGATGCATGCCGGCGCGCCGTTCTGGCTCGCGATCATCCTTGGCATCCTGCTCTCGATGCTCCTGCTCGGCCTCGCCTTCAAGATGCTGCTGGTGGATCCGATGATGCGCCACGGCGTGCTGCCGCTCGCGATCGCGACCATGGCGCTCGCCATCGGCCTCAAGGAGGCCGTAAAGCAGTTCTTCAGCGCCGAAGCCTCACCCTTCCCCTCGATCGTGCCGACCGGCGACGTCTCCATCCTCGGCCATGCCGTCTCGCTGCAAAGCATCGGCGTCCTCGGCCTCGCCATCCTTGCCGTCTTCGGCTTGACCGCGCTTCTCAACCGCACCTCGCTCGGCCACCAGATGCAGGCGGCGGCGCAGAACCCGACGGTGGCGCGCATCATCGGCATCCCGGTCGAGCGCATGATTCTCCTGACTTTCCTGATCAACGCGTTCCTGGTCGCTCTCGCCTCGCTGTTGATCACGCCGATCTACCTCGCGAAATTCACGTCGGGCGAGGTACTGGGCCAGGCCGCCTTCATCGCCGCGATCGTCGGCGGGTTCAACCAGGTGCGCGGCGCGATCGCAGGCGGCCTCCTGATCGGCGTGCTCGACAATCTCGCGGCCGCCTATGTTTCAACGCAGTACCGCGCCGCCGTGCCTATGATCTTCCTGATCGCCGTCATCCTGTTCCGACCGCAGGGCTTGCTCGGCCGTGCCGAGGAGCGCACCGTATGAGCGGCTTCGCCAAACCTCTCAAGATCGCGTTCGGCCTCATCGTGGTCGCTGCGCTGATCGTTGTCCCCATGAACTTCAACCGCTATGGCCTGTTCATCCTGAGCCAGTGGGCGGTGATGGCCATCGCCGCAATGGGCCTCAACCTCACGCTCGGTTATGCCGGCCAGGTCTCGCTGGCGCAGGGCGCCTTCGTCGGCATCGGCGCTTACGCCGCGGCGATCATGACCACGCATGGCTGGCCGCTGCCGGCGGCGATCGTCGTCGCGATCGGCTTGAGCTTCGCGGTCGGCTGGGTGCTCGGCTATCCCGCGCTGCGAGTGCAGCATCACTACCTCGCCTTCGTCACGCTCGCCTTCTCCACGCTGGCCTTCCTGGTATTTCGCAACGAGAGCTGGCTCACCGGCGGCATCTACGGCATCTCCAATATTCCGCGTCCGCACATTCTCGGCATCGCGACCAACAAGCCGCTCCCGTTCTACTATGTCTGTCTCGGCTCGCTCGCGATCGTGTCGCTCGCGGTGTGGTGGCTGATCCGCTCGCCCTGGGGCCGCGCCTTCATGGCGCTGCGCGAAAACCCGCTGCGGGCGCAGTCGCTGGGCGTCGACACGCGGCGCTATACGCTGATGGCGTTCGCGATCGGCTCGGCGCTCGGCGGCGTCGCGGGCGCGCTCTATGCCCCGCTGACGCAATATATCGATCCCGTGCCGTTCAACCTGTCGCTCTCGCTCGACCTCCTGATGATGGTGATCGTCGGCGGCGCCGGATCCTTCCTGGGTCCGTTCCTCGGCGCGATGATCGCGGTGCTGTTGCCGGAGTGGCTGCGCTTCACCGAGGGCTATTATCTGATGCTCTACGCGATCGCGGTGATGGGGCTGCTGATCTGGTCGCCGACCGGCATTTTGGGAATCCTCGACCGCTATCTCGCCGAACGCCGCACCAAGGCGGCCTCCGCCCAGCGCGCCGTCGCAAAGTCCCGGCTGGAGACAGCGCAATGAGCGCGGTCCTCGAAGTCACCGACATCAAGAAGAATTTTGGCGGCATCAGCGCCGTCGGCGGCGTCTCTTTCGACGTCCGCGAGGGCGAGATCCTCGGCCTGATCGGCCCGAACGGCTGCGGCAAGTCGACCCTGTTCAACTGCATTCTCGGCCAGCTCACGCCGAGCGGCGGCGAGGTCAAGCTCGACGGCAAGGTCGTCACGGGCTTGCGACCCGCCGAGCTCAACAAGCTCGGGGTCAGCCGCACCTTCCAGCTCCTGCAAGTGTTCCCCAAACTCTCGGTGCGCGAGAACCTGATCCTCGCGGGACAGGAGCACCAGGGCAGCATGGCCTCGCGCCTGGTCGGCCGCTCCGATGCCGGACTGACGGAGGCCGCCGACCAGATGATCGGCTTTTTCAAGCTCGATCATCTCGCCGACGAGCCCGCCGGCGGGCTCTCCTATGGCCAGCAAAAGCTGCTCGACGCCGCCATGGCCTTCATGGGCGGACCGCGGCTGGTGCTGCTCGACGAGCCCGCCGGCGGCGTCAACCCGTCGATGTTGACGGACCTGAAGGAGCGGCTGGTCGCGATCAACCGCGAGAAGAACGCCACCTTCGTCGTGATCGAGCACAACATGGAATTCGTGATGTCGCTGTGCTCGCGCGTGATGGTGATGGCGGAGGGCAAGGTGCTGGCGATGGGACGACCGGACGAGGTGCGAAAGAACCCCGCCGTGATCGAAGCCTATCTCGGACATTGAGGAACCAGCCATGAGCGATCCGATCCTCTCGGTTCACAATCTCGTCGGCGGCTACGGCAAGATGACGATCCTGAACGGCACCACCTTCGCCGTGCCGCAGGCCACCATCACCACCATCATCGGCCCGAACGGCGCCGGCAAGTCCACCGTGTTCAAGGCGATCTTCGGCCTGCTCAAGCTGCGTGAGGGCAAGATCAACTTCGCCGGCCGCGACGTCACCCATTTGAGCCAGCGCGCGCTGCTCAATGCCGGCATCTGCTACGTGCCGCAGGGCCGCAACATCTTTCCCGAGCTGTCGGTGCGCCACAATATCGAGCTCGGCGGCGTTTCGGCGGGCAAGGGCATCGACCTGCAGAGCCGGATCGAGGCCGCGCTCGACCTGTTCCCGGCGCTGCGGCGGAAATCGACGCAGCAGGCCTCCACGCTATCCGGCGGCGAGCAGAAACAGCTCGAAATCGCCCGCTCGCTGCTGCTCGAACCGAAGCTCGTTCTGATCGACGAGCCCTCAATCGGCCTGTCGCCACTGATGGTGCAGCAGACTTTCGACATCCTGAAGAGCTTGCGCGACCGCGGTGTCACCATTCTGATGATCGAGCAGAACGCCCGCTCGGCGCTGGAGATTTCCGACATCGGGATCGTGCTCGAGCTCGGCCAGACCCGCATGGTCGACAAGGCGGAGCGCATTTTGAATGATCCCCGCATCGGACAATTGTTCCTCGGCGGCGCGATGGAGGACAATGCAGCATGACCAAACGCTCGATCGCAACGGTCTCACTCTCCGGCGCTCTCGACGAAAAGCTCCGCGCCATCGCATCCGCCGGATTCGACGCGGTCGAGATTTTCGAGAACGATCTGCTGTCGTTCGGCGCAGGTCCGCGCGACATCGCAAAGCTCTGCGGGGACCTCAATCTCGAGATCTGTGCGTTTCAGCCGTTCCGCGATTTCGAAGGCATGCCGGAGCCGCAGCGTTCGCGAAACTTTGCCCGCGCCGAACGCAAGTTCGACCTGATGCAGGAGCTCGGCACCGATCTGCTGCTGATCTGCTCCAACGTGTCGCCGGCCGCGCTCGGCGGCATCGACCGCGCCGCGGATGATTTTCGCGAGCTTGGCGAGCGCGCGGCCAAACGGTCTTTGCGCGTCGGCTACGAGGCATTGGCCTGGGGACGCCACGTCAACGATTACCGCGATGCCTGGGAGATCGTGCGGCGCGCCGATCACCCCGCGATCGGTGTCATCCTCGACAGCTTTCACGCACTGGCCCCCGGCTTTCCGGTCCGCGCGATGGCCTCGATCCCCGGCGACAAGATCTTCCTGGTCCAGCTTGCAGATGCGCCGAAGCTCGAGCTCGACATCTTGTCGTGGAGCCGGCACTTCCGCTCCTTCCCCGGCCAGGGCGACCTGCCGGTCGGCGAGTTCATGGCGGCGATCGCGGCGACCGGCTATGCCGGGCCGCTGTCGCTGGAGATCTTCAACGACCAATTCCGTGCCGGCTCGGCCGTGCAGACCGCGGTCGACGGCCTGCGTTCGCTGATCCTGCTGGAGGACCAGCTTGCACCGGATTGGCCAAAGCTCATCGGCGAACCCTTGGCGCCCAAGCCCAAAAGTCGCGGCACGGGATTCATCGAGTTTGCCGTCAACGAGACCAAGGCCGGCGAACTCGCCCGCCTGCTCGCGCAGCTCGGTTTCCGCAAGACCGGCAAGCATCGCAGCAAGGCGGTGGAGCGCTGGTCGCAAGGCAAGGTCGAGCTCGTCGTCAACTCCGAGACCGACGGCTTTGCGCATTCGCACTACGTGACGCATGGCCCCGGCGTCTGCGCCATCGCGCTCGATGTCGACAATGCCGGCCTCGTTATGCAGCGCGCCGAAACACTGAAAGCGCGCACCTTCTATCAGCCGGTCGGGCCGGGCGAGCTCGAGATTCCCGCGATCCACGGCGTCGGCGGCAGCCTGCTTTACTTCCTGGACCAGGCCGGCAAGAACTGGGACACGGATTTCGAACAGGTACCGAGCGACGCTCGCGCGGACGCCCTGCTGGCCGTCGATCACATCGCGCAGTCGATGCCCTATGACGAGATGCTGTCGTGGCTGCTGTTCTACACCGGCATCCTCGACCTCAAGCGGCTGCCGCAGATGGAGATCGCCGATCCCAGGGGCCTCGTGCAAAGCCAGGCCGTCATCAACGGCGACCAGAGCCTGCGCTTCGTGCTCAACGGCTCATCCGCCAACCGCACGCTGCCGGCCCGCTTCATCTCGGAGTTTTTCGGCTCGGGCGTGCAGCACGTCGCATTTACGTGCCGGGATATCTTTGCGGCAGTCGCGGAGATGCGCAAGCGCGGCGCGGATTTCCTGGATATCCCGGATAATTACTACGACGACGTCGAAGCCAAATACGACCTCGCACCCGAGCTGATGAGGCAGCTGCGCGCCAACCACATTCTCTACGACCGCGAGGGCGACGGAGAGTTTTTCCAGGTCTACACCCACATCTTCGACGAGCGGTTTTTCTTCGAGATCGTGGAGCGGCGGGATTATCAGGGCTTCGGCGCGGCCAATGCCGGGATCAGGCTTGCCGCGCAAGCGCGCGAGGTGCGGCCCGCGAGCATGCCGCGCGTGTAGCTTACTTTCCCTCTCTCCTTGTGGGAGAGGGTGGCTTGCCGCAAAGCGGCGAGACGGGTGAGGGGTTCTCTCCGCGAGACCTTACTTTTGAATACGCGGAAACAAACCCCTCATCCGGCGCTTCGCGCCACAAGGGGAGAAGGGGCATCGTGCTTGTGGCTACTTCATCGCGCATTTGTCGTGGAAGCGATCCTGGTCGTTCTCGACGATGGTCGCGACCGTCTTCAGCGAGAGCTGGCCTTCGCCGTCCTTGACCACGTCCTGGAGGTAGAAGTTCTGCACCGGGATGTGGTTCTTGCCGTACTTGAACGGGCCGCGCAGCGACTTGAAGTTGGCCTTCTCCATCTCGGCCTTCATCGCGTCCTTCTTGCTGGTGTCGCCCTTCACCGCGACCACGGCGCTGTTGATGAGCTGGGCCGCGTCGTAGGCTTGCGCGCCGTAATAGGTCGGACGCAGCCCGGGGTACTTCTTGCGATAGTCGGCGACGAAGCGCTTGTTCTGCTCGTTGGGCAGATCATTCACCCATTCCTGCGCACCGGGCACCCCGAGCGCGTTCTCCTTTTGCAGCGGCAGCGACAGCTCGTCGACGGTGAAAGCCGTGTAGAGCGGCATCGTGCTCTTCAGCCCGGCCTGCGCATATTGGTTGAGGAACTGCACGCCGGCTGCACCGGGATAGAACACGAAGATCGACTCGGCACCCGAGGCCCGGGCCTTGGAGAGCTCGGCGGAGAAGTCGAGCTGGCTCGGCCAGACCGTGTATTCCTCGCCCTTGACCTCGCCCTTGAACGTGCTCTTCACGCCCGCCAGCATGTCCTTGCCGGCGGCGTAGTTCGGGCCGATCAGGAACACGCTCTTGACGCCCTTCTGGTTCATGTAGAGGCCCATGGCGGCCGGCGTCTGGTCGTTCTGCCAGGAGGTCGAGAACACGTAAGGCGAGCAGAGCTCGCCCGCGAGCTGCGACGGACCGGCATTGGCCGAGATCAGGAAGGTCTGCGAGTCCACCGCGGTCTTGAGCGAGGCCAGCAGCACGTTCGACCAGATGTAGCCGACGATGAAGTCGACCTTGTCGGACTGCACCAGCTTCTCGGTCTTCTGCTTGCCGACGTCGGGCTTCTGCCCGTCGTCCTCGTAAATCACCTCGACCGGCTTGCCGTCCATCTTGCGGCCGATGTGATCCAGCGCGAGCTCGAACGAGTTGCGCATGTCGTTGCCGATCACGGCGGTCGGGCCGCTGAAGGTCGAAACGAAGCCGATCTTGATGGTGTCGCCGGCGGATGCCGGGCCTGCCAGCACCAGCGCCGCTGCGCCCGCCAGCCAGAATGCCGTCCTCATAACCACTCCCCTCCATATTATTATGCCCGGAAGCAGGGTGATTGCCGCCCCGGGGTCATCTCTATTGAACGCAAAATCTGTCGCGCCGCCAATGGTTCAGCGCCCGCCCTGCACCATATTTCGCCCCGAATGGCGATAGCAAGAAATATAATTCTACTTACTTCGGCTAAGGCTGCGGCGCTTTCTCGCGGGCGCGATACACCCGGCCTATGCCTCGATTGACGACGGCTATTGGACCGCGGCGCCTGATCAGCGTTTAGATGAGGATAGAGCCGCGAGATTCGGAAGGGCGCATCATGACCACGACACCGCACCGCGTCGTCATCGTCGGAGCCGGTTTCGGCGGGCTGGAGGCGACCCACCGGCTCGCCGGCAGCCCGGTCGAGATCACGCTGATCGACCGCCGCAACCATCATTTGTTCCAGCCGCTGCTCTATCAGGTCGCCACCGCCTCGCTCGCCACCAGCGAGATCGCCTGGCCGGTCCGGCACCTGATGCGCGACCGGCGCGATGTTACGACGCTGTTTGCGACGGTCAGCGGCGTCGATGCCGACAGGCGCTGCGTGCTGATCGACGACGGCAGCGAGGTGCCTTACGACACGCTGGTGCTCGCCACCGGCGCGCGTCACGCCTATTTCGGCCACGACGAATGGGAGCAATGGGCGCCGGGTCTTAAAACACTGGAGGACGCGACCACGCTGCGCCGTCATATCCTGGTGGCGTTCGAGCGCGCCGAGCGTGAGACCGATCCGGCCAAACGCGCGGCACGATTGACTTTCGTCATCGTCGGCGCCGGCCCCACCGGCGTCGAACTCGCCGGCACCATCGCCGAGATGGCGCACCACACCTTGCCAGCCGACTTCCGCAACATCGACACCAACAAGGCGCGCGTGGTGCTGATCGAGGCGGGTCCGCGGGTGCTGGCAGGCTTTCCAGATGATCTCTCGGCCTATGCCCAGGCCTCGCTGGAGAAGATCGGCGTCGAGGTCGTGCTCGGCCAAGCCGTCACTGAGATCAACCGCGAGGGCGTGGTGTTCGGCGGCAAGCTGCTCGAAGCCAAGACACGAATCTGGGCCGCCGGCGTGCGCGCCTCGCCCGCGGCGGAATGGCTGGGCGCACCGGCCGATCGCGCCGGGCGCGTCCAAGTGGAGGCCGATCTTACGATCCCCGGTCATCCCGAGATCTTTGCAATTGGCGACACCGTTTTGATCAACGCCTGGGACGGCAAGCCTGTGCCCGGCATCGCGCCGGCCGCCAAGCAGCAGGGCCGTCACGTGGCCGAGACCATCAAGGCCCGGCTGCGCCAGGAGCCGACAGGCCCGTTCCGCTACAAGCACTCCGGCAGCCTCGCGCAGATCGGCAAGCGGCTGGCGGTGATCGACTTCGGCCGCATCAAGCTGCGCGGCACCATCGCGTGGTGGATCTGGGGCATCGCCCATATCTACTTCCTGATCGGCTTGCGCCACCGCCTCAGCGTCGCCCTGAGCTGGCTCTGGATCTACGCCCGCGACCAGCGCGCCGCGCGGCTGATCACGCAGGGATCGAGCAAGGTGGTGTAGGGGCGTTCCTCTCGTGTCCCGGACGCGGCGCGGCATGAAATGGCGCGACGCAGAGCCGGGACCCAGCAGCCATGGGACTCAGAAGTCATGGGACTCAGCCAGTCATGGCCCTGCCTCTGCAGCGCAGCGCTACGCGCCGCAGTTCGTTCGGGCACGAGACCTACTTCACCAACTCACATCCACCTTCCGCCAGCGGCCGAAACGCCTGCTCCGCTGAGATCGTCGAAACCAGCTTGTAATAGTCATACGGATATTTCGACTCCTCCGGCTTCTTCACCTCGAACAGATACATCGGATGCACGACGCGGCCGTCCTGGCGAATCGCGGTGTCGCCGAACAGCTTGTCCTTGCCCTTGAACTTTTTCATCTCAGGCACGGCGTCCTTGGCATTGTCGCTGCCCGTGACGGCAACCGCGTTGAGATAAGCGAGCGTGGAGGCATAGACCCCGGCCTGGTTGCCGCTCGGCATCTTGCCGTTCATGCCGGGCCGCGCCGCGAAGCGCTTGGCGAAGGCGCGGGTGTCGTCGTTCATGTCCCAGTAGAAGGCCTCCATGAGCTGGAGCCCTTGCGCGACCTTGATGCCCATGCCGTGGACGTCGTTGATGAAGAGCAGGAAGGCGACGAGCTTTTGTCCGCCCTGCTGTATCCCGAACTCGGCCGCCTGCTTCACCGCGTTGATGGTGTCGCCGCCGGCATTGGCGAGCCCGATCACTTGGGCCTTCGAGCCCTGCGCCTGCAACAGGAAGGACGCGAAGTCGGACGTGCCGAGCGGATGCTTGGAGGAGCCCAACACCTTGCCGCCATGCGCCTCGATGTATTTCTGGGCTTCCGCCTCGATGCCCTTGCCGAGTGCGTAGTCAACCGTGAGGAAATACCAGTCCTTGCCGCCGCGCGACATCATCGCGGCCGCCGTGGTGTTGCCGGTCGCCCAGGCGTCGTTGACCCACTGGATAGTGTTGGGCGAGCAGGCCTTGCCGGTGAGATCGGAGCTCGCGGTGGACGACGCCAGGAACGTCATGCGGCTGTCGCGCAGCAGCGTGTTGATGGAGAGGCCAACGGCCGAGTTCGGCACGTCGACGATGGCGTCGACGCCCTCGACATCGAGCCATTTGCGCGCGATGGCATTGCCGACGTCGGCCTTGTTCTGGTGATCGGCATAGACGATCTCGACCTTGATGCCTTTGCCGCCGCCGTTGAAATCCTCAGCGGCCATGCGCGCGGCCTCGACCGAGCCCATGCCGTTGGTGTCCTGGAAAATGCCGGAGATGTCGTTGAGCACGCCGACGCGCACGACATTGTCCGAGATCTCAGCATTTGCCGCGCCGCCAATCAGGCTCGCGGCCAGCGCAAGCGTCCACTTCAAGTTCTTCATTGTTCCCTCCCCTGTCGTATTTGTTGTTTGCGATGACGACAGCGTCAGGCTGGCGTAATGCTCACAGGCAGGCTGTCGAGCCCGCGCAGCGTGTTGTTGAAGCGGCGCTGCGGCTCGCCCATGATCTCGATCTTTGCGATCCGGCGGGCCAGCGCCGCGAGCATTGTCTCGCCTTCGAGCCGCGCGACCAGCTGGCCGACGCACATGTGAATACCTGAGCCATAGCCAACATGGCCGGACGTGCGGCGGGTGATGTCGTAGCTGTCGGGCTTGTCCCAGCGCCGCGGATCGCGATTGGCAGCCGCCAGGAACATCAACACCTTCTCGCCCTCACCGATGGTCGCGCCTGACAGTTCGACTTCGCGCGTGGTCGTGCGGAAGAAGGTCTGCACCGGGCTTTCAAAACGAACGGCCTCCTCGAAAGCGTTGCGCGCCAGCGTAAAATCGTTGCGCAGGCGCTGCCACTGCTCAGGGAAGCGCGCGAGACAGTAGACCGCTGCACCGATGCCGTTGACGGTGGTGTCGAGGCCCGCTGACAGAAGCGAACGCACCAACAGCGGCGCTTCGGTCGCGGTGATGGCACCCTCGCCGACATGGGCGTGGATGCAGGCGCCGATGCCGCCGGGCGTGAGGCTGTCCCGCTGGCACTGCTCGGTGACGTAGGCCTGGTGAGGCGCCGAGCGCGCGATCGCCTCGTTGCGCAACTGGTTCGGCGGGCCGAAGGCGTTGAACACCAGGCTCGCATAGGGAATGAGATTCTCGCGTCCCTCAGGCTTAAGCCCGAGCGCATCTGGGAAGATCGACAGCGGATAGGCCTCGGCAAGGTCCGTGATGGCATCGAAGTTGCGTTTCTCCAGCAGCGCGTCCACACGCTCTTCCGCTGCCGCGGCAAAGCGGTCGCGCAGCCCCTTCATCACCGTCGGCGACAGCACCTTTGAGAGCACGGCGCGGGTGCGGGTGTGCTCGGGAGGATCGGCCTCAAGGATCAGGCTGGGCGGCCGCCACGGCGTCTCCTTCGCGAAATCGGCGAGGCCGACGCCGCGGCTGGAGCAGAACGTTGCGGGATCGTTCAGCACGGCATGAACTTCGGCATAGCGCGCCACGCCATAGACGTTCCACTTGTCGAGATAGACGACAGGTCCCGCCTCCCGCAGCAGCTCATGCGTGGGATAGGGATCGGCGAAAAAATCCATCGCGAACGGATCGACGTCGAGATGCGGGACGGCCGACGAACCGTTAATTTCCTGGGAGCTGGAAGTGCTCATGGAAGTCCTCCCTCATTTTGATCTTGTGAAAGGGCCGCGCTTACCTTTAGGTCTCCAGACACGCCGCGAGACAGAATCCCGACATGCCGCCGCCTTCGACCAGAGCCCGCCAGAAACCTGCGCCCGCCGAGACGGGACCGACGCTCGATCTCGACCGCTACGTCCCCGCGTTCATCACCTTCATCGCCAACAAGCTCTCGAACAGCGCCACCGCGTTCTATCAGCGAGAGTTCGGCGTCAACGTCACGGAATGGCGGATCATGTCGCTGCTCGCGATCGAGCCCGGCATTCCCGCCTCGCGCATCTGCCACGTCATCGGTTTCGACAAGGGCCCGGTGAGTCGGACGCTGGCCGGCCTGGAAAAGCGGGGGTTGATCTCGATCCGTACCGATCCCAATGACGGGCGCACCCATTCGATCTCGCTGACGGCGAAGGGCCGCGCCATCCATGACAAGGTGATCGTCGCTGCATTCGAGCGCGAACGGCGCCTGTTGTCCTGCCTGGACAAGGACGAGCGCGAGGTGCTGATCGACCTGTTGCGCCGCCTGCATGAAAATCTCGGCGCGGTGACCGGCAGCACCGAGACCTGACGGGCCACACAGCGGGCGCTGAGCCCTGTCATTTCCAGGCATGCGCCAACATTCGCCGGCGGCACCCTCTCTGCCGAGCATAGCTTCCTCCGATCCGACGCGGCGGTTCCTCCCGCCGTCATCCGTGTCTGGAACGGTTCGCATAAATTAGTTGCGTGGGCAACAAAAGAATCGTGCAGCATAATGCGGCAAGGCGGCTGGCGTAGTTGGGTTTGCCGAGCTCTCCGGACGCGCTGCAGCGTGAAACGCTGCTGCGCAGAGCCGGGATCCATAGATGCCAATCACGAAGAATGGCCCCGGCTCTGCAGCGCATCACTGCGTGCTGCGCTGCGTCCGGGGCACAGGCCCAAGCGCTACAGACCGATCCACTCGCCCGGCGCATCGTCATCCAACCGCGCCACCGCATCGGCACGGCGCGTCAGCACCGCGCGCTGGTTGATGTAGCCCTTGTCGGTGATCTCGCCGCCGTCGACCGACGGCGGCTCGGCGAGCAGCAACGCGCGCGTGGCGTGGCCGGAGGAGTTGGCGCCGTGTTGCTTCAGTTTCGCCAGCCCCCGCGCGATCGCGGCTCTGATCTTCTCATGCGCGAGCACGTCGTTCACGCCTGCGGTCTCGGGCAGGCCGGCATGCGCGCGGCACGCAGCGATGTTCGGAAACACCAGGAAGCGCACCTCGTCGCCGCCATGGCCGGT
This sequence comes from Bradyrhizobium sp. GCM10028915, assembly GCF_042666195.1. NCBI lineage: Bacteria > Pseudomonadati > Pseudomonadota > Alphaproteobacteria > Hyphomicrobiales > Nitrobacteraceae > Bradyrhizobium > Bradyrhizobium sp. GCM10028915. The sequence continues at coordinate 692,858 of NZ_JBHTFN010000065.1, forward strand.
GACGACGATGTCCTGCGCGAGCGGCGCCAGCGCGGCGATGCCGGCGAGGCGCAGTGTGCCGACACTGACCCAGGTGCCGGAATTGAGCTTGAAATCCTCCGCGACGCGGCCGTCAAAGAATAGGCCGCGTTCGGGCCGGTTCGCGTCGGCGAACTTCACGGCATCACCGATGAGATAAAAGCCCTCGTCGTCAAAAGCCTGCCTGGTCAGCTCCGGCGCCTTCCAATAGCCCGGCGTGACGTTGGGGCCGCGCACGCGCACCTCCCGCTTGTCGCCGGAGGTAACGAGCTTCAGTTCGGTGCCGGGAATGGGCACGCCGATATTGCCCGAGCGCTCCGCGAGGAAATGGCAGTCGGTGGCCAGCGGCGACGTCTCGGTCGAGCCCCAGGCCGAGACCATCGGCATCGCGCGGCCAACAGTCTTGACGGAGAGTTCTTCCAGCGCATCCCAGAGATTCTGCGGCAGCGCCGCACCGGCGTAGAACGCGAATTTCACCTCGCTGAAGAAGCGGCGACACAGCTCCTCGTCGCCGCGCAGCGCCGCGATCAACATGTCGAAGCCGCGCGGCACGTTGAAATAGACCGTCGGCATCACGCTTCTGAGATTGGCGAGCGACATCGCAAACAGACCGGGCGCCGGCTTGCCGCCGTCGATATAGAGCGAGCCGCCATTGCGCAGCACGAGATTGAAATTGTGGTTCGCGCCAAACGTGTGGCTCCAGGGCAGCCAGTCGAGAATGACCAGATCGTCGCGCGCCTGTTCGAGAAAAGTCCAGGTCTGCGCCTTGGCCTGCTGGCTGGACGTCAGCATGCGCTGGGTGTTGATCACGGCTTTCGGCGTGCCGGTCGAGCCCGAAGTGAACAGGAGTTTTACGATCGTATCGGGCGTCACCGCGGCGAAGGCCTTTGCGACGTCGGGGCTCTCGGGCGTTGCCGCGATAGTGCGAAAGGCCAGCGCATCGGCATCGTCGGCATTGCCGCTGATAATCTGCGCGCTATGCAGCGGCTTGATCGCGGCCAGCGCCGCCGCAAACGGCCTCGTCGCGGAGACATAGATCGCGGCGGGCTCAAGCAACGCGATCATGCTCTTGAGCTTGTCGAAGTCCTTTGACATCAGGGAATAGGCCGGCGAGATCGCCGCCGAGGGCACGCCGACGTGCTGCGCCGCCAGTGCCAGCAGCGCATGATCGATGCTGTTGTCGGAGAGGATCGCGAGCGGGCGCTCCGCGCCGAGACCGTGCGCCAGAATCCAGGACGCCGCCGCGCGCGCCTGGCGCAGCGCCTGCGCATAGGTAACGGTGCTCCATGGCGCTTCGGCACTGCTGCGCTCGGCGAGGAAAATCGCGTCGGGCCTCTGCCGCGCCCATTGCTCCAGCCAGTCGCCGACGCAGCGCGCGCCATCGCGCAGAGGCTCGGGCGAGCGCAGCACGATGCTGCCGTCGGCGCGATGCTCGGCAACGGTTCTGGGTGTCGCAAACAGGCTCGAAGCATCACCGCGTGGGGCGGCTGTCATGGTTTCCTCCTCGCCCGGAAGCCGGGACCGGTCGCAGCCTCGTCGCGGCCCGCGTTGGCCAGCATGTTGGCCACGACAATTGTTGGGGCGCAAGCTGGGGCCAAGTGGGACGGGCCCGCCGCCGTTCAAAGGGCTGGTCGCCGCGCATCCGCGGCATGGATTGCTGGCTGCACCTGATCTAGCTGCCTATTATTTGCGCAAATGCTCGTAACAGGGCGCTGACACGAAGGTCCGCCGGAGCTCGAAATATCCCACAAGCCACTGATCTCTCGGTAATATCCGCAGCACTTGTCCTGCCCGGATTCTGTACACAATGGCACATCGCTTGCTTCGATCGGGGTGAAGAGACGTAGCCGGAGATTTGTCGCCATGAAGGCTGAAATGGGGGCTGAGCAGCCTGAAACGGTCGCCGCGATCGTGGCCGCGCATCGCGCGGGCACGCTCACACCGGCGCAGACGGTCGCGCGCACCTATCAGCGCATCCGCGACCACAACGACCCCGCCGTCTTCATCAGCCTGCGCGACGAAAAGGACGCGATCACGGAGGCCGAGAAGCTCGCCACCAAGGACGCCGCCAGCCTGCCGCTCTATGGCGTGCCGGTCGTGGTGAAGGACAATATCGACGCGCTGGGATTTCCGACCACCGCGGCGTGCCCGGCCTTCTCGTATACCCCGACACATGATTCGACCGCGGTGCAGCGGCTGCGCGCCGCCGGCGCGATCATCATCGGCAAGACCAATCTCGACCAGTTCGCGACCGGCCTTGTCGGCGTGCGCTCGCCCCACGGCATCCCCAGAAACGCGATCCGCGAGGACCTCATTCCCGGCGGCTCGAGCTCGGGATCGGCCACCGCCGTCGGCGCCGGGCTGGTGCCACTGTCGCTCGGCACCGACACCGCCGGCTCAGGCCGCGTGCCGGCGATGCTCAACAACATCGTCGGTCTCAAGCCGAGCCTCGGCATGATTTCGACCGCTGGCCTGGTGCCGGCCTGCCGGACGCTCGACTGCATCTCGGTATTCGCTTTGACGGTCGACGACGCCGCGCTGGCGCTCTCCGTGATGGCAGGTCCCGATCAGGCAGATCCGTTCTCGCGCGACCGGCCGCTTGGCGCGATCACCCCGCTCCCGGCAAACCTGCGCCTGGGCGTGCCACGCAGCGGACAGCTGATCTTCTTCGGCGACAAGAAGGCGGAAGCGGCTTACGCCGAGGCGCTGAAGCGCTGGACCGCGCTTGGGGCAACGCTCGTCGAATTCGACCTCGAGCCGTTCTATGAGACGGCCCGACTGCTCTACGAGGGACCGTGGGTGGCCGAGCGCTATCTCGTGATCCGCGACCTGCTCGCCTCGGCACCGGAGGCGATCCATCCCGTGACGCGCGAGATCACCGCGGCCGGTGCGCGGTTGACGGCGACGGACACCTTCTCCGCGCTCTATCGTCTGCAGGGCCTGCGCAAGATCGCCGAACGCACCTTCACCAATATCGACGCGCTGGTGCTGCCGACGGCGCCGACGGCCTATACGACCGCGCAAGTGCGGGCCAATCCGGTCGAGCTCAACAGCCGGCTCGGCACCTATACCAATTTTGTCAATCTGCTCGATCTCTGTGGTCTCGCGCTGCCGGCGGCGATGCGCGCCGACGGCATCCCGTTCGGCATCACAATTCTTGCACCCACCGGGCACGATGCGCTGCTCGCCAGCATCGGCCGCGTGTTCCATGCCGATACCAAACTGACGCTTGGCGCAAAGGGCGTCGTGCAAGCCTCGCTGGCGCCGCTTGCCGCAAGCGGCGTCGACGAGATTCCCATCGCCGTGGTCGGCGCGCATCTGTCCGGCATGGCGCTGAACGGCGAACTGAAAGCGCTGAACGGCCAGCTGATCGAGGCAACCAGGACCGCGGCGGACTACAAGCTCTACGCATTGAAGACCACGCCGCCAAAGCCGGGCATGCTGCGCGTCGAGGCCGGCAAGGGCGCGTCGATCGAGCTGGAAATCTGGTCGCTGTCGTCGTCCGCCTTCGGCAAGTTCGTCAACGCGATTCCCGCGCCGATGGCGATCGGCACGGTGCGGCTGGCCGATGGCCGCAGCGTGAAGGGATTTCTCGTCGAGCCCGAGGTGCTGGGCGAGGCTCGCGACATCACCGCGTATGGCGGCTGGCGGAAGTATATGGCGGAAGCTACGACAGCGTAGGTCTCGTAGGTGGGCAAAGCGAAACGTGCCCGCCATCACCGTCAGCTTGGGGAGATGGTGGGCACGGCGCTTTGCGCCTTTGCCCACCCTACGCAACCGTGCGCGCGCCCCTAAACCGACACCGCGTAGATCTCGTACTCCCCGCGCACCAGCTCGATATGCGCGCGCATCGCGGCGGCGGCGCCCTGCTTGTCGCCGCGCATGATGGCGACGACAACGCGGTCGTGCTCGGCTTGCGACTTGGCGAGACGGCCGAGATTGCGGAACTGGGCGCGGCGAAACGGCTGTACGCGCACGCGCGTCGCCAGCGTGATCTCGGCGATGTAGCCGTTCTGCGATCCCGCATAGATCGCGTTGTGGAAGCGCTCGTTGACCTCGTGGAAGCGCTCGGGATTGCCGGCGTAGCTCAACACCCGCAGTTCTTCGTGGATGGCTTCCAGGCCGTGACGCTCAGTGGCGGACATGCGCTCGGCGGCAAGACCCGCACACAGCGCCTCAAGCTCCGCCATGGCCTCGAACATGCCCGTCAGCCGTTCGAACGAGGGCTGCGCCACCACCGCGCCGCGATGAGCGCGCGCTTCGACGAGGCCGCTTGCCACGAGCTGACGCAGGGCTTCCCGCACCGGCGTGCGCGAAACGCTGAAGCGGCGCGCGATGTCGGTCTCGTCAAGCGGCGCACCGGGTGGCAGAGCTCCGCGCACGATCTCGTCGGCGAGTTGCAGGCGCAGCTCCTCGGCGCGCGTGACCTTGTGCGCTGACGGCGCCCCCCGGTCGACACGCGGCACCGCCGGTTCGGCCGGCAGCGTTCCGGGCGGAAGATCGTCAAGCGTCATACGGTCAGGTCTCTTTCGACTCGTCGATGATGCTGACATGGGCGGCGACGACGCGCCAGCCCTCCGGGAATTTTACCCAGGTCTGCATCTGCCGGCCGACCTTACCCGGCATCGTGTCGCGATAGAACAGGGTGGAGGCGACCGCGGTGTCGCGGCCATAGCTGGTGATCACGGTTTTGGCGGTGCGGCGGTTGAGGCCGACCGGCGAGCGCCCGGCGCGGAATCCGGAGATCGCCTCATAGCCGTAGAGGTTCTCGCCGATGCCATAGCGCAGCGTGCGGGGATCGTTGCGAAAGAGCTCGCCGAGCACCGCGACGTCGTTGGTGATCAGGGCCTGCTCATAGCGCTCGAATGCGGCTTTGACGTCCGCGATCACGTCGGGGAGATCGATCTCCATCTCAAAATCCTTTTGGGCTGGGCGCGGCGGCGACGCCCATCTTCTCCAACGCGTACGCGACGCGCAGCGCGATGTCCTCGCGCCATGGCGCGGCGATGATCTGCACGCCGATCGGCAACGGTTCGAGCGGCACCGGCACGGCGACGACGGGGAGGCCGATGAATGAGATCGGCTGGGTGTGGATGCCGATATTGGCGCGCACCGGCAGCTCGACGCCGCCGAGATTGAAATTGACCTGGCCGAGCTTCGGCGCGGTGCATGGCGTCGCCGGTGCGATCAGTACGTCGACGGATTTGAAAATCTCCGCGAATTGCGCGCGATACCAGCGGCGGAATTTTTGCGCGCGGTCGACCAGCGGCGCCGGCACCATGGCGCCCGCGATCAGCCGGTCGCGCACGGCAGGATCGAAGTCGTTCGGGCGTGTGCGCAGCCGATCGAGATGCAGCGAGGCGCCCTCGGTGGTGGTGATGACATAGGCCGCCGCGCGGGCGCGCGCGGCTTCGGGCACGTCCACCACGCGCGTTGCACCCAGCGCCTTGGCGACGCGGCTGACGGCTTCGACGGCTTCCGGAAACAAATTTTTCTGGAAGTAGCCGCCGGCGATCGCGATGCGCAGGTCGGACACCGGATTGGCAAGCAGCGGTGTCGTCGGCTCCAGACCACGTGTGGTGGTGCAGGCGGCATCGTCGGCATCCGGTCCCTGCATGGCGTCATAGGCCAGCGCGAGATCGGTGGCGGAGCGCGCGAACGGGCCGAGATGATCGAGGCTCGCGACGAACGGGAAAGAGCGCGCACGCGAGAGCCGGCCATAGGTCGGCTTCAGGCCGAAGATGCCGCAGAACGAGGACGGCACGCGGATCGAACCGTTGGTGTCGGAACCGAGCGCGATCGGCACCAGCGCGCCACCAACGGCGCTGCCCGAGCCGCCGGAGGAGCCGCCGCTCATCCGCGTCGTATCGTGCGGATTGCGCGAGGGACCGTCATGGACGTTCTCGCCGGTGAAGTCGTAGGCGTATTCGCCCATGTTGAGCGCGCCGACCAGCACGGCGCCGGCCGCTTCCATCCGCTCGATCAGCGTGGCGTCGCGGCTGGCGGGCACGCGGTCTCGGTTGATCTTCGAACCCGCGCGGGTGGCGAGGCCCGCGATGTCGAACAGATTCTTCACCGCAAAGGGCACGCCGGCGAGCGGGCCGACGGTCTTGCCGGCGGCGATATCGGCATCGATTGCGCGCGCTTTGGCGCGGGCGCGATCGGCGGCGATGTCGGTAAACGCATTGAGGATGGTGTCGTGCTGCTTGATGCGCGCAAGCGCGGCTTCGGTCGCATCGAGCGCGGACATCTTGCGGCCCGCAACCGCGCTCGCGATCTCGGAGGCCGTCATCTCTGGCTTGGTCGTCATGGCGGCGTCAGACCGTGAACACGGGCGCCGGCTCGGCCTCGTCCGGCAGCGCGAATTCGTCGACGAGGCGGCCGAGCCGCAGCGAGACCTCGAGATTGGCGCGGATGGACGCCCTCCATGCTTCCTCGACGGGCAACGCCAACGCTTTGGTGACAGCGTCGATATAATCGTCCAACGGTTCGGCCATCACGCTCCCAAACAAGCTCTCAGTGTGCGCCCAGTGTCTGCAGCGGCGGATGCGGGATCGCCGTCAGCAGCTCCTTGGTGTAGTCGTCCTGCGGATCGCTCAAGACCCTCTCGGAAGATCCTTCCTCGACGATTCGACCCGACCGCATGACAATGACACGATCGCACAACAAGCGCACTACGTTCAAATCATGCGAGACGAACAGATAACTCATACCTAGCCGGGCCTTGAGGTCCTGGAGCAGATTGAGGACCACGGCCTGGACCGAAACGTCGAGCGCGGCGGTCGGCTCGTCCAGGATGACCAGTTTCGGGTGCAGGGCGATGGCGCGGGCGATGCCGACGCGGGCCTTCTGGCCGCCCGACAATTGGTGCGGGAAGCGATCCAGCAGATTGTGCGGCAGGCCCACCATGGTGGCGAGCTCCTCGCAGCGGGCGCGGAGCGCGTCGCGCCCCCTGACGTCGCCGAGCTGCATGATGGGATCGGCGATGGCACGCACGGCGGTGAAGCGCGGGTTGAGGCTGTCGGTCGGATCCTGGAACACCATCTGGATGCGGCTGCGCTGCGGCAGCCGGGCAAAGCCGGCGGGCGCGATGCCGCCGATGTCCTCGCCGTCGAACTGGATCAGCCCCGAGGTCTGGTCCAGCAGCCGCATCACCATCATCGACGTGGTCGATTTGCCGCAGCCGGACTCGCCGACCAGGCCGACGCTCTCGCCGTGACCGACCGTGAAGCTGATGCCGTCGACCGCGCGGAACACGTCGGGCTCTACAGGCGGCTTGCGGCCGAACAATTTCCCGAGCGTGGCAGTGGCGCCCTGACGGGGATATTCCTTGACCAGCTTGTCGATGAGGAGAAGGGGCGTCTTGCCCGCCGCGGCGGTCGGAGCCAATTCCGCGGATGCTGCGCTCGTGGCGGCGAGTGCTGCGCCTTCCTCCTCCGGCAACAGATCCCGCAGGCTCACGCCGAGCCGCGGCGTCGCGCGCATCAGCTTCTTGGTGTAGGGGTGCTGCGGGTTGGCGAAGATGTCGGCGGCCTTGGCGGTCTCGACCACCCTGCCCTTTTCCATCACGACGACGCGGTCGCAATAAGCAGCGGCGAGGCCGAGATCGTGCGTGATCAGGATGGTGGACATTGCCTTGCGCTTGGTCAATTCCACGATCAGATCCATCACCGCCTTCTGCGTGGTGACGTCCAATCCGGTCGTCGGCTCGTCCGCGATCAGTAGCTGCGGATTGCAGGCGAGCGCGAGCGCGATGACAACGCGCTGGCACATGCCGCCGGACAGCTCGAACGGATAGGCGTGATAGCGCTCGCGCGGGCGGGCGATCTTGACCTGCTCCAGCGCCTCGATCGCCTTCTCGCCGCGGTCCGAAACCATGGCCTGCTGGACATGGGTGCGCAGCACGTCCTCGATCTGGTCGCCGACCTTCCGGATCGGGTTGAGCGCGGCGCGCGGATTCTGGAAGATCATCGAGACTTCGCGACCGCGCAAATCGCGCATCTGGTCTTCGGTCGCAGCCTTGACGTCGATGCCCGAGAACATCACCGAGCCTTCGGCGATCCGCCCCGCGCGGTCGAGAATGCGCATCACCGCGTAGGAGGTCACCGATTTGCCGGAGCCTGACTCGCCGACGATCGCGAGCGTCTCGCCCTTGGCGACGGAAATGTTGACGTGCTGCACCGCCTTGACGATGCCGCGGCGGGTGCTGAATTCGACGGTAAGGTCCTGGACGTCGAGCAGCGGCGGGGCGGTCATGGGCACCTCCCAACTAAAAATGGCGAAAACAACCCCATGCACAGTAGAATGAGGTTGATTTCATTGGGGAATTTCGAGCGAAAAAGTACGCCTAACCCAGCCATCACGTCCTCCGCTGGGGGTCGACGATGTCGCGCAGGCCGTCGCCGACGAGGTTGAAGCAGAACACGGCGATCATCAGAGCTAGGCCCGGGAATAGCGCGATCCACCATTCGCCTGACACCATGAAGCCGGCGCCTTCGGCGACCATGATGCCCCATTCCGCCGTCGGCGGACGCACGCCGAGGCCGATGAACGAGAGACCGGCGGCATTGAGGATGGCGTAGCCCATGGTCAGCGACATCTGCACGATCATGATCGGCATGATGTTCGGCAGGATATGCACGAGGAGAATGCGGAATTCGCCGTTGCCGGACAGCCGCGCGGCCTGCACGAAGCCGGCATTGCGGCGGACATTGGCTTCGGCGCGCGCGACGCGGGCATAGAGCGGAAAGTTCACGATGGCCGTGGCCAGGATGATGTTCTGCACCGTATTGCCGAGCGCGGCGACGATGCCCATGGCGAGCACGAACAGCGGGAATGCCATGATGGTGTCGGCGATGCGGCCGACGATGCGATCGGTCCAGCCGCCGAAATAGCCGGCCGCGATGCCGGCGAGCCCGCCCATCAGGAACACCAGCGCGACGGAGGCGACCGCGATGAACGTATCGAGCCGCGTCGCCACCACGACCCGGCTGAAGATGTCGCGGCCCAATTGGTCGGTACCGAACCAGTGCGCGGCCGACGGCGGCTTCAGCGACACCACGGTGTCGGACGCCAGCGGGTCATACGGCACCACATAGGGGCCGAAGATCGCGGCAAGGAGGATCACGATCAGCAGCGCGAATGCAAAGCCGGTGACCTTGTTCTCGCCGAGCACGTAGCGGGTCTGGTCGAGGAGCGCGACGAGACCCGACGTGCGCGCGGGGCCGACGGGTTCAACGGCAGGCGCAACGGTGCTCATGACTCTATCCTTTTGAGCATGATCTGATCGGAAAACCGGTGCCCACTTTTCCGGATCATGCTCTACCCCTCCAGCCGCACGCGCGGATCGATCACGCCATAGAGAATGTCGATCACGAGATTGAGCAGCACGTACATCACCGCCATGGTCAGCACGAACCCCTGCACCGGCGCGAAGTCCGACGAGATCAGCGCTTCGACGGCGTAAGAGCCGATGCCTGGCCAGGCGAACACTTTCTCCACCAGCACGTTGGCGCCGAGCAGGAACGAGAACACCATGCTCAGCGTGGTGATGACGGGGAGCATCGCGTTGCGGAAGGCGTAGGTGACGATGACGGTCGCCGGCGACAGGCCGCTGGCACGCGCGGTGCGCACGAATTCGGAGGACAGCACCGCCAGCATCGAGGCGCGCGTCATGCGCGCGATCGGCGCCAGCGAGAAGATCGCAAGCGTCGTCGCCGGCAGGATGAGCTGGCTGCATGCCGAACGGAACGCCTCGAAGTCGCGCGCGATCAGGGTGTCGATCAGATAGAAGCCGGTCACTGTCGGCGGCGCGCTGTAGAACACATCGAGCCGGCCGAGCGGCGCGGGCGACCAGCCGAGCCGGAAATAGAACACATAGACCAGCACCAGACCTGTGAAGAACACCGGCAGCGAGACGCCGGCCGTCGTCGTCACACGGCAGAGATGGTCGACCCATGAGCCCGGCCGCGTCGCCGCCAGCACGCCGAGCGGAATCGCGATCACGACCGAGACGATGAGGCCGAGCAGCGTCAGCTCGGCGGAGGCCGGCAGGCGGTTGCGGATCTCGGCTGCGACCGGCTGGCCGGTCGTGAGCGAGTTGCCGAAATCGCCATGGGCGAGATCGTTGGTGTAGCGAAAGAACTGCTCGATCAGCGGCTTGTCGAGGCCGAGTTTTTTCCGGATCTGCTCGACGGCTTCTTTCGTTGCGGCGGGGCCGGCGAAATACGCCGCGGGATCACCGGGCAATGCGCGGGTCAGCAGGAAGGTGACGATGACGACCCCGATCAGCGAAGGAATCGCGAACATCAGGCGCTTGCCGATCATGGTCAGCATGGGGTTGCGCTCCTGCTGCTCTGCGTTTGTGGGCGGGTTCGCGCCACGTGCTCCGCTGCGCCCCCTCTCCCACGCAACCGGGGTCTACCCCGGTTGCGCATTGGTGATTGGCGCAAGTCGGGCAGGCCCGACTTGCGATGGGAGAGGGGCAGGGTGAGGGGGAGCCCCAAGCGAGATCGGAGTTCGTGGCTACCCCTCACCCTGCCCCTCTCCCACAAGGGGAGATGGAATGATTGAGCGGTGGCCGCCTCACTCAGAAAGAGAGTCGATGACGCGACCATCTCGCCCGCCATCCCCTTACCCCTTCGCCATCGCGCGATAATCCAGCCTCCGGTGGAACCAGTATTGGTAGCCGCTGATGTTCTTCTGCATCGCGACGTTGACGAACGGCTGGTACAGCGGGATGCGCGGGATGTCGCTGTAGGCGAGGTCGACGAAGCCCTTCACGTCGGTGTCGTAGGTCGCGGTGTCGCCGGTCGCGGCGGCCGCGCGTGCGCCGTCGATCAGCTTGTCCATCTCCGCCGACTTGTAGCTCATGGTGTTGAAGACGGAATTATTGCCGTGATAGCACCAGTAGAAGAAGTATTCGGGGTAATCGAGCCAGCCCGAGAATACGTTGGTGAAGAGCGGCATTTCCTTCTTGTTCAATTCGGTGCGCCAGTTGGCGCCGGGCACCTTGTTGATGGTGGTCTTGATGCCGATCTGGGCCAGGCTCTCCTGCACCAGCACGCAGAGCGGCTCGTTGACGCCGGCGAAGTTGAGGTCGAACGAGATCGTGGTCTCGAAGCCGTTCGGGTAGCCGGCCTCGGCCAGCAGCGCCTTCGCCTTGTCCATGTCGGTGTTGTATTTGTGCGGCTGCGGCCAGGCGACTTCGGTTGGCTTGTCCTTGGGCGCGCCGAACATCGGGTTAGCCAGCCCGAACATCACCGCGTCCATGATCTTCTGATAGGGAATCGCGCAGGCGACCGCCTGACGTACCTTGGGATTGTCGAACGGCGGCTTGGTCACGTTCATGCCGATATACTGGATGCCGTTGGAGAACGGCAGCGACACCACGTTGAGCTTGCCGCTCGCCTTCATCTCCTGGAAATCCTTGAACGGCAGCTCATAGGAGATGTCGGCGTCGCCGCGCTCCAGCAGCGCGCGGCGATTGCCGGCCTGCGGCACCATGCGCCAGATCACGCGCTTGATCTTCGGCAGCGGGCCGCCGACCCAATCGTCGTTGCGCTCCATCACCACTTCGGTGCCGGCGGTCCACTTCGTCACCTTGTAGGCGCCGGAGCCCGCGGTCTGCTGCTTGGTGAATTCGAGTCCCCAGGGATCCTTCTCGCTGGCGTTCTTCTTCACCAGCTCGGAATTGATGATGCAGGGCACGATCACCGCGAGATCGGGGATCGTCAGCTTGTCCTTCTTCAGGAAGTCGACACGTACCGTGTAGTCGTCGATCACGACGAACTGCTCGGGTTTCGTGAGCGAGCCCGCGCTCATCTGGAAGGTGGGGAATCCGCCGACGCTGACGGCTCGGTCGAGCGACCACTTCACGTCCTTGGCGGTCACAGGCGCGCCGTCGTGGAATTTGGCGTTCTTCTTCAGCTTGAAGGTGACCGACATGTCGTCGATCTTGAAGTCCTCGGCGAGTTCGCCCTTGAACTTGTCGCGGTCGTAATAGGGCACGCCGCCGGGGCCGGTCTTCATCTCGTGGCTGAGCAGGCGGTCGTAGCAATTCCAGGACACCTCATAGCCGGGCACGTTGGTGCCGACGCCGTGGATATCGAGATTGTTGGGGCCGCCTTCCGAGACGATCAGCAGCGTCTCCGAGCGCGCATCGGCCTTGGCCGACGAGATCACGGACGGCATGGCCGGAAGCGCCGCGCCTGCGGCCAATCCGGAAACGGACTTGAGGAAATCGCGGCGCTTCATGGAATGGCTCCAACACAAAAGTTTTCTGGTTGGAACTGGATTCGCAAGGTTCGTGCCAAGGCTTAAGCAAGGATTAAACCAGCATAAGCCCATGAAATGTTTATAGGAAAAGGCTGCTATCCGGGCCGTCGATCAGAAGCCAAGCCGTCGGACATTGCATACAAACAGGTATATTTGCCTAAAAAATAGGCTTTCGACAATACCAGCCTATTGCGTGAGCGCGTCTCGCCCCTAGGTGGCGCGGCTATCGATCGCGGCCCGTCACCCCGGCCAGATCAGCTCCTGAAGTTCGACCAGATCATCCGCCTGCTCCTGCCAGCCCTCGATGCAGATGTGGCTGTTGAGGTCGCTGGCGCGATGCAGCAGCATCAGGGCCATCAGCCGTCGCTTGAGCGCGAAGTCGAGCTTCGCATAGCCAAAGCCTTCGAGCAGGTTGCGCACCCTGCCCGGCCGGCCCGCTGCCATGAAGGCGCTAGGGCCGAGCAGATCGTAGTCCCGCCATCCCGCCAGCACGTCGCCGAAGTCGAACAGGCCGGCGAGCGACCATTGATCGTCGTGGCGGGCGAGCAGGAAGTTCTCCGGAATGTATTCGCCGATCAGGATCACCGGCGACGCATCCATCGGAATGAGCGCGGCCGCATCACGCAGGAGATCGTCGAGGCTGGCGAGGAATTTCGGCGCCAGGCCGAGACGCGTGTGCCGCGCCTTGCAGCCCTGCATCTGGGCCCGCATGAAGTCGTCCCAGCGCGGCTGGATCTGCGCGAGTGAGCCGAGCGGCGCGCGCTGCACGGCGGCGATGGTCTCGCCGATCTGTCGCAGCACGCGCTCCTTCTGCGCTTCCGGCAACGACGGCCAGACCTCCGAGCCGAGCGTGCCGGCAAGGCGTGTGATGATCAGATAAGGCCAGCCGTCGCGATCGCCTTCCGCGACGATCTCGGGAATTGGCAAATCAATGCGACCGGCAAGTTGGGCCAGCGAGCCGTGCTCGGAGACGAACTGCGCGCGGAGCAGCGGCGGGAAGATTTTCAGGATCAGGCGATCGCCGAGCCCGACCACGAGATTGGTGCCGGTCGCAAAGACGTGCGGCGCGCTGGCATCGAGATCGTGGCTGCGGGCGATGTCGAGCGCGATCGGCAGCCATCGCGGAGGGTCGGCGCGAAAGGCGCGAAAGCTTGCCGCGTCGGCGCAGTGAGGGAGTTTCATCGACATCGTAACCTAACGGCTGTTGAGCTCGTCATGCCCGGGCTTGTCCCGGGCATCCACGTTCTTCGTGCTGCGGCCAAGGCGTGGATGGCCGGGACAAGCCCGGCCATGACGCTGTGGAATGGCCTTGCGCCTTAACGCCGAGCTACCATCCCTCCCCCTACCTATCCGGGCTGGCGCGCTCGAACTGGCGCAGGATCTTGTTGCCGCGTTCGACCGCAGCATCGAGCGCGGCTTGCGCGCTCTTGCGGCCGGCAAAGGCCTCCTCCAGCTCGTCCTCAATCGCGCCGCGGATCAGCACGAAGGAGCCGAGCCGGATGCCCTTTGAATTCTCCGTCGGCGGATGCAGCGTGATCTCTTCGAACGACATCGCCGAGCCCGGATTGCGCTCGTAAAAACCTTGCGCGCGCGTCAGCTCGAAGGCGGCGCGGGTGACAGGCAGATAGCCGGTGTTCTGGTGCCAGGCGGCCTGCACGCCGGGCTGCGACAGATAGGCGAAGAATCGTGCCACGCCTTTGTATTCCTCGCGCGGACGGTCGCGCAGCACCCACAGCGTGGCGCCACCGATGATCGAATTCTGCGGCGCACCCTTCACGTCGGGCCAATACGGCATCATGCCGTAGCCGATCTCGAACTTCGAATTCGCCTTGATGTCGGCGCGCGTCGCCGAGGAGCCGATGAAGATGCCGCATTCGCCGTTCTGGAAGCGCGGCTCGGCCGACTGGCCGCGGCCGCTATAGTCGAACACTTTCGTTTTCTGCCACTCGCTGAGCTCGGAGACGTGACGCACGAGAGACGGATTGTTGATGGTCAGCTCGGCATCCAACGCGGCAAAGCCGTTCGCCCGCGTTGCCAGCGGCAGATTGTGGAAGGCTGAAAAATTCTCGACATGGATCCAGGACGGCCAGGAGGTGGTGAAGCCGCACACCGCGCCGCGATCGCGCAGGCGTTTTGCAGCAGCGCCAAGCTCCGGCCAGGTCTTCGGCGGCGCCTCCGGATCGAGCCCTGCGTCGCGGAACATGGTCTTGTTGTAATAAAGAATCGGCGTCGACGAATTGAACGGGAAGGACAAGAGATTGCCGGCCGCATCGGTGTAGTAGCCGGAGACCGCGGGAAGGTAGTCATTGAGCGAGAACGGCTCCTTCATGTCCCGCATCAGGCTGAACACGGGATAGATCGCGCCCTTGGCCGCGGTCATGGTGGCGGTGGCGACCTCGTTGACCTGGACGATCGCGGGCTGGCTCCGCGAGCGGAAGGCGAAGATCGCGGCCGTCACCGTCTCGGTGTAACTGCCCTTGTAAGTTGGCACCACGCGATAATCCGGCTGCGAGGCGTTGAAGTCGGAGGCGAGCTTTTCCAGTTGCCGGCCGAGTTCGCCGGACATGGCGTGCCACCACGCGATGTCGGTCGCGGCACGCACCGGCGCGGCCAAGGAGAGCGCCGCAAAGGCGGCGACGACCTGCAAAAGGCGCGATGCTGAAGTCACGATGGCTCTTTCCATGCCGCACCGACGAAAGCGGCTGCCCCTGCTTAAGGCGCGGCATTTGCGGTTTCAACCGGGAATGAGCCCCGGCCGCGCCGCACAATCACGTCGAGGCGCCCGGCGGGATGGCCTTCCCACGACCATCTGCTAGATTGCATTGAACCTTTTCCTCCCGCCATAGACTCCACCACTGAGGGGTTGAGTGTGCCAGTGTTGAACCGTGCCGAACGCACGCGGACCGGGGTGGTTTTCGTCGCGCTTTTGATCGCCCTCTGCGCGACGGGAGCTGCTGCGCGTGAGTTCCGCGCCGCCGACACCCAGACCGAGGATTATCCGACCGTGCAGGCGCTGCGCTACATGGGCGCCCTGATCGCCGAGCGCAGCGGCGGTCGGCACGAGGTCAAGGTCTTCCACTCCCGCCAACTCGGCGAGGAGAAGGAGACCATCGAGCAGACCCGGGTCGGTGCGATCGATCTCAACCGGACCAATGTGGCGCTGATCGGCAATTTCGTTCCGGCGATGAACGTGCTGGCGATGCCGTTCCTGTTCCGGTCCATCGAGCACATGCAGAAGGTGCTGGACGGGCCGATCGGCAGCGAGATCCTCGGCAGCTTCGAGCCCTACGGCTTCGTTGGCCTCGCCTTCTACGATTCCGGCGCGCGATCGATCTACAACGGCGCCCGCCCGGTCAGAAACGTCGCGGACCTCAAGGGATTGCGGATCCGGGTGCAGCAGTCGGAGTTGATGAGCCAGATGATCCGCGCGCTCGGCGCGGAGCCGGTCGAGATGCCCTATGGGCAGGTGCTTGCCGGGCTTGCCAACCACCTGATCGACGGCGCCGAGAACAACTGGCCATCCTACGTGACGACGGACCATTACAAACATGCCGGCTATCTCGCCCTCACCGAGCACACCATGAGCCCCGAAGTGCTGGTGATTTCGCTGAAGGCCTGGAAAAGCCTGTCGGCCGACGAGCAAACCATCTTCAGGGAAGCCGCACAGCGCTCCAGCCGCTTCATGCGCGAGAAATGGCGCGACCTGGAGGAGCAGTCGCAGCGCAAGGCGGAAGCAGCGGGCGTCACCATCGTCAGGGATATCGACCGCAAGCCGTTCGAAGACGCGATGGTCGCGATCTACGCCAAGGCCGGGCAGGATCCGGCCGCGGCCGCGCTGATCGAACGCATTCGCAAGGTGGAGTGAGGCCTCTTGCCCGGGCTTGGACACAGCGAGCATGCAGACAGGTCGCCCGGCCCGATGGGGCGGCTGCGCGCGCGGCTGGTCGGCGTGCTCCGGGCGGTGCCGATCCGTTGGCGCATCCTGTCGATCGCGGCGCTGAACTCCGCCGTGGTCATCGTGCTGGTCGGGCTGATCTGGAACGGCTCGCAGGTGCTCGGCTCGGCCTGGGACGACGTGCGCCAGGTGCGCGAATCCGACCGGATTCTGGCGCTGCTCGAAAGCGAGACCGGGCGGCTGCACAATCTGATCCACCGCTACATCAACCAGCCGAGCCCCGACCTGTTCGCCGAGATCCTGCTGCTGCGCGAGGCGGTGCTGGGGACGCTGACCAATCGCGCCGCCAAGGACCCGATGCTGTCGGGCTCGGTCGAGGAGCTGGAGCGCACCACCGACCGCTTCCTCAACGGCTTCGGCGAGCTGCGCGGCGTGCAGGCCACCATCGCGAAGACCTACGAGGATCAGGTGCAGGGACCGGCCAGGGACATGGCCGGCCTTTACTCCATCATCGAAGGCGCCACCGGCCATCGCGACGCGCTGATCTGGCCTTCGCTGGGCAAGTCGCGCGAGGCCTTCACCGCGATGCTGGTCGCGGCCAATTCCTACTATCTGTCGCTGTCATCGGGTGCGGCCGACGACGCCCGCCGCAACACCGAGACCATCGAGAAGACCATCCCCGTGATGATCGATCTCGCCGACAACGACCTCCAGCGCATGGCGCTGCGACGACTCGCCGCCCGGACCGCCGCGCTGCGCGAGGGTTTTGCAAAGCTCTCCGAGCAGCTCACGAACCGTACCGAGCTGCTGCGCAACACCATCGACGCCAACCAGGCCGAGGCGATCGGCGCCATCGACGATCTCTCCACCAAGATGCGCCAGCGCGAGCAAAAGGCGCAGGAGACGTTCGACCGCACGCTGGCGGACATTTCCCGTCGCGTTCTCTCCATCGCCGTGATCTTCCTCGGCATCATCCTCACCGCCGGCGTGCTGATCGCGCTGTCGATCCGGCTGCCGCTGCAGCAGATCATGGCGGCGATGCGCGCGATCACGCTCGGCGACCTCGGCCGCGAGGTGCAGGGCACGCGCGCGCGCGACGAGGTCGGAGCCATGGCGCGCGCGGTGGAAGTGTTCCGCGAGAACGCCATCGCGAAGCGCCAGACCGAGGACGAGCTGCGCGCGTCCAAGGAGAAGGCCGAAAGCGCGCTGCTCGAGCTCAACGCCGCGCAGCAGAATCTGATCGATGCCGAGAGGCTCGCAGCCCTCGGCGGCCTCGTCGCCGGCGTCGCGCACGAGGTCAACAACCCGATCGGCATCAGCCTCACCGTTGCGTCGAGCTTTGCCCGGCGCACCGAAATCTTCGAGGCCCAGCTCAAGGGCGACGGCGGCCTGCGCCGCTCGCAGCTGGAAGAATTCGTGCAGTCCTCGCGCGACGCCTCGCAGCAGCTCGTCGCCAATCTCCAGCGCGCCGGCGAGCTGATCCAGTCGTTCAAGCAGGTCGCGGTCGACCGCTCCCATGCCGAGCGGCGACAGTTCTCACTGAGCGAAGCCACCGAGCAGATCATCGCGAGCCTGCGGCCGGTGTTGAAGCGGTCGCCGATCACGCTCCATGTCGACATGCCCGAGGGGCTGCTGCTCGACGGCTATCCCGGCTCCTACGGCCAGATCCTGACCAATTTGTTCCTCAACGCCGCCAACCACGCCTTTGCCGACGGCCGCGCCGGCACGATCACGATCTCGGCGCGGCCGCGCGGGGCCGACGACGTCGAGATCATCTTCACCGATGACGGGGCCGGCATGACCTCCGACGTGCAGCGCCAGGCCTTTGACCCATTCTTTACCACCAGGCGCAATGAAGGTGGCACGGGACTCGGCCTCCATATCGTCTATAACCTCGTCACCCAGCAGCTCGGCGGTCGCATGATGCTGGAATCCAAGCTGGGACAAGGCACTACTTTTCGCATTATCATGCCCCGGGTCGCCAAGGGCGGCGGGCAAAGCACAGAGACTGACGGGACTTCTCAATGGCCGAACAGGACGATGTCCTCCACCTGATCGACGACACCGGTACCGCATCGGAGGATGTTGACGCCCGGAAATGGAAGATCGCCGTCATCGACGACGATCCGGCCGTGCATGACGGTACGCGTTTTGCGCTCTCGGACTATTCCCTCAACGGCCAGGGCCTGGAGATCCTCTCCGCCCATTCCGCGGCCGAAGGTCGCAAGCTGATGGCCGCGCACAACGACATCGCCGCCGTGCTGCTCGACGTCATCATGGAGACGGACGTCGCCGGCCTCGAGCTGGTCGAGTACATCCGCAACGAGCTCAAGAACGAGACCGTGCGCATCATCCTGCGCACCGGACAGCCCGGTCAAGCGCCTGAACGGCGCGTGATCGTGCAGTACGACATCAACGACTACAAAGCGAAGACCGAGCTCACCGCCGACAAGCTGTTCACCTCGCTGACCGCGGCGCTGCGCTCCTACCAGCAGCTCGAGCGCATGCTGCAGACAAGGCGCGGGCTCGAGATCATCATCGACGCGGCTTCGACGCTGTACGATTTCAAGTCGATGCAGCGGCTCGCCGAGGGCGTACTGACCCAGCTTGCCTCGCTGCTCAACGTCGATTGCGCCGGTATCCTGGTTTTGCGCGACAATGGCGGCATCGACCCCGAGCTCTCGGTGCTCGCCGGCAGCGGCTGCTACAGCCGCTTCATCGGCACCACCTCGTCGAAGGCGCTCGACCCCGATCTGCGCGCGATGGTGGAAGCCGCGTTCCAGGGCCGCAAGAACGAATTCGCCGACCACCGCAGCGTGATCTATTTGCGCACCGGAAGCGGCCGCGAGGTCGTGGTGCTGCTGCAGGCCGAGCGCGAGCTGTCCGAGACCGACCGCTCGCTGGTCGAGATCTTCTCCAGCCGGCTCTCGATCGCCTTCGACAACGTCATCCTCTACCAGCAGCTCCAGGCCGCCAACACCCAGCTGGAAGACCGCGTCGCCCAGCGCACCCGCGCGCTGATGCAGGCCAACCGCCGCCTCTCGGCGCAATGGCTGCGGCTGCAACGCGCCAACGGCTTCAAGAACGAAATCCTCGGTACCGTTGCCCACGATCTGAAGAATCCGCTCGGCGTCATCCTCGGCCGCACCGAGATGCTGAAGGAGTTGATCTCGACCGGCGCGTCGTCAGGCGGCGTCGTGGCCCAGGTCGATCACATCCGCGATGCGACCAAGCGCCTGACCACGATGGTCGATCATCTGATCTCGGATGCGATGGCCGATGCCTTCGACATCACCATCCGCCGCGAGCCCGTCGACGTCGCGGCCCTGGTCAAGGAGGTCGCCGAGGCCAACCAGCCGCTCGCCGTCAACAAGCAGCAGGCGATCAGCGTCACCGCGCCCGTCAACGTCGTCACCATGTGCGACACCGACCGCATTCGCGAGGCAATCGACAATCTGATCAGCAACGCCATCAAATACTCACCGATCGGCGGCAAGATCGGCGTCGTCGTCAGCCATGAGGGCGGCGACACCATCGTCCGCGTCAGCGACGAGGGCGCCGGCCTGTCGCCGGAGGATCTCGGCCGCCTGTTCGGCCGGTTCCAGCGGCTGTCGGCAAAACCGACCGCCGGCGAGAGCTCGACCGGGCTTGGGTTGTCCATCGTCAAGCGTATTATCGACATGCACGGCGGCGAGGTGACCGCCGAGAGCGAGGGCCCCGGCAAGGGCTCGACCTTCACCATCACCCTCCCCGCGACCGAAATTTCGTGATCTCAGGACCATGACCCAAAGCCAGCACATCATGATCGTCGACGACGAGGCCCCGGCCCGGGAGATGGTCGGCGATTACCTCAAGATGCACGGCTTCACCGTGACGCTGTGCGACGGCGGTAAGTCGTTGCGCACGGCGATCGACGGCAGCATGCCCGACCTCGTCGTGCTCGACCTCAACATGCCGGAGGAAGACGGGCTCTCGATCATCCGCGACCTCAAGAGCCGCATCAACGTGCCGGTGATCATGCTGACGGCGACGGCAAGCCCGATCGACCGCGTCGTCGGCCTCGAGCTCGGCGCCGACGATTACGTGGCCAAGCCGTGCGAGCTGCGTGAGCTGATGGCACGCATCCGCTCGGTGCTGCGCCGGAGCGCGCCGGCGAAAGCCGTGGCGGACACGGCGGCTGCGAAATCGGACAAGGAGCAATTGGTACGGTTCGGGACGAAGTGGCTCGATCTCGAAGCGCAGGCCTTGCGCGACGACGAGGGCAACGAGCATCCGCTGACCGCATCCGAGTTCGGGCTCTTGAAAGTGTTCGCGGCCAATCCGAAGCGCGTGCTGTCGCGCGAGCGCCTGCTGGAATTGGCCAATGCCCGCGACGCCGAAGCCTTCGACCGCGCCGTCGACCTGCGCATCATGCGCATCCGCCGCAAGATCGAGCCCGATCCGGCAAAACCCGCCGTGATCCGCACCATCCGCGGCGGCGGCTATCTGTTCTCGCCGGCGGGCGAGAAGGCGTAGCGCCTCCCATCGTCGTCCTGGCGAAGGCCAGGACCCATTACCCCAGGCAGAGATTGTGGCGCGAGGCTGGCAACCACGCGTTTCCGCAAAACGTCTCCCTGGGGTCATGGGTCATGGATCGGCGCTCGCTTTGCTCGCTTGTCCAGGACGACACGGGAGTGCGAACGCAAAGGCCCGAAATACGTTCCCGGCGCATCCGCTCGCTGCCTAATCCCATCCCCGTATTTTCCGTACATTGAAATTACACGCTTTTTTGCCCCGAATGTTTCGTCGCGGCTAATTCGACGAAACAATTTGTCGGCGCACGAAACCATTTTCCGCTTTTCGTGCAGACGTCCCGAAACGTTGGCTCATTAACACTTTGGTCCAAGGAAACGCCGCTCGGTTGCGGCGCTACGGGGAGCCAAGTCAATGCCGAACGTCATCGCCATCAACGCCCAAGCCAGCCAGAGCATCATTGCCGCTCAGGCGACCTCGGACGACATGCTTCTCGAAAGCATTGCCGACGGCAACCGGACGTCCATGCACATCCTTTATTGCCGGCACAATGTGCGCGTCTACCGCTTCATCCTGCGGATCGTGCGCGACGCGACCACGGCGGAAGACCTGGTCAGCCAGGTGTTTCTGGACGTGTGGCGGACCGCCGGCCAATTCCAGGGCCGCTCGCAGGTTTCGACCTGGCTGCTCTCGATCGCTCGCTTCAAGGCGCTGACTGCGATGCGCCAGCGCCGCTTCGAGGATATCGACCAGGAAGACGTGCGCCAGATCGCCGATGGTTGCGACACGCCGGAGACCTCGCTCGACCGCAGCGACACCAGCGCCATCCTGCGCGCCTGCGTTCAGAAGCTGTCGCCCGCGCATCGTGAGATCATCACGCTGGTCTACTACCATGAGAAGTCGGTGGAGGAGGTCGGACAGATCATCGGCATCCCGCAGAGCACGGTGAAGACCCGGATGTTCTACGCCCGCAAGCAACTGGCCGAATTGCTTAAGGGCTGTGGCGTCGAGCGCTTCGCCGCCTGAAGTTCAGATATTTCAATGGGATAGGACACAAGTTTAAACCCTACCCCGGACACGGAAGTGTTACCGCCGACGAAACAATTGAAACAAAGCACAACATCAGGCGGAAAAACTTCCCTCCTATAAAGCTCACATACGGTTTCGTTAAACCTCCCAAGACCTCCAACGACCCGGACGGGATGCCCCCCTCCGGGTCGTTTTGTGCTTGGGGCACCGCTGCGGCAGCAGCACTCCCGTCACGAAGGCGTGACGCGGCGTAACGACTGCCTCGCTCATCCCGAACTGCCCTCGTGACCCTCTCCACGAGTGCCCCAATGCTCGAACTTGTCTTTGCTGTCCTCGCCGGCATCCTCACCATCGCCGCGCCGTGCACGCTGCCGATGCTGCCGATCCTGCTCGGCGCCTCGATCGGCCGCAGCTCGCATCTGCGCCCGGCGATGATCGCGCTCGGCTTCGTCATCTCGTTCTCCGCGACCGCGCTGTTGCTCGGCGCTATCACGCGGCTGTTCGATTTCGATCCGAACGTGCTGCGCGACGCGGCATCGATCCTGCTGCTCGGCTTCGGCCTGTTGATGCTGTGGCCGGCGCCGTTCGAATGGCTGTCGATCCGGCTCAACGGCTGGCTCGATCTCGGCAACTCCAGCGCCACGCAGCGCGAGGGCGCACTCGGCGGGCTCGTGCTCGGCACCACGCTCGGCCTGGTCTGGACGCCCTGCGCCGGCCCGGTGCTCGGCTCGATCCTGACGCTGGTCGCGACCACTGAGAACGCGACCTGGGCCGGCACGCTGCTGATCGCCTACGCCATCGGCGCGGCGATTCCCATGCTGGCGATCGCCTATGGCGGGCAAGCCGCCACCACGCGGGTGCGCAGTCTCGCGCGCATCTCGCCGCGGCTGCAGCAGGGCTTTGGCGTCGTCGTGATCGGCTTCGCGCTCGCCGCCTATTTCCAATACGACACGCTGATCGTGGCGTGGCTCACCGGCTTCTATCCCACCGGCCAGATCGGCCTGTGATCATCACTCATTTTCACCGGAGGATCTTTCCATGACTTTCAAACTGCTCGCCGTCTCCGCCGCACTGATCGGCATCGCCGTAACAGGCGCCGTCATCCCCGGCATCTGCGACGAGGCCGCGCGCGCTGTCCCTGTCGTCACCGCCGCCGCCAGCCAGGACACCGCGCCCGACTTCGCCGGCATCAACAACTGGTTCAACTCGAAGCCGCTTAATATCGCCGATCTCCGCGGCAAGGTCGTGCTGGTGGACTTCTGGACCTATGGCTGCGTCAACTGCGTCAACACATTGCCGCACGTCACCGATCTCTATGCCAAGTACAAGGACAAGGGCCTCGTCGTGGTCGGCGTGCACACGCCGGAATTCCCGTTCGAGCGCTCGGCGTCCAATGTGCAGGCCGCCCTGAAGCGCCACGGCATCACCTATCCGGTGGCGCAGGACAATGATTCCAGGACCTGGAACGCTTACCGCAACCGATATTGGCCGGCGCAGTACATCATCGACCAGGACGGCAAGATCGTGTTCCAGCACGAGGGCGAAGGCCGCTATGACGAGATCGATCGCACCGTGGCAAAGCTGCTGAACGCCAATAGCTGACGCCCGGCACGGGTCGCGCCCTTGTTGCTTGACTCCACGGACCCGTCCGTGGAGTTTCGCGGGCCACGTAATCAGCCGCCCGCGATGGACGACGCCACCAACAGCACCGACATTCGCCTTCGCGAGGGCGCCTCGATCGCGCAGCGGCTGGTCATGTCCGGCTTTGCGGCTGCCGTTGCGCTGTGCTTCACGCCGGGCCTGTTCACGCACGACACTCTGGAGGTACTCATCTCCGTGGTCGCGCTGCTCGTGGGAGCGGCGTTCGTCGGCATCATCATGCTGGCGCCGGCGGTGGTGTGGATCATCACGCCGGACGAGATATTGATCGGCGAGCAGCGCCCGTTCGGAAAACTGCGGACGCGGATCGTCGCCAAGGAAAACATCAGGGGATTGCAGGTTCCCGGCAGCAAGAGGGCGAAAGCCCGCTTCCAGCTCGCATTCACGCTGGCCTCCGGTGAGCGCCTGACATCGCCGCCGATCGCCGATATCACCCACGTACACGACACGGTGGCGCGGATCGCCGCGCAATTCGACGTTCCCGACGTCGAGTCTCCGGTCAATCCGCTCGATGCCAGCAATCCCGAGATGCGTCTCGGCGACCCCCTCGAGCCGTTCTCGAAGAGAGACATCAGGATCGTCGCGCTGATCGTCGTCGCATTGTGCGCCGTTCCCTACGCCTACAGGCTCTGGCGCGGCCTGTCGCCCGGGCCGGTCGACATCGTGCTGCTGCCGGTCGGCGCGATGGCCGCTTTCGGCGTTTCCCGTTATGCCAACCTTGTGACCGGCGCGTTCTGGATCATCCGCCAGGGCGATATCCGCGTCGAACGCCTATGGGGCGACGGCACGTTGCGCGCCGACCACATCGAAGGGCGCGACGTCAAGACGATCACGGTCGAGCGCCGCGGCCGCTCCGAGGACGAGCACTGCATCGTCGTGATCCGATTGCAGTCAGGACAACGGTTTCGCAGTCCTCGCATCGGCTCTCGACCTGAGGCCCGGGCCGTAGGTGCCGAAATCGTCCGGCGGCTCGGGATCGCGGCTGAGAATAACCAGATCTGACAGGCCGCGCGCGGTGAGGATGCTGCGACCACTGCTTTTCGCGCCATCCCCCGTTTGTGGCATTGCGCGCGGTCCGTCAAAAAACCAAAGCATTCTCGTGACATATGGTCTAAGGGTGCCTTGAACTTGCCATGAAGATGGCCCTGAGATTTGATGGTTCCAGATGATTTGGCTTTGGCCGCGGGGAGAGCTTGAAATGACGGATTTTCGTCGCCTGACCGGGATGTTTGTGGCTGCGATCGGCCTGATCCTGTCCGCGCCCCACGCCTACGCCCAGCAGCCCGACCGCGGCGACGAGCCGGGCCTGGTCGCGGACGATGCCTATGAGCTCGATCCGGAATGGCAGAAGCAGGTCGTCTACTTCCGCACCACCGAAGCGCCGGGCACCCTCATCATCTCGACCGCCGAACGGCATCTCTATCTGGTGCAGCCCGGCGGCCGTGCGATCCGCTACGGCATCGGCGTCGGCCGCGACGGTTTTCAGTGGCAGGGGCTGGTGAACATCACCAACAAGAAAGAGTGGCCGGACTGGACGCCGCCGCCGGAGATGATCCAGCGCCAGCCTTATCTGCCGCGCTTCATGGCCGGCGGCCCCGGTAATCCGCTCGGTGCGCGCGCCATGTATCTGGGCACCACGGTCTACCGCATCCACGGCACCAACCGGCCCGACACGATCGGCACCAAGGTCTCCTCTGGCTGCTTCCGGCTCGTCAACCGCGACGTCGCCGATCTCTACGATCGCGTCCCTGTCGGCACCAAGGTCGTCATCCGGCAGAAGCCCGAGCTCTGATCTGATCTCCTCGCCTTAGCGAATATTCCTTTTCCCGATTATTTCGAGAGAGCAACATGATGCGCACTTTTCGTGGCGGCCTGCTGATCGGGCTCGCAGTCGCCGTGCTGGTCGCCGTCCTGGCCATCATCTATGAATTCTACGACACCCGCACCCTGAAGCGCACCGTACGCCGCGGAGAGGTGCTGTGCGGCGTCAACAAGGGCCTGCCGGGCTTCTCGATCCCCGACGACAAGGGCAACTGGACCGGCTTCGACGTCGATTTCTGCCGCGCGGTGGCCTCCGCGATCTTCAACGACCCGAGCAAGGCGAAATTCGTCGCGCTCGATGCCAACGAGCGCTTCAAGGAATTGCAGAGCCGGAAAGTGGACATCCTCTCGCGCAACTCGACCTGGAGCATGGCGCGCGAGCTCGACTACGATCTCTATTTCCCCGCGGTCGCCTATTACGACGGCGCAGGCTTCATGCTGCCGCGCGCGCGCAACAAGGAAACCGCGCTGGACCTGACCGGGAGCAAGGTCTGCGTCCAGACCGGGACCACCACGGCGCTCAATGTCGCGGATTACTTCCGTGCCAACAACATGAAGTATGAAGAGGTGAAGTTCGACAAGCTGGACGACGTGGTGAAGGCCTACGACACCGGCAAATGCGACACGCTCTCCGCCGACGTCTCCCAGCTCTACGCGCTGAGGATCAACCTGTCGAAGCCCGGCGACAGCATGATCCTGCCGGACATGATCTCCAAGGAGCCGCTCGCCCCCGTCGTGCGCCAGCGCGACGACGACTGGATGATGATCGTGAAGTGGACGCTGTACGCGATGATCAACGCCGAGGAGCTCGGCGTCTCCTCGGAGAACATCGACGAGGCCCTGAAGTCGAAGAAGCCGGAAGTGATGCGGCTGGTCGGCACCGAGGGCAATTACGGCGAGCAGCTCGGCCTGACCAAGGATTGGGTGGTCCGCATCATCCGCCACGTCGGCAATTACGGCGAGATGTACGAGCGCAACATCGGCGAGAAGTCGAAGCTGAAGATCCCGCGCGGCATGAACCAGCTGTGGAATGCGGGCGGCGTGCAGTACGCGCCGCCGGTGCGGTAAGGCGCTCTATCCGCCGTCATTGCGAGGAGCGCAGCGACGAAGCAATCCAGAGTCGCTCCTCGGTGACAGACTGGATTGCTTCGCTGCGCTCGCAATGACGAGCTTGGGGCAGGCGCTTTCCACTCTCTCAACTGTCATCGCCCGGCTTGACGGGCGATCCAGTACTCCGAGACATCAATCGCATACTGAGGGGCCGCGGCGTACTGGATCGCCCGCCCCAGTGCGCAATTGCGCACAAGGTGGGCGATGACACCCAATGCGACGCGACGGTGCGCCTCAATACCCCCGCGCCCTTGCCAGCTGCTCGGTGTGGTAATTGGCGTCGCCGAACAATTCCTCGCACACGCGCGCGCGCTTCATAAAGAAGCCGATGTCGAACTGGTCGGTCATGCCCATGCCGCCATGCATCTGCACGCCTTCCTGCACCGCGCGCGTGGCGGTGGTGCCGGCGCGGGCTTTCGCCACTGCGACGGCTGACGCCGCCTTGGCGACGTCCGTATCGAGCGCTTGCAGCGCCTTCATCACGGCGGCGCGGGTGATCTCGATATCGACATAGAGTTCGGCGGCGCGGTGCTGCAGCGCCTGGAATTCGCCGATCAGCTTGCCGAACTGCTTGCGGCTCTTCAGGTACTCGACGGTACGGTTGAACACCTCTTCGCTCAGACCCACCATTTCGGAGGCCACTGCGCCCCGCCCGATATCGAGCACGCCGTGGAGCAAGCCGGCTCCCTGGTCGACTTCGCCGAGCACGCTGTCGGCATCGACCTCGACATTGGCAAGCTCGATCCGCGCCGCATTGTGCGCGTCGACCATGATGGTGCGCTCGATCGCAACGCCCTTGGCCTTGGGGTTGACCAGGAACAGCGTCAGCCCCTCGCGCTCGCCGGCCGAACCCGCCGTACGCGCAGCGACGATGAGGAGATCGGCAACGTGACCGTCGACCACCAGCGCCTTGGCGCCGGAGAGTTTGAAGCCGTTGCCGGCGCGCACGGCCTGGAGGCTGGTCTGAAGCGGGCGGTGTTTTGCGCCCTCGTCGATCGCGAGCGTCGCGAGCAGGGAGCCGTTGGAAATTTTCGGCAGATACTCCGACTTCTGCGCGGCATTGCCGCCACGGTTCAGTGCCGAGGCCGCGACCACGCTGGTTGCGAGGAAGGGCGAGGGCATCAGCGTGCGGCCGATCTCCTCCATCACCACCCCGGCCTCGACATAGCCGAGGCCGCTGCCGCCGAACTCTTCCGGCACCAGCAAGCCGGCAAAACCCATCTCGGCGAAGGAATGCCAAAACTCCCTGGAGAAGCCGATTGGGTCTTTGCTATCGCGCAGATGCCGCAAATGCGACACCGGCGCCTTGTCGCTGATCAGCCCGCGCGCGCTGTCGCGGAGCATCGATTGTTCTTCGGTGAGGACGAGAGCCATGTACGTGTTTCCAACAAAGTGCGGTTCGGCTGAATTCGTGGTGACCCTCATGGTGAGGAGGCGCGGAGCGCCGTCTCGAACCATGCAGGCCCGACTCATCCTTCGAGACGCGGCCTGACGGCCGCTCCTCAGGATGAGGCTTATCCTAGGCCCCCGGTAGATCGAGGATGCGCTTGGCGACGATGCCGAGCATGACCTCCGTGGTGCCACCCTCGATCGAGTTGGCCTTGGTACGCAGCCAGGCGCGCGGACGAGCACCTTGTTTCGAACGCTCGCTCTCCCATTCCAGTGCATCGACACCGCCGGCCGACATCAGAATCTCGTAACGGCGCTTGTTGAGCTCGGTGCCGTAATATTTCATCGCCGACGAGAACGCCGGATGCGCCTGCCCCGCCTTGGCGAGATCGACCGCGCGCTCGGCGCAGGCTGCAAGGGCGGCTTCATCGACGTCGAAGCTGGCGATGCGGCCACGCAGCATCGCATCGTCGAGCCGCCCCAGCGCATCGGTGCCGACGGAATCGGCCGCAATCTGGCCCAGCGGACGGCCGACGCCGCGCTCGCCCATGCCTGATATCATCGCGCGCTCATGCTGGAGCAGATATTTTGCGACGTCCCAGCCTCGATTGACGGTGCCGACCACATGCGATTTCGGCACGCGGACATTGTCGAAGAAAGTCTCGCAGAACGGCGAGTAGCCGGAGATCAGGAGGATCGGTTTGGTCGTCACGCCCTTCGAGGTCATGTCGAACAGGATGAAGCTGATGCCGTCATGCTTCTTCGCGGCGGGATCGGTGCGGACGAGGCAAAAGATCCAGTCGGCGTAGTTGGCGTAGGACGTCCAGATCTTCTGGCCGGTGATGACGAAATCATCGCCGTCGCTCTCGGCGCGGGTCTGCAGCGAGGCGAGATCGGAGCCGGCGTTCGGTTCGGAATAGCCCTGACACCAGCGGATCAGGCCCGCGGCGATCTTTGGCAGATGCTCCTTCTTCTGGGCATCGTTGCCGTATTTCAGCAGCGCCGGCCCGAGCATCCAGATGCCGAAGCTCGACAGCGGGGGCCGCGCGCCGATCCTGGCCATCTCCGCGCGCAGCACCTTGTGCTCGGCGGCGCTCAGACCACCGCCGCCGTACTCCTTCGGCCAATCGGGTACGGTCCAGCCCTTGTCGCGCATGCGCTCGAACCAGATGCGTTGCGGCTCCGACGAGAATTTTGCGTTACGTCCGCCCCAGAACACGTCGGCGTCGGACGTCGCGGGCTTGCGCATCTCCGGCGGGCAATTGGCCTCGAGCCAGGCGCGCGTTTCGCTGCGGAATGTTTCGAAATCGGCGGTCTCAGTCTCGCTGGCCCTGGAGTCAGTCATGGGTCGTTTCCATCAATCTATGTCGGTTTGTTGGGCGCGACTCTGGGCCAAGCTCCCGCGGAATTCAACCACTTCCGTGTCACGCATCCGCTATAGTCGCCGCCACGGCGAGCTTGAAAACAAAGAGGAAACAACAATGCGCCTGAAGCTTCTTTCGCCTGGCGAAATGAACGAGAGCCAGCGGCAGACCTATGACGAGTCGATTGCCGGCAAGCGCGGCAAGCCGCCGGCGCCGATGATGGCCTGGCTCAACAGCCCCGACATGGCCCGTCACGCCACGCGGCTCGGCGAGGTCCTGCGTTACGATACGATATTTCCCGCGAAACTTTCGGAGATCGCGATCCTGGTGACGGCGCGGCACTGGACCGCCCATTACGAATGGTACGCGCACAAGCGGCTGGCGCTTGCGGGCGGCATGGACCCTGACATCATCGACGCGATCCGCGACCGCCGCACGCCCGTCTTCGACGATCCCAGGGCTAAGATGATCTACGACGTCGCAAAATCGCTGCATGAGAGCCACGGCGTCGAGAAGGGCCTCTATGACGAGGCGGTGAAGCTGCTCGGCGAGCGCGGCGTGGTCGAGGTGATTGGTCTCTGCGGCTATTACACGCTGGTGTCGATGACGCTGAACACGTTTGAGTTCGAGCTGCCGGAGGGCGAGGTGCGGGAGCTGTCGTAAGTTGCCTATCCGGAAACGCTGGGTTTCGGGATCGGCCGGTAGCACTGTCCCGAGGCCGGACTTATGTGGAGTTCATCAACGGAGCAGCCGCATGTCGCAAAACCAAGCCGTCGCCGCCGGCACCAGGATCGGCCACGTCCATCTCAAAGTCGCCGATCTCGATCGCGCGCTGGGCTTCTATTGCGGCGTGCTCGGTTTCGAGCTGATGCAGCGCATGGGCTCGGGCGCGGCCTTCATCTCGGCCGGCGGCTATCACCACCACATCGGGCTCAACACCTGGGAGAGCAAGGGCGGCTCGCCGCCGCCGCCTGATGCGACCGGGCTCTATCACACCGCGATCCTCTATCCGACGCGGCCGGCGCTGGCGGATGCGTTGCACCGCGTGCTCTCGGCCGGCATTGCGCTCGACGGCGCCAGCGACCACGGCGTCAGCGAGGCGCTGTATTTGCGCGATCCGGACCAGAACGGTGTGGAGCTGTATTGGGACAAGCCGCGGGAGCAATGGCCATTCGGGCCGGACGGCAAGCTTTCGATGTTCACGAAGCGGCTGGATGTGGAGGAGCTGCTGAAGCAGCGGGAGGCCTAGTCCGCACCTCGCCACTGCACGAGCCTCAGGACCCATCCGGCCGCATAGAGCCCGACGCCGAACACGGCATGCGTGAGTAGCGTGTTGAGACGCGCCACGTTGGGACGTGGCGCGCGATGGGCAGCAATGCCGAGGCCCATGCCCGGCTGCATGATCAGGAAAGGTGCCGCCGCGCTGCCGATTCCGACGATCAATGCGGGGCCGACACGCGGGGAATGCAGCCAATCGAGCCCCCAGATCGCCAGCAAGACGGCCGCGAACGCAATGCCGATCAGGTAGTGCGCGGCCCACCCAATCAGGCGCTCGCGTGGAGCCGGATCGGGTGCCGCGATCTTAAGATGCCGATACTGTCCGCGCGCGAGCAGGATGAGCCAGCGACCTAGGAGTCCATAGTCTAGCGATGGGATTCCAAGAACATGCGCGCGGAGAACTGCCCAACCATCGATCACGGCCGTTGCACCGGATCCGATCAAGGCGGCGCCGACCAGAAATTCAATCATTTCACCCATTCGAGACCTCGCCTGCCGCGTCGGCTGAAGCCCGCGCCTGGATCATCCAGCATGCGGCGGTAAAACGGATCGCATCTGCCTCCACGTAGGGGGCGAAGGCGGGCCGCACCGCATCCACGACCCTTTCGCGCAATCCCCTGTCGGCGTCCTGCAGGATCGTTCCGACGGGTCCCAGCCAACCGACATAGCGAGCGAGTTCGCTGGCAGGAAAGCGGCATGGAATATCCACCGGCCGGATGTCGATCTCGGTCCAGCCGCTCTCCAGCAGGATGGTCCTGACCCGATCTTTGTCAGCGAAGGCGAACTGCCCCGGACCGCCGGATGGACGGGCAGGCATATTCGGCAGAAGGGGCGCGGCGGCTCGTTCGGCCGCCGTCATGAACGGATTCTCCGCTGCGCCCCGCCATGCAACGACGGCGAGCCCGGCGCCTTCGGCGGCAGCGCGCCTCAGATTTGCGAAGGCCGCAACGAAGTCTTCGAAGAACATCACGCCGAGACGTGAAATGATCGTATCGAAGCTCGCCGGGTCGAATTTATGGTGCTGCGCATCGGCGCAGATAAAGCTGGCCGAGGTGCCTTCGCGCTCGGCGCGGGCCAGCGCCGCCCCGATCATCGGCGCGGAGATGTCGATGCCGACCACACGGCCGCCTTGCCCGAGCTTTCGCGCGACCGCAACGGTCAGACCACCAGTGCCGCAGCCGACGTCCAGGACGCGACGATTGGAGCCGGCAGGAACGGCCTCGCACAGCGGCCTCTCGAATTGCTTGAACATCTCATCCAGGATGTCTTGGGTCTCGACCCAGGCGCGTCCGGCGGGACCATTCCAAAGCCTCATCTGCTCAATCGCCTTCTGCATAGCGTCCATGATGGTTTCCCCTTTCGTCTTGCCTTGGCGGCGTTGGACGCGGCATACTGCCAGTTCAAGTGAACTTGAGGTCAAGAGGCGTGATGACGATCGATATCGCCGAAGTCGCACGGCGCTCCGGTGTTCCGGCGTCGACGCTGCGATTCTATGAGGAAAAGCGGTTGATTGCCCCGATCGGCAGGCGCGGCCTGCGCCGGCTGTTCGATCTGGAGATCCTGGATCGCCTGGCGCTGATCGCGCTGGGGCGCGCGGCGGGCTTCTCGCTCGATGAAGTTGCCCGGATGTTCGCACCCGACGGACGGCCGCGTATCGACCGGCGGAAGCTTGCCGCCAAGGCCGACGAGTTGGACCGAACGATCCGCAAGCTTATCGCGATGCGCGACGGCCTGCGCCATGCCGCGGCCTGTCCGGCGCCAAGTCACATGGAATGCCCGCATTTTCGCCGCCTCATGCGGGTCGCGGCATCGGGAAAGGCGAGGTCGCCCAAGCGGGCACCGCGCGCGCCGCGATCAGACTGAAGGGGTCGATCGCCTTGTGTGCCCCCGCACCATGATCAACGCCGCCGCCAGCAGCTCCAGCGCAATACACAGATAGAACGGCAGCTCATAGCCACCGGAGAAATCGCGCAGAAAACCGACCACGCCGGGGCCGAACGCATAGGTCACCTGGTTGATCGCGGTGTTGAGGCTGATCAGCACGCCGAACGAGGCGGAATCGAATTCCTGCTGCACGATCAGCGACGGCAGCGTGATGAGATTGCCGACCGAGAAGCCGAATAACGCGCAGGCGGCGATCAGCACGTAATCATTGTGCAAATTGATGACGACGAGAAGCGCCACGGCCTGGCTCAGAAACGACAGCGCCGAGGCGAGCCGCTGGTTGAGTCGGTCGATCACCAGCGAGAACAGCACCCGGCCGATCACCGCCATCGCGGTCAGCACCGCAACCGCGACGGCCGCGCGCTCGCGCCCGATCACGGGATCGAGGAACGAGATCAGGTGGACGATGAAGCCGACCTGCGCGAACAGCACCAAAGCAAAGGCAATGGTCACGGTGAGGAAGCCGACATCGCGCAACGCCTGGCTACGAATCTGCGCCGACGATTGCGGCTTCGTTTTCGTCGCGGCGCGCCGGCCATGGAGATCGGGCGGGCGGCCGACGACAATCAGGATCACCGGCACGAGCAGTACCAGCATGGCGCCGGCGACGATAAACATCGCGCTGGCGAAGCCGACATGGCCGATCAAGGTCACCAGCAGCGGCACGCCGACGATGCCGCCGAAGCTTGCGCCGTTCAGCGCGAGGCTGATCGCCATGCCGCGCTTCTGGTCGAACCACAGGCTGATCGTGTTGGTGATCATGGCCAGGCTCGTGCCGGCCCAACCGAAGGCGAGCACGGCGTTCGCGAGATAAAGCTGCCACGGTTCGCGCACCGCGCCGATCGCGACCGCCGCGGCCGACATCGCCAGCGTCCCTGCGATCAGGCCGAGGCGCGGGCCGTACTTGTTGACGGCTTCGCCGACGAAGACGACGAGCAGCGCGCCGAACAGATAGAAGAACGTCGTGGCCGACGAGATCAGCGAGGCCGACCAGCCGTGCGCACGCTGGAGCTCGGCGACATAGACGCTCTGGCCGTAGAAGCCGAGCCCCCAGCCGAAGGTCGCGAGCAGGAAGCAGACCGCAACGATGCGCCAGCCTTCGTAGCGGAGAGAGGATTCGTCGACGCATCCGTCGTGTCGGGGGTTATCGAGCATTTGCGCTTGTCCTTGGTTTCCCCCGCGAGCGCCGTGTTTCACGCTCGCCTGTTCATGACGAGCATCATGTAACGATCCAAGCCTCAGAAATCACTTCGACCTGGCTCGAACTATCAACGCTGCTGACAGCCTCCCGCCATCTCAGATCGCATCCGGGAACTCGCCCATGGCCGCGTCGAGCCGCGCTTTGCGGCGACGGGTCCAGGACGCCAGCGAGAGCACGGCGAGACCGAGCAGCACCGGCGGAAACACCACCATGTTCACCGCGGACCAGCCGTAACTGGCGAGCAGTTGGCCGGACGAGAACGAGCCGATCGCCATCATGCCGAACACCAGGAAATCGTTGAAGGCCTGCACCTTGTTGCGCTCCTGCGGCCGGTGCGTCTCCAGCACCAGCGCCGAGGCGCCGATGAAGGAGAAGTTCCAGCCGACACCGAGCACGATCAGCGTGGCCCAGAAATGCATCGCGGTGATGCCGGACAGGCCGATGCCGGCCGCGCCGGCCTCCAGCAGCAGGCCGGCGGCAACGACCTTGCGCGCGCCGAAGCGGGCGATCAGCGCGCCCGTGAAGAAGCTCGGCCCGTACATGGCGACGATGTGCCATTGAATGCCGAAATTGGAATCTGAAACGCTCAAGCCGCACAGCTTCATGGCAAGCGGCGCCGAGGTCATCACCAGGTTCATCATGGGGTAGGAGATGACGCCGCACAGCGCCGCTGCGATGAAGCGTGGCTGGGTCACGATCTCGAGCAGCGGCCGCCCGCCATGAAGATCGGCCGGCGCCGGTTTCGGCATGTCGACCCCGGCGACGATGCCCATCGCGATGAGCGCGACAGCCGCCTGGACCAAGAAGCTGAAGGCGAAGAGATAAGGCTGCCAGACATCCATGGTCCATTGCACGAGCTGCGGACCGAGCACGCCGGCGAACACGCCGCCCGCCATTACCCAGGACACCGCCTTGGGTCGGTACGCCGCGCTGGCGCCGTCGGCGGCAGCGAAGCGATAGGACTGCGCCACCGCGCCGTAGAGGCCGCCGAGAAAAGTCGCCAGACAGAACAACGGAAACGAAGCGTGCAGGATCGCGAAGCAGCCGAGCAGGCCGGTGAGCGTACCCAGGCCCGTGCCGATGATGAAGGCCCAGCGGCGGCCGAAGCGACTCGATATCGCGCCGGTCGGCAGCGTGCCGGCCGCAAGCCCCAGCACGTACATCGACAGCGGTACCGTCGCGAGCGACATGTCGGGTGCAAGCGTCGCACCGACGATGGAGCCGGTGGCGAAGATCACCGCCGAATTGGCGCCGGTCAGCGCCTGCGCGGCGGCAAGGCGCACCACATTGGCGCGCACGCGGGCGTCGGCGGCGACCTCATTGGCTGCAGTCACATCCAGCATCGGCATTTCCGCCCCAACGGGCTTTTAAGTGCTTTCAAGGGCTCGCTTGATTCCCGGCACTATGGCGGGACGCGGGAGGGCGGGCAACCGGCGCAAACGGGCGCAGGCCATGTCTCTGACGCAATCGGGCCGATGATAATGGGCCGCGCACTTGACGGCTTGCGCTCGATCAAATCCTATCCGCCACGACCTTCCGGAGTTTCGTTCATGTCCGTCGACGACAGGCCTACGCTCAGCGCTCCTGACGACGATCCCTGGCTCTGGCTGGAGGAGATCGAAGGCAAGCAGGCGCTCGATTTCGTCACGCGGCAGAACAGCCTGACACTCGACGCGTTCGGCGGAGCGGCCTTCGCGCGCGATCGCGACATCCTCGCGGCGATCTACGATCGTCCCGACAACATTCCCTATGTCAGCCGCCGCGGCACCGAACTGCACAATCTCTGGAAGGACGCCACCAACCCGCGCGGCCTGTGGCGGAAGACTTCCCTCGCGGAGTTTCGCAAACCGCATCCGACGTGGGAAATCATGCTGGATGTCGACCAGCTCGCGGCACGCGAAGGCGAGGACTGGCTGCTGAGCGGCATCACCACGCAGCCGGGAAGCGCGCGCGCCATTTTGGGGCTGTCGCGCGGTGGCAGCGATGCCGTCACCTTGCGGGAATTCGACCTCGACACCAAGAGTTTCGTTGCGGACGGATTTGCGCTGTCGGAAGCCAAGGGCGGCGCCGATTGGCTCGATGCCGACACGCTGCTGCTGTCGAGCGCCCATGGCGAAGGCATGGCGACGAGCTCGGGATATTCCCGGACGGTTCGCCTGTGGCGACGCGGCCAGCCTGTCGATCAGGCGCAGGTGATCATCGAGACCACGGCCGATCATATGGCGATCTCCGGCATCGTCGACGACACCGCTGCGGCCCCGCGCAGCTGGATCGTCGACCAGATCGACTTCTTCAATCATGCGCTCTGGCTGCGCGATGCAGACGGTGCGACGACGAAGCTCGATCTGCCGACCGGCATCTGGTTGCAGGCGCATGGCGACTGGTTCGCGATGAAGCTGCGCGAAGCCTGGTCGATCGAGGGCAAGACCTATGCCGCCGACACCGTGCTCGGCATGTCGCTCTCGGCGTTCCTCGCCGGCAGCCGCGATTTCGCGGTGCTGTTCGAGCCGGAACCTCGCCGCGCCCTGCAAGGCCTGTTCTGGACCGGAGGCAAGCTGGTGCTGTCGATCCTCGACGAGCTCCAGCCGCAATTCGAGATCTGCACGCCGTCGGCCACAGGCTGGAGCCGCGCGTCGCTCGGCGGCCTGCCGCAGATTGGCGTCGTCGACATCTGGCCGCTGGATCGCCATCCCTCCGAGAGCAATGGCGACCTGCTTGCCAATGTGCAGGATCCGCTGACGCCGCCGTCGTTGCTGCTGATCGAGCGCGGCGTCGCGAGCCCGACCGTGTTGAAGCAGGCGCCGAAAACATTCAACGCCGACGGCCTCGTGGTGACCCAGCACGAAGCGATCTCGACCGACGGCGAACGCATCCCCTATGTACAGACCGGCCCCGCCGGCGAGACCGGCGATGCACCGGTCTATATGAGCGCCTATGGCGGCTTCGCCCATTCGGTGAAGCCGTATTACAACCCGTCGCTCGGCAAGCTGTGGCTGGAGCGTGGCGGCACCACGGTGCAGGCGAATTTGCGCGGCGGCGGCGAATTCGGCACGCGCTGGCACGATGCCGGCCGGCTCGCCGGCAAGAAACTGTCGCACGACGATTTCGCCGCCGTTGCCGCCGATCTCGTCCGCCGCGGTGTGACGACGGCAAAGCGCATCGCCGCGCAGGGCGGATCAAACGGCGGCATCCTCATCACCAACATGCTGGTGCGATACCCCGAACGTTTCGGCGCGCTGTTCTGCACCATCCCGCTGATCGATATGCGCCGCTACACGAAGCTGCTCGCCGGCGCGAGCTGGATCGCGGAATATGGCGATCCCGACAAGCCCGAGGAGTGGGACTGGCTCAAGTCCTACTCCGCCTATCACAACGTCAAGGCCGGCCAGCCGTATCCGCCGATCCTGATCGCCACCACGCGACGCGACGACCGTGTCCATCCCGGGCATGCGCGCAAGATGGCGGCAAAGCTCCAGGCCATGGGCTACGAGGCCTGGTTCTACGAGCCTGAAGCCGGTGGCCACGGCTACGGCAAGGACAACAAGGAGCGCGCCGGGTTCGAGGTGATTGGCTTTCGGTTCTTAAAGGACAAGATCGGGTGGAAGGACGAGGGCTAGCGTTTGCGGCGCTGACATCTCCGCACCGTCATGGCCGGGCTTGACCGGGCCATCCACGCCTTAGCTGGTGCACGAAGAACGTGGATGCCCGGGACAAGCCCGGGCATGACGACCTCCTATCGCGCGAATACCAAGGTCAGATTGTTCGCGGGCATGTCCATCGTATCGACAAGGCGAAGACCAACGCCGCGGGCAAGCGCCTCGACATCGGCGATGTCACGCACGCCCCAGTCGGGATTGCCTTCACGCAGGGAGGTGTCGAACACCGCATTGCTGAGCGCGATGTGCTTGCCGCCGCGCTTGAACGGGCCGTAGAGGAACAGCTTGCCGTCGGCCCGCAAATAGCGGCCGGCGCCGGCGAACAGACCCTCGGCGACGCTCCATGGCGCGATGTGGATGACATTGGCGCAGAACAATGCGGCAAGACTCGACGGCCCCTGCCCGCTTTTCATCTCCGGGCACCAGTCCGGATCGGTGAGATCGATCCGCAGCGGCGAGCGGATGTTTTTGAGGCCTGAATGAACGCGCCAGGCCTCGATGCTCTTGAGGTGGCGCTGGTTGAGATCGCTGGGCCACCAGATCAGGCCGGGCGTGTGACGGGCGAAGTAGACCACGTGCTGGCCGGTTCCGCTGCCGAGCTCGACCACGTTGCCGGTGCAGCCGGCGAGATGCCGTTCCAGTGCCGCCCAGAGCGGCTCGTGATTGCGATGAAATGCCGGCGCATCGAGCCGCCCATCCGACTCGACCCGACCGCCATCCCTGCCGAATTCGACGACATATTCAGCCAAGTGAGGTCCCCTTGAAAAAACGAGAACGCGATGAAAACAGGTTGAGCGCCCAAACGCTCAGGAAACAGCCGGCCCGCGCCACGGTCCCTAACTCTCGGACCAAACCGGCTGAACAAATAATCTCTTTAGTTGCAATCGGGAAGATATTAACTCCATTTTGTCGCGTGGATAGTCTTGATTGTCAGGCGGCGCCCTTTGTGCTTTGGAACGCTTCTATTTCGTAATCGAGACCATCGCATAACGCCTCGGAATAACGCCTTGACCGCCTTTTCCCGGACGCCCGTTCTGTTCATCTTGCTGGCCATTGCAGCCGGCCTCGCCACCCCGGCGTGGGCGCAGTCCGCTGTGGCCGACGGCCAGAAACTCGCTTTCGACCGCGGCAAGGGCAATTGCCTGACCTGCCATGTCATCAGGGGTGGCGACCTGCCGGGAACGATCGGGCCGGAACTGAAGGACCTCAAGGCCAAGTACCCCGATCGCAACGAACTGACCGCGATCATCTTCGACGAGACCAAGCGCAATCCGCAGACCATGATGCCGCCGTTCGGCCGGAACCGGATTTTGACCGAACAGGAGATCAGCGCGATCGTTGATTTCCTGCAGACCCTGTGACTTCAGGCATGCCACGAGATTTGGTTGGGAGACCAGAGATGACCACACTCACCGGCCCAAGCGCGACGCGGCGCCTGATCCTTCAGGGCGCAGCCTCGGTCGCGTTGCTCGGCCTCGGCAATCTGCCGTTCGGCGCCGCGCCCGCGCGCGCCGCGGCCAACGACAAATATCCGGAAGAGGCGTTCAAGCAAAAGAGCGAGGCGGACGCCATCAAGGCGCTCTACGGCAAAACCGCCGAGCCGTCCGACAAGGTCAAGCTGGACGCCCCCGAGATCGCCGAGAACGGCGGTGTGGTGCCGATCTCGGTGACGACGACACTCGACAAGGTCACCTCGATTTCATTCTTCGTGGCCGAGAATCCCAGCGCGCTGGCCGCCAGCTACAGGATTCCCGAAGGCACGATCCCTGCTGTCGCCAACCGGCTGAAGATGGCCAAGACCACCAACGTGGTCGCGATCGTGGAGGCCGACGGCAAGCTCTACAGCGCGACCAAAGAGGTCAAGGTCACCGTCGGCGGCTGCGGCGGCTAAGCGAGGAAGATCGAGATGGCATCCAGCATTCGCGTCCGCGCCACCACCAACGGCGACATCACCGAGGTGCAGGCGCTGATCCAGCACCCGATGGATACCGGCTTCGTCAAGGACGCCAAGGGCGAACTGATCCCGGCGCATTACATCCAGCAGCTGAAATTCGAATGTAACGGCAAGGACGTCTTCGTTGCCGATTGGGGCACCGCGGTCTCGAAGGACCCCTACGTCAAGTTCAGCTTCAAGGGAGCCAAGAAGGGCGACGATCTCAAGGTCTCCTGGACGGATAACAAGGGTGCGTCGGACACGACCACTGCGAAGATCTCGTGATGAAGGCCCGCACCACCATCCTGCTTGGTTCGTTGAGCGCCGCGCTCGTCGCGTTGGCCCTCACCTCTCCACGCGTGGTGGCGGCCGACAAGGTCGATCCCATCGCCGATGCCAAGGCGTTCCAGAACTTCTTCTTCCAGAAATTCCCTGATGTGAAGCACGAGGATTTCGTCAACGGTCCTTATTCCATGAACGAGGACATGAAGCGGCAGTGGCAGGAGAAGGAGGAATTCCCGCCCTACGAGTTTGCGCTCGACGCCGGCAAGGAGATGTTCGCCACCCCGTTCAAGAACGGCAAGACCTATGCGGACTGCTTCCCGAACGGCGGCATCGGCATCCGCCAGAACTATCCTTATTTCGACGAGAAGGAAGGCAAGGTCGTCACGCTGGAGCTGGCGCTCAACCGCTGCCGCGAGGCCAATGGCGAGGCGCCCTATTCTTACGTCAAGGACGAGATGGCCTCGCTCACGGCGTACATGGCCTTCACCTCGCGCGGCAAGCCGATGGACATCAAGATCCCCGACGATCCTCGCGCGCTCGCGGCATTCGAGAACGGCAAGCGCTATTTCTACACCCGCCGCGGCCAATTGAATTTCTCCTGCGCGAGCTGCCATGTGCAGAGCCCGGGTGAGCGCATCCGCGCCGAGATCCTGGCGCCGGCGCTTGGCATTCTGAACGCGATGCCGATCTACCGCTCCGAATGGAGCGGCATGGGCACCACCAGCCGCCGCTTCGTCACCTGCAACAGCCAGACCCGCGCGGTTCCGCTGGAGCCGCAGGCGGATGAATATCGCGACGTCGAATATTTCCTGTCCTACGTCGCCAACGGCCTGCCGATATCGGGACCGGGAGCGCGGCCATGAAGCTGTCACTCCCTTTCGTCCGGCTGCTTGCCTTGCTGCTTACCCTCGGGCTCGCGCCGGCGGCGCGCGCGGCAGATGAGGCAGACTACAAGGCGGCCTTTGCCGCCGCCGAGGCCGCCTCCAAGGAGGCCGCCGGCATGCGCAACCAATGGACCGTGACCGTCTCGACGCTGGCCGCCGCAAAGAAGGCGGCCGATGGCGGCGATTTCGACCGCGCCGTGGCCGCAGCCAGGGAGGCCGAGGCGCTGGCGAAGGCGTCGATCTTCCAGGCGATTTCCGAAAAAGAAGCCTGGAAGGCGATGGAAATCCGTTAGACTGTTCGCTTGTGCAACAGCCTTGCGACCGTGAGAGGGCGCGGAGAATTTCTGGATGGCGATCCGCCGCCGCGATTTCCTGAAGAATGCAGGCCTTGCTGCCGCATCGCTGAGCCTGCCGCGGCTTGCGCTCGGTGCTGAGGCTGCGAGCATTTACGACCTCGAACGGTTCGGCAATGCGCGCATCCTTCACCTCACCGACACGCATGCGCAACTCAATCCAGTCTATTTTCGCGAGCCCAGCGTCAATATCGGGATCGGCGAGATGGCGGGACGGCCGCCGCATCTGGTCGGCCGCGCCTTTCTCGACCGTTTCGGCATCAGGCCCGACAGCGCGGATGCCTATGCCTTCAGCTGCTTCGAGTTCGAGAAGTCCGCAGGCCGCTTCGGCAAGCTCGGCGGCTTCGCCCATCTGAAGACGCTGATCGACCGCTTGCGTGGCGATGTCGGCGAAAAACGCTCCGTGCTCGTTGACGGCGGCGACCTCTGGCAAGGCTCGGGACTTGCCAACATCATGCAGGGCCGCGACATGGTCGAGGCCGCAAACCTGCTCGGTGTCGAGGCGATGACCGGGCATTGGGAATTCACCTATGGCGAGCAGGCGCTGCGCGACAATCTCGCGCGCTTCAGGGGCGAGTTTCTGGCGCAGAACGTTTTTCTCACCGAGGAAGCCGCATTCAATGATGCCCCGGCCTTCGACAAGGCGACGGGACGCGTGTTCAAGCCCTCCGTGATCAAGGAGCTCGGCGGCCATCGCGTCGCGATCGTCGGCCAAGCCTTCCCTTACGTGCCGATCGCGCATCCCAAACGGTTCACGCCGGACTGGTCCTTCGGCATCCGCGAGGAAGAGCTCCAGAAGCATGTCGACGGCCTGCGCGGCACCGACAAGGTCGATGCGGTCATCCTGCTGTCGCATAACGGCATGGACGTCGATCTCAAGCTCGCAAGCCGCGTCACCGGTATCGACGTCATCCTCGGCGGCCATACCCATGATGCGATCCCGCAGCCCATCGCCGTGAAGAATGCGAGCGGCACGACGCTCGTCACCAATGCCGGCTCCAACGGAAAATTTCTGGCCGTGCTCGATCTCGCGCTCGACAAGGGCAAGGTCGGCGACGTCAAATATCATCTGCTGCCGGTCTATTCCGAGCTGTTGAAACCCGATCCCGGGATGGCCGAACTGATCGGCCGGTTGCGGGCACCCTTCGTCACCGACTGGTTGGAGAAGATCGCGACGCCCGATCGCCTGCTGTATCGACGCGACAATTTCGCCGGCCCGGTCGACGAGCTTATCTGCAGCGCGCTGCGCACCGAGTTCGACGCCGAGATCGCGCTGTCGCCGGGCTTCCGCTGGGGCGTCACCGGACTGTCCGGCCAGGCACTGACGATGGAGGATTTGCTCGCGGAAACCGCGATCAGCTATCCCGAGACCTATGTGCAGGAGATGACCGGCGCGGAGATCAAGGACGTGCTGGAAGACGTCTGCGACAACCTCTTCAATACCGATCCCTATTACCAGCAGGGCGGCGACATGGTGCGCGCCGGTGGGCTCAGCTACACCTGCACGCCGACGGCGACGATCGGCAGCCGGATCTCGGAGCTGAAGCTCAATGGCGGCAAGGCGCTCAGTGCCAGCCACCGCTACAAGGTCGCGGGCTGGGCCTCGGTCAACGGCCAGCAAGGCGCGCCGGTGTGGGATGTGGTGGCAAAATATCTGCGCTCGGGCCGGATGTTTCAGGAGCGGCTCGGCTCCGGCGTCACGCTAAAGGGCGTCGAGGGTAATCCGGGCATCGCAGGACAGGGATGATGCGGTCGCAAACCCTATCCGCGATGCTGCTGGCGCTGTTCGCCTGGGCGGCGATGCCACCGGCTTTCGCGCAGCAGGTGCCGCTCCAGGACAAGCCGTTCGCCGAGCACAAGATCGTGCTGCAGCTCTCCGATGGCGATGCCAGGAAGCAAGCTCTGGTGCTCAGCGTCGCCAACAATTTGCTGAAGGCCTACGACCCCGACAAGGTCGCAATCGAGGTGGTGGCGTTCGGTCCCGGCATCGACCTCCTGTTCACCGGCAGCGAGCGCCGCAAGCAGGTCGAGAGCCTGATCGCGCAAGGCGTACGCTTCGACATCTGCCTCAACACTGTCGACACGATCGAGCGGGAGACCGGCAAGCGGCCGGAGTTCATCCCTGCCGCTACGCCGGTGCAGGTCGGGGTCGGGCAGATCCTGTTCCTCAGCGAGAACGGATACACGGTGGTGAGGCCCTGAGCCTTTTGCCGGGGCGAAGCGTCGCGGCATACTCGGTGTCATCGCCGGCGAAGGCGGGCGATCCAGTACTCCGAGAGCGCGAGGGGTACGGGAGGGCGCGGCGTACTGGATTCCCCGCCTTCGCGGGGAATGGCAGCGGTGGCTAGGTGACGCCCACCCGCCCGTCACAGGAATAAAAATCTTCCAAATTTTCTTGCTTACGCAGTGAATTGCTTCTCTTGTAAGCTCGAAATGTAGTAGAATCTCGGGGTAGTTCACGCCGGGTCTTGCCATGATCTTCCGCCAGCTCTTCGACAGTGTTTCGGGCACCTACAGCTATCTCCTGGCGAGCCGCGCCGGCGGCGAGGCGCTGATCCTCGATCCCGTGCTGGAGAAGGTCGACCGCTACTGCCAGCTCCTGCGCGAGCTCGATCTCAAGCTGGTCAAGGCCGTGGACACCCATCTGCACGCCGACCACGTCACCGGCCTCGGCGAGCTGCGCGACCGCACCCATTGCATGACCGTGATGGGCGACCAGACCAAGGCCGACGTGGTGGCGATGCGGGTTGCCGACGGCGACAAGGTGACGATCGAGGGCCTGTCGCTCGACGTGATGTACACGCCCGGCCACACCGACGACTCCTACTCCTACTTGATGGGCGACCGCGTCTTCACCGGCGACACGCTGCTGATCCGCGGCACCGGCCGCACCGATTTCCAGAACGGTTCGTCGCGCGCGCAGTACGATTCGATCTTCAACCGCCTGCTCAAGCTGCCCGACGAGACCATGGTGTTCCCGGCGCATGACTACAAGGGCGACACCGTCTCCACCATCGGCGAGGAGAAACGCTACAATCCGCGGCTCCAGGTGCGCTCGGTCGACGACTATATCGAGCTGATGGCCAATCTGAAGCTGCCCAATCCGAAGATGATGGACGTCGCGGTGCCCGCCAACATGCATGTCGGCCTGCACCAGGAGGAGCTGGAGAAAGAGGGCCGCGTGCTCCGCGCCGTCGAGGCGATCCGCAGCCTCGGCCGTCCCGATATCCTGCTGGTCGATTTGCGCGAGACCAATGAGCGGATGAAGCACGGCATGCTCGAAGGCGCGCTGCATACACCCTATCCATCCGTTGAGGACAGCCTCAAGCCCGGCGGCATGCTGCGCGAGGTCGCGGCCGCCACCGGTCGCCGCGTCGTGTTCTTCTGCGCCTTCGGCGAACGCTCTGCGATGGCTGTCGCCGCCGCCAAGGAGGCCGGGCTCACCAACACCGCCCACATCGCCGGCGGCATCGATGCCTGGAAAAAGGCCGGCGGGCCGGTGGTGCACTGACCGCCTTGAGAT
The DNA here is from genome assembly GCF_042666195.1 of Bradyrhizobium sp. GCM10028915. Classification (NCBI taxonomy): domain Bacteria; kingdom Pseudomonadati; phylum Pseudomonadota; class Alphaproteobacteria; order Hyphomicrobiales; family Nitrobacteraceae; genus Bradyrhizobium; species Bradyrhizobium sp. GCM10028915. Next base: position 736,988 of record NZ_JBHTFN010000065.1, read on the forward strand.
AAGTCAGGAACTGCACATATCTTCCGGATAGGTTTGGGCGCAGCATCACTGTCCGGGACCAGCCATGGCCAAGATCGGCAAGCCGAGCGCGCCGCCCAAAATTGCGGACGACGCGCCAGCAAAAGACAAGGCGAAGAAGCCTCAGCCTCCGCGCGACACCGAAGACGATGATTACGAAGACGGCGACATCGCGACACCAAAGCGCGACCGCTACGGGCCGGACGACGAGCCGTTTTGAGGGGCTCGTCTCTTGCCACGCTCTCAACTGTCGTCCTGCCCCGCGCTACTGCCATGCGCCTGCGTTCATGGACAAATAACCGCTCTGCCCGATAGTTTGCGCGTGTGAAACGGAACTGCAATGGTCGACGTTCTCGCCGCACCGCAACAAGGCAAGGCGGACAGCGCGCTACGCACGCTGACGGGAATTTCGATCGCGCATTGGGTCAGCCATTTCCATTTGCTGGTCCTGCCGATGCTGTTTCCGTTCCTCAAGAATCAACTCGGCGTCGGCTATGTCGAGCTCGGCTTTGCACTGACCGTGTCGGCCGTGGTGTCGGGGCTGACGCAGGCGCCGACCGGCTATCTGGTCGACCATTTCGGCGCGCGAAAGATCCTGCTGGGCGGTCTCACCCTCGGCGGCTTCGCGCTGATCCTGCTCGGCCTGCACCTGAGCTACACCTCGCTGATCGCCTGCGCCGTGCTGCTCGGGCTCGCCAACAGCGTCTACCATCCCGCCGATTACGCCATCCTCGCCGAGCACATGGACGAGGCGCGGATGGGCCGCGCCTTCTCGATCCATACCTTTGCCGGCTATTTCGGCGGCGCGGTGGCACCGGCGATCGTCGCCGCGATGGTCACCATGTCTGGCGGTGCCGGTGCGCTGATGGCATCGGGCGCGATCGGCGTTCTGGTCGCGCTGTTGCTGGTGACGATGAACATTCCCGATGCCGGCGCGCACAAGACCAAGCCGGGCACCGAGAACGCACCCAAACAAGCCGTGATCACGCCGGCGCTGATCACGCTCACGGCACTGTTCATGCTGCTCAGCCTGTCGGTCGCCGGCATCAACAATTTCGGCGTGGTGGCGCTGATGAGTGGCTATGGCGTAACCTATTCCGCGGCCAATGTCGCGCTCACCGCGTTCCTCGCGGCAAGCGCCGCCGGCGTGCTCGCGGGCGGCTTCCTTGCCGACCACACCGAGCGCCACGGCTATGTCGCCGCCGCCTGCTTTGCCGCGAACGCGGCGATCGTGCTGCTGATCGCGCTGGTCACACTGCCGGGCTGGGCGCTGACCGCCACGATGGCGGCCGCGGGATTTCTCTCCGGCGTGATCGCGCCCTCGCGCGACATGCTGGTGCGCAATGCAGCACCTCCCGGCGCGGCGGGGCGCGCCTTCGGCATCGTCTCCACCGGCTTCAATCTCGGCGGCATCGTCAGCCCGCTGCTGTTCGGCTGGATCATGGACCAGAGCGCGCCGCATTGGGTGTTCGGGGCGTCCGTGATTTTCATGGTCGCGACGGTGGTGCTGTCGCCGTTCACGGAGCGGAAGCGGCAAATCGCGGCGTGAGCAACAAACTCAATTGTCGTCCCGGCGAAGGCCGGGACCCATAGCTACCGAAAGGTGTCGCGGCGCGAGCTGGTCAATACCAGTCTTCGCCAAACTAAAAATCGTGGTTATGGATCCCGGCCTTCGCCGGGATGACAGTTGTGATTGGGTTGGCTGAAGTCGCCCCCTTACGTCGGCGACACCGCACTTTTCAGCGACGCGGCCTGCGGAGCAGTTCCACCGGTCAGCCTGGCCTTTTCCGTGTTCGGCCAGAGCAGGAGCAGCCCGAGCAGGCCGGAGCCGACCATGATCGCGGCGTTGATGGTGAAGCCGGTCATGTAGCCGTCCAGCATGCTGCCGGCGCGCTGGATCACGCTGCCCATCACGAGCGGCGCGACAATGCCCGAAAGCGTATAGAGCGCACCGTAGATCGCGAGAACCGCGCCACGCTGCGACGTCGGCGTGAACTCGCCGAGCATGGGCGGGCAGACGACGTAGATCGCGCCGCACAGGCCGGAGCCGACCACGAGCAGGGCGATCTGGAGGCCCGCGCCCTGGACGTGCGGCATCATCGCGAGGATCAGGCCGCCGACGATCAGCGGTACCGAGCCGAGCACGCCGCGGGAGATCCGCGACGTGTAGCCGCGCGCCAGCATCACCTGCGAGATCCAGCCCGTGAGAATGACGATGGTCGCCCCGAACACCCAGGGCAGGATCGAGACGAAACCTGCCTGAGACTGCGAGAAGCCGAGGCCCTTGACGATGAAGGGCGTGAACCAGGTGAGCCCGAGCGACAGCGCCCAATAGGCGCCGAAGGTCGCGGTCACACAGCCGATGAAAGTGCGCGACGTCAGGAGCTGGAGATAGGGTATTTTAGTTTCGATCACGGCCGATGCGTGGGTGTCCAGCGGGCCTTCCTTGCCGAGTGCGAGCCAGGCGGCGACCCAGATCAGGCCCACGATTCCAAGCGCGCCGAACGCATAGTGCCAGGAATGGTTGACGATGATCCAGTTCAGTGCCGGCACCGCCAGGATCACGCCGAAGGCCGAACCCTGCGACAGGATCGCGGTCGGCATCGTGCGCTTCTCATCGGGGAACCATTTGTAGACCGCGTGCATCGCTACCGAGGCCGCCGGGCCTTCGCCGGCGCCGAGCACGATGCGGCAGATCAGGAGCGTGGTGAACGAGACGGTGCCGACCATCGGAAACTGCGTCAGCGCCCAGATCACCGCGAGGGTCAACAGCACCCAGCGGGTCGGGACCTTGTTGACGATGAAGCCGACCACGATGGCCGAGATCGAGAACAGGAAGAAGAACGAGGAGCCAAGCAGGCCGAACTGTTCGGGCTCAAGCTTCAGCTCGGTCATGATCGGAACGCCCGCAAGACCGACGACGATCTTGTCGGCGAAGTTCACCAGCATGAAAAGAAACAGGAGAAATGTAACGGTCCAGGCACCCTTTGGCGTTTCCTTGGACGTTTCCATGGGGGTTTCCTTGGACGTCCCCGTCATCTTGCCCGCCGCGGGCTGCGTTCCCTGAGCGCTCATACTTCTCCCCGTCGTCCCTATTTGGCACTTTTTTGAATTGATCCGCTTAGGAGCTAACAACGGCTTCAATAGCAACGCAACCCGGCATTTCCGCAGCAACTGTGCTACGCAGCAATTCCGCTAATTCCGTCCGGCGCCATTCATCGTGCTGAGCATCCGAAACCTCTCCAAGACGTTCTCTTCGGCCGGTGAGCCGGTCCATGTCCTGCGCGGCGTCGATCTCGACCTCAAGGCCGGCGAACGCGTCGCACTGACCGGCGAGTCCGGCAGCGGCAAGAGCACGCTGCTGCACCTGATCGCAGGGCTCGATGCCGCCGATGGCGGCACGATCCGCCTGGAAGACACCGAGGTCACCCAATTGTCCGATGCGGGACGCGCGGGCCTGCGGCGCGACCGGATCGGCTTGGTGTTTCAACAGTACAATCTGATCCCGAGCCTGTCGGTCGGGGATAATCTGGTGTTTCAGGCGCGGGTCGCCGGCCGGTACGACGAGGCTTGGTATAAAGAGCTGATCGAGCGTCTCGGGCTTGGCGGCCTGCTCAAGCGTTATCCAGAACAATTATCGGGCGGACAGCAGCAACGGGTCGCGATCGGCCGGGCCCTGGCGATAAAGCCGTCGTTGCTGCTGGCGGACGAGCCGACCGGCAACCTCGACGAGGCCACCGCCGAGGACGTGCTGGCCCTGACGCGCGACCTTGTCACGCGCACCGGCTGCGGCTTTCTGATGGTGACGCACAGCCTGCATCTGGCCGCGGCACTCGATCGCCATGTCAACCTGCATGCCGGGCGGATCGCATGAGGCGCGCGCTCTGGGTCCTCGCCGTCCTGCTCAGTCATTGGCGGCGCCACAAGATGCAGTTCGCGACGCTCCTGATCGGGCTGATCGCGGCGACTGCGCTGTGGAGCGGCGTGCAGGCGATCAACCAGCAGGCCCGCAACGCCTATGACCGCGCCGCGGCAACCTTCGGCGGCGCGCGCACGCCGATGCTGATCGCGCCTGATGCCGCGACCTTTCCGCAGGAGCTGTTCGTCAAGCTCCGCCGCGCCGGCTGGCCGGTCTCGCCGATGCTGGAGGGACGAGTCCAGGTCAACGGGCGTTCGGTCCGGCTGCTCGGCATCGAGCCGGTGACGCTGCCGGTCGATGTCGGCAATGCACCTCGGCTCGGCGCCGCCGATCTAAGCAGCTTCGTCGCGCCGCCGGGCCAGACGTTGGTCGCGAAGGAAACGCTGAACGATTTGCAGGAGCAGGAGGGCGCGGCACCAGCGATCAGCAATGGCGCAAAACTGCCGCCGCTGCGCGTGCTGCCGCAGCTCGTGCCCGATGTGCTGGTGGTCGATATCGGCGTGGCACAGCGGCTGCTGAACAAGCCCGACCAGATCTCGCGGCTTCTGATCGGCAAAGCGAAGGGCAAGCCCGCGCCATTGGCGAGCGTCGTCGGCGACCAGCTGCAGCGGGTCGAGCCCAATGCGGAAACCGAATTGGAGCGTCTCACCGACAGCTTCCATCTCAACCTCACCGCGTTCGGCCTGCTGTCGTTCTTCGTCGGTCTCTTCATCGTCAATTCGGCCGTCGGCCTCGCCTTCGAGCAGCGACTGCCGATGCTGCGCACGCTGCGGGCCTGCGGTGCCTCGGCGCGACTGGTCAACACCGTGCTGGTTGTCGAGCTCGTGGCGCTGTCGCTGATCGCAGGCCTGATCGGGCTTGCCTGCGGCTATTTCATTGCGGCCGCGCTCTTGCCCGACGTCGCGGCGTCGCTGCGTGGACTCTATGGTGCGCAGATTCCGGGACAGCTCAGCTTGCGTCCCGAATGGTGGCTCGCCGGGATCGGCATCAGCATTGTGGGCGCGCTGGTGGCCGCGGCGACCAGCCTGATCAAGGCCGTCAGGATGCCGGTGCTGGCCACCGCGCAGCCGCGCGCCTGGCAGCAGCGACAGCGCCGTTGGCTGATCCTGCAAAGCGGAGCAGCCTGCGCCGTGTTCGCGGTCGCGCTGTTGCTGCTCCAGTACGGGCAATCGCTGATCGCCGGCTTTGGCGTGCTGGCAGCGCTGATGTTCGGCGCCGCGTTGATCCTGCCCGCGTTCCTCGAACTCATCCTGCTGGCCGGGCAGCGTTTGGCGCGGAGGCCGCTCGCCCTGTGGTTCTGGGCGGACAGCCGACAGCAGCTCTCGGGTTTGTCGCTGGCCCTGATGGCGCTGCTGCTCGCGCTCGCCGTCAATGTCGGGGTGTCCACCATGGTGGAAACGTTCAGCCGCACTTTCATCGGCTGGCTCAACGGGCGGCTCGCAGCCGACGTCTACATCAGCGCCTCCGACAATGCGAAAGGCGTCGCGATCCGCAACTGGCTGAAGGAGCGCAGCGATGTCCAGGCGATCCTGTCGGGCGGGCGCGCGGAGACGCAGGTGCAGGGCGAGCCGGTGGAGCTGCTCGGCCTGCCCGATCACGCGCTCTATCGCGAGCGCTGGCCGCTGCTCGAAGCCGCGCCCCGTGCCTGGACCCGGCTCGTACCCGGCAATGCCGCGTTCATCAGCGAGCAGCTGAGCCGCCGCCTCAACGTCCGCGTCGGCGATGTCGTCGACGTCCCGGCGCCAGGTGGGACTTGGGAGCTCGACATCGTCGGCATCTATGCCGATTACGGCAACCCCAAGGGACAGCTGGCGGTGAATGTCGCGGCGCTGATCCGGCAATTTCCGCAGACGCCGCAGACACGCATCGGCCTCATTGTCGCGAAGGAAAATATCCCCGGCCTGATCGCGGCGCTGCAGAAGCAGTTTGCGCTCGACGACCGCAGCGTCGCCGACCAGGCAACGGTGAAGGCGGAGTCGATCCGGATCTTCAACCGCACCTTTGCGGTGACCTCGGCGCTGAACGCATTCACACTCGGCGTCGCCGGGATCGCGCTTCTGACCAGCCTTCTCACGCTGGCGAATTCCCGCCTGCCGCAGCTCGCGCCGCTCTGGGCAATCGGCATCACGCGGCCGCGCCTTGCCGCGATCGAATTGACCAAGACGCTGTCGGTCGCGCTGTTCACGTCGCTCCTGGCCGTGCCGCTCGGGCTGCTGGTGGCGTGGTGCCTGATCGCGATCGTGAACGTGAAAGCGTTCGGCTGGCGGTTGCCATTCCATGTGTTTCCGTTGCAACTGGTCGAACTTGTCGCAGTCGCGCTGTTCGCCTCGTTGCTTGCCGCCCTACTGCCAATGATCCGACTGGCCCGGATGCAGCCGGCGAGCCTCGTCAAGGTGTTTGCCAATGAGCGCTGACAGGATCTCCCGGCGCACCTTCGCCGGCGGCATCGCCGCGCTCGCGGCAGTCCGCCGAGCGGGCGCGCAAGGCTATGCCGGGCTCGGCGCGACGGCCGATGGCTTTGCCAAGGTCACACCGGGAAAGACGTTCGCCTTTCCGGGCGATCACGGACCGCATCCGGAGTTTCGCATCGAGTGGTGGTATCTCACGGCGAATCTTGTCGATAGCAGCGGCGCGGCGTGCGGCCTGCAATGGACGCTGTTTCGCCAGGCGACCCAGCCGGGGCCGCAGGGTGAAGGCTGGGCCAATCAACAGGTATGGATGGCGCATGCCGCGGTAACGCGCGCCGACACCCACCGCTTCAACGAGCTGTTTTCCCGCGGTGGTGTGGGACAGGCCGGCGTCACGGCGAAACCGTTTGCGGCCTGGATCGACGATTGGGCGATGAACGGATCCGAGCGCACCGAAGATCGAACTCTGGCGCCGCTGACGCTGAAGGCCTCCGGCGCCGACTTCAGTTACGCGCTGACGCTCGAGACCGATCGTCCAGTGGTGTTGCAGGGCGACGGCGGCTACAGCCGCAAGTCGGAGCGCGGTCAGGCCTCCTATTATTACAGCCAGCCGTTCTATCGCGCCCGCGGCACGCTCACCATCGACGACAGACCGGTCGATGTTTCCGGCCAGGCCTGGATGGACCGCGAATGGAGCAGCCAGCCGCTCGACACCGACCAGACCGGCTGGGACTGGCTGTCGCTGCATCTGGCGTCCGGCGACAAGCTGATGCTGTACCGGCTGCGCCAGAAGGACGGCCATAATCATCCGTTCGGCAACTGGATCAGCGCCACAGGCGACACGCACATGATCGCGGGCGACGACATCCAGATGAGTCCGAAGGCGACCGCCGAGGTCGCGGGACATAAGCTGCCGGTCGAATGGCAGATCGCGATCCCCTCGCGGTCGTTCTCGATCCAGTGCAAGCCGCTCAATCCGAAGGCGTGGATGGGGACCGGTTTTTCCTATTGGGAAGGGCCGATCAGCTTTGCCGGCACGCATGACGGCGTTGGCTATCTCGAGCTGACCGGGTATTGAACCGGGACCTCTTCGAAGGGACTAGCGATGTATCACCTCACCGCCCTCGTCACGCTGCTGGCGATCCTGTTCTACTTCTTCATCACCATCAACGTGTCGCGCTCGCGCACCAAAACCGGCGTCAAGGTGCCTGCAATGTCGGGCCATCCGGATTTCGAGCGCGCGTTCCGGATCCAGATGAACACGCTGGAATGGATGCCGATCTTCCTGCCGTCGCTCTGGCTGTTCGCGATTTACATCAATGATGCCGGCGCGGCGACGATCGGCACTGTCTGGATCGTCGGCCGCATCGTCTACTTCATCGGCTATTCGAAAGCCGCCGCAAAACGCGGCCCGGGATTTTTTATTCAGGGTATCGCGGCCATTGTGCTGTGGGCCGGGACGCTCGGAGCGTTGGTGCTGCGGCTGGTGTGAGGGCGGACAACCGCCACACACTCAGTGTCGTCCCGGCGAAGGCCGGGACCCATAACCACGGGATGTGATTTGACGAAGACTTGGAGTTACCAGTTCGGGCCCACAACTTCTCCCTGGGGTTGTGGGTCCCGGCCTTCGCCGGGACGACATCGGAGTTATTGGCGGGGTCCTGATCCCTACTTCGTCAGCGGGCAGCCGCTCTCCTTGGCCGTGAAGAACGCCTTCTCGCCGGGAACGACCGCGAGCTGCTTGTAATAGTCCCAGGGCTTCTTCGATTCCGAGGGCTTCTTGACTTCGAACAGATACATGTCGTGGACCATGCGCCCGTTCTCGAGCACCTTGCCGCCTTGCGCGAAGTCGTCGTCGACCGGCAGCTCCTTCAGCTTCTTGGCGACCGCATCCGGATCCTTGGTGCCGGCGGCTTTGACCGCCTTGAGATAGCTCAGCGTCGCCGAATAGGTGCCGGCCTGGATCATGTTCGGCATCCGGCCGGTGCGCTTGAGAAAGCGTTCGCCGAGATTGCGCGTGCGGTCGTTGATATCCCAGTAATAGCCCTCGGTCAGCACCAGGCCCTGCGCGGCCTGCAAGCCGAGGCCGTTCACTTCGGCGAGCGTCATCAAGAGGCCCGCGAGCTTCTGGCCACCGGAGACGATGCCGAACTCGGACGCCTGCTTGATCGAGTTGGTGGTGTCGAGGCCGGCATTGGCAAGGCCGACGATCTTCGCCTTCGAGCTCTGCGCCTGGAGCAGGAAGGAGGAGAAGTCCGAGGAGTTGAGCGGCACGCGCACCGAGCCAAGCACCTTGCCGCCATTGGCGGTGACGATCTCGCTGGTGTCTTTTTCCAGCGCGTAGCCAAAGGCGTAGTCCGCGGTGAGGAAGAACCAGCTGTCGCCGCCGGCCTTGGTGAGCGAGCCGCCGGTGCCGACGCCGAGCGCGCGGGTGTCATAGGCCCAGTGGAAACCATAGGGCTGGCAGGCATCGCCGGTGAGGCGCGAGGTCGCAGCGCCGACGACGATGTCGATCTTCTTCTTTTCCTTGGAGAGCTCGTGGATCGCGAGCGCGACCGACGAGGTCGTCAGCTCCGTGATCATGTCGACGTTCTCGACATCGTACCAGCGGCGCGCGATCGAGGTGGCGAGATCCGGCTTGTTCTGGTGGTCGGCGGTGACGAGCTCCACCTTCTGGCCCAGCACCTCGCCGCCGAAATCCTCGATCGCCATCCTGGCGGCCTCGACCGACCATTTGCCGCCGTAATCGGCGTAGACGCCGGACTGGTCGTTGAGGATGCCGATCTTGACGCCTTGCGCAGAGGCCGGCGCGGCCAGCAACAAAGCCGACATTGCGGCAGCGGCCAAAAGTGCTGATTTCATGTGTTAGCTCCCAGCAGTTTTCTGTTTTGAAATCGCGCGGATACTAGTGAAGAACCCCGGCGGTGCCCATCCATTGCATGTTGGTCGTTAGTATGAAGGGCGTGCCAAGCAAACGGCGTCGTCCCGGCCTAGTGCGCAATTGCGCACGGGGGCCGGGACCCATACCGCGGAATCCCTCGGTTGCGGTCGGTAGGAGTACCGAACGACGAATCTTCACTAAACCACGTTCGAGGGTTATGGGTCCCCGGCCTTCGCCGGGACGACAGCGTGAATATTGAAGGGTCGGTGGCGCGCCATTTGGTACTTATCAGCCCACCGCCTTCGGCTTCCCCTCGTTCTTCCCCTCGGCCAGGTTCCGCACCACCACATAGAAGATCGGCGTGAACAGAAGCCCAAACAGGGTGACACCGATCATGCCGAAGAACACGGCGACGCCGACGGCTTGCCGCATCTCCGAGCCCGAGCCGGACGAGATCACCAGCGGCAGCACGCCGAGGATGAAGGCGAAGGACGTCATCAGGATCGGCCGCAGGCGCAACCGACAGGCGTCGATCACGGCCTCCAGCCGCGGCTTGCCTTCTTTCTCGATGTCGCGGGCGAACTCGACGATCAGGATCGCGTTCTTTGCCGCCAGCCCCACCAGCACGACGAAACCGATCTGGGTGAGGATGTTGACGTCCTGCCCCATGATGCGCACGCCGATCGTGGCGGCCAACAGGCACATCGGCACGATCAGGATCACCGCGAACGGCAAGGTCCAGCTGCCATATTGCGCGGCGAGCACCAGATAGACGAACAGCACGCAAATCGGGAACACGTAGAGACCCGCATTGCCGCCAGTGATCTGCTGGTAGGACAGATCGGTCCATTCGAAGCTGAAGCCGCTTGGCAGGGTGTCGTCCGCGAGCTTCTTGATCGCGTTGAGCGCGGTGGTCGAGCTGGTGCCTGGCGCCGGCTCGCCCTGCAACTCGGACGCCGCGTAGAGATTGTAGCGCGCGACACGGTCGGGGCCGGAGATGTCCTTGAACTCGACCACGCTGCCCAGCATCACCATGTCGCCGGAGGCGTTCCGCGTGCGTAGGCGCGACAGATCGCTCGGCTCTTTGCGGAACGGAAAATCCGCCTGCGCTGTGACGTGATAGGTCCGGCCGAACAGGTTGAAGTCGTTGACATAGGTCGATCCGAAATAGGTCTGGATCGTGTCGTTGATGCCGGCGATGGGAACACCGAGCTTCTGCGCCTTGGTGCGGTCGATGTCGACGAAGAGCTGCGGCGTATTGGCCGAGAACGGCGAGAACACGGAGGGAGCGAGCAGCGAGGGCGATTTGCGCGCCGCGGCGACAAGCTCGTCAGTAGCTGCGGCGAGCATCTCCGGCCCACGGCCCTGGCGGTCCTGGATGCGGATGGTGAAGCCGCCACCGGTGCCGATGCCGGGCACGGCCGGCGGTGGAATCACGATGATGAAGGCACCCTGAATCGCGGCCAGGCGTTTGCGCAGCTCGACCGTGATGGCGTTCGCGGACAATCCCTTCTTGATCCGCGCCTCGGGCTCGTCGAACACCGGGAAGAGCGCCGCCGCGTTACCGGCCTGCGTCCGCGTCGCGCCGGAGAAGCCGGCGAAAGCGGCGACGCGGATGATACCCGGCGTATCCAGCGCGATCCGCTCGATCTCGCGCACGACCTCGGTGGTGCGCGCCAGCGAGGCCGCGCCCGGCAATTGCACGGAGATGATGACGTAGCCGCGGTCCTGCGCCGGAATAAAGCCTTGCGACGTGGTAGCGATCAGCCAACCGGCGCTGCCGATCAGCACGACGTAGATCAGGATCATCACCGCCGAATGCCGGATCACGAAATTGGCGAGGCCTGCATAGCCATGCGCGAGACGGTCGAACACGCGGTTAAAGACGCCCGTGAAAGCACTCCAGCCGCGGGCGAGGATATTCCAGCGCGCCGGCGGCCGCTTCTCCTCGTGCGGAACGAGAAGAAGCGAGGCCAGCGCCGGCGACAGCGTCAACGAGCAGAAGCAGGAGATTGCGGTCGCGACCGCAATGGTGACGGCGAATTGCTGAAAGAATTGCCCGGAAATGCCGCCCAAAAACGCAGTCGGGACGAACACCGCGCAGAGCACCAGCGCGATCGACACCAATGCGCCGCCCACCTCCTCCATGGTCTTCAGCGCGGCGTCGCGCCGGCTCATGCCATGCTCGAGATGCCGCTCGACATTCTCGACCACCACGATGGCGTCGTCGACCACGATGCCGACGGCGAGAACGAGCCCGAACAGCGTGAGATTGTTGATCGAGAAGCCGAGCGCCGCCATCACCGCGAAAGTGCCGACCAGCGACACCGGGATCGCGATGATCGGAATGATCGCGGGGCGCCATCCCTGCAGGAACACCAGAACTACGATGACCACGAGCAACATGGCCTCGTAGATGGTCTTGATCAGCTCGTGGACCGACTGCGCGATGAACTCGGTCGGGTTGTAGCCGATATTGAAGTCGAGGCCTTTCGGAAAGGTCTCCTTCAGCTTCGTCATCGTGTCCGAGATGTGCTTCGCGGTCGCGAGCGCGTTCGATCCCGGTCGCTGCGTCACCAGCATGGCGACCGCCGACTTGCGCAGCAGGAAGCTGTTGGTGGAGTACGCGAGTGCACCGAGCTCGATACGGGCGACATCGCGCAGGCGCACCGTGCGGCCGTCGGAGCCGGCCTTGATCAGGATGTCCTCGAACTGCTTCTGGTCTTTCAATCGCCCGGTAAAGGTGAGGTTCGGCTGGAACGCGCGGTCGGCGATCGGCGGCTCGGCGATCTGGCCGCCCGCGATCTGCACGTTCTGCGCGCGGATCGCGGCGAGCACTTCGGCCGACGTCAGGCCGAGATTGGCGATTCTATCCGGATCGAGCCATAGCCGCATCGAATAGTCGCGTGCGCCGAAGATCTGGATGTCGCCGACGCCGTCGATCCGGAGCAGCTGGTCGCGGACCTGGAGCAGCGCGTAGTTGGAGATGTAGAGCTGGTCGAAAGTGTCGTCCGGCGACAGCATGAACACGACCATCAGGATGTCGGGCGAGTTCTTGCGTGTGGTGACGCCGTTGCGCTGAACCTCTTCAGGCAAACGCGGCTGCGCGATCGCGACGCGGTTCTGCACCAGCACCTGGGCCTTGTCGAGATCGGTGCCGAGCTTGAAAGTGACGGTGATGGTGAGCTGGCCGTTCGAGGTCGCCTGGCTGTAAAGATACAGCATGTCCTCGACACCGTTGATCTCCTGCTCGATGGGCGCTGCAACCGTGTCGGACACGGTCTGCGCGGAGGCGCCGGGATATTGCGTGGTGACGACGACGGTCGGCGGCACCACCTGCGGATATTCGGATACTGGCAGCGTGGTGTACGCGAGCGCGCCGACGATCAGCAGCACGATCGACAGCACCATCGCCAGGATGGGCTGGTTGATGGAGAGACGGCCAAGATTCATGATTTGCCACCGGCGGGCGCTGGTGCCGTCTGCGGTGCGACCTTGGCACCGACGCGGGCGCGCTGGATGCCGTTGACGATGACGCGGTCGTCCGCCTTCAATCCCTCGCGGATCACGCGCAGGCCCTCGTCGAGCGGTCCGAGCGTCACGGGACGCGCCTCGACGGTGTCGTCCGGCTTGACCACGAACACGATCTTGCGGGACTGGTCAGTTGCGACCGCAACGTCGGGGATCAGCAGCGCTTCATAGGGCGCGCTGCCGATCAGTCTGATACGCCCGAACTGACCGGGCAGGATCGAAAGATCGGTGTTCTTGACCACGGCGCGGCTGCGCAGCGTGCCGGTGGAGACATCGAGGCGGTTGTCGAGGAAATTGATGCTGCCTTCACGGGATGGTTTCGTCTCGCCGGCGAGCGTCACCTGCACCGGGTTCGCCGTATCGCGCGAACTCGGGCGGCGGCCTTCGAACCACAGCTTGCTGTATTTGATGAAGGTCGCCTCATCCATGTCGAAATAGATATAGATCGGGTCGAGCGTCACGATCGAGGTGAGCAGCGTCGACGTTCCGGTATCGCTGCCCTGCACGAGATTGCCAGGGCTGACAAGGTGGCGGCTGACGCGGCCGGTCAGCGGCGCCGTCACATGCGTGAATTCGATATTGAGCTTGGCGACTTTGAGCGCACCCTCGGCCTGTGTTTCGGCAGCGTGCGCGGCCTGCAAGGCCTGACGGCGCTGATCGACCACCTGCTCGGAGACGGCGCTGGTCTGCACCAGGCTCAAACCGCGATCGAGCTCCCGCTTTGCAAGCTCCACCTTGGCACGCGCATCGGAAAGCTGCCCCTCCGCCTGCGTGGCCACCGCCTCGAACGGACGTGGGTCGATGACATAGAGCAGATCGCCCTGACGCACGATGGCGCCATCCTGGAATTCGACAGAGTTGACGAACCCGCCGACGCGCGGGCGGACCTGCACCTCCTCCATCGCCTCGAAGCGGCCGGTGAACTCGTCCCAATCGGTGACGGTGCGCTTGACCGGCTGGGCGACGGTTACCGGCGCCGGCGGGGGAGCGCTCGCTTGCGAGGCCGGCTGGCCGCAACCGGTGAGCACGAACGCCGCGGCGAGAAGGCCGACGATGGCGTAAGGCCGAGGCGAAACGAAATCGTGCGTTTTGACAAATTGCTCGCTTCCGTCCGGTCCAGTCATCCCAGGTCCTCGCATCAAAGCCGCGGAAAAAGCAGGGTACGCCTGTACCCGCGGGCGCCACAAGATGGGTGGCAATGATGAACTCTTCAAGACCAAAGCGCAGGCAATGCTCGGAGGAATGCCCTGACCGGATGACGGGTTGACAGGGCTTGTTCGCCTCTCCCCGTGAGCCGGGAGAGCAAGCGGAGAGTGCGTCAGCGTCTTTGCACATGACGGGCGGAGCCGGCTCGGCTAGATTGCTCCTCATAAAACAAGACGAATTGTCCGGGGAGGACAGGCGTGCACCAGGGACGTGTCGTTTACGGCGCGATCGAGGAAGTCGTGTTCGGCCACCCCGCGGCCGAGGCCGTGGTCGCCCAGATGGACCGGCTGGGGACGCGCCGCGCCTTCCTGATGGTCTCGGGCACGCTCAACCGGCAGACCGACGAAATCGCCAAGATCAAACAAGCCCTGGGCACAAATTGCGCGGGCGTCTTCGATGCCATGCCGGCGCACACCCCGCGCGAGGCGGTGATCGCCGCCACCAATGCGGCGCGCGAAGCGGGCGCCGACCTGATCGTCACCGTGGGCGGCGGCTCGATCACCGACGGCGCCAAGGCGGTGCAGCTCTGCCTCGCCAACGGCATCGACGATGTCGACGGCATCGAGCGTATCCGCGTGCACAAGGGCGTCGCGCCCGAGATGACGGCGCCGACCGTGCGTCAGATCAGCGTGCCGACCACGATCGCCGGCGGCGAGTTCAGCTCGATCGCAGGCGTCACCGACCGCACCGCCCATGTGAAACAGATGCTACGGCATCCGCTCAGCGTTCCGCGCGCGACCATCCTCGATCCCGCCATCACCGTGCACACGCCGGAATGGCTATTCCTCTCGACCGGCATCCGCGCCATCGATCATTGCGTCGAGGCGATCTGCTCGCGCGAGACGCACCCCTATGCCGACGCGCAATCGGTGAAGGGCCTCGCCATGCTCGCCGACGCGCTGCCACGGGTGAAGGCTGACCCTGCTGACCTCGACGCGCGAATGGATGCGCAGATCGGCACCTGGCTGTCGATGGGCGCGCTCGCCGCTGGCGTGCCGATGGGCGCGAGCCACGGCATCGGTTACGTGCTGGGCGCAGCCTTCGACGTACCGCATGGCTACACCTCCTGCGTCATGCTGCCGGCCGTGATGCGCTGGAATGCGCGCGACAATGCCGAGCGCCAGATGATCGTCGCGGCCGCAATGGGCTTTCCCGGCCGCGCGGCAGCCGATGTGCTCGATGCCTTCATCCGCTCGCTCGGCATGCCGCGCAGCCTCGCCGATGTGCGCGTCTCGCCGGAGCATTTCGACGCCATCGCGGACGCTGCGATGCGCACGAACTGGATCCCGCGCAACCCGCGCAAGATCGACAGCCCCGCTCAAGTGCGCGAAATCCTGCTTCTTGCCGCATGATCCAAAGCCGGAGGACTGATGTACCCAGGTCAGCATGCCCGCCTGCGCCCACTCCAGCCCGCCTTCATCATGGCGACGACCGGCGAGGCCGTCACCTATCGCGAGCTCGATGCGCGCAGCAATCGGCTGGCGCACCTGTTCCGCAAGTATGGCCTGAAGCGGCTCGACCACTACTCGATCTTCATGGAGAACAATTCCCGCTACCTCGAAGCCTGCGGCGCGGGCGAGCGCTCCGGCCTCTACTACACCTGCATCAACTCGTTCCTGACGCCGGGCGAGCTCGCCTATCTCCTGGTCAACAGCCAGTCGAAAATCCTGATCACGTCGGTTGCGAAGCTCGATATCGCCCGCGAGGCGATCAAGGTCTGCCCCGACATCAAGCTGTGCATCGTCGCCGACGGCTCGGGCGAGAGCGAGCGCATCGTCGGCCTCACTGAGGTAACCGCCGACCTGCCGAAGACGCCGATCCCGGATGAATGGCTCGGCACCGCCATGCTGTATTCATCGGGCACGACGGGACGGCCAAAAGGGATTCTGCGGCCGCTTCCGGAGGAGCCGCCGAAACACAATCTGCCGTTGTTCGATTTCCTGACAAAGCTTTGGCACTACCGCGAGGGCATGATCTACCTGTCGCCGGCGCCGCTCTATCATTCGGCGCCGCAGGCCGCCGTGAACCTCACGATCCGCATGGGCGGCACCGCGATCATCATGGAGAATTTCGATCCCGAGCGTTACCTCCAGCTCGTCGAGCAATGGGGTATCACCCACACCCAGCTCGTGCCGACGATGTTCTCGCGCATGCTCAAGCTGCCGGAGGAGGTGCGCGCGCGCTACGACCTCTCCTCGCTCGAGATCGCGATCCATGCCGCCGCGCCCTGCCCGGCGCAGGTCAAGGATGACATGATCAAATGGTGGGGACCGATCATCCACGAATACTACGGCGCCACCGAGGGCCTTGGCTTCACCGCCTGCGACAGCGCGGAATGGCTCGCCCACCGCGGCACCGTCGGCAAGGTGCTGCTCGGCGACCTCCATATTCTCGATGAGACCATGAAGCCATGCCCCACCGGCACGCCAGGACAGGTCTGGTTCAAGACGGCCTCACCGTTCGAATATTTCAACGATCCCGAGAAGACCAAGGAAGCGCGCTCGACCGACGGCAGCATGAGCACGGTCGGCGACGTCGGCTATGTCGACGAGGATCGCTTCCTCTATTTAACGGACCGCGCGACCTTCATGATCATCTCCGGCGGCGTGAACATTTATCCGCAGGAGTGCGAGAATCTGTTGATCACCCATCCGAAGGTTGCGGACGCCGCGGTGTTCGGCGTGCCCAATTCCGATCTCGGCGAAGAGGTGAAGGCGGTGGTGCAGCCGATGCCCGGGGCCGTGCCGGGCGAGGCGCTCGCCGAGGAGCTGATCGCGTTCTGCGGGGCGTCGCTGTCGCGGCAAAAGGTGCCGCGCTCGGTCGATTTCGAGAAGGAGTTGCCGCGGCTGCCGACGGGGAAGCTGTACAAGCGGCTGCTGCGGGACCGGTATTGGGGGAACAAGGCGTCAAGGATTGTGTGAAGGGCCGCTGTCGCCGGAGAAACTTCCCTCTCATCGTGAGAGAAACCCCTGCGGCCTTCCGTCGTCCGAATTGCCAAGAGAGTAGCGGACCTTGACGGTTGCCTCACCGCGCACGCGCCGCTATCGTCGGGACAAACAGGCCGCAAAAGGCCGATGTCCAGGGAGGACGAGGATGCGGAGCGTACGGGCGCTCGCCGCGACGGCGGCGCTATCTTTGCTTGCGTTTTCGAGCGTTGCACTCGCCAGCGAGCCCAAGCAGGGCGGCATTTTGCGGATGTACCACCGCGACAGTCCCGGCAATGCCTCGATCCACGAAGGCGCGACCTACTCGCTCAACGTTCCCTTCATGCCGGTGTTCAACAACCTCGTCATCTACAAGCAGGACGTGGCGCAGAACAGCATAGACACCATCGTGCCCGAGCTCGCCGAGAGCTGGGCCTGGGTCAACGACAACAAGACGCTGACCTTCAAGCTACGCCAGGGCGTGAAGTGGCACGACGGCAAGCCGTTCACCTCGGCGGACGTCAAATGCACCTTCGACATGCTGATGGGCAAGTCGCAGCAGAAGTTCCGGCAGAACCCGCGCAAGAGCTGGTACGAACAGGTCAACGACGTCTCCACCAACGGCGATCTCGAGGTCTCCTTCAATCTGAAGCGGCCACAGCCTTCGCTGCTGGCGCTGCTCGCCTCGGGCTACACGCCGGTCTATCCCTGCCACGTCTCGCCCGGCGACATGCGCACGCACCCGATCGGCACCGGGCCGTTCAAGTTCGTCGAGTTCAAGGCCAATGAATCGATCAAGCTGACCCGCAATCCCGACTATTGGCGCAAGGGCCGGCCCTATCTCGACGGCATCGAGTTCACCATCATCCCGAACCGCTCCACCGCGATCCTCGCGTTCGTCGCCGGCAAGTTCGACATGACCTTCCCGACCGAGGTGAGCATCCCGCTGCTCAAGGACGTCAAATCGCAGGCGCCGAACGCGGTCTGCGTGGTCGAGCCCAACAATGTCGCCACCAACATCATCGTCAATTCGTCCGCGCCGCCGTTCGACAATATCGACATCCGTCGCGCCATGGCGCTGTCGCTCGACCGAAAGGCCTTCATCTCGATCTTGTTCGAGGGCCAGGGTGACATCGGCGGCACCCTGCTGCCGCCGCCGAATGGGCTGTGGGGGATGCCGAAGGAGATGCTCGAGACCATTCCGGGCTACGGCCCCGACATCAACGCCAACCGTGAGGAAGCAAAAAAGCTGATGCAGAAGGCCGGCTATGGGCCGGATAAGCATCTCGCCGTCAAGGTCTCGACCCGCAACATTCCGGTCTACCGCGATCCTGCGGTGATCCTGATCGATCAGCTCAAGAGCATCTATATCGACGGCGAGGTCGACGTGGTCGAGACCGCAAACTGGTTCCCGAAGATCGCGCGGAAGGATTACATGCTCGGGCTCAATTTGACCGGCAATGCCGTCGACGACCCCGACCAGTCCTTCTACGAGAACTATTCCTGCGGCTCCGAGCGCAACTACACCAATTACTGCAACAAGGAGATCGAAAAGCTGTTCGACGTGCAGTCCCAGGAGACCGACATTAACAACCGCAAGAAGCTGGTGTGGGACATCGACAAGAAGCTGCAGGAGGACGTCGCCCGCCCGATCATCTTCCACGCACGTACCGGCAGCTGCTGGCAACCTTACGTCAAGGGCGTGACGGTGATGTCGAACAGCTCCTACAATGGCTATCGCTACGAGGACGTCTGGATGGACAAGTAGCGCGGGCGGCTGACGGGTTCGACGGGAGGCGATGCATGTTTGCCTATCTGGTGCGGCGCCTGTTGCTGATGCTCCTGACCCTGTTCGGGATCTCGATCGTCATCTTCTTCCTGCTGCGCATCGTCCCCGGGAATATCGTCGACATCCTGTTCGCCGCCGCGGGCTATGTGGACCCCGCCGACAAGGCCAATCTGGAGAAGGAGCTCGGCATCGACCAGCCGCTGGTGGTGCAATATTGGCACTGGATCAGCGGCTTCCTGCGCGGCGATTTTGGCTACTCCTACGTCTCCGAGAAGCCGGCGCTCCAGGAGATCCTGCCACGGATCCCGATCACCGCACGGCTCGCTGGCCTGGCGCTGTTGTTCTCGACCTCGATCGGCATCCCCCTTGGCGTGATCAGCGCGGTGAAGCAGGGAACGAGGCTCGACTACGCATTGCGTGTGGTGAGCCTCAGCGGATTGTCGCTGCCTTCGTTCTGGCTTGGCCTGCTCATCCTCACCGCCTCGGTGGCGATGTTCAACCAGATGCCGATCTTCAACCCGAATCCAGCGACTTGGCTGGAAGCGTTTGCGACCTATGCCGTGCCCGCCGCAGCCGTCGGCTTCCGCAGCGCGGCACTGACCATGCGCATCACGCGATCCTCGATGCTGGAGGTGCTGCGGCAGGACTATATCCGCACCGCGCGTGCCAAGGGCGCATCGGACGCCGCTGTGAACTATCAGCATGCGCTGAAGAATGCGATTCTGCCCGTCATCACCGTGATTGGCATCGAAGCGGCGTTCCTGATCGGCGGCCTCATCGTGACGGAGACGGTGTTCAACATCCCCGGCGTCGCGCGCTTCCTGGTCGAGGCGATTCGCTGGCGCGATTATCCGATCGTGCAGAACCTGGTGATGCTGATTGCCATCGTCGTGGTGAGCGCGAATTTCATCGTGGACATGCTGTACGCGGTGTTCGACCCGCGTATCCGGTACACGGATTAGGAGAACCTGTTGGCTGCGATCGACTATGACGTTGAACTGAGGCGCGCCGGGGCGCACGCGACCGTCGGCTGGCGGCGCGTGCTGTTTTTGGCGCAGCGGCATGTGCTGGGCGCGGCCGGGCTCGTCATCATGACCCTGTTCGTGTTCACCGCGATCTTCGCCGACTTCATCGCGCGTTACGATCCGCTGACGATCGATGCCGCTCGGGCACTGGCGCGTCCAAGCCTGGCACACTGGATGGGCACGGATTCCTTCGGCCGCGATGTCTTCAGCCGCATCATTCATGGCGCGCGGATCTCGCTCGCGGTCGGCATCGGCTCGACGGCGCTCGGCGGCAGCATCGGCGTGATCGTCGGCCTCACCTCCGGCTATCTCTCCGGCTGGGTCGATCTCGTGTTCCAGCGCGTCTCCGATGTCCTCCAGGCGCTGCCGCTGCTGGTGCTGGCCCTGATCATGACCGCGGCGCTTGGGCCGTCCTTGCCGAACGTCATCATTGCGATCGCCATTCCGCTGATCCCGACCGTCTCGCGCGTCATCCGCGCCAACACGCTGGCGCTGCGCGAGCTGCCATTCATCGAGGCCGCCAAGTCGATCGGCATGAGCGAGGTACGCATTGCGCTCCGTCACGTGCTGCCGAATACGCTGGCGCCGCTGATCGTGCTTGCGACGGCCCAGCTCGGCTCGACTATCCTCACGGAAGCCTCGCTCTCCTTCCTCGGCCTCGGCATTCCCGAGCCGTACCCGTCGTGGGGGCGCATGCTCTCTGAATCCGCCGCCGAATATGTCCGCACGGCGCCATGGCTGGTGATCTTCCCGGGCATCGCCATCAGCCTCGCGGTGTTCGGCGCCAATCTGTTCGGTGACGCCTTGCGCGACATCCTCGATCCCCGGCAGCGCGGCTGATGGCTGAGAACTCCGATCTCGTGATCGAGGTGAAGAACCTGAAGACGGTGTTCTTCACCAACTCCGGTCTGTTCAAGGCCGTCGATGATGTTTCCTTCACGGTGAAGCGCGGCGAGACGCTGGCGATCGTCGGCGAATCCGGCTGCGGCAAGAGCGTCACTGCACTATCGCTGATGCGGCTGGTGCCGGATCCACCCGGCCGCATCGTCGGCGGCTCCGTCACGCTCGAAGGCACCGACCTTCTGACGCTGGACGAAGCAGAGATGCGTGCCGTCAGGGGCAACCGCATCTCGATGATCTTCCAGGAGCCGATGACCTCGCTCAATCCGGTGATGCGGATCGGCGACCAGATCGTCGAGACCGTGCGGCTGCACCGGAACATGTCGAGCAAAGAGGCCCGGGGCATCGCAATCGAGATGCTGCGCCTGGTGCGCATCCCCGAGCCGGCTCGGCGCGCGCGGGAATATCCGCATCAGCTGTCCGGCGGCATGCGCCAGCGCGCCATGATCGCGATGGCGCTGGCGTGCCGGCCGGTGCTGCTGATCGCGGACGAGCCCACGACCGCGCTCGACGTCACCATCCAGGCGCAGATTCTGGCGCTGATCCTAGACCTTCAGAAAGAGCTCGGCACCGGGCTCGTGCTGATCACGCATGATCTCGGCGTCGTCGCGCAGACCGCGCAACGCGTCATCGTGATGTATGCGGGACGCAAGGTCGAGGAAGCGAGCGTCGAGGCGCTGTTCGCCGCGCCAAAGCACCCCTACACGCGCGGATTGATGGCATCGATCCCGGCGGTGCCGGCGCCCGGCGTTGCCGCGCCGGCACGGTTGAACGAAATTCCCGGCACCGTGCCGTCGCTGGTGGGGCTGCCCAAAGGTTGCGCGTTCGCGCCACGCTGCAAGCTCGCGATCAAGCGCTGCGAGGCCGAATATCCGCCGCTCATCGATTGGGGCGGCGGCCATCTCGCGGCCTGCTGGCGCGCAGCCGAAGTGGCGGAGGTGGCATGACCGACGCACTGCTCGAAGTCACCGAACTCAAGAAGCACTATCCGGTGCGCGCCGGCGTGTTGCGCCGACAAATCGGCACAGTGCATGCGGTCGACGGCGTCTCGTTTTCGGTTGGGGTCGGGGAGACGCTGGGCCTTGTCGGCGAATCCGGCTGCGGCAAGTCGACGGTGGCGCGCAGCGTGCTGCGGCTGGTCGAGCCGACCTCGGGCCAGATTCGCCTCGAAGGCGAGGACATCACGCATCTCTCCAAGTCCGCGCTGCGGCCACACCGTCGTTCGATGCAGATCGTATTCCAGGATCCTTTCGCCTCGCTCAACCCGCGCATGACTGCCGGAGACATCGTGGGCGAGCCGCTGTTCGTGCACGGGCTCGCGACCGGCAAAGCGCTGGAGGCACGTACCGCACAGCTGTTCGAGCAGGTTGGCTTGCGGCCCGACCAGATGCGCAACTTCCCGCATCAATTCTCCGGCGGCCAGCGCCAGCGCATCTGCATCGCCCGCGCGCTGGCGCTCGGGCCCCGCCTGATCGTCTGCGACGAGCCGGTCTCCGCGCTCGATGTCTCGATCCAGGCGCAGGTGATCAATCTCCTGATCGATCTGCAACGGCAGCACGGCTTCTCCTACCTCTTCATCGCGCATGACCTCGCCGTGGTCGCCCATATCAGTCACCGCGTCGCCGTGATGTATCTCGGTCGCATCGTCGAGATCGCGGACAAGGACGAGCTGTTCCGCAATCCGCGCCATCCCTACACGCAGGCCCTGCTCGCCTCGGTACCGGTCGCCAACCCGCTCGCCAAAAAGCTCGTGCCGCTGGTCGACGGCGACGTGCCAAGCCCGGTCAATCCGCCGCCGGGCTGTGCGTTTCACACCCGCTGCCGGTATGCGATGGAGCGATGCAGGACGGAACGACCGGCGTTGGTGGACGCGGGGGACGGGCACCAGGTGGCGTGTTTGCTCAATGGCGGAACGGGGCGGAGCCAGTAGCTCCGCTGTCGTCCCGGCCTTCGCCGGGGCGACGAGTTGAGCTTGCCGCCCTACTCAGCCCCGATCTCCGCCACGATCCGGCCCGTTGTCACCTGCTCGCCCTCGGCGACGTTGATCGCGGCGACGACGCCGTCGATGCCGGCCTTGTGGACATGCTCCATCTTCATCGCTTCCAGCGTCATCACCGGCTGGCCGGCAGTGACGCGGTCGCCCGGCTTGACCAGGACGGCAACGACGCGGCCGTTCATGGCAGCGCGAACCTTGCCGTCTCCGTTGCTTGCGGCCGCCTTCGGCGCGGCGAGGGTGAGATCGGTCGCCGCGAGCGGGATGCCGCGGCGCTGGAGGTGGAGCCGGTCGCCGTCGCGCAGGAATTTGGCACTGTCCATCACGCCGTCATGGCGGAAGCGGATCACGTCGAGATCGAGTTGGTCGATCTCGAACTTGTCTTGCCGGCCGTCCCTGGCAACAATGTAGCTGCCATCGCGCTCGCGCCAGACTTCTAGCTCAAGCGCCTGGCCTGCGATCTCGATTTTCGCCGGCAGCGGGAACGTTGCCGCGAGGCTCCGTCCGCGGCGCCACGACGGTGCCTGGGGGTTCGTGACGTAGAGCAGCAGGCCGGCCAAGGCCATGTCGAATGCGGCGTCCGCGCGCGGCGCCAGCAGCTCGTCGCGATGGGCACCAATGAACGCCGTGGTCGCCTCGCCTTTGGCGAAGCCGGGATGACGCAGGCATGACATCAGGAAAGTCTGATTGGTAGTCACACCAAATCCGGTCAGTTGCTCCAGGCCGACGATCAGCCGCCCCCTCGCCTCCTCGCGGGTCGCGCCATGGCCGATCACCTTCGCGATCATGGAATCGTAGAACGGCGGAATCTCGGAGCCCGATTGCAGCGCATGTTCGACGCGGATGCCATCCGGCACCTGCCAGCGCGCCATGCGCCCGGACTGCGGCATGAAATCCTGCGCGGCGTCCTCCGAGCACAGCCGCACCTCGATGGCGTGGCCTGTGAAGCGAATGTCCTGCTGCTTGACCGGCAGCGACTCGCCGCGCGCGACGCGCAGCTGCAATTCGACGAGATCGAGCCCGGTGATGGCCTCGGTGACGGGATGCTCGACCTGGAGACGCGTATTCATCTCCATGAAGTAGAATCCGCCGCTCGCATCGAGCAGAAATTCGAGCGTGCCGGCGCCCTCGTAACGCAACGCCTTCACCGCGGCGACCGCGACCTCGCCCATCTTCGCACGCAGGTCGGGCGTGACTGCGGTCGACGGCGCCTCCTCGATTAGTTTCTGGTGCCGCCGCTGCACCGAGCAGTCGCGCTCGCCAAGATGGATGGCGTTGCCATGGCTGTCGCCGAACACCTGAATTTCGATGTGACGGGGATTCTGGATGGCGCGTTCGAGGATCACCGTCGGATCGCCAAACGCCGCCTTCGCCTCGGACCGCGCGCTACGCAGTGCCTCGGGGAACGAATTGGCATCCGCAACGAGCCGCATCCCGCGTCCACCGCCGCCGGCGACCGCCTTGATCATCACGGGAAAGCCGATCTCTCTCGCCTCCGCGAGCATGACTTCATCGCCCTGATCGGCGCCCTGATAGCCGGGCACGACGGGCACGCCGGCCTTTTTCATGATCTCCTTGGCACCGGCCTTGTTGCCCATTGTCTCGATCGCCTGCGGCGACGGGCCGATGAAGACGAGGCCGGCATCCTTGCAGGCTTGCGCAAACTCCTCGTTCTCGGCGAGGAAGCCATAGCCGGGATGAACGGCATCCGCGCCGCTGGCCTTTGCGGCCGCTATGATCGCGGCGATGTTGAGATAGGACTGCGCCGGCAGCGCTTCGCCGACTCGCACGGCCTGGTCGGCCTGTTGCACATGAAGCGCATCCCTATCCGCATCCGAATAGACCGCGACGACGCCGAGGCCGAGCTTCCGCGCGCTGCGCATCACCCGCAGTGCGATCTCGCCGCGATTGGCGATCAGGACCTTGAAGAACGGCCGGTGCTGCACTGATCCGTTCCTCATGGGCGGGCCACCGAGAATTGCATGCGCTGTGGGCTCCGCGCGTCACCTTCACGACAGGTCGCGAGCACTTCGGACAGCACCGCGCGGGTGTCGCGCGGATCGATCACGCCGTCGTCGAGCACGCGCGCGCTGGTCGAGAACACGTCCATCTGGCCGTCGAACACGCCGACGATCTGCGCCTTCATGCCATCGAGCTTTTCTTTTTCGACCGGCTTGCCGCGACGCGCGGCTGCGGCTTCGGTGACGATCGCCATGGTCTCGGCGGCCTGCTCACCGCCCATCACGGCAGTCTTGGCGTTGGGCCAGGAGAAGCAGAAGCGCGGATGGAAGCCGCGCCCGCACATGCCGTAATTGCCGGCGCCGAACGAGGCGCCGCAATAGATGGTGATCTGCGGCACTGTCGCCGACGTCACCGCCTGGATCATCTTGGAGCCATGCTTGATCATGCCGGCTTCTTCGTAAGCTTTGCCGACCATGTAGCCGGTGGTGTTGTTCAGATAGAGCAGCGGCGTTCGGGTTTGGCAGCACGCCTGGATGAAATGCGTCGCCTTGTTGGCACCGGCCGGATCGAGCGGACCGTTGTTGGTGATGATGCCGATGGTCTGGCCCTCGATGCGGGCATGGCCGCAGACGGTGGCCGGGCCGTAGTTCGGCGCCATCTCGGTGAAGTTGGAATCATCGACGATACGTGCGATCACCTGCTTCATGTCCACGGAGCGCTTGTGGTCCATCGGCATAATGCCGAGCAGTTCGTCTTGATCGTAGCGCGGCGGCTTATATTCCGCGCTCGCCCTGCCCGGCCGTTCCCATTCCAGCGCCGCCATGATCTCGCGCGCGATGCGCAGGGCGTCGCGGTCATCCTCGGCGAGGTAGTCGCCAAGTCCCGACACCTGCGTGTGCATCTCGGCGCCGCCAAGCTCCTCTTCGGTCGCGATCTCGCCGGTGGCGGCCTTCAGCAGCGGCGGCCCGGCGAGGAAGGCGCGGGTGCGGCCACGGACCATGACGATGTAGTCGGACAGGCCGGTCTGATAGGCGCCGCCGGCGGTCGAGGAGCCATGGGTTACGGTCACGACGGGCAGGCCCGCTGCGGAGAGTCGCGCGAGATTGCGGAAGATGTTGCCGCCGCGGACAAAGTCTTCGACGCGGTAGCGCAGGAGATTGGCGCCGGCGCTTTCGACCAGCTGGACGTAAGGCAGCTTGTTCTCCAGCGCGAGCTCCTGCACGCGTATCGTCTTGTCGAGGCCGTAGGGCTGAAGCGCGCCGGCATCGATGCCGGAATCGTTGGCGCTGACCATGCAACGGATGCCCGAGACGAAACCGATGCCGGCGATGACGCCGCCGCCGGGGACGCTCTTGTCCGGATCAGATACGTCGAACATGTAGCCGGCGAGCGTGGACAGCTCGATGAAGGGCGCGCCGGGATCGAGCACCAGCGCGACGCGCTCGCGCGGCAACAGCTGGCCGCGCTTGTGGAAGCGGTCTTTCGCCGCGGCTGATGCCGCACGCGTGCGCTCTTCCAGCGCGCGCATGCGGTCGATCAGGCCAAGCATGCCGTCGCGGTTGGCGCGATAGGCGGCACTGCCGGGAGAAATCGTGTTTTCGAGAATGGACATAACTCAATCCTGCTCGTCATTGCGAGGAGCAAAGCGACGAAGCAATCCAGGCGCATCCATGGAAAGATTCTGGATTGCTTCGCTTCGCTCGCAATGACGGTTGAGGCGATAATTTACCTATTCGTCCCAAAAATCTTTCGCGCTTCCGCCGGGCTCGCGATCTCGCGGCCGGCACGGCGGGCGCAGACGGCGATGGCGTCGATCAGCTGGCCGTTCGACGTTACCTTCTTGCCGTCGGCGAGATAGAAGGCATCTTCGAGACCGGTGCGCAGATGACCGCCGAGCTCCGCACAGCGCTGGTGCAGCGGCCAGATTTCTTCGCGGCCTATCGCGGTGACCTGAAATTGCGCCTCGGGACGCTTCAGCTTGATCAGGATCGGCAGCAGATCGGGATCCGACGGCATGCCGGAGGCGACGCCCATCACAAAGTTATACTCGAGCGGGCCCTTGTACATGCCGACCTGGCGGTACATGCCGACGCAGCGGACGATGCCGACGTCAAAACATTCGAATTCGGGGATGGTACCGACCGCGTTCATGACGTCGAGATAGTCCTTCACCTTCTCGACCGCATTGTCGAACATCATCGGCGGCCAGGCCCAGCTGTTGTCGGCCTTCACCTTCAGGTAATTTAGCGAGCCGGCATTGCAGGCCGCGATCTCCGGCCTGGTCTCGCGGATACAATCCAGCGCACCGTTGTAGTTCGGCCCGGAGACGCCGGAGGTGTGATTGATGATCACGCCAGGGCAGGCTTCGCGAATCGCCTGCTGGATCTCCTTGCTGACGCTGACCTCCCAGGACGGCAGATGCCCCTTGTCCGGCGCCTGCTGACGCAGATGGATGTGCATGATGGACGCGCCGGCATCGAACGCAGCCTTGGCCTCGCGCGCCATCTGCTCGGGCGTGACAGGCACGTTGTGCTGCTTCGGGTCGGTGAGCACGCCGTTCAGCGCGCAGGTGATGACGGCCTTGTCGCTCATGCCTTGAATGTCTCGCACGTTGATAATTCAACGTTTGCGATCATGTGATGGGCGGCAGGCGGCTTCTTGCGCGGAGAAGCTGGAAAAAGGCGATAAACCGTAGCAACCATTAAAGGCTAGGCGGCTTTTTCGATCCAGGGCGTGCCCCGTTGCACGACAGTATTGGCGTAGATCAGGAGCTTGCGGGCGCAGGCGATGAGCG